>JBFXCK010000005.1:0-111059 GCA_050182275.1 Dongiaceae bacterium | reverse complement strand
CGCCGAAAACCCCGTTGCGCTTAACAATTGACCAGCCAAAAAATAATGAAGGGCTTTTGGCGTTCGGTAAAAATATTCCATCCGGTTTTAAAGCGGTCAAAAATTTAAGCGAAAGCGGAAATTTGATTGAGGCCGCCGCCAATTTATTCGCACATTTGCATGAATTGGATCAGATGAATTTATCGAGAATTGCGGTAATGCCGATTCCTAACGAAGACTTGGGAATTGCGATTAATGACCGGTTGAAACGGGCGGCGCATTCTTAATATACCTTCGTATAATTGATTCCCGCTAAAGTTTATGGTACAAAACACGAACACTGGGATTGATCCCGGTGCCTTCTCTTAAACCCGCTCCTATTGGTGGCGGGTTTTTTTAAACCCTTATTGATGGAGCTGTATGATGGGATTTGGCGCTGGAAGGCCCCCGCGCGGGCCGTTTGATCCGATTTTTGGCGGAACAAGTTTTGTGGAAACCGAAGAACAGCGCCTGGCGCGCGAATCTTTGCGCAAAGATTCGCTTACCAATTTGGTGGTGGGTTTAAGCGGCATGTTCGGCTTGCCCACGCCGCAAGGCATGACGCCGCCCACACCAAAGCAAGATCCCTGGTTTAAAAACTGGAATATCGGCATTTCGCCGGGGATGGAGGAGTTGCCGGAATATCCAAAGGCGGAAGACGCCACCACCAGCGGCGATATCGCCCGCGCCTGGCATCAAATGCAAAAGGATTTTGCGCATCAAACCTTGAACGAGAATTTTCCAAGCTATAGGCCTCATAAACCACAGCCATTCGAGGCGAATCAATCCTACCAAGATTATATGAACGAGCATCAAACCGTTTTAAAGAATTTAGATCCGTTCTTCCTAAACGGCTATCAGCGGGCCAAGCCGCAAGCGTTTTCGCTGTTTGGCAAGGCGGAGGAGCCGGCCCCAGAATCAATCCCACAGCCGGAATTTAAAGAAGGTTTTGAGAATGCGGAAGTGCCGGGGCCGCAAAAGGAAGAAGAAGTCCCTTCGCAGCCACAGCAAGGAAAATGGCTTCCTAGATCGGATAAGCCTTATCCTGGTGTACGCGCCAAAACTTCTGAAGAAATAAGAAAAAATGATATGGAATTTGAAACTACTCTAAATAGTATGAATATCCCTGATTCTCAGAAAGCCTTACTAAGAGAAATTCGTAAATATGAAAATTCTGGTGCTGGGCCGGAAGATTACCGTATCCACCATCCAGGAGGACCCTCTAGTGGCCCCTCTGAAGGAATGGGCGTTGATTGGGGACAACCTCATCGCAATCCTTCTACCATTGAACAACAAGCGTTAAACGCTGGCTATAGTGCTAGTGAAGCAAAGGCAAGAGCTCAAGCTTATGGAAAACGCGGAGTTGATTCAGTGGATTATGTAAGAGACAACCGCGATTCATTAGCCGCTCCTACACACGAACAAGCCATAAAACTAGCCCTTGATGATCCTCAAATGAAGATTGCAACAAAGCGAATAGAAAATCTTGCTAAAGCCAGGCCGTTAAGTAATGAGCAACAAGGCCATTAGGACAGATGTTTTATATCTCGCCTACCCTGTTGCGCGACGAGGAATTTAATAAGGCAATTATTTATAATGATGAAAAAACGGCCAGACAAATTGTTGAAAATTATTTAAACAAAATAAATCCAAGCACTGGAAAAACAAGAAAAGAAACCTATCCTGGCCTTACCAATAGAATGTCGAGCGGTTTAGATGGCATCTTTCCACGCAATAAAAAAGATTAAAAATTAATCTTTTCTACTCTTATTTTTTTCTGCCAACCCTGCCGTCATTAAATTAATAAGATGGCGGTAGTAAAAAACATTTGCCTGGGCTGCGTCGGCATGGTTAATGCCGCCGCAATCCAGGGGTTGGCATATCGGTTCATACAAAATAATATTTCCTACCATTTTACCAAAGATAGGAGCTGTCCCTTTAAAATCATCCTTGAATTCAGAGATTAAATTAGGCGTGGCGGCAAAATATTCATCAGCCAATCTCAGGACCGACTGATACAAACATTCGCTATATTCAGAAGAGGCCCTTATAAGACTTTCAGTGGAAGAAGATTGACGTAAAGCATTTGTCTTTTGAAAACATATACAATCAATAATGTAAGCGCGCTCATTTTCTACTTTATTAGTGATAGCTTTATTTTCACATGATTGATCTTTCGCCGCCATAGAAGCAGGGGACCAAAATAAAACAGCAAAAAACAGAAAAAAGATTTTATTTTTCATTGGATAATCCTGGAAATTATATAACTAATAATCGGTTATTTCTTTTACCGTTCATTCGCACTATAGCAAATATGGGTCACGCCTATTAGGTCAAGGTTTAAATCTTCCCAGCCTTTTGCTTGTTGAGGCGGCTTTGTCTTATGCCAAAATTGATCATGAGCATTTTCGACAGCATGCCGAATTCGACCACGGGTTTCTTTGTCTAAGGATTTTGTATGGCGGCGAGGGCGTACGATAACTTTTGAGCTCATATCTAGCTCTCCTATTTAAACGTAAGCTGGTGCTGCTGAGAAGAATCGAACTTCCGACCCCACCCTTACCAAGGGTGTGCTCTGCCCCTGAGCTACAGCAGCATTTATCCAGGCCCGGCAACCTGCCATTTTTGGGCGTCAAATGCAAGGCTTGACCGCAAAATCATCCTTTGCCAAAGATGGGGCATGAAAGATATCAAGAAATCCGCCCCCAAACCGCGCCCCGAGCGCCTTTCCAGAGAGGCCCTGGCTTTGCGCGCCAATTTGCGCAAACGCAAAGAACAGGCAAGGGCGAAGGCGCAGGATAAGACGAAAAACCCCTCTTGAGCCGCGCTTCAAGCTTCGCTAGAACAAGGCCATGTCTATTTTATCCGATATTTCGATTCGCAAACTCGCAACCACCGAGCGCATGATTGAGCCTTTTGTCGAGGCGCAAAAACGCGAGGGGTTGATTTCTTACGGCCTGTCTTCCTATGGCTATGATGCGCGGGTGGCGAATGAATTTAAAATTTTCACCAATATCGACAGCGCAACTGTCGATCCGAAAAATTTTTCCACCAGCTCTTTCATCGACCGCACTACCGATGTGTGCGTGATTCCGCCGAATTCTTTCGCGCTGGCCAGAACAATTGAATATTTCCGCATCCCGCGCGATGTGCTGGTGATTTGTTTGGGTAAAAGCACCTATGCCAGATGCGGCATTATTGTGAATGTTACGCCGCTGGAACCTGAGTGGGAAGGCCATGTGACAATTGAAATTTCCAACACCACGCCACTCCCCGCCAAAATTTACGCCAATGAAGGCATTTGCCAATTCCTGTTTTTCAAAGGCGATCAGCCTTGCGAAACATCCTATGCCGACCGGGCCGGGAAATATATGAAGCAAAAGGGCGTTACACTGCCCAAAATTTAACGATTTAGCGGCGAATATTAACCAAAATCCCTAGTGACAATTCGCCATAACGGAGTATTCTTCCCCCCAGCATAACAAAAAGACGGGTGGGTAGATGAAATCATATTTTTCCAAATCTTCTTTGGGCAAAGGCCTTGGCGCTTTTGCGGTGGCTATTTTAAGCGGTTGCAGCGCTCACCGCTTAACTGAATCGGCCGTTTTGCCGCCGGCGCCTGAACCGGAGCCGGTGGTTGTTCAGCTTTATCCTCCCAAAATAGAAGCGCCAGCGGCAAAGACGGAGCCGCCGGCTAAACTTACCGCGATCGATGCCAGCAAATTATATGCAGTGCCGCCGCCCAATATTTTAATTTATAATGCAGGGCCGGGCTATGTGGTATCGGTTAAAAACGCAAATCCAATGTTCCCGGCGCAACCCATTTTGCCGCCCGGCACTTTATTTTATTTGCCTGATCATATTCCGCTTTCTTCCATCAATGCCGATCCCCATGAAGATCCCGCTATCGCGCGTATTATTTGGCTGGTTTCACCAACATATGATGACATGGAAGAGGGTCCTGGCATTGTCGCAGGCGGGCGTAACGGCGTTCCGCTGCCTCAAACCAGTTTTCAGAGCCGTCTTCTGCCTTTAACGCCGGAACAAAAACTTTTGGCGCTGGAAAAACATTTATCTTTTTTAAGAATACTGGCAAATCCTTCGCTATCTGATGATGCCGCCCAAGCCAAATGGCGCAAAGTTTTGGCCGGCAGCGCGCAACGCGCCATCATTGTGCGCGAAGTCGATCAGATGACTTTACGCATTACCTGGGAAAATATTGGCGAAGCGCTGGCCCCTATAGCCGCGCGTCATGCGGTGAAAAAATGGGAAGAAGTTCAAGAACAGGTCCGGGCCTGCTACACGCCGCCGCAGCCTATTTTACCGGCGGTGGAAAAAGAAGCGGTAAAAGACAACACCCCGCCAGCTTTTTGGATCGCGCCGCCTCCAGTCCTAGAACTGCCGGTCATTTTCAACCCGCCAGCAAAAGAACGGTAAAATCGGCCCTGGGGACAATGGCCTTTTGGCCCGCTAATCCCCACTTGATTATGCCGCCAGCCCCTTGCTCTTAAGGCTCGGCTTCAGTAAAACATAAGCCATGGATCGCATTCGCATTAAGGGGGGCAAAAAGCTCCACGGCTCTATTCCCATCAGCGGCGCTAAGAACGCCGCCCTGCCGATTATGGCGGCAGCCCTTCTTTCCGATAAACCTTTAACCCTAACCAACATGCCTCACTTGGCTGATGTCAGCACCATGGCCAATTTGCTGGCGGCTTTGGGCGTTGATATCGCTATGGATGGCGCGCCTGCTGCCGATGGCCATTTAGGCCGCGTCTTGCATCTAACCGGCAAAGATTTAAGCAGCACCCGCGCCGATTATGAATTGGTGCGTAAAATGCGCGCTTCGGTTTTGGTTTTAGGGCCGCTTGTGGCGCGGGCAGGCCAGGCAAGCGTCTCTTTGCCCGGCGGCTGCGCAATCGGCACACGGCCTATCGATTTGCACTTAAAAGCGTTAGAGGCTTTGGGCGCTGAAATCGACCTGCAAGACGGCTATGTTGAAGCCCGCGCGCCCAAGGGCTTAGTGGGCGCCACCTTTCAATTTCCGTTCGTATCGGTCGGCGCTACCGAAAACGCCTTGATGGCCGCTACCTTAGCCAAGGGCCGCACGGTTTTGCTGAATGCCGCGCGGGAGCCGGAAATCGGCGATTTAGCCAAATGCCTGAATGCGATGGGCGCCAAAATCACCGGCATTGGCACCGATACTTTAACCATCGACGGCGTTGATAATTTGCAGCCTGCCCGCCATGCGATTTTGCCCGACCGCATCGAAACCGGCACTTATGCCATGGCGGTTGGCCTGGCAGGCGGCGATGTGGAATTAAAGGGCGCAAGGCTTGCCGATATTCAAGCCGCCGCCGATATTTTGCGTGAAACCGGTGTGCTGGTTGAACCAACGGCTGACGGCATTCATATTGCGCGGAATGGCATTGTCCCGCAATCAACCGATTTAACCACCGCCCCCTTCCCCGGTTTTCCAACCGATTTGCAAGCCCAGGCCATGACCTTCATGACCATGGCCGAAGGGGCAGCCAGCATCACCGAAACGATTTTTGAAAACCGCTTCATGCATGTGCCCGAACTTTGTCGGCTTGGCGCGGATATTGAAATCCAGGGCGCAACCGCCGTAGTGCGGGGCGTCAAGGAATTAAAGGGCGCCCCGGTGATGGCGACCGATTTGCGCGCTTCGGTGTCGTTAATCCTGGCGGGTCTCGCCGCCGAGGGTGAAACGATTGTAAGCCGCGTCTATCACCTTGACCGCGGTTATGAACGGCTGGAGGAAAAACTCCGCGCCTGCGGCGCCGACATCGAACGGTTGCGCGATTAAGATGGAGGGCGCTGCTTCCCTTAAACTGAAAGCCGAAGACGCCGAAGATGTGGCGGTCATCGCAGCATTAGTGCAAGACGCCATCGTCCAGGTCGGCGATATGGCGCTTTTGCCCGATCAAAAATTTATTCTCCTGTTCAGCCGCTTTTGCTGGGAAACGGGCGAAAAGCCGCCGGAAAATATCCGCCGGTACAGCTCGCTTGCTTTTCATCATGTCAAGCAGGCGCATTACCGCGGTTTTGAACGGGAACGCGGCGGCGATTTGCTGGAACTTCTTACCCTAACGGTCGAAGGGAACGACATTTATATTGTGTTCGCTGGCGATGCCGTCATTAAATTGACGGTCGGCCGCATTGGCGTCTTTTTACATGATGTCGGCGAACCCTGGCCGACGCTTTTCAAACCCTGCCATGAAGCCGTCTGACCCATTATCGGTATTATTCGCCTCGACCCATAATTCGGTGCGGGCGCCGATCGCCGCCGCCATCGCCCGGCAAAAATTGGAAGGGCGTTTAAAAGCCGAATCCTGCGGCATAGAGCCCGATGAATTATCCCCCTTTGCTTTCGGCGTGTGCGAAGAAGCCGGATTCAATTTGGTGCCGCATCACGGCCACCGCTTTAGCGATATTGATATTAGCCAATTCGATTTGGTGATTGCGCTTTCCGCCGAAGCGGTGGGCGAGGCGCGCGCGGCGATTTTATCAAGCCGCAAAGCCATTCCGCTTGAATTCTGGCCGGTTCCCGAAGTCAAACCGGCCAGTGACGGCAAAGGCCCCGTGCTAATGCCGTTCCGCCAATGCCGGGATTTGTTGTTAGCCCGCATTCAAGCGCGTTTTAAAGATATTTGGCCGCAATAAAGCCCTTGACGAAAACCTTATAAACCGCCATGAAATAGCCATGGCAAAAGAAGAACCGATTGAATTCCAAGGCGCTGTCACCGAAATCCTGCCCAACGCAATGTTCCGGGTGAAGCTGGATAATGGGCATGAAATTTTGGCCCACTCCTCCGGCAAAATGCGCAAAAACCGCATCCGGGTTTTGGTTGGCGACCGCGTGAATGTGGAAATGACGCCCTATGATTTAACCAAGGGCCGCATCACCTTCCGTTATAAGCCGGGCGATCCGAAATCAATGCCAACCCCGGCTGAGTAATTAAAAACAGCGCGATCTTTCCTGCCCCGGATTCCACTGCAAATTCTGCCCGCACGAACAGGCGCCGCCATTGGTTGGGTACGCGGCTAGCAAAGACACGTTCAAACAGCCGCGCTGCTTTCCTGCGACCGGGACTTGATAGGGAGAACATCTGCTTTTCCCGTCGATGAAGTCGCGGAAAGTAAAACCATCAAAAGCGGGCCAAGCGGTTGGCATAGGATTCAGCAAATAGGCGCAATAATATCCTTGATAATTTTGGCTTAAATCGGCGTCCCACCGCAAACAGATAAAGCGGCAAGACTGGCTTTTGCCATCGCAAATGAAAAAATTTCCTTGCGCAAAAGCCGCGCCATACATCTCCCACCAGGCTTTCCGCTCAAGCGCGGGGGCGAAAGGGTTGGCGCGGATACATTGGGTTTGTACGCCCAAACAGCGGCGGTAATTTTGCCCTGCCTTGCAATCTAAAATAAAGGGTTGACGGACCCTGGATTGCGCCGCGGCGGGGCTTTGAGCTTCGCCAGAAGCGGTATAATTTGAAGAAACGGAAGAGGGATTGGCGGTGGACGCCGCGGTTGCGGCAATATTTTGAGAATTTTGCGCCATTCTGGTTTTATTCTCGGTTGCCGGTGAAGCCGCGCCCGCGGCGGTAATGGTTTTTGATTTTTCTGCTGCCGCTTGACGCTCGCTATCAACCAGAACGCCGGTTTGAACAGCGGCCGGAGAGGGAATTTTTCCGCCAGCGGCACGGCTTGCGCCGGCGACAGAATTGTCTGCGTTCATTATTGCCGGAGAGTTTGGCTGAGCCGCCTTGCTTGGCGGCGGGGCTAATTGAGTGATGGCCTGACTGTCAGTCCCGCTATTGCGGGGTAAAGGAGCGGCCGGATCAATGGCGGGGGAACGGATTGTATTGCTGCGGTCAATATAAAGCGCCGGCGCGGTGGAAGAGGAGGTTGAAAGAGAAGATGCCGCCGTACCCGCTGGCGGCGCCTGCATGGCCGGCGGCAGCGTTTCCGGCCCGGGCGACGAAGGCGTAGCGGCGGACTGGCCCGTGATTAAGGCCATATCACGGCACGCTACTTGATTATTCCATGCCACCAAAGCCTGCCCCGGCGGGCAACCGGCAGGAATAGAGCCTGTTGCAACGTTTTTTTGCTGCCACGCTGCGGGATCGATACATTCCCAAATATTCTTATCGGTGTTGATAATGTAAATCTGGCCAAAGGCGCAATTGGAAACGCCAAGCTTGCGGTTGCTGGGCGGACGGTAGATGATAATGCGCAAATCGGCCAGGCTCATCACTTCGCCCAAATCATCGCCGCGGAAATAGCGGCTCGCCGTTTCGGTGCAAAAACTATTGTATTTTCCATCGGGGCCGGGGTCGATCACGGCCAACGCCACCGCATCGGGCGTGGCGTTGGTTTTACGCAAATCGAAAGCGCAATATAAATAAGGAATGCCGGCGGCATTCAGGCGGTTTTCCCCCACTGCATCGGGCAATTGTTCGGGGGGATAATTGGTGGCCAGATATTTTGGCGGCGGCGGCAGAGGAAAGCGCTCCGGCCCGCTTAAAGTGCTTAGCTCGGCGGTGCGGCGGATAGCGGCCTTTAGGGAAGCGCGCGCCCCTTCGATATATTTTTGCCGCCCCTCGCCCGCGCTCAGCATATAAAAAATGCCGATAATGGTGATTAATAGGGCGGCGCTAAGCGCGGCAAAGGTCAAAATCCTTGGATTTGCGGCGCCTTTGGAAGAGGTGGCTTTCAACATCAAAATACATTACAACATTTACCTTATTATGCAATTACGCTTTCCCCTGCTTCTGGCTTCGGCCAGCCCCAGGCGCCTGGAATTGTTGCGCCAAATCGCCATCACTCCGGCCGAAGTGAGGGCGGCGGATATTGATGAAACGCCGCATCGGCGCGAATTGCCGCGCACTTACGCCATCCGCCTGGCCGAAGAAAAAGCCAAAGCGGTCAGCGCGCCCGGTCATTTGATTTTAGCGGCGGACACGGTGGTGGCCGCCGGTCGGCGGATTTTGCCTAAGCCTGAAAATGAAACCGAAGTGCAAGAATGTTTGGAATTATTATCCGGCCGCCGCCACAAGGTTTACACCGCCATCGCCCTGCTTGCGCCCCATGGAAAAATGCACCGGAGAATGGGTGAAGCCGTGGTAAGCTTTAAAAAACTAACCGCCAAGGAAATCACTGCCTATATTAAAACCGGCGAGGGAATAGGCAAGGCCGGCGGCTATGGCATTCAAGGCCAGGCCGCCAGCTTTATTAAATTTATCAGCGGTTCTTATTCTGCGATTGTGGGTTTACCCTTGTTTGAATTGGCGCAATTATTACATCCTTACGAGCGGCATCATGGATGAAATTTATATCGGCCAATGCAAGGGGCGCTTAACCGCGGCCTTGCTGCGTCAGGGAAAGTTATGGCGCTGCGTAACGGCAAGTGAAGATAATTTGCTGGATCAGATTTACGCGGGCCGGGTGGTGAAACGCCTTTCACGCCAAGCGGCTTTGATGAATATCGGCTTGAAATTGCCGGGCCTGCTCAATGCCCCGGCCGATGAAGCGCCGGAAGGAATGCTGTTGCCCGTGCAAGTCACCAAGGACGCGCGCGAAGAAAAAGGCGTTGGCTTAACGCGCGATATTTCAATCGCCGGGCGCTATTTAATTTTTCAGCCTCATGCCGGCCGCATCAGCCTTTCCTTGCGGCACCAAGAAAATATCGGCGGCCATGCCTTGGATTTTACGGTGCTGGATCATTTGCGCTGGTCGGGCATTGTACGCCAGGCGGCATTGCGGGTCGACACCGCCACCGTTAAAAAAGAGGCCGAGGCGCAATTGGCCTTATGGCGCAAAGCATCGCATGTGAAACAGGAGGGGCTGATTGAAACCTCGCTGCCGCCGCATTTGGCTTTGTTACGCGACAGCGATGGCGAGCGCATCAAGCATATTATAATTGAAGACCGCCCGACCTTCGTTGAAATTGAAAAACATATACGCGAAACCATGCCCGATTTAGCGCCGCTTTTAAAACAAGCACAAGAAAAAGAGCCGCTTTTCACCGTGCATGGCATTGAAGAAGCGCTGGAGAAAGGGCTGGCGCCGCGTGTGCCGATGCCCGAAGGGATTCACCTGTTGTTCGAGCCCGGGCAAACTTTAACCGCAATTGATGTAAATCAAGGATCGGCTTTAGGATATCCGGTAGATATGAATAAAAAAGCCGCCGGTGAGATCGCCCGGCAAATCGTATTGCGGAATTTGGGCGGCTTGATTGTGGTTGATTTTTTACGGATGAAAACGGAAATTGAAGAAGATCAGGTAATGGAAGAATTGGAAAACGCTTTGCAAGATGATCCGTTGCGTGCGCGCGTGCTTGGGTTTACCGCAGGCGGCTTGTGTGAAATCACCCGCCCCCGCCGTGGCGCGCCATTAATGGAAATGTGGAAAAACGTATGAGCGAAAAACCCTGCCCTGTTTGCAAAAAACCGGCGCACCAGGAATGGAAGCCATTTTGCTCGAAAGGCTGCAAGCAGCTTGACTTGCACCGCTGGCTAAGCGGCGTTTACGCCGTGCCGACGGAAGAAAAGCCGCCCGAACAAGATTTAGAAAATGAAGAGGGTTAGGAAAACCGCCACGATAAAACCCCTAGACAAAGACGCCATATCTTTCTACAACAACCCTTCTGCCTGGGTAGCTCAGCTGGTAGAGCAACGGACTGAAAATCCGTGTGTCGCCGGTTCAATCCCGGCCCCAGGCACCATTATAAATTTGCAGCGCAAATTTATAATGGTGCCACCCGACCTGTCCACCGAAGCTTTAGCATAGGTGGAAGCCTTGGCGCAGGGTGGCTGGCTCCAACTATCTCCCGTCCCTTTTCTTTAACGTGAACCCCGATCTTGTGGTCCTTTTGCTCTTGAATCCACCATGACCGGATTAATAGCCTCGCCTACTCTTGCCTGGGTTATATTATGTTGAGTAAGAATCCGCGCGATTGGGTTGACAGCTTCTTGTCCATGGGCTTCCCGCATCAAGGCCACGAGCAAATCTTGAGTGGATATTTGATGAGCCGAATCCGAGCGGCGGCGGCAGGCACCGATGGCAAATTCAATAATTCTTGCAACTGTTTGAGTACGGGGCAATTTTCCTTCGTTGGGTAATTCAACGGCAGCAGGCATTAAGGCAGTTATATCGGCACGCAACTTAGGAAGGTCGGCGTCTGTTCTTTTTAGCGCGTCGATCCCTTCGCCTTCGCCATCAATAAGAAAACCAAGCCAAATATGGTCAACATCAAGAAATTCCGCGCCATATTTATGCGCCTGGTTAATTGCGATATTGTTTATTATTCTTCGCACCCGTTCGTCAAAACGTTCAAACATAGTTTTATATCTACCTTACTCTTTGTAATGCCACTAAATGCCTGAACGCCGCCCGTTTAGCAGGCTCGGTGGGGCGGGCAAGCTCTATCAACCGCGCTTCTGCTTGGGCGGCATCTGGCATTCCAGCCATAATTTGCATCCGCAAGTGCAATGCTTCTTCTCGCGGTAAACGCGCTTTGCAAAGAGCGACATCTTCCGAAGAAATACCAATATCTGAATCCAATAATTCTTCGATAGTTGCCACAGCACGTGCGTTAATTGCCATGGCTAACTGGGCCTGGGCCATAGATTTAGGTCTATATGTAAAGCCTTGCGGCGGCTCTAATTCAGCCACTTGTGTTTTAATTTTTTCGTATGTTAAGCCTTTTTCAGAAAGAACTTTACTTGCGATATTTTTTTGGGGATCCGCCTTAAGCAAAGCAAGCAGTAGATGTTCGGTTCCTACATGATTGTGCCCTAATGCTTTGGCTTCCTCGAGCATTTTATTGAGTAAATCCTTAACTGGTTGGCTATGGGGAAGCTTGCCCATGGTTACTATATCCTGGCCGCGCTGCATCAATTTTTCTATATTGATACGCAGTAGGCGAAGTTCCACATTCGCTTGTAAAACCTGACAGGCAACGCCGCGGCCTAGCCTAATTAAGCCTAGGAGAATATGCTCCGGCTGAATATATTCATGATTAAATCTTTGCGCCTCTTGATTGCCAAGAGCGAAAACCAGCCGCACATTATCGGTAAGACGCTCAAATGATACAGTCATATCCAGCCCCTTTTATTTATAATTGCTCGAGCCATCTTATATCCCATAAGGATTCAGCCGTCAATCCACAGAAATAGGCCGGAACTCTTACTTTCTTTCCACCATCTCCCTACGCTAAAGCTTCGGGGGACAGGCTTTCACTGCCTTTTGTTACTTTACTTTCTTTCCACGACATTCGGCAATTTATAGCGGGATTTGGCGCCTTTAGGGGGGCGGCGCTCGGCCGAAGTGAATAAAAGCGCGATGGTTAAAAACCCGATTAAAATGACATCGAATAAGGGGGCGCGCGCGGTCATGGGGGCGGTGGTGGTCAGCAAAATTAAACCGCGCAAGGCATGGCCCATATTAAGGGCCGTCGCCAGCAATAATAGCGGACGAATCAGCAATACGATCAAGTGCGCCGTGACAAAGACAATGGCGTAAATATAATTTTCCAAGGCGACCGGCGCGGCTAGGTGCAAAAATTCCGGGCGCCAAATTAAAGCGGCCAAATATAACAACCATCCCGCCAATGCCACATATAAATAAACCGAAGTAAATTTGCTGGCGTGCAATTGATAGCGCTTAACGAAAAGCAGCAAAAATAATAGCGCCAATAATAAAGTCGGCGCCAATAATTTGAATAAATGTTTTTTGTTGAGTTTTTGCGGCTCGGCGGGAGTTTCGATTGAGGGAGAAAAACTGGGAAGAAGTTTTTTATACCATTTTTCCTTGACGGGAGCGCTTGCAGCCTGGCGCTGCAAACGGTTCAATTCATTTTGAAAATCATTCCATAGCGCCACCCCGCCCGCGGCGGGGCCCGATATTTTAGCGGCCAGCAAACATTCTTCATTCACCGCCACATAAATTCCCATATCACGCTGGCCTTGGCCGCTCTTTATATAATCGGCGGTGTAATAAGCGGCAAGCGGTTCTTGGGTTATTTTTGAATCCCACGCTATGCCTTGAGCAACGGCTCTATCTTTTTCCGTTGCGATAAACTCAGCCAACGAGACAGCGTTGTGGGCGAAAGGCGGGCTTTCATCCCACCCGTACATTGCGATCAAACGCTGGCGTGGCTCTAAGAAAATGCGTTTAACATAGGGAAATACCGCGCGGGCTTTCTCCGCTTCGCGTTCATTGCTTAAAATCCTATCGGTTGCCTCGATAAAACCGCTTTGCAGCAAGGGGCTGGCGTTGATTAGGTGAGTGAAATCGCATTCCGCGGCGGTTGCTGAATTCGCTAATAATAGAAAACCGAAAATTAAAGTAATAATTTTCATCCGCGCCATTTTCTGATTAAAGAGGCATTTGCCACCACCAAAAGCGAGCTGGCCGTCATGGCCAGCCCCGCCATCATCGGGGTCAACACGCCCGCCACCGCCAAAGGCAAAGCCAGTATATTAAAGCCAAAGGCCCAAAGCAAATTTTCCCAGATTTTGCGCTGATATAAATTCCCCAGCTTGATTGCCGATAAAATTTGCGCCGGATCGCTTTTTAACAAGCCAATATCGGCTGCTTCCATCGTTATATCCGCGCCGTCGCCCAGCGCCATGCCCACATCGGCGACGCTTAAGGCGGGCGCGTCATTAATTCCATCACCTACCATCGCCACGTGGCGTCCGCGCATTTTTAAACTGGCGATACGGCCGGCTTTTTCTTCGGGCAAAATATTGGCCTCGACATCGCTGATGCCGACTTCGCGCGCGATGCGTTCAGCGGCGGCGCGGTTATCGCCGGTTAATAAATGCAAGGTGAAACCGCGGCGTTGCAACTCCTGAATCGTCTCGCGCGACGAGGGGCGCAACTCATCGCGCAATGCCAGCAGACCGAGAAGGCGTGGCGGATCGACTTTTTCGCCGATGAAGCTTAAAGTTTTTCCTTCCGCCGCTAATGCTTCGGCCCGCGCGTCAATTGTGTTCAAGTCAAAACCATGCTCGCTTAAAAAGCGGCGGCTGCCTACTATAATATGCCTGCCCATGACTTCGGCGATCAGGCCTTGGCCGGGAAATTCTTGCATTTGGGTAGGGACGCTTAACACCATGCCGTGCGAAGCCGCTTTTTCCACCGCCGCTTGCGAAAGCGGGTGGCGCGAAGAACGCTGCGCCGATGCGGCGAAACGCAGCAAACTTTCGGCATCTTGCGTTGCCGGCACGATATCGGTAATTTGCGGGCGGCCTTGGGTAAGCGTGCCGGTTTTATCCAGCACCAGCGTGTCAATCGAGCCGAGTTTTTCCAGGCCGGCGGCGTTTTTGATCAATAAACCATGGCGCGCCGCCGTGCTGATGGTCAGCAACACCACCATCGGCGCCGCCAAGCCAAGGGCGCAAGGACACGCCACCATCAGCACCGATAGCGCATTCATAAAAGCGCGGGGGGATGAATTTCCCATCCACATATCATAGGCGGCCCACAAGCCCAGCGTAATCAATGCCAGTAGCAATACTGATGGCACAAAACGGGCAATGACTTTATCCAAAATTCTTTCGATAGGCGCTTTGCTGCCGGCCGCGCTGCGCACAAAAGCGGTCAATTGCCCGACCTTGCTGTGCACACCCGCGGCGGTGACTTTAATTTTTAAGGTGCCATTACCATTAACCGCCCCGCCTAAAACTTGATCCCCCATTTCTTTCACTACCGGCAGTGATTCGCCCGTCAGCCACGCCTGGCTTAAAGCGCTTTTGCCTTGCAGGATGACGCCATCGACCGGCACACGTTCGCCCGGACCAACCACCACGACATCGCCATTTTTAATTTGATCGAGCGGAGTTGATACCAGCTGCCGGCCGCGCTCCACCATCGCCGCATCGCCCAATAAATGATGCAGATTCAGAATATCGCCTTCGGCGCGGTCAAAGGCGCGGGCTTCTAAATAGCGCCCCAGCAAAACAAAAGCGATAACGACAGCGCCGGTTTCAAAATAAAATTCACTGGCGCCCTGAAAATACAAATAAAGACTTAAAATAAAAGCGGCGCTTGCCCCCAAAGTCACCAAACTGTCCATCGAAGCGCGGCGGTTTTTTAAATCGCGCCAGGTTGCGGTAAAAAATGGCGCGCCGATGATGAACTGCACGATGGCGGCAATGGCGATTTCCGCTTCCGGCAGCAAAAAATGGAAAACCATATTGACCAGCAAGAAAGCCGCCCCGAGCAAAGCAAGCGCGGGGCGCCATAAGCGGGGTTTTTGATGATGATCATGCATCAACAAGTGACGTTCGGGGGAATCAATTTCGGCGGAATAGCCTAGTTTTTGAATAGTGCTGATAATTTTTTGAGGAGTTGCCTGGCCGGGATCAAATCTCACCCGGCCTTGGCGCAAAGCTAATTGCACTTCCGCTTGAGAAACCCCCGGCAATTGAAGAAGATTTTTTTGAATGGCAGAGGCGCAGGCGGCGCAATGCATGCCGCCAATGCGCAGACCGATTTCCGTTACATTCTTGGCGGAAGCGGGTTGGTTGAATAAGGGAAGCATTTCGGCATTCATGGACCCGATTATAGGCAAAGGGATGGGTGAATGGAAGCCGCCAAATCTTTGGTTTTGATGGGGTTTTTCGGGTTTTATATTTCGGGCGGAAGAGGAAAATTTCTGCTGAATTTGGTTTCGCGGCAAAAATGCATCAAGACCAAGCTTTTTGTTCTCTTTTTGTTTCAAATTGCGGCGTTTTCATAAAACTATAACTTTACCGCCATAAAACTTTCATCAATCTTTTTTAAAGAAAAGAACGCCTGGTAAAAATAATTATTTCATTCATGAGGGATAGATGACAGCGACTCTGACACGCATCCGGCCTTCCATTTCAACTTCTCCACCGCCTATTGATTCTCCTGCTTCATTACCCTCTCCTGCTTTTAATAAGGATATTGGTTTTATTTCCGACCTGCATCTAGGCCAGCGCGGCGCCAAGGGCGAACGGGCAGCGTTCTTTATGCGCTATTTCAAAGGCCCTGAAATTCATATGGTGGGGGATATTATTGACACCTGGGCGTTTAAAATTAGTGCCTTTACTTCCCGTTTTGTTTTCTGGCCCTCTAAAAGCCGGCGGTGCTTTACTGGGAACGAATTTTTGATTGGACCGATTCTAAAGGAAATGGGATTGGTGGGACAGCGGATTTATTGGCCCGCTTCGCATCAGGAAGCCTTGGATGAAATTCACCGCCTGGTAATTCGGGGTGTTAGGGTGGTGCTTTACCGCGGCAATCATGATGATGTTCTAGGACGTCATCAAGGAAAAATATTAGATGGTTTGCATATCCGCTGTGAAGGAATTATTGATTTACCCGATGGCAGGCGCGCCTGGGTAGAACATGGCGATGCGGTTGATCCTTTTATGCAGCAGCACCGCACGTTTAGCAAAACTTGGCTATTATCGCATGCGGGCAGCGCCTTTTATGATTTTATTTTAACGATCAATCAATGTCTAAATTGGCTAAGCAATAGCTGCTGGGGCCGGGATATCCCCCTAGCCCGCGCGATTAAAACTTGTTTTAAGTCTTCCGTGATTAAGCATGTATCAGATATGGATGCAGCGGTGGCCGAGCGTGCTCAAAAAGCCGGCGCTGATTTCGCGGTGATGGGGCACACTCATATGCCGGGTGAAAGAAAAATTAATGGGGTTATGCGGGTTAATTTGGGTGACTTTGTTGAAAATTGTACCGCTTGGCATGTGCGGGGAGGAGAATTCCGCAGACTTGCCTTTACTAAACCGATTCGCCAACCCCGCACCAGCGTTTCCAGCAAATCTACTATGCCTGCCAGAACTTTCCGCTATTTACCGCGTTTAACGGCGATTGGTTTGCATCGGCAACGCCAAATCGTGCGTTGAATAAAATTACTGGCTAGCGGTACAGGCTCGCAATTGATCACGCAAAAGAGCGTAATCGGCCATCATGCCTGCTAGCATGGCTTTTTCAGGCAATTGCCGTAATTCTTCCGCCGCCTGTAGCTGCTGGCTTATGGAATATTCCGCGAGCGGCGGGCAAAAATAGGGCGCGCTAGAACCGGCCGCGCTGCAAGCGCTCAAGCAAATCGGCAAGGTTGCGATGCTGAGCAGCAAGTTTCGCATATTCTTCCTGAAGGCGGGCGGCCCTGGCCAATTCTTCCGCTTTGGCCATGCGCCGCCCTTGCAAGAAAGCAAACAAGCTTGGAACAAAATCAAGCAGCCGCGTAAAAAATGCGACAAGGCTTTGCCACCAGCCCAGCATTATTCTTCGCCATTGGTGCGCGCATGGCCGATATTTAAGGCCAGCACGTCAATGAAACGGCGGATCTTAGCGATGAAATTATCATCGGCCGGCGTTGGCGTCAGCGCCGCAATTAGCGAAGCGCCGGTTACCAACGAAGTAATCGCGGTTAAAATATCGGCTAGGTGGTTTAAAATAAAAGTCATTAGTTCCTCCATGGTTGGTGATAAAAATTATGCATAGGCGCGGGATAGCCAGCCCTTTAAAAAAGTCTTTTGATCGGGATTGAGCGCGGCGATTAAACGGTAATAACCGGCGGCCTCGCTTTTCAGCGCGGCCAGCAATTCGCCAGATAAAACGCTATTGGCGGCGGCGATGGTTTTGGGGCCTAAAACCCCGTCCTCGATCAACTCCTCGCCGACCGCGCGCAAGGCGCGCTGCAGCAGCCGGTGCGCCGGCTTTGGCCCCATATTGACGCATAGATCGAAAATTTTGGCGGCGATCGCATTGTCATCAAGCCGCTCATAGCCATGGCGCTGCCAAAATTCGCGCCAGTAAAAATCGACCGCCTGTTCATGCGTGAGCGAGGCGATATCCTCCGCATCAATCGAGCCATCTTTATTGATATCGCCATCGGGCAAATTTTCCAGAAAGCGGAGCGAGATGCCATAATTGGTTGGCCCTCCCTTATCTTGCGGATGATTTTGCCACCCGCCCTCATGCGCTAAGACAATCTCGATGGCTAATAGAAAACGTTTGCTAAAGATGCTCATGTCCCTCCCGATAAATCGCGGCGGTTGAAAGAATTGATTGGTTTTTGGGTATTGGATTAAACTGGGGGTTGTGGTATAAAAAACCACCCATTTCTTTTTTGAGGTCCTTCTATGAAAAATCTGCGATTTTTTATCCTGTTTATATTTATGCTTCTACCGTTAGAATTAAGAGCGGAAAAAAGTAGCTATTATCATCATCTTGAAACAGTAAAAAGTTGCGACAATATTCCATCCGAAGAAAGCACTTATCAAAAATTAGCACGGGAAATGACATGTTCCTGTGCAAAGAAATACAAAACTCCTCGTTTTACTGCTAATGCTGGCTCTACTGCGGATATGATAGAGGGTGCATACGATTATAACGATTGCCTTGAGGCACAAATATCAAAATTAACTAAAGGTTTTTTTAATCCAAATAATTATTCAGAAAAAAAGTTTGCTAAAGATTTTGATAAACTTATAAAAGATTATTATTCTCTCATGAATAAAATCTATTTTTCTAATAAAGATTGTGCGCCGCACTGTGGTACTCTCTACTATTCCTTAAAAATAGAAGCAGTAAGCGTACTGTATGAAAACACTTTACTTGAAATTGCGCGAATGCGGCAAGGTCATGTTATGGATTCCTCTTTTTCTACGGATGCGCCAACAATCGTTAGAAAATATGCTAATTAGTTATTTTTCTCCCATAATTGTAATCCAAAATCATAAACGTTAAATGGATTATTGGGCCTTAATCTGGTTACACGTCCGAACCAGCCTGGATTACTTAAATGAAGAGGTTGCCCTTTTAAGTCTGATTGCTTTTTAAGATAGCTCCATCTTTCATCTGCTAATTTCTCCAAATATTCATTAGTCTTACCTTGAGCAGTGATCTCATTCATTGCATCTCGATAACGGCTACCCATTACTCCGGATGCGCCCAGATCGACATCTGGTAAAACTTGCTTAATAGCTTTCTCAGTAAAACTAGCAGTACCCTTATGGCTGCTATGGGTTAAAGCATCAAACATAGCATGGCGAATTTTTGGATCTCGAATTTGATCCAGCTTATTACCATAATAAATCTCTTCCCGATAAAAAGTTTCAACTTGTTTATTGGAAAGCTTGCTGACATCGCTTGGCCAATCTTTATTATTGCCTAAACCATTTTTCTTGCGCCAATTATCATAAGTATCTTGTGTAACTCCGGACATGGTAGGACCTGCTGGATCCTTAATACGTGGGCGATTAGAGAATCCTCCTTCTTCGCTTTTAGTCACGCGCAAAGAATTAAGAAAATCTACCTCTGCCTGTGGAGTTGGTTGATAACCATCTCGAGTTTTGGGCGGTAGCTCATTGCTAACTCTACCTGCTATATCACCAACCATATAAGGCGAATCCTTCGGCAAAGTTGAATCTTTAGCTTCCCGCTTCACCCACTTCCCACTCTCATCAAAAAACTCCCCGCGTGCGTTGCGTTCTTCGACTTCTTTGAGCATTTGATCGAGCGGCTTGAAGAAGCCGGGCTCCTGCGGTTGGGGAATTGAAGCGGTTGAGGGTTCTGGAGTAGGCGCGGCTTGATCTTGCGCTTCTTCCTTCCCAAACAACGAAAATGCCTCTGGTTTAGCGCGCTGATAATTGTTTAAGAAAAACGGATCCAAATTCCGCAACACCAATTTATGCTCATTCATATAATCATCATAAGATTGAGGAACATTAAAGGGCTGGGGCTTATGCGGCTTATAGCTTGGGAAATTCTCATTCATCGTTTGATGCGCAAAATCCTTTTGCATTTGGTGCCAGGCGCGGGCGATGTCGCCGCCGGTGGTTTGATCTTCCGTTTTCGGATAATCCGGCAGTTCTTCCATCCCCGGTGAAATACCGATATTCCAATTGTTAAACCAGGAATCTTGCCTTGGTCGAGGCGGATGAAAATTAATTCCCAATTGCATGGGTGGCTGATGAAACATGCCGCCTAAGCCAACAATTAAATTAGCCAAAGAATTAGGACGTTTAATTTCATCCGGCCAATAATCGCCTTCATCAAAAACCGAATCAAACGGCCCGCGCGGCGGGCGGATGGGTAGGATGCTCATGATCATATACCTGTTAAAAATCGATATTGGATTAAACTAGGAGTTGTAGTATAAAAAACCACCTATTTCTCTTTTGAGGACTTTCCATGAAAAATTTATTAGTTTTTGTTCTGTTCGGATTGTGGTTTCTACCTGTAAAATTAAGAGCAAATGATATCAATGATGGCCCTTCTTATACTCTACCTAAATATTATAGCTGTACAAATCCTTCCAAAGAGGAAAAAGAAGTCGAAAAAACCTATCGCCAAATCATTTGTCAGTGCTTAACTCCGGCGTGGGAAAAATTTAACATTGGCACACCAGATAGCATAGCATCGGGATCAATATCCTATCTTAATTGCCTGGAAAGAAAGATCGATATTTTAACCGATGATTTCTTTTCCACCCAAAAAGAAAAAGAAGCTTTTTTGCAGAAAGTCCACGACATAAGAAGCCGTTATTTTAAGATCAATGATGCTATATTCATGGAAAACAAAGCCTGTATAAACCTTTGTGGTCAACTCGATGGTGTTTTACCATTTGCGCCAACAATGTCTCTATTAGAAGGCATTATTCAAGATCTTATAAGCACGCGCATTAATAAAAATATGAAAATTCCCTCACAACTTGCTACTGGATCAAAATAGCTACTCGCCTTTAATCCATCGGTTATTGGGATCTATATAAAGAATATTATTGGGATTAGTGGGACGCAATCTATTAATACGGTTAGCCCATCCCCTTCCAAATCTTTTTTCCCTTGCAATACTTTCGGCGGAATCCCCTCTAGGATAATTTATCCGCTCATCTGCAATTTTTTCTAAGTATTTTGCAAGCAACCCTCTGCGTTCAATTTCATCGATAGCGGCTCGATGTTGTGGGCCTAAAACATTGTTTCCTCCCAGATCAACATTTGGAAGCAGCTCTTTAATTACTTTAGCAGAAATAGCTTGGCCAGCGGCTGGTCCATGCATTACATTCATGTCAAAGATAGTTCGCTTCACGTCTGAATTATTGACTTTGTCTACATTACGGTCATAATAAAATTCATTTCGATAAATGTTATCCCGCTGTTCAGATGTTAAATCTGTAACTTTTGTTGGCCATTCCTGAGGGTTCACGTCTGGCCTTTTTAACCATAATTCATAAAAATTATCACTAATACCTTTATACGTTTCACCGCCCCTATCTAAAGAATCATTATTATAACCTCCTTCAACTCCGAGTATTTCGTTCAAAAATTCTTTTCTTTCGGTTTCCTGCTCAGGCGAAGGAAAACGACGGTTATTTAATGTACCTGCTGGCCAAGATATATCGTTATGGACTTTCCCAGTTATATAAGGCGAATCCTCCGGCAAAGCTGGAGCTGACGGAGCTTCAGGAATTGAGGGTGTTCCAGAATCCCGCTTCACCCACTTCCCACTCTCATCAAAAAACTCCCCGCGTGCGTTGCGTTCTTCGACTTCTTTCAGCATTTGATCGAGCGGCTTGAAGAAGCCGGGCTCCTGCGGTTGGGGAATTGAAGCGGTTGAGGGTTCTGGAGTAGGCGCTTTGGGTGCATCTGCATTTTGTACAGGTGCTTCTTCCTTCCCAAACAACGAAAATCCCTCTGGTTTAGCGCGCTGATAATTGTTTAAGAAAAACGGATCTAAATTCCGCAACACCAATTTATGCTCATTCATATAATCGTCATAAGATTGATTCGCATTAAAGGGCTGGGGCTTATGCGGCTTATAGCTTGGAAAATTCTCATTCATCGTTTGATGCGCAAAATCCTTTTGCATTTGATGCCAGGCGCGGGCGATGTCGCCGCCGGTGGTTTGATCTTCCGTTTTCGGATAATCCGGCAGTTCTTCCATGCCCGGTGAAATACCGATATTCCAATTGTTAAACCAGGAATCTTGCCTTGGTCGAGGCGGATGAAAATTAATTCCCAATTGCATGGGTGGCTGATGAAACATGCCGCCTAAGCCAACAATTAAATTAGCCAAAGAATTAGGACGTTTAATTTCATCCGGCCAATAATCGCCTTCATCAAAAACCGAATCAAACGGCCCGCGCGGCGGGCGGATGGGTAGGATGCTCATGAATTATATCCTTGTTAAAAATTCTTCGCGCTCGCCGCAAAAACGCGTTCGATTGCGGCGGGTCCAAGATAGGATAAGGCTGCTACAATGCCGGTTGAGGCGCGCGGGCCTAATTCCAGCCATTCGGCCAGGCCGTTGCCGACAAATCCCATGAAGATTGCCACCGGCAATTCGAGGGCCAATTGCAAGCCCCAAAAACGGCGCAAGCCCTTTTGCACCAGCTGGGCATGGCGGGCGACGCGGCCGGCGATGGCCGCCGCAATCGCCAAGCCGAAATTCGCCAGCGCTTCTTTGACCGAATCAATTTCCCACATCATTAAAAGAAAAAGGGAATGCTTGACGCCAGGCGCAAGAAATTATTCAAGCCTTGCTGCTGGCCGGAAAAGCGGTTGTTATAATTTTGTAATTGGCCTTGATAAGCCGCGTTGATTGGGCCGGCCACATCGATTTGCGGCGTATTGATAAACCCGCCGGTGCTTGCGGGGTTGAATTGCTGGCCGCCCAACAAGCTGGCCAATTCTTGCAGCATATTGCCGCGCGCCGAGTTGTTAAGATTGATGGATTGCAATTGCTCCCCCAATCCGGTTTGCCGCGTCGCCAAGGCGTTGGCGAACAAACGCTGCTGCTCGGCGCGTCCGGCTTGCACAGCATCTTGCGAAGCCGCTTCCAAGGCTTGATTGCGCTGGCGGTCGAGGCGGTCGAGTTCCTCCTGATAGGCTTCCGAACCGATCGGCAAGCCTTGATTCGCCAATTGCTGAACACTGCGGTTATTTTGACGGTCAAATTCGGGAGTGAGCAAATTGCGCGCGCGATCGAAAGTGGATTGCTCGACCCGCAAAGCATCGCCGCTGAAATCCTGGCTGGAAGGCAATGGATTCAAGGCGCCAAAATTGATCTGGCTTTGAAAGCTGGGAAGCGAGGAAAGATTCCCGCCCAATAAATCGGCCAATTGCAACGATAAATTCTCGCTCCGCTGACGCAATTGCTGTTGATAGGGGCTTTCATTAACTCTTACACCGGCATGATTGTTGGAAGGGATGAAATTGCCATTGGCGTCGAACTGGCCGTAAGTCAAGCCGCCGCCGCCCGGCAAAAGCTGGTTAAGACGGTTGGCCTCGGCTTGTGCCTGCGCGGTTGCCGCCGGATCCGGCGGCGCCGGTGCGCGTGGTGCTGATTTTCCCATAGAATGTTCCTTTCCTAATTACTGAATAGTTGAATGAATAAGATATTTTGGTTCTAGCGGTTGCCACCAACGGCATTCATCGCGTAATAAGCCCCAAGCGATTGCATCGTCTTTAGGGCCGTAATATTGACGGCAATGCCCTTCCCACTGAAAGCCCAAACGCTGCAGCATTTTTTGTGCGTCATGGTTGGAAGCCTTGGTAAGGGCGCTGACCCGCCGCACCCCTAAATAGCTGAAGGGATAAAAGAAAATTTTCTTTAAAATAGCTCTGCTGCACCATGCGGGTGAGCGCGAGGCGATATGCATTTCCAAATTGCCGTGGCTTTGATTGCAATAAATAACCACCGCCACCGTGCGGTTTTGATAAATTACCGCCGCCGCATAGGCATTGTGATGCGACCAGCCTTCCAAATCGGAAAGCCAGTCTTTCGCTATGCGCAAAAGCTGATTGATCTCTTCCGGATTTTGCGGAAAATAAAGCTGGCGCATCAATTAAGAAGCGATTTCCAACGCCGCCAAATAACTGATCCCGCGCGGAAAACTGGCCGAATCGGAATCGGCATGGGTGCGGTTGGCATAAATAGTTGTGCCGTTTTGCTGGCCGGCGATTTGCACCGTATAAGTTAGCGCCGAGGTAGTGGCCGGTGAATCTTTATAAATAACCGGCCCTGACGCCATCGCGCTGGTATTAGCCTGGGCCGCGCCATGCGCCGGAATCCGGCTGCCAGCGCTTGCAGCGACGCCGATTCTTGAACCGTCGCGGGCGGGGGCATAAAATACATGATCGGCCGACATGCCGAGCGAAACCATCCCCACTAATAAAATAGTATTCGAAGCGCTGGTGGGAGTGATAGATAAAGACAACCCCGTTACCGTATAATAAGTGCCGGCGGTAATGGAAGCCTGGGTAAAAGTGTCGGTCTTAACGGCGGTTACCACTTGCACGATTTTACCCCCTGCCCCGGCCGCAAGTTTTGCAACCGTTACCGCCCCATCGGCAATTTTGGCGGTGGCCACCGCATTATCCGCAATCTCGGCGGTATCTACCGCATTGTCGGCCAATTTGGCGTTGGTGACAGCGTTATCGGCCAATTCGGTGGCGGTAATAGAACCGGCGGCTATCGCCGGCGTTCCCCAGCTTAGATTGCCGCTGCCGTCATTAAGCAGCGTCATATTGGAGCTGCCTTGCGCAGCCGGCATAGTAATGGCGTAATCGGCCGCCATGCTGTCGGCGGCGCGCATCGTGATACCATGCGTGCCATTGGCGCTTAGCTCTTTTAAAGTGATTTGCCCGGTTTGGCCGGCGCTTTTGCCAAGCGGAGTAAATATTCCATTGGTGTCCAAAATTACCTGGCCTGGCGCATCGGGCAAGGTGATATTCCGGTTTCCGGTCAACGTTCCCGCCGCCAGATCAACGTAATTGCTGCTGCCATTATAAAGCCGGATGCTGCCGCTGAACAAACCGCGCAGCCAGCGCAAGGCGTTGCTGCCTAGCGTTAAGCTGGCATCGGTATTTGGCGCAAAATCGGCAGTGGGCTTGGTTTCGTTATTACGCGCCAAACAGGCTTGAATGCCGGTTGCGAAATTATTGTCTTCATCGTCCTGACGCGCGGCCAATATTTTAATGCTATTGTTTTTATCCGTAATCCAATTGTGAATACGTGTAAAAGTTCCGTTTCCATTCCAAGGCATGGTCAATCCTTATATAAAAAGTTGAAAAAATTAGAGTAAGCCGCCAATTTCAAATAAATATTGCAGGCTGTACCATTTGCAGCTTTGATCGCTGAGCGCGGCGTTCAAGCGGGTGGAAACATTAATTCCCAATCCCGCGGCCGATACCCATGGGCGCAGCATGCTGTTGCCCGCCCAATCACTTACATCCCAATCGCTGACTTCCCAAGCAGCGCCCGTGGTGGCGGCGATACCCGACACCGCATAATTGTTCGGCGCGCCCGAAAAATCGAAACCGACATTGATTGCAACGGGAAGCAAGCCTTCGCTTTCCAGCATTGGCCTGACGGCTGTCATTCTTTTTACCTGACCGCGCGCGCCCAAGGAATTCCAGGCGGTTTGCGCGGAAAAAGCAATGGGCGCCCCATTATCGCTAAGCCCGTCATCGGCGCGGTAAACTTTACCGTCGCTGCCGCCGAAATAAAGCCTGTCATTGAACAAGCTCCAGCAAATGCCATTCATGCCTTCAAACTTGCACCAGGCGCTGGTGGCGGTATTGAAGATATGCTGATCAAAGCGTGTTGGGCTGATCGGAATATTGAACAGCAAATATCCGCCACGCGGATAAAGCTGTATTTGCCAGCCAAAATTCTCGGCATGCAAATCGGTGACTTCGCGGACCTCGCGGTTGATTTTATCCGATAGGCTGCCTTTAGCGGTGCTGCGCGCCAACGGCAAAATCCGCGAAAGCGGCACATAGCCATCCCGCGTCATCAACACCAAATCGGAGCCTATTTTGGCGACCGCCCGCACACCCATCGGCGCGCCCAGGCGGAAAATGCCTACCAATGACCAAGCGCTGGCGGTGGAAGGATCGCTGCCTTGATAAATAATCACATCGCCTGAGGACATAATAAAGACAGCCAAATCATCCACCCCATCGCCGCCATCAATCGTCCAGGTTGCCATCGCCACCAAATTGCCGCCAAAGCCCGATACCCGGCCTAAGGGAAATTTCGTCAGCGTGCCGCCTAAGGCATTGACCGCGCTATACCAAAAATCTTGGCTGTTCTTTTCCCAAAAGTAAGAGCGGTTTTTAAAAATATTGATGCCAATCAAATTGCTAACCGTTAGGCCGCTGCCGCTGATAGTAAGAGCGCCAACGGTTGAGCCGTCATAAAGCTGCGGCGCATCAAAACCATTCACCAGCGCCATGCGTGCGCCGCCCGACGCATCATCAAATTGCGCCGCTTGCCAACGGTTGTTGGTAAAGCCGGTTGCCAAGCTGGTGGGGCTGGTCGTTACATCCCAAATTTTTCCATCGGCGGCGGCGATGAATTTGCGCGTGGTTTTGGCGTTAAATTCCGCCAAAGTTTCAACCGGACCACCTAAGCCGCTGGCGAAAACGCTGTGGCCGCGGCGGGTTTCAACCCGCCCTAAACTAGGAAACCAGTTAACCAGCTCGACCGCATCTTCCGGAGGCATATTCTCCAAAGCGTCGCGCACATTCCAGCCCCCCACGGGTGCTGCGACTTCCAGGGTGCGAGTGGGCATTAGACACCAAACCCGGTTTCAGGCAGTTGCGGCGATCCTAATAAAGGAGTGGACCGGTTATCTAAACGCAATTTGGCGGCGCCGCCATCGCGCGCGATTGCTTGCGCCACTTCGCGTTCATAATCAAGCTGGGCTTGCTGATAAGATAAGCCTTTGGCCGCTAAAAACCGCCATACCAATCCCAAGGTCAACAAATCTTCGGATAAAAGCGGCAGATCGCTATCATTGGTTAAATTATTGTTGGTAGTCTCGCCCGCGGCATCGCGGCACCAATGCGAAGAAATATATTCAAAAACCAAACTTTCCCCGCTGCTGGCGGGAATAGGGTCGATAATAAGCTCATTATTCAAAGCGGCGCCGCGGCGGATGCGGTACCGCCGGTCGATACCGGCGCCGGCGCCCAGACCCGATTTAATCGCCTGCCAGCGTTCGGGCGTTACCGGCCCCTGAAGCGAGCGGCGCTGACTGCGGTCCCAGGCGGTTTGATTAAGCAGGCGGTCGAAATCTTCTGGCAAGGCATAGGCTTCCTGACTTGCGACCGTGGTAAAGCTATATTCACGCTGTAAAGCGGTCCAATTGTGACGGCGCGATAAAATTTTTCCTTCGCGGTTAAGCAAGGCCAGCAATTGGCGGGCGGTTGCATCGTTATTGCCGATGACGGTATTGGGCAATTCAAACCCGACTTCGCGCGCGGCATCCTGAATCATGGTGAGCAGGCTCATTAATTTCCTCCTGTAACATTGGCGGTTACCCAATTAAGGCGGGCTTGATCGTCGGTTTCGACCCCTTGCCGCCAAACGGCCAAGGTGGAAGAAATCCAATTCCGTTCCTGCTGCCAAGCAAGATCGCCGCCGGTTACTTTAATTAGCCGCTCGGTTTCATCATCGCTGATAACTTCGCTAAGCTCATGCCCTTCAGGAGTGGAACGGCCATGCTGAACGGCGCATTCAATGCGCAAACGGTCTAGATGGGGATTGCTGTTTTCCACTAGAAAATAATAATGCTCTGTCATATTCATACCTCATGGTTAAGGAGAAGGTGCGATCAGCAAGCTTCCGGAAATGGAAAAGTTGCCGCCGGTTCCTGCGTTGACGCCAAATTGCGTCGCCAGCCGGTTCAAATAAATTTTGGGATTTACTCCTAAAGGCAGGTTACCGTGCGGGCCTAGATAAGCCGGCTTATTATTAGGGTCGATAAAAGTCCGCCGCTTTGCCGCTAAGCTCATGTCAAAAGGCGAAAGTAAGCTGGTATCCAGCCAAAATTCGGCTATATAGCCGTAAAAATATTGATAGGTTTGCTTATCGCCGGGCGAAGTTACCGCTCCAACAGTCATATTGTTGGGACTGTCGCTGTAAAAGGAAAAATATTCGGCATTATTAAAAGCGGAAGCCACGGTGGCTTCTTGGTTATTGATATAAAATTGATGAGGGCCGGCATTGCTGACGCGATAAAGCAAATGATACCAAGTGTCGCGCTGATAAGAATAGAGCGTGGTCCATCCATGATTGCTCAAGCCTGGCCCGCCGAAATCATCATTACAAAAATCGCCAAGTACGGAAATTTTAAAAGCCGAGTTGGCGGCCGCGCTTTCGGGCGTAATATTCACCAGCAAGCCGAATCTTTCGTTCTCGTCTCCATCAAGCCAGCCGCCTAAACCGGTTAGGGTTTTAACACCGGTTAAGGAAAAACTGGGAATATACATCCAGCAGCTGAATAAAACATCGTTTTCTTCCGCGCCTAAAAAATCATTGTCGCGCGCCATATAATCACTGCTGCCGTCAAAAATGGCGGCATTGGCGCGATAGACAAATTTTGCCGGCGGCAAAAGCCGCTGAGGGACGATAAGCATTATTAGTACTCCAGAAAAATAAAACCGAGGGCTTCGAGTTCGGCGCCGCTTAAAATATTCTTGCCGGCCAAATATTCCGGCGGCAATCCATCGGTGCAAACCGCGCAGCGCTCGTCTTCCGCCGCCAGCGAAACAGTCCAGGAAAAAAGATTCAGGGTATGGGTTGACGGATTGGGTAAGTTATAAAGCGCGTTAGCCGCATCCAGCGCCGCTTGTGCGGCGGCAGCATTCTCAAACAGCAAATAGTTAGAAGAAGTTGGCATGTTCCACCCGTAAGTAGCGGTAAAGATCGTTCTTTTGCGCCGCGCTTATCACACCAGTGCCGCATATGATTTCGGCCAGCCGGCAGGGATGTGAATAATAAGCATTATTCCCCGTCATTCCGATCGAAACGCGGTCGCTGTTGCTTAAACTGCCGCTCCAGGCGGCGCTGGCGTTGACGGCGCCGGCATTAAAATCGAGCCGGATTTGATCGCCTGCCGCGTCGAATTCCGAAACCACCGCCCGCCACACGCCATTGCTGACGCTGGCGATTGTGCTGTAAGTGGAAACCGGCGATTCTTGCCCGGCGCGGTTACCGGTTGCAGGGCTGTCGGCCAATAAGGGCGCGCAGCCGCCGGTATTTTGATAGGCGAAGAACCCATCTTGATATTGGGTGACGACATTCAGGCTCGATTGAAATGTGGAATCCCGGTGCCATACCAATACCCACCATACGCTGCCATTCAAAGCTAAATTGGCGGACATTCCCTGGTTGGTTGCGCTGATGCGCAACACCGAACGGTTATTAAAAAAATTATATTCCGCCAGCGGCTGATTGGCTTTGGTGGTTTGCGCCAAATCCCCCGTTCCTGGCGAAACCAAATTGGTAAGCTGGCTGATAGTGGTGGCGCCTGATGTGGTGTCAACCGTGGCGAAAGGATTTTGCACCGCGGCGATGCCATCCGGCAAGGCGTTCAGGCGCCACCAGCCCTTCGCCATTCCGCCGAAGATTGCAAGCGGCGTAAAGCTGCCGCTTTTTCCGCTGAGCAATTGAACGGGCGTTAGCAGCATCATACCACCGCTTCGGTGACTGATAAAGTTCCGCCGGCGCTGTCTTGAATTACCGCAACCTTATGGCCGCCGGCAATTTCGACAACTTCAACGCTGTTCGCGGGGATTAAGGTGCTGGTGGCTGAAGCGGTTGGGTTCGAGCCGATGGCAACCCGGCATGGCACGTTCGCGCATAAACGAATCAATCTCGTTCCTGCCGCTACGGCGCTTGATTGCACACTGCTAGCGCCCACCGTAACATTTTGAGCGGCGCCATATTGAATCGTGGGTAAAAAATTTCCGCCATTTAGAAAGATAGCCATTATTATTCTCCTTTTTTTGCGCGGCGCGCTTTGGATTGAGGGGATAGTTTGGTTTTTAACTCGGTCAATTGCGCTTGCATTTCTTGCAATTGCTTTTGCAAAACTTCTTTTTCATTTTGCAATTTTTCCGCATTTGCCGAATCTTTGGCGAAAGCCAGGAAATGCTTGGCTTTATTTTGCCATTCCCTGGCGCCCAAGCCTAAGCGTTGCAAGCCCAGCTCGCTTAAAGCGGCCAGCTGTTCGACCGTGGTGATGTGCAAAGCTTTCATCTCGGCTACTTGGCTTACCGACAAAGCCGGCCATTGTTCAAGCGGCGTGCCTTCAAGCGGGGTTTCTATTTTGGCGGTGAAAGCCTGCCATAGGGGCGCCCAGCGCGCTTTGTCCTCGTCCCGCACTTTGCGGTCGATGACGGTATTTTTATCGCCCGGAATATGAATTTGCACGAAAGCGACTTCGCGGAAAATCGGGCGGCCTTCTTTTTCGCTGGCGGCCTTATCTTCCACCGCGCGGTTGTAAAACATTGGCGCTAAAAAATTACTGGCGGAAGGTGCAACCGGCACCAAATCGCGTACCACATCGTAACCAACGGCAAGAGCATTATCGGTCATGGTCAATTCTCCGGAAAAAAAGGGGAAGATAAGTGTTGGCTTATCTTCCCCATAAGGTTGGGATTAAGGAGTAGAAAGTATTAAGCGTTCACCGTACCGCGCACAACGAACGGCTCGATGCTTGCCCGCATGGTTTGCGGCGCATTTGAACCGGTTGTGGTGGTGGCGCAAATGCCTGCAACCATCGTTTGCGATGTCGAAACATGGCTTAGATGGCCGGCAGTTGCGGTGGTGTAAAGCGGTGCGTTAACGGTGGAGCTGGCCAGCATATTACAACGCGTGCCTACCCCGCTGCGCGAGACCCAGCCGTAATTGCCATTGACGAAAGCGGCTTGGGCGAAACCGACTATGGGCAGAGTGTCGGCCTGCGCCTTGGTCATTTGCACCGCGTTAAAGCTGCTGTCGATGGCGACGCAATCGGCATCATTGATGGTGGCGTTGGCTTTGACATAGATATATGTCGTGCCGTTCGCATCCATCCCGCGCGAACCCAGCTTATGCTGGGGTGTGGTTTGCCGGTCGGTGGGATCGATACCTAAAATATAAGTCATACTATGGTCTCCTTCTGGTTACGGCAATAAGACGCCTTGCAAGCTGGCATTGGACAAAGTCAGATTGCCGGCGAAGGCGATCAGCTTAACCATGGCATCTTGATTCATCGAAAAACGGTCGGGTTCCAAGGGTTGGAAGTTCCGGTCCTTGTGCGGACGGAAATAGATGTACTTCGTGTTCAAGAAATACATTCTATTCGCCGGCGCGCCGCCGCCGATCCCGCCATCGAACACCACATCGGCATTCATATACTTCAAGGAATTGAAGCCGGCATTGGCTTCATCGCTTGAGGTAACGCGCTGGATCGCTTGCAAGCTTTCCCAATAAAGGCGGAAGAAATTATTATCCGCTACAATTAAATCGGGCGAATCATTGCCCCTGGAGCAAGCCAAATACAAACGGTTCATCGCCGTTTGAATGTTGGAAGTAGTGGGCGCGCCCAAGCCATTATCCGAAAGATCGAATACTTGGTTGCGCCAAAAGCTCCAAGAAGCGCGGTTGATGCCGCCAACCGTACCGGTGGCGGGGCTATCGGCCACCAATAATTGCAGGCCGCCGATTTGCTTGCCGTTGTCGGCCGTGCCGTCGGAATAAATATCGAGTGAGATATTATTCATCAAGGTGCGTTCCGCATTATCGACGCGTTTTTCAAGCAGGGAGATAATTTGCTCCTTGCCGGCGTTTTGCAACATTTCCAGACCCGACATCGAAACGACCACAGCCGCTTGCTTGATATCGAATTCGGCCGCGGTAAAGACGTCGGAGGGCTGGATATTCAGCACTTCGTAGCCGGTGTAGCGGCGGAAAGTGGAATTTTCGGCATATTCCAATTCTTCCATAATGCTGCGCCCGCCGCCGAAGGTGCGGACTTTGTTTTGAGCGCGTAAACGGCCAAGCAGCGCGTTGTTCTTGCTGACGTTATCGGCGAGCTTGCCCGACCGGTTCCGCAGCGTCGTGGTGATGAGTTCACTGACTCCTGGGTTTAAAGCCATGAGGTATTCCTTTCATAATAAAGTTTAAAGATTAAATGCGGTAGCCTTGCGAAAAAGCGTGTTCCAGCTCTTCCCGCAAAGTTCGCTCCCGCGGTTTGCTTGCGCCTTGGCCCTGGGGTGCACCATTAATGCTGGCCCCGGCATTGCGCGCCGCCAAAGCTTTCGCCTTTGCGGCTTGTTCAAGTTCCTTGATGGTTGCTTTCTGCTGATCCGCCAAGTAATGCGGGCGGGCAGCTTCGCTTGACCAGCTGGCCCGCTCGTATAGGTTTTGCAAATTGGGGCGCTTGCCCATTTGAAGGTCCATGCGCGCCAATGCCACCATTTCCGGCAAAACTGCCTGAAAATGGGGATATTTTGCGGCGCCGCTCGCATCTTTTTCGCTGACAAAGCGGCGGATCTCTTGTTGCCCTTGCAGCACGCCTAGATAGCGGCTGTGGGTAAGCTGGCTGCCGAATTGCTGCTTCATTTGGTGGAGCTCGGCTTCCAAGCGTTGCAATTCGGGAGGTGACAGGGTGGTATTTTTTGATTCCAGCCCGTACGCCCGCTGCAAATTTTGCAGTGTTTGTTCTGGATTTGTTTTTAACTGGTGATAGACCGCGATTAAATGCTGAATGCCGGTGATTTCATCAAGGCCCAAGCCTTCCAGATCCTCGCGCAAAGGCTGAAGCAAGGTTTCAAGGCTGTCATATTTACGGCGTTGCGAGGAAAGGTCTTGGGTTTTGCGGGTGTAATCCCCTTCCATGGATTTGTGGCGGTTTAAAAGCCATTCCTTGGTTTGGGAATCAAGCGCGGTGAAAATGGCTTTATCTTCATTCGACCAATGTTTGGGAGCGCCGCTTTCATCGATGGAAAATTCGTTTGTGTTATCATCGGAATGGCTGTTTTCTTTGGTTTCTTCAGCACCGCTTAAAGAATTATAAGCGGCCTCGATATCAGCCGCCGTGCTGCCGGGGGGATAGGTGGTGGGTTCGCCTTGCAGGGCTTCTTCTAAAGCGGGGGTTAGCTCGATCATATATCAGTTCCTTTCCTTAAGGTCATAAAAAAGCCGCCCGGGATAGGGCGGCTGAATAAGCGTGGAAATTGATAAAACGAAACCGGTGATAATAATGCTATTGGAAAATTTAATTTTATAAAATGTGAAGAAAATGCCGGATTGGTTTTTTTATTGTTGCCTCTTCCGTTATATTCCCCCGAGACACTATTATCAATTGTACTGCTTTTGTACCACAAAGTTTAGCGAAAGTCAAGGACTATTTTATCGCCCCTCTAAAAATTTCCTGCCCGGCCCGCTTGCGCCTAGTGCATAACTGGTTTGCTTTGGTTTTATAGCTTTTTACTGGCTATAAGAAAATTTATGCTTTAAAACCTGCTCTTTAAAATAAATATTTGCCATAATTTTATAGGCAGGGCTTAAGCCCGTTTGTAGGAACAGTATTAATGACGGATAGATTCGCCGGACCATTCAAGGCAGCGCCGATTTTACCAAATGCACAAACCGATGAACGCAGCTTCGCCGATCTTTTATATGTGCTGGAGGAACGCGCCCAAAAAGTTCTGGCAGAGGAACCGGCTGGCCATTTATTGATTTGCGCCTTATGGATTCATAACCGGCTCATCGCCCCCTCAACGCCTTACATCTATAATGCCGCCGCCTTAAGCGCGTTTGCCGAACCGCTTTACCGCCGCTATGGCGGCGCAACCTACCGTTTCCGGCGCGAAGGCGAAACCCGCCAAGAGCAAGTTGAAAAAGCCGCTCAAGCCTATTTGGACAATGGTTGCAAAAGAGCGGCTGCCAATTTCATCGGCCTAGCCAGCCGCCTTGCTTATGACGCCAAGGAATTGCGCCTGAGCGTTGACGGCAAAGTCCATATTTACCACACGGCGCAAAATGACTGGATTCCGGTTAAAAATCCTTATGACCGGATTATTATGGAAAGTTTGATAAAACATGCAGCGCCCCACACATTGCGCAAATTGTTTAACGAGCAATGGCCGGCTTTTCAAAAAGCCAAGCCGGATATTATTCGCAATCCTGAATTATTGGAACACGCCTTCCCGGTGATGGATGCGGTGTGCAGCGCCGTCTGCCGGACAATGAAACACCGGATGAATGGAATGATAGCGGCGCATCAGAAAGATCCAACCGCCCCTCCTATTCCGGCGGATTTAATGCAAGCCTGGCGCAAATTGCCGGAAAATGACTATGCCGCCATCCGCTTTACCGCCGCTATCCGCCAGGCGTTGAATGTGCTGGCCCCCGTTTCCCCGCCCCGCAACGCCGCCCTGGAATTGCTGATGGCGGTGCGCGGGACAACAAGGGTGATGGAGAATTAGTTTTCTTCCGGCAGCAATGCGTCTATTTTGATGATCGTTCCATCAGCTCGCTGAAAAGCAAATAATAGCATTAAAGAATTTTTTTCTCCGGCATCGAAAAGAACAACATTGATAATTCCTTCATCGGAACGAATCCAGGGGGATCTCATGTTTTTCCATCCGATGGGTTTATTTTTAAATTTTTTCTGAATTGCTGCTGCTACTTCGGGCTTTTTCTTAAGATATTTAGCCAAATCCTTAGCATATAATTCGTTATGATGTAATTTTTGAAAAAATGGATTTATTATAAAATCGGTTGAAACACTTATATCAAATTCCTTTTCTGTGGCATATAAAAACCCCACTAAATCGGCTTCTTTAATATTTTTTGGTTCTATTTTAAAAAAATCTCTTTCTTTATTCGCTGCCAAACCCTCCAACATACGGCAATGAATCGATATATAATTTTTATGAACCACCGTTAAATCAAGCAATGGCTGCTTATTATGAAAAGCCGCCTGCCCAAAGCTATAATATCCATAGTCTTTAATATTTCCGTCTGAATCAAATTTAAAAAAAACCGCATCATTGGCAAAAGGATTAAGCATTGCTGCCAAAGAATTGTTTTCCTCAGAGCGAAGCGGAACAATAAATGCTCCATTTGCCCAAGTTTGCCAGACATCTTTCATATCGGCGGTTTGGGCCCAAGGTGCCTGCGCTATCAAAGATTGCTTAAGAACTTCTTCTGCCTTATTGCTTAGTGAAATCGGTAAAGGCGCAATAGATTTGGTTTTATCGCATAAACCTAAGCCCGCTTCAGCCGGATGAATGCTGCAAATTAAAATCCCAATGACAAAGAAAGGAAAAAGGCAGCGGCAGATGATGAAAAAACGCCTTGTATTTATAGCATTATTAGGGAGTTTTATTTTTTTCATCCTTTTTCCTAGCATCTTTCAATTGCTTTAACAACTCATTGATTGAATCCCCCCTTATTTTTCTTCCCATCGGAGGTATTGGTTCATTGCGGCTTTTGGCAGCCCTATCTTGCTCGTTTAATATCTTAATTTTTCTCCATATCTCTGTCTCATGAACATTCCCTTTTTCACTACTTACAGCAATTAAATCTTCTAGAGTTTTGATACGGTTATTATATTCTCTTTCTGTAATTTTATCTGTGGCCATGCTGCCTGCTTTATCAACGATCTTTCCGACTATAGGATTAATTATCTTCCCGCTTAAAGCGCCTGCCACATCAGCCGCATCTTTCAAAGTAGTTTCCTGCGGTGACGGACGTATGTTGCCGGGCAGATCGCTGGATGGTTTTTCCTTTGGCAACGCCTCCTCGGATGAAGATTCAGCAGCCATAGCGGAATTGATGCCCAAAGCTTGGTGCGCCATGTCGGCCATATATTGGTGGAATGATTGATCGGCCTTCGGTTTGGGTACGGTGAAATCGGGAAAATTGCTTTGCACGGTTTTGGCGGCAAAATCCTTATTCATATCGTGCCAGGAACGGCGAATGCTATCGCCGGTGGTTTGGTCTTGGCCGCCAAAGGGGTAATTTGGCATATCAAGTAAGGTTGGATTGCGTTGAATATTCCAAATTTTCTCCCAATTATCCCATTCCTGTGGGGAGCGGTCGGATGGCATCAAAACAAAAGTCCCGGCTTGTGGAGAAGGTGGTGCGGCATTGACAGGATTTTCAGCAATGGCCGGTTTGCCAAACATTCCGCCTAAACCGGAAATCAGGTCTAATAAACGAGCTGGTTTAAATATCGACATGGTTGTATTCCTTTCAAAAAATATCCGTGAGAGCAGCGGCGCTTAATCCTTAAACCCCAACTGCCGCATGGCGGCGGCGATATCTTGCTTTAAACCGGGCGCGGTGGTGACGGATGGCGCGCGCGGCTTTTCATTGCCGACTTCAATGCAATTATGTCGGCGCAAATGATCGCGGTGCTGGCGGCGGCCGCTGACGATTTCGCCGGTGATGGCGCTTTTATATTCGCGCAAATCGGGCATGAGTTGAGGGCCGGCCGTTCCCCGCTTTTTCAGCAAGGAATCAGCCGGCACCCAATCGCCGTTGCGCCAAATGTAACGGCGGCGCATAATTACGCCACCGGCAAGGCGGATGTTTGAACTTGCGGCGGTGCGGCGGCGCTGACAAATTCATCCACTGTATCTTCCAATTGCCGCGCGATGCGGTAGCCGCGCATGCCCATCAAGAGCATTTCCTTGGCGATGCCAAGCGGCACGATGCCTTGCGACACCAAGGGGGCGATTTCTTTTAAGAAGCTGGTGATTGCTCCTAAAAATTCGGTGCGCGAGCGTTTTTCCAATTGCTCGTCAACCGCAATGGTGGAATCGGTTTCGATGTCGATGCGGTAATCGCGCAATTGGTTTTGCCGCAACAGCATCATCACTTCCGGCGCCACCGGCAAACCGGTCATCGCGCTTAAAGTGATATCGGCGAAATGCTCGGCGATCACTTGGGCTTTCAAGCGCAAGCAATCCCTGGCGAAACGCGCCACCGCCAATTGCCGCTGCTCAAGGCGCAGCGAAGCGAAACGCGTTTTGATTTGCTGCGCCGTCGCCGTTTCTGACGGATGGCTGGCGCCCCGCAACACATCGGCGATGCCGGTGACTTCATACAAATCCTGCTTGATGCGTTCGCGCGCGGCATAAAGCTGATTGAGCACTTGCACCATGCGCTCGATTGGCAGCCAGGCTAAAACGCCGTCCAGGCCGCCCTTTTGGGTTAGGGTTGACCATTGCTCAACCGGGATAAGCTCGTTTTCATCGAGATATTCCGAAAGCAGGCGGCTTAACGGTTCGGCCGAGGCGTCGTAAACGCCGCGCAGGCGGATCACTTTAGCAAGCGCAGAAATCCGCGCGGTTAAAATATCCAATTCCAGCGCCTGATCTTGATATTGCACAAAATCGGGAATCGGGATCATGCTGTCATTGGTGACGTTGGCCAACAGCGGCGCCGGACACGGGAAAAAACCATCCAGGCGCAAGGGATCATCCTGGCTGTCCAGCAGCAATTTGGAATTGGGCGCCAACCAATGGACTTGCTTGGCGTCCTTATCCCAAATTTCCCAGACTACCGCCTTGCCAGATTTTTCAAGATCAAGCCCGGTTTCATCGCCGGCAGGTTTCCAATCCAACTTCGCCTGATTCGCCTTTTCTACGCCAAAACGCCCGGTCAATTGATCGCGTGATAAATAGCTGCGGAAAGCGACCCAGGAAGTTTCATCGAAACGGCGCGAAGGCGCCATCAGGAAATCTTCCCAATAGACGGGCGTTAGGCAGGCGCGCTCGGATGTAATAAATTCCGGCACGCCCTCGGCCTTGTATTTATACTGCACGCGCGCAACGCCGCGGCCGCATAACAGGTAATCTTGCACGATGCGGCGCATGATGGCGTCGAAATCATCGGCCTCCATTTCGGTTTCAAGCGCCCGCTCTAACAGCAGGCTGGCCTGCAAAGCGGCCACATCCTTATCTTTAAAGCGGCGTTCGATTACCGGTTTTGGCGTATTGGCGTAAAGGGCGGGGTTTAGGGTTTCGATATTCGACCATAGAATGTTGAAGCGCGCCCCGGTTTCATGAGCCGGACGCTCATCGCGGTAACGGGCGATAATTTTTTTGGAACGCTCGCGCCAGGAATCTTCCTGCATCAAGGCACGGTCGATTTCTTGTAGCCAATAGGTGGTGGTGGAATCAGTACTAGTCATAACAATCTCCTTGGTTGAGGTTAAAAAAATAATTGAGAAAATTTAGGCAATAAAAAACCCGCTGGTTTTAAGCGGGCGGACAAAATCTAAAAAAAGAATTTCGAAAAGATTTAATTCATATTAGAACCTCCTTCCGGCGGTTGGCGGGTATAGGAATCGACATGAATTTTCCCGCCCTCGCGGCTGTGGGCGCGAACAAAAACGGGGCCATTGGCCCCTTTTTTACCCTGATATTTTTCCTTCAAATCGAACCTTCGTTCCAAATGCTTGCGCAAGGGCATTTCAGAAAATTTCTCCCCCGTCTCAATATCAATACCGCGTAAGGCGGGGTGAATATCTTTCTCCAGCCCGCTCTCTGATCTCTTCGCCGCCGGATCGTAATCGGGATGATAAGGGTTGTTGCGATTGGGGCGGGAGAAATCGGGCGGCCAGTTGGTGTGCTCGACAGGCATTGGTGAACCTGCTTTGCCAGGTGGGGTAATGCCGTTTTCATCGTAGACTGGATTCTTATCCCACTCACCTTTCGGCAACCATGTAGGCTTACCATACTTTTTTTGTGTTTCGAGATCGGTAAAGACTTTTTGAACCTCTTCTTTAATTTTCTCTTCGTCCCAATTATTTTGAATGGCCTCGATTCCTATTATAGCACCAATAGAATTATTATACTTATCCATTCTTTCTGCAGCTTCGTTTTGACCTTTAATATGGCCAGTAGATTCATGAGAATCTAAAATTGGCTGCGCAGCAACAGGCCCTATTTGGTAAGTTAGCTTAGCAGCGCCTAAAATATGGCGATATGCATCTGCTGGACCATCAATACGACCAGGCAATTGTGAATTAATTGCTTCTTGGGTAGCGCCAATAGAATTAAAAATGCGTCTTTGTATATCATCAAACATATATTTTCCTTTCAAAGTTCAAGAGTAAAATTTAATAAAACGACAAAACCAAAAAATAATAAAATATCCCCCCAACAATATTGGACCCAAAACTATTCCAAATAAAATCAGACTTACAAAATAAGGAAGCCCCTCTCCTGTTACTAACGGCTCATTGGAATGTGAGCTTTCCAATATCATTTTATAATCCGTTAAAAATTTAACTTTGTAGATATAGTGGCCTGGGACGGAATAATCGGTAATAAATTCTTCCTTATTAATATTTTTTGAATTGGCTATTCTGTAATCAATAATCAATTTTTTCTTATCTGCTTTTTTATTAAGATCAGCGCATAAAATCTTCATTCTAGGACCATAATCAAAGTAAGCAGCTTTTTCCCATGCTATTTTATCTTCACCGAACATCATTTGCTCAATTGTTACCGGCTTTTTTGAGAGATTCTCAAAACAAAATCTGGTGCTTGGATTTTGCACGGAAGTAGAAAAATGATCAGGAGCCCATTGATAACCTATAAATAAAAGTGCTGTCCCAATAATGTAAACTAAAATAAATAAACCAAAGATTTTCCAGAAATTCTTTATAAATTTTTCCATTATTTAGTTACTCCTCAATTAGAATGAGATAACTTACTCAATAAACTCTTTCAATATTAGCCATTACCGTTATAAACGGTATCAATAGCCAAAAGACTATTCCGCCAATTACCCAAATATATTTCACTGTTTCCCGACTTTTACCAAAAAACATGGCTACAAATTTTTTCTGCCATTGCTCACGAATTTGCTCATATCTTACATAAATAACTAGATTGTAGAGGATCATAAGAAAAAACATGCCGCAAAATATCATTGCCATGCTTGATAGCCACAACCAACTTGCCATCTCTATCCAATCTCCTGCTATACTAAGACGCTCAGGATCGGGCTTTACTAAACCCAGAAGAAATATAATCAAAACTGCAAGCCCGAAAAAACTGCCGGCACTAGCTATGATCCAACCGGCTTTTTTTACAGAAAAACTTATCATTCTTGAAAACTCCTTAGCTCTTTACACTTTGAAAACCTAGTTTATCTCAGACATTAGTAATTAAAACTACAATCAAAATCGCAGGAATAATAGCAACCATAAAAACAATGCCACTACCTACCCAACTATATTTTAGGACGCGAATACCTTCTTGGATAAAAGTATTTTTAAATGATTGCTACCACTGCTGGCGAATTTCTTTAGATTGACCGTAAGCAACCAAGTTAAGAATTATGGTTATTATAAATATTGCAATAAAACAAACAGACCACCCTGTAACAACCCCGATTATTAGGTCATCAGATAAAGCAGCCTCATCAGATGCAAAAGGCCAAAGCCCAGTTAATACTAAAACTAAAAAAACCAGGCAAATTCCTGAGCCAAGATTGGCAAGCCGAATAAAATTTTTCATAAATCTTTCCTTAGTTAGAAAAAACAAATATAAATCCATGGTTCTCTTTTAAAACCAGGCTAACTTCATTAGATATACTCTTTGCATAATCATCTCCCGCAGTAAAAACTCATTCGCATAATAAGAACACCCATAGAACAAAAACAAGGCGAAAAGATGACAATTTGTGGTTGTACAGGCTTTTCTTCCTTGAATCCGCTTGAGTTTTCTCTTTCTAGCAAAGGCTTAAAAAAAATTTAATTCATATCAGAACCTCCTTCCGGCGGCTGGCGGGTATAGGAATCAACATGAATTTTCCCGCCCTCGCGGCTGTGGGCGCGAACAAAAACGGGGCAATTGGCCCCTTTTTTACCCTGATATTTTTCCTTCAAATCGAACCTTCGCTCCAGATGCTTGCGCAAGGGCATTTCGGAGAATGATTCGCCGGTTTCTATATCAATACCGCGTAAGGCGGGGTGAATATCTTTCTCCAGCCCGCTCTCTGATCTCTTCGCCGCCGGATCGTAATCGGGATGATAAGGGTTGTTGCGATTGGGGCGGGAGAAATCGGGCGGCCAGTTGGTTTGATCATTTGGCATTCTTTTTCCAACCTCTTCTGGAGGAGTAATTCCATTATTATCATATACTGGATTATCCTTCCATGTGCTCTCCTTCATAACTCTTGGCTGTCCAAAAATTCTTTGATAATTTGGATCAGTCATCACTTTTTGCACCAGCTCGTTTGTTTGCTCTCTAGTTAATTTATTCTCTCTAGCATATATTCCTATTCTAATACCGATTTCATTATTAGACCCGTCCATTACTTCCTCCTCTGCAGTTGAGCCTAATAAATGGCCGGTAGTCTCATGAGCACTTAAAGGAGCGGCAGCAATATATCCAACCTGGCGTGTTAATTCTGCTGCCCCTAAAACATGCCGATAAGCATCGGCAGGTCCGTTTTCTCTTCCAGGCAGCTGAGAATCTATCGCCGTCTCTGTAGCATAGTCATGCGGATTTCCAGGCCATAAAAAGCTTTGAATATTCACGCCTTTCTTACTGAAATATTTATAAAAATCATCAATCATTTTAATCTCCTTATTAAATAAAAAAATACTATCGCCACTATGACGACAGTGACTTAAAAAAATTTATCTGTAAAATTTACTTATTGTCTTCTTTAATTTTACGCGCGCGCTTAGGGGAAAATATATTTTTTTCCCAGTTATGCAAAACCTTAGCCCAGCGCAAAGGTAATATAAAAATTAGAATAAACAGAAGAATCCAGCTTACCAACTCCCAGTAGGGAATGGCAAAATCATAGCTATTGTTTCTTTCAGAAAAACTAGTTTCAGCGGTAAGCTTCTTATCTGGTAAAAAATAAATATCTAACCGGTAATTTCCCGGCATATATTCTTTGACTTGAAAAGTTTTCTCACTCTTTCCAAAGCGGTCTTCATAGCTCATAACTAGATTTGTATAAAAATGGGTATCAACTACCCTTTCCCCATCACACCACTCTTCACCACCCTTTAATAAAACATTTTGAATAATTAGAGGTCGAGCCGTATTATCCGCGTTATATGCATGCAATTCCGTTTTATATGTTTTAATAGAAGAAGCTGTAATATTATGTAAGCAAAGCTGGAAGCTTGGCTCTAACAACTTAGTACTAAAATGATATGGAGACACAAACCAAGCAGCCACTAATACCGCAACAATTGCAACGCACGGCAATACGGCTTTGTAGGTTACTATTAATAGATTTTTTCCTAATTTGCGTAACGAAGCAGAGGATTTTTTCATATCTAATTACTCTCTAATTTCTAAAAACTTAATCTATATTAGTCGACGAGGCGAAAATATTGATTATAGGGATACTTAATAAAAAAATTATTCCGCTAACTACCCAGACATATTTTATTATCCCACCAGTTTCCAGCTGGATTTTTCTTATGAAATTTTTATGCCACTCATCACGAACTTTTTTACTCCCCAGGTAATCAAAAAAATTAAGTATTACAAGTATGGCTAAAAAGAAGAGGGATGATAAAATCATCCATGTTAGCCAAACTCTTCCCCCTACCCTTAACCACTCATATGAATTGGGAATGATATAAAAAATGGGTGATAGCAAGTCCAAAGATATTAGCCCAAGCGCGGATATTCCTGTAATGCTGCCAGCATTAGCTATCCACCAACCAATTTTTTTCATGGAAAACCTCTTTCTTCCTCCCTTAAAGAACACCCCTAGAACAAAATCAAGGCAAAATGATGACAACCTATACTTGTATCTCCTTTCCCCCTTAAATCCGCTTCGATTTAGGCTTCCTGGCCGAGGCTTTGTAGAGGCTGTTCAGCGTTAGGGGCGCGATTGTAATTGGCGCTGCCGAACTGGGCGAAGGCTTGATATAGGGCCGGCTCATGCAGGCATAGCGCCATTCATCGGCGATATGGTCTTCGGCGTTGGTATCAATATCCTCGATTTTGGCGCGGTCGTGGGGAAGCGCTGGAATGGTACGGATGGAATCGGTGCAAGAAGTGAAACAGGCGATTTTGTGATCTTTCAACCGCGCGCGAAGCTGATCCCACCCGGCCAGCCTGGCATTATCGGCCGGGCGGAATAAAACGCCCGCCTTGGCCATGCGTTCGGCGATGCTGGGGCCGCCATCGGCGCGGAAAATACTGGGATCGGCGACGCGGTAGGAAATATTTTCGGCCCCTCCCGTGCGCGATACAATTCCGCGCGCCACTTCTTCGGCCGTCAGGCGCAAGCCTTCGCCGCCTTTATCGGCGCCATACCATTCGCGGTAACGCAATAAGGTCCCGCGCGAAAGCATGCGTTGATCTGGCAAATAATAATCCTCGCCCACCACGGCCCACCAGCCGGCGCTAAAGGGGCTGCTTGAACCCCAATCGAAGGAAATAAATCTTAGCCAATGATCCGGCAGGATAAAATTGGGCGCCACATGAAAGGCCACATCCCATTCCGGGAAAAAGGAACCGGCTGCTATATCCCAATTGCCGTCCAGCCAGGCGCGCACCAATTGCGGCGCATGCAGCGATTGAAGGCGGGCGATATAGCCGGGGTCTTGGCGGAGCAAAATATGATTATCGAATACCCGCGATTTTAAAAACATCCGCGTGCGCCCGCCTTCCTCCAGCAAAACCGAGCCATGGGGGTAGCGGTCGATCCCGAAATAGCGCTTCACCCAATGATGCCCAACCCCGCCCGGATTGGCGCTGGCGCGGATGCGCAGGCCTTTAATTCCGGCGGCGCTCCGCAAACAGGCTTTGAGTTTGTGATAGGCATCGCCTTCCGCCCAATGGCCAAGCTCGTCCCAGCCGATCCAGCTATAGGCGTGGCCTTGATATTTATCGGCGTCTTCGTTCCGCTCGAGCGCCCGCAGGCGCAAGGTTGCGCCATCGGCGAAACGCCAGGTGCGGCTGGTTTTGCTATAGCGCGCATCGGGAAAACATTGCGGATAGAGTTCCTGGCTGCGGGAAATGAGTTCTTCCAGCTCGGGATAGCTTCGCCGCAGCAAAATGCCGCGCCAAGCGCCGCCATGCCCGCAAGCGACATCGGCCAAAAAATCGGCCAACAGAAAATCCGATTTGCCCCCGCCCCTAGCGCCGCCGAACAAAAGCTCATCAACAATAAGCGCCGAATCAATCGCCAAAGTTTGCGGACCCAATTGCGGACGCCAAATAAGGCGCGTCATGCCGAACCTTCTTTCAAGCTATTTCCTTTCAGCAGGGCTTGCATTTGCCGGCCCCGTTCCAGCCATTCGCCGAAAGTTTCGCTGCGCGGCGGCAAATCGATTCCGCCTGCGGCTTTGCTTTCCGGCATTTCGGTTTTCTTTTCCTGCCATTTCAGCAAAAGCTGCGCCGCCGCCAGGCGCTGGGCGATGGTGGGCGATTTCAAGCGGCCCTTGTCATCCTCCATCAAATCGCCGCGCAAAACACGGATGATTAATTGCTTGGCTTCGGGCGTGGGCGCGCTATCGACCGAAATCAGCATCGCGCTTTTAGGGGCGCGCGGTTTTTTGGTTTTCTTGACGCTCATTATTTCCCCCTACAAAGTTTCGCCGAAGCGGTGGCTGCGGATGGGAGTTTTCTTGCCGCCGCTTAAAACAAACAGCGAGCCATGCACCATAAAATTCTGGGCGAATTGGCGCGCTTCCTCGCGGGTTGGAAAGCGGGGAACGATGAGATGAACGGCGTATTGATCGCCGTTTTCCTCGCGGGTGATAAAAGCTTCACTGATAACGGGCATGGCTTATCCTTTCTGCCAAAGGCATAAAAAAAGCGCCGCTTCTGTGAGGAGCGGCGCTGATCATAAGTTGAAGGGTAGGGTTGGAAGGGACAAGTCACGGGGAGGGTTGGCCCGGTGACACTCCTTCCAGTCTAGTAATTTTGTAGCACAAAGTTTACGATTTGTCCACTATTTGTTCTGGTTATGTTTTAATTTTTTGGGGATAGAGGGCCTAAAACTGTATCCTTATAATAAACACTCCCCTTGCGGCGGCGGAAAAACTGTGATAGAACAATATCTAAAGGGAGAGCAGCTATGAAAACACGCATCGCCAATGTCGCCGATTTATTTTTAGGGGAAAGCGCCAATATTAATAAGCCAAAACCGGTATTGCCGCATCAGGCCAATGGCATCGATTTGAACCCCGCCTCGTTACGCCAACAAACCCAAGCTTCTTACAAGCAATTGGAACAGCGCGTCACCGCGCTCGAAGCCTTGGTGGCTGAATTAACCAAAAAAGATTCGGCGGCTTAACGGGAATCCCGGGTTAGGCGAGCTCTGCCGCGCTGCAAAGCTTTTTTAGGATTAGGCGCCGGTTTGGCTTTCGGTTCTAGCGTTTTTCTTAATTTCTGCGCTTTTTTATTTAATTCCAGTAAGGGTTTATACCCGTAAAATTTGGCTAATTCTCCAATTTCACCGGCAAAAGCTAAAAAATTGGTCCTTCCGCCATGCGGCCAATTTTTTTCAAACAAATCATAAAACTGCTTTATTACTTCTATTAAAACGGCATGGTTGTTTTTGGTATTCCAGCGCGCGCTTTCATACCATGACCGGCGTAATTCGGAATGCATCAGCAGCATATCCAGCGAAGAAAAAGTGATAATGCCTGTTACGCAATGCGGCTGGCCCCAACGCAAGATTCCCTGGGCAACAGTTTCACCAGCAATAAGCTTGGATTCAAACGAAATACGGGAATCTGATTGAATATCATATTGAGCATTATATGGTCTTGATAATCTGTTCTTGCCTTCATACTTAATTAGCGCCGATTCAAAATCTTCCAAATTGGCGCTCCGGCTTAATTTAATTAATTGAACCGCCTCTAAATGTTTATCGACATCCATTATAAAACCCTCCGTTATTATTAAAAATCTTGCCTTCTTCTAGGAAATCCCCTCTTCCCTGTCAAGATTGGGCTTTTTTGCGCTGCGATTCAAGGCTTTAGCATGAGTCGCCAACAAGCCGAGCGCGGCGATAAAAAAACCCACCGCTTGATGCTGATTGAAATCGCGGCTGATGCCGGCGACCGGCGTTGAACGAATGCGATGCGCCCAATCCTTGGCGCTTAGGCCGTGCCCTAAAATATGAAACAAGCAGGATGCCGCCAGCGGCCCCAATAATGCGTCGCGGCGTTTCAGGCGTTCTTGTGCCGCGATGCGCCCATCGCTGAGCTGAATGTTAATGCTGGTGTCCGGCCCGGTTTGAGCGCTGGAAAGCGGCTGCCAGGAACTTCTGGCATAGCGGCCGGTCAGCCCGGCAATTTGCAAATCCCGGCTATAAGCTTGCCCGGCCGCCAATTCTTGGCCGCTAATGCGCCGGCTGCGGTAAAGCCTGGTTAATAGCGACGTATCGCGCATTTTGGCATGGACAACGGTGCGGCCCTTGGGATCGGCCTCGACCAAAATATCGGCGGCCAGTTTTTTATTGCGCAATAATACTTTGCCCAAACGGCGCGGCGGCAGTTTTTTGGATTCGGATTTGGTTGGAGCAACTGGGCGCTCGTTCATCGCACTCTCCTTGTGGTAAAAATTGATATTAAAAATTTTTACCGACAATAATTTTTTTGCGCGCGTTTTTGTTCCCAAAAAATTTTGCGCAAGAGTATAGGAGGAGTGTAGGCAGAAAAAAGCTAGCGGCTTTTTATCTCTTTATAATAAGGCGCCAAATCCAGAATGATTTCTTTCGGCTTGGCCGGATAAACCTGGCGTGCGGAAAAGGCGGGCGGCGGTTGCTTTTCTTCGGGCGGCGCCGTAAAAGCCGGCGGCGAATAAGGCAGATCGGCTTGCTGCTGCCGGTGCCAGCCATATTTCCCGCCGGCCAAAGCGCATAGCAAAGTGCAAGCCCCGATGCACGCCGCATATAATTTCGATGGCTTGGGATTCACCACCGACGCCGGCGCCGTTAGAAAAAAAGCGCTGTAAGAAACCATAAATCCCGCGAACGCCGTCCAAACGCCCCACATGACGGCATTGGCCGAAGCAACGATGGTATTGGCAACGGGCGTTGAGAGCGAGCCGGAACCCATCCCTGCAAAAACCCTATCCATTCCTATTACCAGCCCCGCCATGATTACATAAGGCGCGGTTTTCAATGAAAAGCTTGAAGCATACTCGCTTTTCCATAAAATGAAATAAATCCGCCGCCGGCGCAATGCTTGGCCTATATCTTTTGAAGATTTACCGCAAAGCCGTTTGGCATAGGCCAAATGGGTTTCATCTCTGATCGGCTTCCAGGCATTTGCGCGATTACCACGAGAAGGGTTAGCAGACCAATTCGAAAAAGCGCCCAGTTTCAGCAAATTCTTCACAAACCAAACATCGGCTTTGCGGATAGCTAAAGCCAATGGTGTATAGTGTGGATGAAATTGCTGGCTATTCGGATTCGGTAATATCAGAGGAAAAACTTTATAAGCATTAATTATCTCAAAGCTTAAAGGGTTGCCATCTCTTACCTCTGCGGCAGATGGGCAAGAAGCGATAATTTCAAAAAGCTGCCTTGCTTTAGGATCGCGCGAACCGCGCTTAATTGCCGCTAATAAACGCCGGTCAGCTAATCGCTGGCTGAATTCGGCATCGGAATCTAATAGCCGCTCGGTAATATCAGATTTATTTTCTCTACCCATTTATTTATCCCTTTTTACCCGGCACTTTTTATAGCCTTATTTCCTCCTTTACACAAGAAGTTGTATCTGTTAGATATACGAAATATATAATTTTATATAAAATTGGGGTAAGAGCATTATGACAGCGCTGCCAATAAATACGCCTTCCTCTCCCTTCCCTCTTTTGCCGAGCGGAGCCAGGCAAATTTTTGATCTGCCGCGTTTACTGGCGGCAAATTGCGGCCCCCTTACCCTTCTTCACCGGGTTTGGCGTATTAGCGCCTATGTTAAAGCCCAACCGCAGGCCATTACCCCGGAACAGGCTGAAATATTGTCATTCTGTCAAGAACGAGTCTTTCATGCCGTGCGGGATCAAGTTTCTTCCGATCCGCTTTTAATCAAATTAAACCATACTCTTCAATTGCTATTGCTTAAGGTTGGTTTAAACATGCCGGCGCAAGAAATGCCTCTCCCATTGCTAAAGCGCCTGGGGTCAGTTTACCTGGGAATTAAAGAACTTAGCGCCGAATACCAAGATAAAACCTATACCCATTCTCAGTATGGCGCTTTGGGGTGGATGCGGAAAATCGATTATACGCTTGAGGCTATTTTTCAGCGTGCGCCCCGTGAAAAACTAGCCCCTTTGGTTAAAGGGCTGATACATAACGCTATGGAAAACGCCTCTTTAAAACGAGGGGCCAATTCCAAATCGCGGGAATGGCAATCTGCCAATATGGCGCTTATTGCCTTATTAGTGAATACCCGCCCTGAATTGGCCGCTTATGCCTATAAAACCGGGGGAGCCGTTTTTTTAATGCTGGCGGAAGATACTACAGAAGATAATTTTAATAACCGCCTTCCCACCCGCGCTATGAAAGCACTGCCAGGGCATTTAAAAGCGGCGCAAGCGGCTCAGATAGCGGCGCTCTATAACGGCCGCGGCCCAAGGAGCCAATAAATCTTTCTTCCATAAGAAATCCGTTGCCCCAAGCGGCCTTATATTGCATGGTTAAATGGTGAATTTTATTTGCCTTGAAAGGATAAATGGCTACCTACTCTTCTTCTTTTCCTATATCTGATGGGCCGGCCGCGCGGCAGGGAGGAATATTGCCTATTCCAACGAATGAGCAAAAACTTGCCCGAAAATTATCCGCTTTATTATGGGGGCCTTACAAACTTTATTGCCGGCTACGGCTGATGTGGGTTGGGCATTTGAATGATGAAGATTTTATAGGAAATTTTGGCGCCTCCTTGCTTGCCTTGCCCGCTTCGCGCCGTCAGCATGGCTATCTTCCGGCCTTAGCCGAGGAATTGCTAGCTTCCCCCCAATCGCCGCGTTTCAACCGTCAGGCGGTAGTATATGCCGATCTTATAGAAAAGCAGGCCGGAGCTCTTGCGCCTGCGCAAGAAAACGCTACGATTACCATTGCCTATAAATTATGGCGCGATTCTTTCCAAAGCCACGCTCAGGCGCAGCTTTTGATGCCGACGATTTGCAAGTTATTGCAAAAATTGCGCGCCTCGCCGGCAACTGCCGATACCAGCCATTTGGTGCAACTGCAACGCATGCTTGATCCCGCTTTGTATCAAAGGATTAACGGCGGGCAAAGCCATCAAGCGGTGCGCTTAATGCTGGAAATTTTTTTAAAGCAAGCCGAGCAGATCGATTGGAAATCCTATCATCAACTCCGCCGTGAGGTGCAAAATCATTTGGTAACGGTGATATATGGCATTGTTAAAATCGCGGAAAATCTTTCGCCCACTATTTGGCCGGATATTCAAGAATATCATGCAACCGTCACACGGCTAATTCACTCTACCGCCCTGGCCCTGCCGCACTTGGCTTTTAATGACGACCGGGCGCTTTATCAGCATATCGGCAAATTGGCTATTCAGCATTATATCCAGGCGCATATTCATGCCGCCTTGTCCTCCGATGAGGGCGCCAAATTAGAAATAACCGAAGACAGTGAAAGCATATTGAAGCATTTGGCGAATCTGCCGGAAGGAACGGTAAAAATGATTTTCCAGCGCGATGCTTTGCACACCCGGATTGAGCCGATGCTGGAGGTGATTTTGCATCAAGCAAACCCGCCGCGTGAAATTGTTACTATTGGATGTTGCATGATTCAGATTCCCTCTTACCGGCCTCATCCCGAAACAACGCCGGGCGCCCGGACCCGCACCCTTGAAACCATGCTGGCCGAAGCGCCCAATCAAGAGGTGGCGGCAACCTTGCTGCAAGCGTTGTTGCGTCAAAGGCCCTCCTATGCCATTCAGATAAGAACGCACCTATTGCCTATTGCGGCGTGGGAAAATTCAATTCCGGCGCAAAATGCGGCGGCGCTGATTACCCTGCTGGCCGAAAGCCAAGCCAAAAGCGGCGCGCCGATTCAAGTTTCGCCGCCGTCCCATTCCAGGGATTCAAAGTAAATCAGGCGGCGCGGCGGCCTGCGGCATTTAAGCGCGCGGCGATAGCGGCATAACGGGCCAGCCTGGAATCAAGTTTTGGTTTTTCCACTGCCGGCATTTCAATTTTTTCTAAAGCTGCCAGCACCACGGCGGTTAATTTACGAGCGCCATATTCGGCCGATTGTTCAGCCCATTGCGAGGCATAAATTTTATAGCCGAACTGCTTAGCGCCCGCATAGCCGGCTTTGTTATGCCGCACGGCGTGCAAAAACTCTTTTTGCCCGGCTTGAGAAAGCGAGGATAAAAGCAAGCTGGCCTTAGGTTTACGCGCCAATAGCGCCTCGGCCCAATGGACGCATTCATGGGCGGCGTTATGAATGGCTTGAGACAAATTTTCGCGCTCGAGCCTTGCTTCATTGTAATGGATTTCGCCCTGGCGGCAAGCAGCATGGACGCCTTCCGGCAAATCATAAAAGCGCCATTCCGGCGATACTGTTAAACCCAGGGCCTGGGATAATTCACGGCCGAATTGTTCCAGGCTGCGTTGGCGGGCTAGCCCTTTATGATTTTTAAAATCTTTAGCAAGGCCAAGAAAACTTAAAGGTGCGGTGGCCGGATTTTTATGGCGGCGGCGAAGGGTTTCGTCCAATTGCCGGGCGGCCTTATCCCAGAATTTGGTGATGGCAGGGGGCAAAGGCATGAATTGATTTAATTTCATAACGGCTTTTTGCAATTCCGCGCCAGCTTTGACCAATTCGCCTTTTTCATCCAATTCGTGGGTGAAGTTAACGGCGCGTTCGACCAAGCCGATTAATAATGCCTGGGGCGCCTGGCGCAATAGCGCCGATGGCAATAAATTAATAATCTGGCAAAAAATCTGTTGCGCTAAAATAGGGCTTGCCGATCTAGCGATTTCCGGTTCATGCCGTTTAAGCGCCGCCATTACCGCTTGGGGGGCGATTTGATTCAATTCGTGAAAGGTGCAATCAAATTCCGCTTGCCTATCTTGCCCGGCATCATTGGCTATGGGCTTGGGCAGCGAATTGGTATATTTCATTATCTTGCCTCAATTATATCCTATAAAGATATAATCTATTCCGGCTTGATTATCAAGGAAAGTTTAGAAAGAATATGAATTAGAGGGAGGGAATACTTGCCGGCCGCGTAAACATATGCAAGAAATTGCCGATAAAATCTGGTTGAGAATAAGGTGATTTTGCCTGAGAGCCGCTGAGATTAAGAAGAGGAGTGCGCCAACTATCGCTTTGCCGTTGAGTTTTCAGTTCTTGCAGTACTTGACGCGGAATCATAAGGAACTCCCTTCGAACGAATGTTAAGAGGGGTTAGCGAAAGATGGGGGTGGGTATTTTCCCTTATCCCCCGTTACCTTACTTACTTTCGCCTTAAACTTACCCTCGCCCTTACTCAACCCTATCCTGATCACCTGACAAGCCGAAGTGCGTTCGACCTTAAGCTTTTACTCGATCATTGACTCACATTTACTCAATTATTCTTGTTCTCATACACCCTAACCATTTAAGGCTAAATGATGGCTTTGCTCCTCACAACCTGGCCAAAACAAGTATCAGATATGCGTCAAACGCATGGATATTGGGGATAACTTAACGGAATCATGTCAGCGAGAAGGGTGGCGGCATTGCGATTTTTCGATGCGGTCTTGCCAGTAAAGGCCATAGAAAATCAAGGCGGTAGCGAGTATCGACGTTACAATAATCAAGCTCATGGTTTTCCTCAATTGTACTTAAGTGGGTGCCGTTGTTTTTTAACGGCGTCTTTTCCCTGCCATGAACCCTGTGGAGCAATTCTGCTCCTTATTTCGTTTTTTTGCCTGCGATCGCATTCAAGATCGCCGCCTCGCGGGCAAAACGCCCCTGATCTAAGCTTAAAGCCAACCGTCTAGCTTCCAGCGGATCTTTTAAGCCCGGTTCGATACAAGACCGTCCCAGAATGCCCTGCAGCGCGGCTTCGCGTAAATCTTTGGTCACTTCCCTGCCCTAAATATTATTTTTCTTTCAATTATAATTGTATCTTAGTAGGATACTAATTCAAGGAAAAAATGGTTAAAAGCGCCGGTTGGCAAGGCTTGCCGCCTCTTTGCGCGCAGCGTGCCGGCGCAAATAATATATCCTTGACAGAAACATTATTTCCCTATAAATACTAGCCTATTCTACAAATATTAAAGGGGGAAAAGGGATGAGTGCTAAACAATTCATAGCGGCTCTTGCGGTCGCCGGATCAGGGGTTGGAGCTTTAGCCAATCAAGATGGTCTTGAAGTGGATCTTACGCCACGGGAAATGGTTGAACCCACCACCCCTTCCTGGTACTCAACGCCCCATTTTACGCTCTCACAGATGGGCGCTCCTTTTTCTTGTTTAAGCAAAAACATAGCGAATTTTACGCCTGTAATTGGCGCCACCAGCGTGCAGGCGCCTTTGGATGATGTTTTTATTTTACGATATCTGGCTTTAGGCGGCTCTTATGAAATCGACCTATCTTCTACGCCCCGCAGCATGTTTAATGGGCTAGTAAGCGTTTATGCTTACCGGGCTGATTCTTATATTTGCCCCTTGGCTATTATTAGCCCCAGCCGGGCCGAAATAATTCCGAAGGATGAACGGGTGATTCCGAGCCCCTCGGCGCTTAGCTTGGCGGCAATCGCCGGCGCGCTGGCCTTACGCCGCCGCCGTTAAACAAACCCTGGTAAAATATATTGTGTGCAAAGCCTTTCAGGCGGCGTTCTGTCGCTTGACCATTAGAGCTTTTTTAGATACATTTCAGAAACTATTCGGCACAACTATGCCAACGGGTTAGCACAAGCAGGGATTATACTACAGCACGGCACCCGCTCTCTACCTATAACAAATGCGAGGCAGCAATAAATGGCGACTTCCGATTTACCGATAGGCCCGGTTGCGAATAAAGCTTTTAATCAAAAAAAAGGCATTCCCGCCGCGCAAAATCATGAATATTTGCTGATTGAATTAAAGGGCGGAGAAACCGTCAATCTGACTTTCTCGGTTCCGGACGATCAAATGTACCGCGCCGGGCATGATTTGGTATTTCAAACTTCCCCGGAAGGCCGGGTCGTATTGGGCGGTTATTATGCTTTGCTGGGCGAGGCGCGCCCCGTCATTTTGGACAAATCCGACCAGCCGGTTACGCCGCCCGATGATATTATTTCACAATTGGAAGATTTCGAACCAGCCGAAGGGCCTGAACCGGTTATCGGCGTCCGCGAAGGCGGCAGCTTCCGGCCTTTTACCGATGATGGCAATTTACCGGGTTTGCGTAATTTAAGCGATGATACGGGTGGCGGTTTCAACGGCATTGCGCCCGGCGAGATTTCCGATCCGACCGATATTATTTTTCCGCCCCCGCCGCCGCCGGGAATTTTTGCCTTATTCACCCCGAATGACGATGTGGTGAATTTTAATCTTATTCAAAACGGCAGCTATTTGGCAGGCACGCAATATGACGCGCTGGCAGGCAATGACCAGGTTGTTTTGCCCAACGACGCTGCGGCAGCGGCGGCTTCCGGCTATGTGGTCGGCACCGCTTTTCATGGCAATGACGGCAATGACATTATTATTGGCGGCTCATTGAACGATATTATTTTCGGCGATAATGGCGATGACCAGATTTTCGGAAATGACGGCGATGACACGCTGCATGGCGGCAATGGCAATGATAGTATCGATGGCGGTGCGGGCAACGACCTCATCAATGGCGATGCCGGGAACGACACCTTAAGTGGCGGCAGCGGCAATGATACGATTCATGGCGGCGATGGCGATGATACCATCAATGGCGGCGATGGCGATGACCAGCTTTTCGGCGACGCCGGGAATGACACGATTGATGGCGGCGCCGGCAATGATTTTTTGGATGGCGGCCAAGGCTTGGATCATTTGATTGATTTGCAGGGTGACAATTTCTTTCAATTTTCCGCCGATGAAATAGTACCGAATGATCCCAATGATCCCAATACCGTTTTCGCCGTGTCGGTGCGCGATGATTTAATCATTGGCGTCGGCGTTAATGGCTATAATGTTTGTTTCGATACTTTTACCGCCGGCAGCGGGTTTGATATTTTGCTGGGCACCAACGGCAATGATTTAATTCAGTTTGATAATAATTTGTTGATCCGCTCTTATTCCTCCAACGGGCCGTTTAGCGGCGTCAATTATAGCGGCATTGAAGGATTTGATTTGGGCGACGGCGATGATGTGCTTAATTTCACCAGCCTAACTCACACCTATGGCGATATGATTGTCGATGGCGGCAATGGCGATGATGTGATTTGGACCAATGCCGGCGATGATATTCTCATCGGCGGCGCGGGCAGCGATCTAATGGATGGCGGCGCTGGCAACGATACTTTTTTCTATGAAACCCAAGATTTAGCCCCGCAATGGCTGGATACCATCACCAATTTTCAAACCGGCCAGGATGTGATCGAGCTGCATAATGTGCTGCAAGGCTATAATGGCGATCCCGGCACTTTAAGCCAATATCTGCGCTTTGTGGATGGCGCCGGTTTTACCACCCTGCAAGTCGATATTGATGGCGCCGGCCCGGGAGGCTGGATAAATGTGGCCCAGTTAAATGGGCTTAGCCAGAACAATTTATCGATTTTCACCAACATCGTCATCAGCAACGGTTAAGCCGTTTTTTCAATGTCATAAAAAGTTAACTTGCCCCGGCTGCGCCAGAGGCGCATGAATAGGCGCGGAAAAATACGATAGGGAGTAAAAAATGCGTCATGAACAAGATTTGGCGGCGGAGTTTTTAGAAATGGCAAAGCACCGGGTATATAAACGGGGATCGTCCCGCCCCCCACGTCGTGGCGGCGGTAAAGCCAAAGGCGCTGAGGTAAAACCGGTCGTTCACTCCCACCCCTGGCGTCCTACCTTACCTTGTAAGCATTTTCCCCGTATTACGGGTTACAATGAAAATCAGCGCTAAGGGCAAATCTTATCGCGGTATTTTTCCGGATCGCGGCCAAGATAGGTAATGGGCATGGTCGTTTCACCGGCCAGCCGGAAACGAAGGGCCAGCGAAAAACGCTCGCCTATTCCTAAATTTTCTTCCAATTCTTCCAGCAAAATATAATAGCCTTGCGGCTTTAATTCGCGTAATTGCCCGGCGCGCAAGGGGATTTCCATTACCGGCTGATCGAGGAGAGCGCGGTGATCCAGCCCGCGCTCATCGCGCAATTCCGCCGTTCCAAGCGGGCTTGCCGCGGCGCGGATATAATCATCGAAAAACCCGCCATTATAAATCGTCATATAAACCCGCAACCGCCCCGGGGTTGCATCATCGATCGCATAAGCTTGGCTTATTTGCAGATCGCCGGCTTGAACCGCGCAATCATTCTTGGCCAAGGCGGGGCAAAAGGCGGCGGTTACAAGAAGCATCGTCAATAAAATCCGCATCTGGCCAGTATACGCCGGTTTTTCTTGAAGAGCCAGAGCGGGAAAAGTTTTTGCTTGACTTTTTTGAAATTGTATGGTACAAAACAAGAACGATAAAAACCCTGCCTGCCCCTGCTCATTCCCGCCCTGCATTTTAATTGCGGCGGGTTTTTGTTTTCTAAACCCTTTTTGGAGAAGCTATGATGTTTTCTAACAAACCGCCCGGCGGACCTCTTGATCCTAAAAAAATTTTAGATCCCTTACACCCTTTTTCTTTGTTTGGACGCCCTGCTACGCCGCCAATCAATCCTATTGCAAAGCCTAAACCGCCTTTGGCCGATTTGGTAGAAGGTTTAGCTGGCATCTTCGGCCCGCCTGCGACCGACAATTATGACGAACCCTTCGCTCAACCAAAGGATTGGTCAAAAATCTGGAATATCCAACCATCCAATTTGCCCGGGCTTCCCGTTTATCCAAAGCCCGATGACGTCACAACCGGCGCTGATATCGCCCGCAATTGGCATCAATTAAAGAAAACCTTCGCCCAGCAAACTATAAACGAGAATTTCCCCAGCTATAGCGCCCTCAAACCGCAACCCCTTACCGCCAATCAATCATATCATGATTATATGAATGAGCATCAATTGGTGCTGAACCAAATGGATCCATTGCAGGTGGCGAGTTATGTACGGACAAATAAAGAACCTCAACAGCCAAATAATGGAGAATTAAAAATTGATCCTAATGTAAGAAAACGCATACAGGAGGAATTTAAGCTTAATGAAGCCCAAAAAGCAGCCCAAGATTATATTTCCAGTAAAGAGGGGGCGCGAGCTTATCCCTATCATCCTGGTGGAACGAAAAGCGGAGCCACTATCGGAGAGGGTTATGATCTTGGACGACGAAACTCTCAGGAAATTCAGCGTGATTTGCGCAAGGCTAAAGTAGACGAACTTATTATCCAGAAATTAACGGGTGCTGCTAATCAGACTGGTATTCCTGCTCAAGAACTAGCGGACACTCTGCGAAAAGAAGGTGTTAGCTTAACGCCGGAGCAAATCGCGCGATTAACAGTTATTGCTGGAAAAGACTTAACCAGGCCCTTGGATGATTTTGCCGATAAGCACAACTTAACTCCTGAAGAATACCAAGGTATGGCCGGCCTAGTATATATGAGTGGAAAAAATTGGTTTAATAATAGCAAAACCAAGTCCCATCTTGAAAAAGGTAATTATCAACAAGCTGTCAAAGATTTAGAACAAGCCGCTTCAGAAGCACGCATGGCAGCTAGGGAAAAAAATGACCCCGTCAAAGAGGGCCATGCTCGCCGTTATCAAGAAATGGCCGATATATTCAAACGCCGATTGCCTAAAAATGAATGAAAAAGATTGTTTTTTTTATAAAGACATTTATGTTCTTTGAATGGGGAGAAAAAACTATGCTGTTAATGCGGTGTTTAATTATCTTTTTGTTTTTTGTCTTTTTAATTCCACCCGCCTCTGCCAAAGATCTAACAGCGGATGAGCTGCGTCGAGTTTGCGCCGCCGCCCATCCCCAAGACCGGCGCAATTGCGAGGCCTATCTGCGTGGTGTGGGGGAACGGTTGCAAACATTGAAAATTTACTTAGATGAACCTTGCCGCCAAACACCCATTAACGTGGATGACGTTCAACAGGCAGCCGATTTTCTAGAGGAAGAAAAATTTGAAGAAGATGTTCCCGCTCATATATATGCCCTTAAGTATTGGATAAAAAGTGGAATTCCTTGTCTTAATCAAGGACATTTCACCAGTGTTCAGGAATTGCAAAATAGCTGCCTTCAAGATAATAGCGGTAAAAGTTCGTGCAAATTCTATATCGAGTCTTTGATGCAGATTGCTCGATATATGTCCGCTCTTGCCAAAAAACCCATATTTTGCCCAGAAGGCAAAACTCAGAAGTCGCCCTATATTATTTCTGATGAAGAAGTAATGAGAAATTTTAATAATTGGATAAAAAACAATCCTGATCTGAAACAGGCTCCAGCCGCGCTTGGTTTTATTGATAGCCAGGCGGTTGCCTACCCCTGCCCTAAACAGCCTTCTTAACCGTTAACGGCCATGATGTCGAAGCGACCTATAGAAAATATATTAGACGATTTAGAGTTAATAGATAGCGAATGAAATTAAATCTACATAAAGTTAGAGCCGCACTGCCGTTCAAGCACTAGCCCTAACTTATGGAGCTTTTCTTCATCCAACTCTATACCATTAGAAGCTATAAAATCTTTTAACTGGTTTTCGAGACATATTTGCTCAGGGGCATTATTCGGTTCAAAAATATTCTTCCGGTAATCTTCTTTAATCCAATCATCTATTAAATAAACGGCAAAAGTCTGCTCTTTTTTGTTCTTAAAATCATAGGTATGCCGGGCCTTAGCGACACAGCGCTTAGGACGGTTTTCTAATTTGGCATAAAGGCCGGCATCAATATCTTGCTGCAGCAAATATAAAAGATCGGCGAAAGTGTAATAACGGATGTAATATAATTGATCATTTTTGACGGCAACATCGCTATATCCCATATTGCATAAAGTTCCTTCCGCTCTATCAGCAATAATTTTAAGGGCGCCCTTCTTGTGAACTACACTCTTTTGCAAATAATCCGCTAGAACTATTTTATTCCATAGCGAACCGGTATAATGGCTTAATTCAAAGACGAGCGAATTACTTAGCTTGCCGATATATTTATAACCGGCGCTATCGCCGCCGTCTTGCTGGACCATCTGCTCGCATAATTCGAGATCAATAATATTTTTTCTAGAATCCAGCCAATATTCATTGAAACATTGGGGCATGATTATCGCCCCATTTATTTGTATATTCTCGCCATCCTTACCTATCTCCTCCGCCGCCTGCAGCGGGAAGAAAACCAGCAAATTAAAAATCATGGTTAGGAAGAAAAAATTTTGTTTCATTATAAACCTTGGCGTAAATGGGAAGCCCGTTTTTTACCACAACCCGGGGTTTAAGGCTAGGGCATAGGGAAAAGCATAAAAAACGAAGCTTTAACCCTTAACCCCCCTCCCCCGCCGTTAACCTTTTTGTCACTTTTTTGTTGCCAAAAAGCTAATTTTTGGTTACGATAGGTTAAATAGAATATTAACGAGAGGCGCTTCATGCTCGACCAAATTACCGCCGATGCCAGCCTTAACGACCATGATGTCGAAGCGACCTTCCGCGTGCTGATGGATGCCCAAAGCAAGGTCGCCAAAGCCGGGATTAACCCCCAGGCGATCGCCAGCGCCTTCCTGACCATGGCGGTGTGCCTTTATATCGGCCATTTCGGCGAACGCGAAGCCAGCGCCTTGCTGGGTAAAGTCGCGCAAAATATCGGCGCCAAAGCCGGCCCGTTGCATTAATCATTAAGGGAGACGCTCCATGCTTAACATGCTGACTACCCCTGCCAAAGCCACCGTTATCAAGAACTCTCAATTCGGCCATTTAACGGTTGAAACCGAAGATCAAAGCGTGCGCCTGGAAGGCTTAATTCACGGCCATTCCACTTTGGTGCGCTTTACCAGCTATGAAGAGGCCGCCGCCTTTCACCAATATCTGCGCGCGCTGCACCAACCGGCTGAAATCGGCAAGCCGATTTTGATGGAAGCGGCCGAAGATGAAAGCGAAGAAAATGTGATCAGCCTGCGCCAGGGCAAAAAAGAATCGATCACCATGATCAAAGTTCACCGCAATATCAATCAAGTACTGGACTCGGCCTGTGAATTCGAGTTAATTACCGGCCTGGACCGGAGTGCGGCCAAACAATTACTAGCTTAAAAAAATCTGAAGGAGTGGAAGATGATTTTAGATGCGCTTACCGCCGATGAAAGCCCTGTTTCTTATGAACCGGGGAGCGGAATTTTAACCATCCGCGCTAAATCCGCGCCGGTAATGGGCAGAGCCGATATTGTGATGGAAGGAACGCTTAACGGCACAAAAACCGATATCATCACCACCCCAGAAATGGTGGATACGATAAAAGAATTGTTGAGCAAGGCCGATCCCCGGCTGGTTATTAGGGAAGCTTTCTACCGCAAAGCCGGGCAAAGGCACCGTATTCTTTCTTGTGATATCAGCATCGCCGAAGCGTTGATTTTAGGCCGTCAAAGCGGCAAGCTCGGTATTAGCGATGAAATTATTGATATTGTTGTTCAAAAACTGGCGCAAGACATGGAAAAGAAACCTTTAAGCTCCGAGATTTCTTTTGTCAGCTCCCTCGACAAAGTTCTTACGCGTGAAGCGCGCGGCTAGCCTCTGGCTTCGCGGGTATTGGCTAAATATTCTTCCAAAAATTCCAGATCGGGGCCGGAATTTTCCGCCGGCTTCGGCGCTTGGAGGTTTGCAAAAGACGGTTCGATTGCGGAACCGGTTATTTGCAGCGCCGGCGGTTTTTCCGGCTTTGCGTCTTTTGGATTTTTTTGCCAATCACCCATAATACCCATCGTATTTTCCTTTTAATTTTTAAACGTTCACATCGACCACAATGCGGCCTTGGACCTGGCCGCTTAGCATTTTGTTAGCAAGCTTCGGCAAATCACGCAAGGGGGCTGCGACGGCTATTTTATCGAGCTTGTCTTTCGGCATTTCCTGGGCCAGGCGGGCCCAGGCCTCAAGGCGCAAACCGGAAGGGCAAGTGGCGGAATCGATCCCGATCAGGCGCACGCCGCGCAATAAGAAGGGCATTAAACTAAGCGGCACTTCGCCGCCCCCCGCCAGGCCGCAAGCGGCGACCGTGCCATAGGCTTTGATTTGCGCCAAAATATGCGCCAGCATCACGCCGCCCACACTGTCGATCGCGCCGGCCCAATGCTGCGAATCAAGCGGCTTGAAAGGCTTATCGGTTAATTCAGCGCGTGGAATAATTTTTTTGGCGCCCAATTCTTGCAGAAATCCGCCCAGCGAAGCGCGGCCCGTAACCGCCGCCACTTCATAACCAAGATTAGCCAGCAGCGCCACGCTTAAACTTCCCACCCCGCCGCCGGCGCCCGTCACCAAAATGGGCCCCTGATTTTTTTCCAAGCCATGTTTTTCCATTTGTATTAAAGCCAGCATCGCGGTTAGGCCGGCCGTGCCCAAAATCATGGCCTGGCGCAGATCAAGCCCATCTGGCAATGGGATTAGCCATTCGGCTTTTACTTTGGCATATTGCGCATAGCCGCCCCACCATAATTCGCCAACGCGCCAGCCGGTCAGTAAAACTTTTTGCCCCGCCTTGAAGCTGGAATGGTTGCTGTCAATAACTTCGCCGGCCAAATCGATGCCCGGCACATGCGGATAATTTTTCACCATGCCGCCAATGCCATTGAGAATAAGGGCGTCTTTATAATTCAAACTGGAATAGGCGATGCGGAGCGTAACTTCGCCTTCCGGCAAATCAGCGGCAGCGATATTTTTGGGATTGGCGAATAACTGCGCGCCATGCTCCTCAATCACCAAGGCCTTAAAATTCTGCGGCAAGCTCATAAGGGCGGTGATAGCGCAAGATTAAAGCGAAGGAAAGATCCGAAAAGATTATCAGGAAAAAATTACTGATACCTGCTATCAAAAATGGCGACATCGCGCTGGGTGACGGGGACTTGGATTTCGCCCAAAGCCTCGCCCCATTCTTCGCGCAATTCCTGGCGGTGTTCTTCCATCAGCTTAATTCCCTCAACCGCGCGGAACGACATGGCGTAAACCACCATCGGCGGAATAATATGCAGCAAAATGACGCCCAAAGCCGCCGGGCCCATTAAAGTCAGCCACACTACCGGGTCTTGCAATAGTGAAATCGAATAAGCCAAATTATACCCTTGCTCGATCACCCGCAATAACACCATCAACACGCCGGTGCCGTTGAACAGCAGCACGGTGGTGGCGGCGTATTTTTCCGGACGCCGGTCGAACATCCAGGCCAAACAGGAAGGAATCATGCCAACCGCAATAATCAGCATATAAGGCAGCAAAGCCAAGGCGGCAATGCCGCCGGAAAACAGCCAAAGGCCGGTTTTCAAGCCCGATTTCGGATGATGGTTGCTGACGCTTGCCATTATTCCCCCTATAGCAATCGCATGACGAAAATCATTAAAACCCCCGCCATCGAAGCGAGCGTTGCCAAGCTTAAAGTAATTTGCTCGCCGCGGATGACGGCGAAATCCGATTTTCGGTCGCGGATATTTTCCAATTCCCTGATTTTCATCGCTATGATGCGATGTTCGACCGCGGCTTGATGAAAGCCGGTTTCATCGGCCAATTGTTCTTCGGCATTGTCGATGACGCCCAGCAATTCGTACAAATTCCCGCCCAAAGCCGCTTCGGCGGCCTTGGCTTGCAAACGGCGGCGGCGCGGCAAATTGCGGTAGGAAGATAAAATCGGCGCAGCCACATCCACCAGCCAGGCGGCCAGTTTTGGCGCCGGGGGGCCATGATCATATTTTTGCACCTTCGCCAGCAGGCGCAAAATGGCCAGGCGTTTTTTATTTTCATCGCCGCTGCCCAAGGGTTTGAGATCGGAATCTTTTATTTCCGTATATTTGCTGCCGATGAAAGCCGCCAAATGACGGTCGATAGGCATAGAGCCGCGGCCAGGCAGGCTGGCGGCCCTTTCCAGGGCGGGAAGAATTTCCAGCCGCTCTTTGACATAAAAATCTTTGACCAAGGGGCTTTGGCAAGCCATGAAGGGGTTCAATTCGTATAAACAGCGCTCGATCCCGAAACCGGGGCTAGGCTCATGCAGCATAAGGGGCAATGATTCGAATTTCTTAATCTCGGCATAAAGCGGGGATTCCGGATTATAGCGCAGCCATAACGAAGGCAAATGGCAGGATAAAATCATCGCTACGCCATTCAAAATATCTTGATCGTTCAGGCCATTCGCCAATGCATTGCCCAAGCCATCGAGCGAGGCTGAAAAACCCGGCACGCGCAACGGCGCTTGCGGATCAAGCAAAATGCAAGATTTGGCGATTAAGCGGTCATCAAACGATCCGCGTTCTCCCGAAGCCTGGCCCTTGGCGGCCTTGGCCAATTCTTCCGCTAAGGCCAAATTGCCCAGCCAGCGGCGCACCCAATTATCAAACGCGTGCGATTTCAGCGCGGCGGCCGCCTGCCCCCAATTTTGGCTTAGGGCCAGCGCCAAATTGCGGGCGTAAAAATGATCTTGATTCACAAAAGAAAAAGCCTGCACCGCCCGGCGGTGAATCGCCGGTTGACGGGTAAGGCGGCGCTTGCCGTGAATCCAGGCTTCGACTTCCTCGATGCTATAGCGTTCCTTTGGATCATCGGTCAGCATGCCGCGCAGCAAATCCAGCACCGCTTTCGAAATCGGGCGCTGGCTGGTATAGGCCAAAAAACTGCCTTCTTGCAGGCGGCGGCTTAAGCGTTCTTCTTCCGGCAAATGATTTAAGGGCGGCTCGCCCAGTATCAGCGCCAGCAAGGTTGCGCCCAGCGCAAATACATCGTCGCTTGGATCGCCTTCGCCGCGCGCTAAAGGATTTGCCGAACTGTAAGATAGGCTTTCGGCCCAAGAGGGTTGCAACAAACCGGCCGAACAGCTAACCGCATCGCCCAGAATTAATTTTTTTCCCTGATCATCCGACCAAAATAAATTATCCGGCCGGATGCCGCGATGGGCGATGCCCTGTTCAGCCAATTCCTTCAACGCCGGCAATAACGAGCCCAGCATACAGCGCAAAGCCTGATTCTCGCTGAAGTGCGGAAAACTGGCGGCGCCCGGTAAAGCCAGGCGCGGGCCATAGGGCGCTTGATAAATAAGCGCCAGGCGCCTTCCCCTTTGGCCGGGTAACGTCACCATGTCATAATCGCATAAGGGCAAAAATCCGTGATGGGTAATCGCGGTTATTTTTTCGAGCAAGCGCCAGCGTACCGCGGCTTCGGGCCGGCACAGCAATGCCAAAAACGGGGTGCGGTGATGATCGTAAGCCTCGATTGCATCGGCGCCGGGCGTAGAAAATTCCGGCCGCCCTTGATGCAAAGAAATGAAATAGCGGTTTTTCACCGCGAGCATTTCCTCTGCCCGTAGCGGCGGCGTATTCATAGAGGTGATGCTGTCCAGTTCTTCTTTTTCCCCTGCCACTTGCATTTTTCAGCCCTTAAGAGGGGGCGTTGAGCTTGATTCTAGCTGCCCTTTCAATGCTTTACCCTATCCCTCTATTTTGCCTAAGAGGCGTTACTTTTTGGTTGAATTTTAGCTATAATCGGCTTTAATTTTTTATTTACCGGTGGCGGTAAAATGGCCCTTTTACAAGGACTTGGGACCTCCCCTATATTATAACAATGCCGTCATCTTTAGCCCCTTCTGTCAATTCCGCCATCGGCTGGGTTCGCGCCCAGTTTGACAAGGCGCTGCTGCTTGATTCGCCGCCCTTTGCGGTGGAAAGCCCGTTTCAGCCGGCGGGCGATCAGCCGGCCGCCATTGAAGCGCTTATTCAAGGATTAAAAAACAACGAGCGGGACCAAGTGCTGCTGGGCGTTACGGGTTCGGGCAAAACTTTCACCATGGCGCATGTGATCTCGCAAGTGAAACGGCCAACATTAATTTTGGCGCCGAATAAAACTTTGGCGGCCCAGCTTTATGGCGAGATGAAAAGTTTTTTCCCCAATAATGCGGTTGAATATTTTGTCTCCTATTACGATTACTATCAGCCCGAGGCCTATGTGCCGAAATCGGACACCTATATTGAAAAAGATTCGGCGATTAACGAGCAGATTGACAGACTCCGCCACTCGGCTACGCGTTCATTATTGGAACGGCGCGATTGCATTATTGTGGCTTCGGTATCGTGCATTTACGGCATCGGTTCGCCGGAAGTGTATGGCCAAATGATTCTGCCGCTTAGTTTAAGGCAAAAAATCGGGCGGCAAGCTTTGCTAAAATCGCTGGTCGAAATGCAATATAAGCGGAATGACATTAATTTCGTGCGCGGCACTTTCCGCGTGCGCGGCGATTCGGTGGAAATTTTTCCCGCCCACTATGAAGACCGCGCCTGGCGGCTATCCTTATTCGGCGATGAAATCGAATCGATTGACGAGGTTGATTCCTTGACCGGCGAAAAGATGACGGCGCTGGAGATGATCAAGGTTTTCGCCAATTCGCACTATGTCACGCCCGGCCCCACCATGAATCAGGCGATTCGCCAAATCAAAGAAGATTTAAAAATCAGATTGGCTGAATTCAGGGCAGCGGGAAAGTTATTGGAGGCGCAGCGTTTGGAAGAGCGGACCACTTTCGATTTGGAAATGCTGGCCACCACCGGCGTATGCGCCGGAATTGAAAATTATTCGCGCTATTTAACGGGCCGCAAGCCGGGCGAGCCGCCCCCTACCCTGTTTGAATATTTGCCGGAAGATGCGCTTTTGATCGTCGATGAAAGCCACGTCACCGTGCCGCAATTAAACGGCATGTATAAAGGCGACAGATCGCGGAAATTCACCTTAAGCGAATATGGCTTCCGCCTGCCCTCGGCCATGGATAACCGGCCGCTTAAATTCGAGGAATGGGAATTTTTGCGCCCGCAAACCATTTTCGTTTCCGCCACTCCCGGCCCATGGGAATTGGAGCGCACGCACGGCGCCTTTATTGAACAAGTGGTGCGCCCGACCGGCTTGATTGATCCTGAATGTTTTGTGCGCCCAACCAAGCATCAAATCGATGATTTAATCGCCGAATGCAAAGCTGTGGCCCTGAAGGGCCAGCGGGCGCTTGTCACCACCCTTACCAAGAAAATGGCCGAGGATTTGACCGAATATTTGCTCGAAGCCGGCCTAAAAGTGCGCTATTTGCACAGCGATATCGAAACTTTGGAGCGCATTGAAATCATCCGCGATTTGCGCCTTGGCGTGTTTGATGTTTTGGTCGGCATTAATCTGCTGCGCGAAGGGTTGGATATCCCGGAATGCAGTTTGGTCGCGATTTTGGATGCGGATAAGGAAGGCTATTTGCGCTCGCGCACCTCCCTCGTCCAAACCATGGGCCGGGCGGCGCGGAATGTGGAGGGGCGCGCGATTTTATATGCCGATAAAATGACCGATTCGATGAAATATGCTTTGGAAGAAACGGCGCGCCGCCGTGCCAAGCAAATCGACTATAACCAAGCGCATGGCATTACGCCGGAATCGGTCAAAAAACAAATCACCGATATTTTAAGCAGCGTGTTCGAAGCAAGCGACCGTTTGGAAGTTTCAACCGGTGATGACGCCACCACCCATTTGGTCGGCAAAAACAAAGAAAAATATGTGGAAGAATTGCGCACCCGCATGTTCAAAGCCGCGGAAGATTTGGAATTCGAGGAGGCAGCCCGCCTGCGCGATCAGTTGCGCAGGCTTGAATTAGGCGAACTCGAAATCAGGCGCGATGGCAGCCTTGCCAAATCCGCCCTGCCCAATGCGGCGTTTAGGCAGAAAAGAGGGAAGAAATAATTTTAGGCGAAGCTTACCATCTCGCCCTTCGGCTCGCCGATGATTTCGCCTTCCTGCATGACGATATCGCCGCGCAAAATGGTGGCAATGGGCCATCCTGTTACTTCCATGCCTTCAAACGGGCTCCAGCCGCATTTGCTGCAAATCCAGGCGCGGGTGATTTTAGTTTTGCGGGAAAGATCGACAATAGTAAAATCCGCATCATAGCCAAGCGCGATTTGGCCCTTGTTTTTCAAGCCATACAGGCGGGCGGGCCCGGCGGAAGTTAAATCAACCAAACGCTCTAATGACAATTTACCATTATTTACGTGATTCAGCATGACCGGCACCAAAGTTTGCACACCCGGCATGCCGCTTGGGGATTGCGGATAGGGCTTGGCCTTTTCTTCCAGCGTATGCGGCGCATGGTCGCTGCCGATGGTGTCGACAATGCCATCGCGCACGGCATCCCATAATGCTTGTTGATGATTGATGTCACGGATCGGCGGGTTCATTTGCGCCAGCGTTCCTAAACGCTCGTAACAATCGGGCGCGTACAGCGTTAGATGCTGCGGCGTCACTTCAATGGCGGCAATGTCTTTATATTTGCGCAAGAATTCCATTTCGTCTTTCGAGGTGCAATGAAGAATATGCACCCGGCGGCGCAAATCTTGCGCGATATTAATGACGCGCTGGGTCGCCAGCAAAGCGGTTTTTGCATCGCGCCAATTGGGGTGATCGCGCACATCGTGCGAAGTTTCGGCGATTTTTTTACGATCAATTAATCTTGGCTCATCTTCGGCATGAAAGGCTACCAGGCGCTTGGTGTGGCGCAAGACGCCTTCCACCATCGGATCCTCGGAAACCAATAACGAGCCGGTGGTCGATCCCATATAAACTTTAACCCCGGCGCAACCGGGCAGGCGCTCTAATTCGCCCAAATTTTTAATATTGCCGGGCGAAGCGCCGATGAAAAATCCGTAATCGCAATAAGCGCGGCCTTTAATTAAATCGCGCTTTTCGGCCAATTCGGCAGCGCCCGTGGTGGGCGTTGCATTGTTCGGCATGTCAAAGACGGTCGCCACGCCGCCCATAATGGCGGCCATGGTCGAGGTTGAAAAATCTTCCTTATGGGTATTGCCCGGCTCGCGGCAATGAATATGCGTGTCGATCACGCCGGGCAGAATATGCAAACCCTTGGCATCGAAAATTTGCGTGGCGATTTCCCCGCTTCCGACGGCGGCGATTTTGCCGTCGGTGACGCCAATATCAATTAATTGAACGCCTTGCGCGGTTACAACCCGCCCGCCTTTAATTAATAAATCCAACCGTGCTTTTAACATGTTCCCCTCTTAGGCCGCCCGCTTGATCAAAGGGCCTTGTTCGGCAATTGCCTGATAAAAATTCAAATGATTTTGAACTGCCGCTTTTTGAGAATATTTTAATTGAAAAGTTTGATACCCCGCCTCGGTTAAGCGGGCGGCCAGGCTTTTATCGGCAATTAAGCGCTTCATTCCCTGGGTTAAAGCCTCGACATTATCCACCGGCACTAAGAGCGCATCCGTTTCGTCGGTAATGACCGAGCGCGGGCCCGCCGATGCCGCCGCCACAAGGGGCCGCCTTTGCGCCCAGGCTTCCAGCGTCACCACGCCAAAAGGTTCATAGCGCGAAGGGAACACTACCGCATCGCACGCCGCCAGCAAAGCGGCGCGGTCGGTGCGCCAGCCTAAAAACCGCACGCGGTTTTGCAAATTCAAATCCTGGCAAAGTTTTTCCAGCTCTTTGCGCAACGGGCCTTCGCCTGCGATCCATAAATGCGCATCGGGCACTTTCACCAGCGCTTTGAGCAAAGTATCCAGCCCCTTTTTCACATGCAGGCGCGCCAGCGCCAAAAACAGCGGAACATGTTGCGGTGTGCTAAATTCGGCGCGGGCGATGGGCTCGGCCCTGTCTTCCGGCGCAAAGGGCGGGATCAGATGCAAACGGTCTTCCGGCCAGCCGGTGCGCAGCACGGTTTGGCGCATATCTTCGGTGATTACAATCACATGGTCGCAATGCTGATAATGTTTCATATTGTAATAACCGCCATGCCAGCCGACATGGATAAAATTCTTTTTCACCGGCACGAAAGAAGTCGAGCGGTTCATCCAGCTTTGCACGATGGTTGGCTGATAATCCGCAATCAGTTTTCTAAGTTTAGGTCCGCTGGTAAAATCAAGAATTCCTCTAAAAGATAATGTCGCGTATGGAATATTTGCTTGCGTCACCCTTTCCACGCGCGGGGGGTGCGGGCGTAAAACCGCATATTGCTTAAAGCCAGCGGGTAAATTTTTAGCATTCGCGAATGCCGTTAATAAATCGCCGAAATAGGTTTCGGCTCCCCCATGCTCAGCTCCGGCGATGACGTGCATTAAGCGCATAGATAGCTGTGTATAGCTTATCGAAGCGCTTGACAAGAATGCGAAAGAGGCAGAGGATATTCTTATAAGAAACAAGGGTACTTTATGAAATTTCCTAGAATCAGCGCCCGCGCGCGCCGTTCCGCTGCGTTGAGCTTTATGGCCGCCCTTATTGGCGGAAAAAGCAGCGGGCTTTTATCCCCGCAGCCGCCGCAACAGCCGCCCTTGCTGATTGATGCAACATTCCTGCTGGCAGACACGGACACGGGCTATACCGCTGTTATGGCCTACCCACCTCATACTCCAATCGGGCCGGTGCAAGTCATTATTATTGAAGGGGTGAAAACGGAAGATTTACCATCACCATCCACCCCGGTGCAATTAACCGCCAACAGCCGGACGCGCTAGCGCAAATTTGGTCCAAATACGGTTAAATGGCGTTTCAAGCAAAAACCGGCGCTGCCGGGGTAAAGATACAATTGCGCCAATATATAATCGCGCGCTAAATCAAAACTCACTCCCGCCCCTTCCCGTTTGGCGTATTTCAAGGCGCGCCCCAATCCGCGGCGCAAAGCGGCGTTGCGGTATTTAAAAGGCAAATCGGGATGGTCGATCAAAAAATAAGCCAAGGCGGCGTTTAAATCGTGCAGGGTTTGGGTTTGATCGTTATTCAAGCGCCCCGGCTCGTTCGGCGGGCCATAGAAAATAATATCGGGAATTTCCTTGAACTTCGCCACGCGGGCCAGGCGCAGGGCGATCGAATAATCCTGCACAAAAACTTTTTCATCGCACCCGCCAACCGCTTTCGCCAAAGCGGCCGGCATTAAGGTTGGCGTTAAATTAAAATAACAGCGTTCGATAAAAGCTTTTAAGGGATCGGGCGTGACATGCTTATAGGGTTCTAATTCATGCGGCGGTAAATACCTTATATCGCCGCCATCCATTTGATAATTGGCGTGATTGCCCACCACCACGCCAGCATCGCCGTTTTGAATAGCTTGCAAAAGCGCCGCCGTGGCATTGAGGTCCAAAATATCGTCCCCATCGACGAATTTAACGAATTGCCCTTTGGCGGCGGCCAGCCCCACATTGGTGGCGATAGCAGGCCCTTTGTTCGGCTGATCGATGATATAGCTATTTTCCCAGTCCCTGGTTAATTCCTGCAACAAGGCCAAGCTGCCATCGGTTGAACCGTCATTGACAAAGATAAACTCGCGGGAAAAATCGCCTTTTTGGCCGGCAATCGCCGCCAGTACGGGCGGCAAATAGCGCTCTTTATTATAAATTGTGGTGACAAAGCTGATCAGGGGGGCTTGGCTCATGAAAGGTTTTATAGCAAAAAGCGGTTGACAATACTTCCCAAAACCCCTAATTTCCGGCGGTATTTTTGAAATTGCAGGGGAAAATTATGAAAATCGCCCGTTCGTTAAAGACTTTGAAAAAACGCGACAAAGACTGCCAAGTGGTCCGCCGCCGCGGCAAGGTGTTCGTCATCAACAAGAAAAAGCGCCGCTATAAAGCAAGACAGGCTTAAGCCTAACTAACCTTCACCAACCGCAAAATATTGGTCGCCCCCAGCGTGCCGAAAGGGACGCCGGCTGTCACCACAATGCGGTCGCCGGAGGCGGCGAAGCCTTGGGCCTTGGCGTATTTGGCGGCGACTTCGATCATGCTTTCAAAATGATCGACATCCTCGGCATAAATCGGATGGGTGCCCCACACCAGCGCTAAGCGGCGCGCGGCGGGCATTTGGCTGGTGAGGCCGATAATCGGCACCACCGGGCGCTGGCGCGCGGCGCGAAGCGCGGTCGAGCCGGATGTGGTGTAACTCACAATCGCGGTTGCCTTGATATTCTTGGCGATTTCGGCTGCAGCCGAAGTCATGGCATCGGCTTCGGTGCTTTCGGTTTTGGGATGTTCGGCATCCATGATCGGACGGTAGAGGGGGTCGTGTTCCACCTTTTCAATAATTTTGCTCATAATCGAAACCGCTTCGACCGGAAATTGGCCGCTGGCGGTTTCAGCCGATAGCATGACCGCATCTGCCCCATCGTAAACGGCGGTTGCGACATCCGAAGCCTCGGCGCGCGTGGGCGTGGGCGAGGCGATCATCGATTCCAGCATTTGGGTTGCAACCACCACCGGCCTGCCCAATTTCCGGCATTCGCGCACCACACGTTTTTGAATGCCCGGCACTTCTTCGGGCGGCATTTCAACGCCCAAATCGCCGCGCGCGATCATGACCGCATCGGTTGCTTGCAAAATGCTATCAAGATTTTGAATGGCTTGAGGCTTTTCCAATTTCGCCATGATGGCGGCCTTGCCTTTGATTAAATTCTTGGCCTCGACAATATCTTCGGCGCGCTGGACGAAGGAAAGCGCCACAATATCAACGCCGATTTTAAGCGCGAAATCCAAATCTTCCTTATCTTTCGGCGTTAAAGGCGAAATGGGGAGCGCCACGCCCGGCACATTCACGCCCTTGCGGTCGGATAAAGCGCCGCCGGTGATAACTTCGCAATCGGCGAAATCGGCCCCGTGTTTTTTCACGCGCAAGCGCAGCTTGCCGTCATCCAACAACAAATCGGTTTCCGCCTTCAATGCCGCGAAAATTTCGGGATGCGGCAAATTGACGCGCCTTTCATCGCCCGGCTGTTTATCCATATCAAGGCGGAATTTAGCGCCTTCTTTTAAAATAATTCTGCCATTGGCGAAAGTTCCCACCCGCAATTTGGGGCCTTGCAAATCGGCCAGGATGGCGATTGGCCTTCCGTGCTTTTTCTCAACGCCACGAATCGCTTCTAAGCGCGCCTGGTGATCTTCATGGCTGCCATGGCTGAAATTCAGGCGGAAAATATCGACGCCGGCCAAAAATAATTTGTTAATTATCTCAACGCTGCTCGAGGCCGGGCCCATGGTGGCGACAATTTTTCCAAATCTTTGACGGCGCATTTTCTATTCTCTAAAATAAGCTCATGGTGAGCTTGTCGAACCATATCCTTCGACAAGCTTAGGATAAGCTGAATTTACCTCTTCTGTTTATTGATTAACAGTAATAAGTGCGGTAAGCGGTATATCAATTTTTTGCCGCCCATGCAAAAAGCCAAGCTCGATAATGCAGGCAGCCCCCCTGACATCGGCCTTCATTTGGCGCAGAAGCGCGATTCCGGCCGCCATGGTGCCGCCGGTCGCCAGCAAATCATCAACGATGATTATACGCTGGCCTTCCCTTACCGCATCTTCTTGAGCCTCGATCACATCCTGGCCATATTCCAAATCATAGGAGTAACGGATAGTTGGGCCGGGCAATTTGCCTTTTTTCCGCAACATAATAAAGCCAACGCCCATCATTTGCGCCAAGGGCGCCGCCACCAAAAAACCGCGCGATTCAATGCCGGCGATTAAATCGGGCTTATGCGGCTTTACCGCCTTTTCGATTTGGCGCATGGTTTCCTGCCACGCCTTGCCATCGGCCAAAAGGGGCGAGATGTCGTAAAATAAAATACCCTTCTTCGGATAGTCAGGAATTTGGCGGATGGAATTAAGGAGGGACATGGGTATCAATCAATAAGGCTTGGGGGCCTATTAAGCAATAATTTTCATGAAAAACCCTTAAAAATACGGGCCTAAAAGGGGTTTTTACGGCCTTGCGAAGGGCCATAAAGATAGGTAGAACCTTATCTTATAAATAATAAAAATCTGGAGAGATGATGAAATTGAATGCCCCAGGCGCAAAACCGCCCATAGCCGAAACTAGCATATTAACCGCCCTGCGCCAGCATGGCGGAAGAATGTCAACCGAACTGCTGGCGCGGAAAACGCAAATGAGCGGTAAAAACTGCCGCCAGCTTTTAGAAATATTGGCAAGAAGTGGGAAGATCACCCTTACCCGCCAAGATAATGTACGGCTTGTTCATCAGGGCCGCAGGGAAAGGTAAAATTAATTAAAGCTTGTCGTTCTTAGCCTCTTCCGTTCATTTTGCGGCGGAAGATTGCCAGCGTTCTTAATTGATCCCGTGATAAAGTTCCAGGCTTAATAACCCCCAGCTCAAGAACCAAATCCCGGCCCGGCGGGCGGTCATCGGGAGGAAGCAAATAGGGAAAATTTCTTTTTGTTGTTTCCTGATTTACTTCATCAATTATTGCATCAAGCAATAAAGCTTCGCTGACATGCCGCAAGACTAAAGGGTCTTCAATTTTTTTGGCGTCAATGATTACCGCCAGCTCATCGGCATCGGGCCAGGGCTGATCTTTATATTCCGCTTCTATTTGCGCTATAATCGCAGCGGCCTGTTGCTGTTGCGCGGGGCTAAGTTCTCCTATCATTGATTTCCTCTTATTATTTTTAAAACTGGTCGGAGTGATAGGATTCGAACCTACGGCCCCTACGTCCCGAACGTAGTGCTCTACCAGGCTGAGCTACACTCCGATGGCCTTGCCCCATATGACAGAAATCCATTGACAGATCAAGAGGTTGGTGCCTGACGCTCGCCTTGGCTGACAGCCATTTTTCGACGGCTCAGAAATCAGCGAGTTGCGCGCCATTTGAGCGCAGCGTCGATAGGCAGTTGAAAGCCGCGGCTTTCCTGCCTTTCTGAGAAAAAGGAACTCAGCCCCGGTGATCGAGGGGTAATCGCAAACCTTGCTAGATCAAGGACTTGGCACCCCGACCCCTACGCGGAAGGCGTAGTGTGCGATCACGACTCATGCCTTCCGGGCTAATTGAGTTGCCGGTATATTTGCTGCATCGCGGCTGGCCTTTCGAGAGATCGCGGGATCAAATGGCGTCCCGGCGCCAAATCGCAAATCACGCTAGATCAACCACTTGTGACCCCGGCCCCTGCGTATCATGTACAGGTGCTTGATGCAAATCGCGCGTACTGGTATTCCAGATACCGATCGAGTTCGAGTACCATGGAGTCTTGATGTCGTCTGTTCCAACGAAACCCACGCTTCCGCCCAAGCGCCCGTCACCCCGAGAGGTGTTCGACAACCCTGATCGGCACGCAGCCTTTTTGTGTTCCCCGAACGACGACCTTTTTGAAGGGCAACATTTTGATCGCAAGGAGGCGGGCCGAATTGGTCAAGCGCGCGGTGATTTGAAGAAAGACCTTGAAGCCGTCAAGGAACTTGTTCGCAAAACACTCTCAGGCTTTGGCAATGTCAATAAGGAGGGCGGAATACTGGTTCTTGGCATCGCCAGCAACGGCGAAGTGACCGGCATCAATCATCTTGATGAAGACGCACAAAACAGCCTTTCAAGTCCGTCGCAGCTATTGAAGAACCACTCCATTGAAGTCAAGATCTGTCAGCTTCACGATCGTCAGGGTGCGCCCAAGGATGTGCTGCTGTACTACGCCGGCCACGTAGACGATGCCATCTGCGAAACAACCGATCGCAATTCTCGCTTCTGGATGCGCCAAGGTAAACAAACCGTACTAGGCGACGACGACGCCCGCGAACGGCTTAAAGCCACGAAGCGCATTGTTGATTTCGAGCGTCGATTCTGCGAGCCTTTCACCGCCTCCGTCATTGATCATGGAGTACTCAAAGAATTCAAGGCTGAATATCTGAAGCATGGCACCTTCTCCGGCACCGACGAAGAACTCCTGCAGCATGTTGGAGCTGTAGCGCAAGATGCAAGGGGACGCTTCTTCACCAATGCAGGAATGCTCTTTTTCGGAGGGAATCCAGAGCGTGTGCTGCCTGCTCGCAATATCCGGTTGCTCAGATTTGATGTACCACTTGCTGAGCGCGAGCGTCGGGGTCTCCCCACATTTGATCGCACGTTTGCAGGAAGTAGCACACAGCAACTCCGCACTCTGCGTGCGTTTTTTCGGGAATCGGGATTCTTCAAGACTTTTCAAGTGCGACGCCCGGAAGGTGGCTTCCTGGACATTCAGGAGTTTCCTCAAATCGCGATTGACGAAGCAATCGTCAATGCTGTAGCACATCGCGATTATTCCGTGTCAGAGCCGATCTTCTGCGAGGTGTATCGCGATGCGTTTGTGGTGCGCAATCCGGGTCGCCTTCAGCAGTGTGGAAGGGACATTCCAGATATTTTTAGTTTGGGCGATACGCGATTGGAGTCGGCGCGCAACAACCCGTTGCTATTAACTTGGCTGCAGACGATCCGCGATCCTGAAGGGGCTGCGTACGTTCAGTTGCTGAACGAGGGCACCTTGAGAATGCGTGATGAAATGGCGCGCGCTGGTCTGCCTGCGCCAGAGTACAGCTTGCGGCACACGACAGAAGTGCGTTTGATGAACGACATTGCTCGGCGAGAAGTCGAGTACCGACAGGACGTGTCAACTGCTGCGGACGAATATGCGAATCTCTTTGGCATAGAAGTGCTGTCAGAAGGTGGCGCCCCGGCACCGCTCGGGACAATTGGAGACCAGCGCGGAGAACTCGTGAATCTGTTTCGCGATGCTCTTCGTGGCCACGGTTGGCACATTGATCGCCTAAAGCACGGCCGTCTAGTGGCCCATCCAAAGGGAAGTGATTTTGCAGAGGGCGTACCGGAGGAGGTACGGCGGCATGTCCGCTTTTATCCGGGTTACAGCTTTCGCTTTCGCGAATATGGCGGACAGCTCTTTTTGTGCTTGGACTTCGAGCTGCAGGTCAAAAACGTACTCACCGTGCAGCAGCTACTTCAGCGATTTTCAATCGATGAACTGCGAGAGCTTCGCGCCGTCGTGAAATGGGAAGGCTGGCAGTCCGCTCGGATTCGTAGCATCGATGCCGGTATGGTGACCGTAATGATGGATGACTTCGAAGTGGAGCGGGTCCATCCGGCCACCGAGGTCATTCCGCACTTGCCCATTCGGCTGATCGATAAATGGCTGTCTCAAGTGGCGCCACGATTCGATCTTCATCGAATCAAGAAGAATCTCAGCCTGGCGAATCAGCCTGATGCCTCTCGAGTTCGGGCGGAGCGAACGCGGACCGTTGCTGGCGCTTTGGCTGAGCGAGTCTTTCCGCTGACATTTGGTGCCTTTCACCTTCGACTCAATCCAGAGCCGCGCGGTCTAACACGCCGAGGCTCCACCGATACCCCTTTATCCATCCTGCGACTGCCGGAGCCGAAGGTACTCTTCAACGGCGACCAGCGAACGCCGGACATTCGCGATGGAATCACCCGTTTCGGTGCTTACGCGCACGAGCCTAAAGAGATTGAACTTGTACCGATTTGCACCGCACCAAATCGAGATCGCATGGCTGCGCTCATTGAGCGATTGAAAGGTGGGAAGTACAAGTACAAGGGATCGGAACGGACATTCGGTACACGATTCACCTACCACTCCATCGTGACGACGCGAACGCCACACGACCTCGTTGGGGAATGCGAGCGGTTGCTTGAAGAGCACTCGAACTGGGTTGGTGATCCACAGCTGTCGAGACTTTTTTTGCTCGAAACTCCTGAGGCCGGATTCAGCTCTGACGATGAAACGTCGCCGTACTACGCGACGAAGCGTCGTCTCCTCGAACTTGGTGTGCCGTGCCAGATGGTCGATACTCCGACGCTGGCAAATCCGGACTGGAAAGACCTGAACCTTGCTCTCAATGTCGCCGCCAAGTGCGGTCGAACACCTTGGGTACTTCCCGATGCGATTCCCGATGCAGACTTCTTCATCGGATTGTCGTATACCCAGAGCCGAAGGGGTCCTGCTGAAAGACTGATGGGGTACGCCAACGTGTTCAATTCCTACGGAAAGTGGGAGTTCTACTCCGCGAATACCGAAGCATTCAGTTTTGACGAGCGTGAACGCCATATGGCGCAACTAGTCGATCAGACCATGCGCAGGCTAACTCTCCCCGACAGCCCTCACATTCATTTCCACTACACGAAGCGCTTTTCCCATACCGAGAGAGAGGCATTACTTCAGGCTGCCCGTCGTGTTCGTCCCAATGGGACCTATTCATTTGTGTGGATCAATCTGGATCACGGATTGCGCTTCTATGACCGTCGTCCGGAAACGGATGGCTCAATCGCGCGAGGATGCTACGTGGTAGGTGCCCGTAACCAGATCTACGTTTCCACCACGGGATTCAACCCGTATCGCAAGTCGCTGGGAACGCCGTTAGTGCTTGAGGTGAATGTGCGAACCGAGCCGCCGCCAGGTCGCCCACTTGTGCGACCCGATCCCAAGGCCCTTGCAGTGCAAATACTCAGCCTCACCAAGTTGAATTGGGGATCCACCGATTCTCTGTGCGCAGAACCAATCACCACCAAGTACGCCGGATCAATCGCGTATTTGACCGCTGCGTTTTTGCGACAGAATGGACAATTTAAACTGCACCCGGTGCTGGAGCAAACACCCTGGTTCATCTAGAAGCGCGACCAGGCGGCCATTCCTCCAGCAGTTCGTTCGCGGCAATCCAAGCGAGGCTTGGTTCTCCTTCCGCCAATCCTCCGAACAGCCGATCCAACCCATCCGCCGCCTCCTTCAAGAACTCCGGCCTGTGCTTCGCGTATCGCTCAGTGACCTCTTCCGTTGTGTGCCCGAGCATTCCGGCGATCTGCCGCATGGGCACGCCATGAGCGGCGAGCAGCGTGGCGCCGGTGTGTCTCAAGGTGTATGGAGTGACACCGTGCAAGCCGGCGCGTTTCACGGTGGACGCGAATGAGCGCCGCAGCTTGATGACGGGCTGTCCCTTGTACTCGACCACATGACCGCTCCGTGATTCGGCAACTGCTTGCTCAAGCTCGGGTCGAAGCGTTGCGGTGATCGGAATCACGGGCCGGCCCTTGGCCGTTGGAGCCGTTCCCGGAACAAGAAAATCGATCCGATTGTTCGCGAAGTCCACTTGGCTGGTGCGCAACTCACGGATCGCCCCTGGCCGCTGCAGTGTGTGCAATCCCATCAACACGCAGAGATAGACATGCCGCTCTGTGCAGGCATGCAGAAGCCGCTGGGCCTCTTCTGCCGTGAGGAACCGTTGCCGCGGTGGAGGATTGGGAAGGCTCAGCACATAGGGCACGATGCCAAGACGCCCACGCTGCCATGCGTAGCGGCAAGCGCTCTTGAGCATGCCGAGTTCGTGATTAATCGTGGCGTTGGAGAGTTTCTTGCCACACCGCTCAGCCCGCCTCTGGCGAAACGCCACGTACCGCTCCTGCCAGGCGAGGTTCAGCTCATGCAGAAAGACGAGATCTTCTTTCTTGCAGAAATCCGTCCATCGCCGCAGAGCAATCTGCGACCAGACGAATGAGGGCCGGTTGGCCAGGCTCTCTGCGTAGGCTTGAAGGACCGGCAGAATCAGGGGGTTGTCGCTCAAGGTCATCGACGTCACCTGGCCACCCATAGCAGATTGACCGGTCAATGTCCGCCAGATGTCCCCGGCGCCGACAGGCCTTTCTACCCAGTGCACCAGAATCCGCTTTGCGGCATCGAGCCTCTTGGTACGAGTGCTGCGACGATGCGTGCGCCTTCCCTCCTTCGTGTACCAGTGCATGTAGATGATGGATGTGCGGCGATGGCGTGTCAGCCAATACGCACGGTAGTCGAACAGCGAGTTTGTCGTCATGGGTTGTCCTCTCGATGGTTGAAATCGATGAGGACTGCCGCGTGCTGACGGCCAAGTCAACTTGCGCGCAGGAGGCCAGTTGAAAACGACGATGAAGAGGTTGCGTAGGGGTCGCGGTGGAGACGCTTTCGCGAAGTTGGCGCCGAGTTCTGCGGTGTTCTGACGATTGCTGACGAATCACGACGTCGCAGGCGAGAGCTCCTTTGAACTCCCGAACGTAGTGCTCTACCAGGCTGAGCTACACTCCGATGGCCAGATGCTGGCGGTTATAGCTGGGTTTAAGACCTTTCGCAACACCCGGCCTTTGACTAGCAAGAAACTAGCCAATAAATCTTTGATTCCGCTGCGAAAGCAAAACTAGCGGATTGGTTTGCTGTCTTTCCACAGTCTCAACAAATGCTCTTAATTTAACAAAGGATGCGGCTTGGCTTTCGGCACGCTTTCTTGCAAGTTCTTCTGGAGAAAGTGTTGCGCGTTCTTTGGCCTCGAACGCTAGCAATCGGCTGCAAACATCTTCTAATAATTCATCTGCTGCTTTGGTCATTATTTTCCCTCCGTTTTTCTTTGAGGGGTAAATCCTAATCCCCTGTTAAAACTTTGTCAAACCAGCGCTTGCAAGAAATTAAATTATCGCGCATGTTCAATGACATGTCTTTTTTCCTGATTTCTATTTTAACAACTGTTACCGCCGGCGATTTATTGTGGTGGTTTCATGCCGATCATTTGGCCAGGCGCGCCAGGCGTCCGCAATTATGGCGGGGGTTGATTGCCGCCTTTGTTATTTTGCAATTGCTTTTAATTAGCTGGGTAATTTTGGGGCGTTTTTTAGGGCCGGATTTTGTCAGTCAACAGCCGCGGATTTTTGTGATCCTGGCTTATTTATGGCATTTATTATTGCTGCCGCTGTTTTTACTGGCGTTGGGAGCCAGTTATCTTATTCAAAAAACTTCGCCAAACCGGCCCAATCTTAGCCGGCGCGATTTTGTAAGCATGCTGGTGGCGCTTGCGCCCATGGCCGCGATAACCGGGATCGCCGGCTATAGCTTGCGGCAATTGCCGGAATTCCGCATCCGGAAAATTACCGCCAAGCTGCCAAGCCTGCCCAAGGCATTGGATGGGTTGCGGATTGCGGTGCTGGCCGATATGCATGTGGGCGCGTTCAGCACGCTTGAAACTTTGCAAAATATTGTGAACGAAACCAACAAGCTTGATGCCGATCTGATTTTGCTGCCGGGCGATTTGATTAATAACACGCTTTCCTCCCTGCCCGATGCGATGGCGGCGGTGACCTCTATGAAATCGCGCTACGGCGCTTATTTATGTTTGGGCAATCATGATGTGATGGTGGATGGCGATAATTTTATCCGCCAGGCAAAAGAAAAATTGAACATGCTGATCGATGAATCGCATTTGCTGACCATCAATGGCCAAAAGGTTCAACTATTGGGCCTGCCATGGAATGGCGGCGAAGAAGCCATTGAAAATTCGGTAATCACCATCGCCCGCCATCTGCAGCCCGATGCTTTCCCGGTTTTGCTGGCGCATCACCCGCATGCTTTCGATACCGCCGCAAAAGCCCGGATTCCTTTAACTATTTCCGGCCACACCCATGGCGGGCAATTGATGGTGAATGAATCAACCGGCTTTGGGCCGCTCATGTTCCGTTATTGGTCGGGGCTCTATCAAAAGCCGGAAGCCGGGCACGCCTCCCTCGTGGTTTCGAACGGCGTCGGACATTGGTTCCCTTTGCGCGTTAACGCCCCGGCCGAGATTGTGGAGTTGACGTTGACTTCCTGATTCAACGCCCTTGCAGCCATATCCAGCAGCTGTTAGGATCGAGCCATGCCAAGCAAGAACCCCAAAGTTGCAGAAAGCGCAAAGAGCGCCCGGGTTATTTCCCAAGTGCCGCATGCCGTCCGCCGGGGATTAATCAAAATCGCCCTTACACACAATGCACGTCATAAAGATTTGGCTAAGAAATTTTTGGATTACAGCGCGCCCTATGTTGAAAAGCCCTGGTACCGCGATTTGCGGCTGATGGCGCAAACCATTGAAGAACTTTATGCGGATCTTATAAAAGAAGTAATCAAAAAAGAAGCCGCAACGGCAGCGCCGCCCGAACAACCGGCTTTGGCGGAAAATGGCGGGTTGCCTAACCCAAAAATAACAAGGATTAAAAAATCGCGGGAACGCGGCCGCTGATTAATTCTCCGCCCTTTCCACCGCAAAGCGGGCGGCGTCTTCCATAGCGGTGCGCAAAACGCTTGCCGGGAAAATGCTTAAGGCTTTTAGCGCCTGCGCGGCGTGGCTTTGGGCTTGGTGCACAACTTCTTCCAAAGCATTATGGCGCATGACCAATTCCCTGGCGCGGGCGAAATCGCCCTCTTCCTGCCGGCCGTCAACCATGCAGCGTTTCCAGAATTCTTTTTCTTCTGCACTGCCCTTGGCATAAGCCAGAATTACGGGCAGCGTCATTTTACCATCCTTGAAATCATCGCCCGGATTTTTGCCGGCAATGCCGGTGTAATCGAGCACATCATCGCTTAGCTGAAACGCCAGGCCTAAATTCAGGCCATAAGCTTCAAGCGCCGATGAAGTTTTTTCATCGCGCCCCGCAATAATGCCGCCCACTTTGCAGGCGGCGGCGAATAAAGCCGCGGTTTTTTCATGAATCACTTGCGCATAATCTTTTTCGGTGGCGGTGATGTTATTAGCGGTCAGCAATTGATGCACCTCGCCGGTGGCGATCGTGACCGCCGCCTTGCTTAAGGCGTCAAGCGCCGCCAATGAGCCCGCCTCGACCATCAAGGCAAAGGCGCGGCTGAATAAAAAATCGCCCACCAAAACGCTGGCCTTATTTCCCCAAATCGCATTTGCGGTATCAAGCCCGCGGCGGCGTGAGCTGTGATCAACCACATCGTCATGGAGAAGCGTTGCGGTATGAATGAATTCAACGGCGGTCGCCAATACAATATGCGCGCTTCCGCTATGGCCGCATAATTTCGCCGAAGCCAAAGTTAAAAGCGGGCGCAGGCGCTTGCCCCCGGCAGCGATTAAATGCCGCGCCAATTCGGGAATTAAAGTCACTTCGCTTTGCAATTCCTGCAACAGGCGCTGATTAACCAAATTCAAATCATCTTGCATTAATTCCTGCAAGGCGGCGAGAGAGGCGGCGGTTTCTTTCATTTTCACGGCAGCGCGCATAATTTTAAGCCCGGTTGTATTCCTTGTTATTCTGGTTCATAGTAGGGACGTTATGAGTCTTTTAGCAATGGCCAACCCGTTCGACAAGCTGTTAAGCCGTCTTTCCGAGGATAAAGTGCTGAACGGCCGCTTGCGCATTCAGCAGCCCAATAAGGGCTACCGGCTTGCGATCGACCCGGTTTTGCTGGCTGCCGGCGTGAATGCCAGTGCTGGCGAAGATATCCTGGATGCGGGATGCGGCGTTGGCGCCGCCGGCCTATGTTTGGCCGCCCGCATTCCCAATCTTCAAATCACTGGTGTTGAAATTGAAGAACTTCTTACCAATATCGCGCGTGACAATGCCGCCCTGAATAATATTAAAGCGGAATTTATCACCGGCGATATCGCAACTGAAATTCCGGCATTAAAAGATAAATCATTCGATCATATCTTGACCAACCCGCCTTATTTAAAAGCGAATGAGGCTGATCCGTCGCCGCATCCTGAAAAATCCCGCGCGCATATTGAATCAACCGCGCCGCTGTTAACTTGGATTGAATTTTGCCACCGTCATTTAAAACCGAAAGCCTATTTAACTATTATCTATCGCGCCGACCGGATTGATGATTTGCTGGCAAGCCTGCATGAAAAATTCGGCGGCATTAAAATCATGCCGCTATGGCCGAAGGCGGGCGCACAAGCCAAACGCGTTATTGTGCAAGCCCGCAAAGATTCCAAAGAACCGGCGGAACTTTTGCCGGGCCTGGTTTTGCATCAGGAAAACGGCTCCTACACCGCCGAAACCGACGCCATTTTGCGGGAGATGCAGGCGATCCGCTGGGAATAATAAAAATATTTAAAATCAATAAGTTACAAATATATCATTTCTTTATAGGAAATAATATTGACATTTTATTAATTTTATGTCCTGATAAGGGTATAAATTAAATCAAGAACCAGGGGGCTAAGATGAAGAAGCATGTTACAGCCGTGTTTGTTTTAGGGTTGCTTATAAGTATGGCTCTAACTGGCAGTGCCTATGCAAAAAGCGTTTCACCCCAATCCCCCGCGCCGGGTACTTCAAAGCTGCCTCCGACTGTTATTTGGCGGAATTGTGAACCTGGCCAATTTATTTATGATGTGGAAAGAAATCAAATTGGCCCTCAGATTTGTTATTATTCGCTGAAGATCGATATTTGCACCAGGGTTATCACGCTAATAGATAGCAAGTGCATAACCGTGACTTCCTTTTAAAGCATGTCGCCGCCTGTTATAAAAAATAAAAGATGAGCTAGGAATAGATTGGAATAAGGTTAGGTATGAAGATCTAACCTCACCCTTATATTCGGCCCTGGCTGCCCGTTTAAAACTATTGTTAATTCCAGCTCCTATAGCTGATAAAAATGATATTTCTGTCCGTGCCTATTATTGGAAAATTTATTATAATACGACCTGGAACAGAAATTAAATGTAAAAACTAGAAACCGCCTTATTCTCCCCTCCCCCCTTGATCCCCGCCCAATTCCCACGTAAAGACTAGGGATGGCTGTTATCTTGCGCCTTTTATTGCTGATTGCCGTAATCGCCCTCGCTTATATGTGGTTGCGCAAAAAGCCTTTATTGGGCAAAGAAAATCCGCCAAAACCTATTGAGGCTTTGCAAGCCTGCCCCATTTGCGCCAATTATGTAGGGGCGAAACCGATCAAATGTGGAAAACAGCAATGCCCGTATTAAAAAAACCGCGCTCTTTCCAAGAAGTTATTTTGGCCCTGCAACATTTTTGGAGCGCGGAAGGTTGCGCCATTTTGCAACCCTATGACATGGAAATGGGCGCCGGCACTTTTCACCCCGCCACCTCTTTATATACGCTTGGGCCCAAACCCTGGGCTTGCGCCTATGTGCAGCCTTGCCGCCGGCCGGCCGATGGGCGCTATGGCGACAATCCGAACCGCTTGCAGCATTATTATCAATTCCAAGTCATCATCAAACCCGCGCCGGAAAAGGCGCAAGATTTATTGATCGAAAGCTTTAAGCAATTGGGCATTGATACCAAGCTGCACGATATCCGCTTTGTCGAGGATGATTGGGAAAGCCCGACTTTGGGCGCATCGGGCCTGGGCTATGAAGTGTGGCTGGATGGCATGGAAGTCGGCCAATTCACTTATTTCCAGCAAGTGGGCGGCATTGCGTGCGAAGTTGTTTCGTTTGAAATGACTTATGGCTTGGAACGCCTGGCGATGTATGTGCTGGGCGTTGAAAATGTGTATGACCTTCCTTTCAACTCGCCGGATGCGGAAACCGCCTTAACTTACGGCGATATATTTTTGGAAAACGAAAAAGAATATTCCAAATATAATTTTGAATTGGCCGATACCGAGCAATTATTGCGCCACTTTAATGATGCGGAAAAAGAATGCCAGCGCCTGCTTTCAGCCGGAGTGATTCTGCCCGCCTATGATCAATGCGTGAAGGCCAGCCACCGTTTCAATTTATTGGATGCGCGCGGCGTGATCAGCGTTGCCGAACGCGCCGCCTATATCGGCCGGGTGCGCAATATGGCCAAGGCTTGCTGCGAGGCCTGGGTAAAAAAACAATCGACCAACGCCAAGGCCGCCTAAATGAGCGAATTTTTACTGGAAATCTTCAGTGAGGAAATCCCGGCCAGGATGCAGGCCAATGCGGCGGCGCAGCTTAAAAAAATGCTGGGCGAATTATTGGCGGAAAAAAATATCACGGCAACATCGCTTGAAACTTTCGCAACCCCCCGCCGCTTGGTGGCGGTAGTAAATGGCCTGCCGAAAGAACTGGCCGATCGTAAGGAGGAAAAAAAGGGCCCGCGCGTGGGCTCGCCACAACAGGCGATTGACGGGTTTTTGAAATCAACCGGCCTCTCTTCCATTGACAAGGCCGAAAAGCGCCAGACCGATAAGGGCGAATTTTATTTTCATAATCTAACCATCAAGGGCGGCAAAACGGCGGAAATTTTGCCGCAAATTATCGAAACGCTTTTGGCAAAATTTAACTGGCCAAAATCCATGCGCTGGCCGCAAAGCCAGACCACCTGGATCCGCCCCATCCGTCATATTCTGGCGATATTTGATGAAAAACCGCTAAACGGATTTAGCGCTAAAACCACCGGCCACCGTTTTTTGGCCCCGGAATTTTTTACGGTCAAAGATTTCGCCGATTACCAAAAAAAGCTGGCCAAAGCTTTTGTCATTCTAAGCCGCGAAGAACGTAAAATAGCAATTCAAAAAGAATTGGAAGATACGGCTAAAAAACTGGGGCTGCAAGTAAAGCCCGATATTGGCTTGCTGGAAGAAGTAAGCGGCCTCATTGAATGGCCAAGCGTGGTGGTTGGCAAAATCGATCAAGAATTTATGGATGTCCCGCCCGAGGTTTTAACCGCCACGCTTCGCAATAACCAAAAATATTTCATGCTGCTGAATAAAGACGGCAGCCTCAGCAATCAATTTTTAATTGTCGCTAACGTGGAAGCCCCCGATAAAGGCAAAGCAATTGTGGCGGGAAATGAGCGCGTTGTCCGCGCCCGCCTTTATGATGCGAAGTTTTTTTGGGAGAAGGATAAAGAAACCGGCCTTAAAATGCTTTGGGCCAATTTAGGAAAAATTTCTTTTCACGCTAAACTGGGCAATATGGCTCAAAAAACAAACCGTTTGGAAGAATTGGCCATTGCTATTGCTGAACAATGCAAGACTGATAAAGCTTCTGCCAAAGGAGCCGCGACATTATCTAAAGCAGATTTAACATCTACACTGGTCGGGGAATTTCCCGAGCTTCAAGGTATAATTGGCAGCCATCTATCTAAACTTGAAGGCTCCCCCAAAGAAACCTCTCAAGCCCTGCGCGATCAATATAAGCCCTTAGGGCCGGATGACGCCGTGCCAAATACTCCTGCAAGCATCGCCGTGGCGCTGGCCGATAAATTCGATAATCTGGCCGGATTTTTTGCGATTGGCGAAAAGCCAACCGGTTCCGGCGATCCCTATGCCTTGCGCCGGGCGGCTTTGGGCGTGATCCGGATTATTCTGGAAAATAAATTATCCTTGTCTTTGCGCCCGCTTTTGGTGAAAAGCTTGGAGCTTTATAAAAAGCAAAACCTTATCGGCTTAAACGCGGAAGAAGAAAAGAAATTGCTGGCCGATTTAAGCGCTTTCTTTGCCGAAAGGCTGCGGGTTTATTTGGAAGATAAAAAATCTTACCGCCGCGACGTTATTTTGGCCGCGCTTTCCAGCGCTGCCGCCGATGATTTATACGCCACTGCCGAAAAAATCGCCGCCTTTCATCAGCTCTATGAAAGCGAAACGGGCAAGAATTTGCTGGCCGCCTATAAACGCGCCGCCAATATTCTGAAAATCGAGGAAGAAAAAGATAAAAAGAATTACCGCGATTTGCCCAATAAACAGCTATTTTCGCTCGACGCTGAAACCAAGCTGGCCGACGCCTTGAATGGCGCTGTCATTCAGATAGGTGGAAATAATAATCACAAACAGTCGCTGGAAAATTTCGCCAAGGTCAAAGAACCGCTTGATCATTTCTTTGATAAAGTCATGGTCAACGACAATAACCCCGATATCCGCGCCAACCGCCTGCGCCTGCTGGGTTATATTATCGACACCTTCAACAAGGTCGCCGACTTTTCCAAAATCCAGGCTTAAGCGCGGGGCTTGCCCAGCAAATAATCGATATAACCCATGACCGGCGGGGGAGTTAGCGGCACTGCTTTTAAAGGCGGCGCTTTTGGCGCTTCATAAGAACCGGCGCCCCAAGGAGCCTCGAGGGCGGGATTTTCACCGCTTTGTTTATCACGCGGTAAATTTTCAGGAGCCAGTTCCGCATCTGAAATAACCGGGCCCTCTTCTTGAGGGCCTGCATTTTGAATTTCATCAACCGCGCAAGCCGCTTGCGGATGCGGCCATGGTTGCGGGGCTTTGCCGGTGATGGCGATCACCATCACATCGCGCAAAACCGGCGCAAAGGTGCGCGCACCCAAAATCAATATGCCGGGTAAGCCTAATAAACCATGAAGCAAATTTTTTTTCGGCGCGTTAAGCGTTAACATAACGTATCTCCTGTTGCTTTAATTGCTTCTTACATCAAATAAACCGATTGCAGCCAAATGCCGGGCTTGTTTTAAAACCGCCTCATCGCTGAGAACGCCGCGGCACAGAGGCCGCTGCTGGGCGGGGTCGACATCGCCCTCTAAATCGACTTCTTGGCCCCATTTACGCTTTGCCCGTAAAGCGGCGCATTCACTTTGTACTTCCCGTATGCCCTTTTCAATACGGTCAATCGCGGCGCGATGCCCGGCTTCGGTCTTAACGGCGGAAGAAGCCGGTGCCGCATAAAACACACCTATATCCGCCGGTGTGTAAGTATCAAGCCAGCTTCGCAGCGCCAAGCGGCAGATGGCAAACTGCTTATATAAAAATACGGCCAGCAATCCCAAAGACTGCGCCATACGGTCTAAATTAAATATCATGTGAAGCGTTATGTACCCGTTTTTAATTCATTAACGACAACCCGGCGAAAATACCCGAATGTGCGTCTTACGTCTATGCTAAAAATCGGCCAAAAGTTAACTTTTACTCCTTGCTGCCCCAAAGATTGACGGGGTACCATGGCCTATAATTTAACCCGGCATGGAGGTATCAATGGCATCTTTGGTTTATTCCTTCGGCTCCGGCAAAACGCCTTCTTTAAAGAACCCCCCGGAAATTGTGGGCGGCAAGGGCGCCGGCTTGATCGAAATGAGCCGCCTTGGGCTTCCCGTCCCGCCCGGCTTTACGCTATCTACCGGGGTTTGCCGTTATTTTAATGATAATCAAGGCCGTTATCCTGCCGCTTTAAGCAAAAATGTTAACGCTTCCTTGCGGCAGCTGGAAAAAACCGTGGGCCGTAAATTCGGCGATCCGGCCAAGCCTTTATTGCTGTCGGTGCGTTCGGGCGCCCGCCTATCAATGCCGGGCATGATGGACACGATTTTGAATGTCGGCCTGAATGACGAAACCGTATGCGGCCTTATCAAAACTTCGCATAATGAACGCTTTGCCTATGATTGCTACCGCCGCCTGATTCAAATGTATGGCTCGGTGGTGATGGGCATCGATATGCATGAATTCGATTATGCGCTGGATGCGCAAAAATTATCCGCCAACGCCGCGCGCGATTTGGATTTAACCGCCAAAGATTTACGGCAATTGGTCTTGACCTATAAAGAGATCGTAAAGAAAAAAACCGGCCAATCTTTCCCGCAAGACGCGAATGAACAATTATGGGGCGCTATTTCCGCCGTTTTTAAATCGTGGGGCAATACACGCGCTAAAACCTACCGCAAAATTTACAACATTCCCGAAGAATGGGGCACCGCCGCCACCGTGCAGGCGATGGTGTTCGGTAATAACGGCGATAAATCGGCGACCGGCGTTGCCTTCACGCGCGATCCTTCCACCGGGGAAAAACGCTTATACGGCGAATACCTGGCCAATGCGCAAGGCGAAGATGTGGTGGCCGGAATCAGAACACCGCAATCGATCAGCACGTGGGATAAGAATGTGACTCAATCCCGCCATCCGTCACTGGAAGAATCGATGCCGAAAGTTTTCCGCGAATTGCAAAATTTGCGCGGGCTATTGGAAAAACATTACCGCGATATGCAAGACATCGAATTCACGATTGAAAATGAAAAACTTTATATTCTGCAAGCCCGCGCCGGCAAACGCAGCGCCGCCGCCGCGCTTAAAATCGCCCGCGATATGATTGCGGAAAAATTGATTACGCCGCTCGAGGCGATCAAGCGTATTGACGCGATGAGTTTGGATCAATTGCTGCACCCCCGCCTTGATCCCAACGCCAAGCCCGATAAATTCGGCAAGGGATTGCCGGCGGCGCCCGGGGCGGCGACAGGGCAATTGGTGTTTAATGCCGACACCGCGGAAAGCTTGGGCCAAAAGGGCACGGCTGTTATTTTGGCGCGCGCCGAAACCAGCCCCGAAGACATTCATGGCATGCACGCCGCTAAAGGGATTCTCACCACGCGCGGCGGCATGACCAGCCATGCAGCAGTTGTCGCGCGCGGCATGGGCAAGCCGGCTGTGGTCGGCGCTTCGCAATTGAAATGGAATGAGCAGGCCAAAACTTTAAGCAATGGCGCCGTCACTTTAAAAGAGGGCGATTGGATTACGATTGACGGCGGCAAGGGCGAGATTTACGCCGGAAAAATCCCAACCATCTTGCCGGAACTCACCGGCGATTTCGATTATTTGATGAACGAGGCCGACAAGGTGCGCGGGCTTGCCATTCGCACCAACGCCGATACGCCGAACGACGCCAAATGCGCGCGCAAATTCGGCGCCGAAGGGATTGGCCTGTGCCGCACCGAGCATATGTTCTTTGACGAAGCGCGGATCAATTCGGTGCGGGAAATGATTTTGGCCGAAAATTTGCCCCAGCGCCAAGCGGCTTTGAAAAAACTTCTGCCCTTGCAGCGCGATGACTTTGTGGCGATTTTCAAGGAAATGGCGGGGCTGCCTGTCACCATCCGCCTTCTTGATCCGCCTTTGCATGAATTCCTGCCGCATAGCGACCGGGAAGTTGAGGCAATCGCGCAATCTTCCGGCCTGTCAGCCGCGAAATTGAAAGAGCGCGCCCATGCGCTGATCGAATCCAACCCGATGCTAGGGCACCGCGGCTGCCGCCTAGGCCTTACCTATCCCGAAATCTACGCCATGCAGGCGCGCGCGATTGGCGAGGCCGCGATTTTGGTGAAAAAGAATCTGGGCAAGGCCCCGATGGTGGAAATTATGATTCCCTTGATCGCCACGGCGCAGGAATTTATTTTGTGCAAACAGAATATCGAAAAAACCTTGGCCGAAGTGTTTAAAGAGAGCGGACAAAAAGTCCCCTACTCCATCGGCACCATGATTGAATTGCCAAGGGCGGCTTTAGAGGCCGGTAAAATTGCGGCGGCGGGCTGTGAATTTTTCAGCTTCGGCACTAATGATTTAACCCAAACTACTTTCGGCCTATCGCGTGATGATGCCGGGAATTTCTTGGAAGACTATATCAAGCTTGGCATTTTCGCGCGCGATCCCTTCGCCACGCTGGATCAAGATGGCGTTGGCGCATTGATGCAAATCGCGGTCGAGCGGGGGCGCAAAATCAATCCCAATTTAAAAATCGGCATATGCGGCGAGCATGGCGGCGATCCGGCCTCGATCGCTTTTTGCGCCAAAATTGGGCTGGATTATGTATCTTGCTCCCCCTTCCGCGTGCCGATTGCCAGGCTGGCGGCGGCGCAAAGCGCTGCGCCAACCAAAGGTGGCAAAAAATCGGGCAATATCATCCGGTTAAATAAAAGCAAAAGCGGCGCCAAAGCCCCCAAACGCAAGGCGGCTTGAAAGTTTACCATTGAGCCCTCACATCTGTAATGCTCATGGTTCGACAGGCTCACCATGAGCTTAAGAGACGAGCTCATCCTGAGCTTGTCGAAGGATGAGCCTGTGTAGAAAGGCCGAATCATGCTCACTCTTCACCCTTCTGACAAACGCGGCGTTACGCAAATTGACTGGCTGGATTCCAAACACAGTTTTTCGTTTGGCAATTTTTATGATCCGAAACGCATGGGCTTCCGCGGGCTGCGCGTTATCAATGAAGATATCGTAGCGCCGGGCGCCGGCTTTCCGCCGCACGGCCACCGCGATATGGAAATCATCACCTATATGATCGAAGGCGCGCTTGCCCATAAAGACAGTTTGGGGCACGGCGAGGCATTGCATCCCGGCGAAGTGCAAGTCATGAGCGCCGGCAAAGGCATCGAGCACAGCGAATTTAATGCCTCGAAAACCGATCCGGCGCATTTACTGCAAATTTGGATCAAGCCACAGAATTTATATTTGCCGCCCGCCTATGCGCAAAAGAAAATCCCCGCCAATGGCGCTTTAACACTGGCGGTCGCCCCTAAAGGCGCGCCGTTAAGCTTGAACGCCGATGCAAAAATTTTTACCGGCAAATTGAAAGAAGGTGAAAAAACCGTTTATGACATCGCCAAGGGCCGCGGGCTTTGGGTTCAGCTGGCGCGCGGTGAAATGAAAATTGATGACGTAATTTTAAAAGCCGGCGATGGGCTGGCGGTTGAAGATGAAATCGCCATCACCTTGACCGCAAGCAAAGACGCAGAATTCTTGCTGTTTGATTTAGCTTAAAAAGCCGCCTCTCCCTTATCCCCTTCCGGCATTTTGAACCAGGAGGGAAGGGAGGGAAAAAGCCTAGCGGCGCTGGCGGTTAAGGCTTGATCCAGCATTTCTAGCCGCAAAAGGGCCAAGCAATAGGTTTCACCGCCCAGCGCAATGCCCGATCTTACTTCGCCTGCTTCTTTATCGCCCGCCATCACAAGCGCGCCGGGCAAAGGCAATTCCCCTTCCACGCGGCAAGGTAATAAACGTTTTCTGACCAGGCCGCGGTATTTGGTGCGCGAGGTTAATTCCTGGCCCATATAGCAGCCCTTATTCCAATCAACGCCGTTTAATTCCTCGAATCCGTTTTCCAGCAAAATGCCGCGTTCGGGAATTAAATCACGGGAAGAATCGGGCAGGCCCAATTGAATGCGGTGAAGATCGTAATTTTCAAAAGCTGCATTGGTTTTTAAAGAAGCGGCGATAATTCGTGACCCAGCCGCTTTTAACCTTGGATCTTCATATGCCAAACCATCCGCCGCTATCTGACCGCCCCAGGCGGCATAGATTTGATATTCATCCGCTAAATCGCTTAATTCAACTTTCGAGCGCAGTTTGTACATGGCAAGGCGGCGCAATAAATCATCTTTGCGCTGGCGCTCAACTTCCAATAAAATTTTTCCTTCATGCTCAAGGATAAAAAAATCGTGCAAATATTTTCCCTGTGGCGTTAAAAAGGCCGCCCAAATAGCCTGGCCATTCTTGATTTTATTGACATCATTGCTGATCAGGCCTTGCAAAAATCCGTGCGCATCAGGGCCGGAAACGGCGATAACGCTGCGATTGGCAAGGGGGGCGCAAAAACTCATGCCTGTAAGATAGGAAGTTTTTGAACAAAAAGAAAGGCCCGGGCGCTTTTAGCGGATACGCTGCGCCACCAAATCCATTTCGCCAATGGCGATTTCTAAAGGCTTTGGCAGCTTAAAGCGGTTGATCCGGCCGCGCCAACGTTCCCCGCTATTGGGATCGCATAAATAGTAATCGGCTAAATCATCCTCGCTTAGGGCAAAGGGGCAGCCGGCCGTATCAATAGCATGCAGCCCTTCTTTTAAGGGCAGAGCGGTTTCTTTACCTTGGTTTTCAAAAATAACGGCGCCGCATTTAATAAGCCGCACAATATAGACCGGCCTAAAAAACAAACGCGCTATATTGGGAAAACGCCGGTAAGCCCGCATCTCTTCCGGCCCGCATAAAAAATTATTCTCCGCGCCTTCCCGTCTTATATGCCATACCGGCGGCGGAGATTTTTCGCGCAAGCTGGGATTGGCATGCTTCAATGCCTCCGCCAAATCAGGCTCATTGTTTATGACTTCTATGAATGGAACAGGCCTGCCGCGGTAATTCCAACGGGCGCGGAAGCAAGGGGAGCGGTGATCGAGGAGATATTCGGGCATGATTAATGCTGCCGTTTATGCGCCGCCAAATGAGCTTGCAGAACCGTAAGTTCGCGCGTATCCCACCAGCCATGCTTTTGTATCCTAGCTGCAATATCGGCTTCACCAACCCATAGCTCGGGCAATTGCCGGCGCTGGCTTAAGAACGTGCCGTTATGGGGATCGCATGAAATAAAGCCGGCTTTTTTCAGATTATGGCAAACCATCATCCTGTCCAAACCATCACGCATTATCCAAATGCCCTTATGCGCCTCTACTATCAAACCATCTTCATCTTTGAACAAACGGACTTCGCGCAAAAAAATGCCTTTGAATGGCATGAATACTTCGCCCTGATCGCCGCGCAAAACCGGCTTGCCGTTAAAAAGCGGCCCGCCATTTAGGGGATGATATAATTTGCGGAATTCATCTTCCGTCCAATAGGCGGGCTGTTGGGCGCCGGAAACGCTTACCTCCCAAGCATGCTGAATAATAGCTTCCGAAGCGCGCAAGCCCAAACTGGGATTATGCTTTAAAACTTCATCAAATTCCTGCCCCTGGATACGCCGCGCATAGTGATTATGCGGATGCCGGAAAGTTAAGGCTTGAGCGAAATCGGTTGCATCAAGCAAGGTGGAATTACGCCGCGGCGGGGCAGCGGATTTGGCTATTGCGGGTAGGCGCAAACGCCTGCCGCTTTGGCAATCGCATTCATAATAAGCGGCGACTTGATTTTCGCTTAAATATTCAACCGCGCCGCTTAAATCGATCGCCAGCCAGCCGGCGCGTTCCGCTTTAATATTGCCTAGGGCCGGATGAATGATAAGATCGGCATCCCGCATATGAATTAAGCGCACAGGCTTAAAGAATTTCTTTCTTTCACTGTCTGTTGCGACAAAGGCTTTTATTCCTTGCGCGCCATAGAGCTTCCGCGCGGGGGGATTATTTTCGGGATAGATATACCAAATTTCCCCTTCCGCAATGCAGGTGCCGCCGGCGATAGAAGGTTTTGCCTGCAGCTGATTATATAAACCGGGATGTTTTTTTTGAAAAGCCGCGGCTTCTTTTTCGTTCATCGGCCGGCCGCTGTAAAAAACGGGGGTGCGATGGAATGGGGCGTCAAGGGGAATTTCGTAAGACATGCTATCTTCCTTTTCGCTGCTTTTCTAATAATTCGATATCACGCTCGAGCAAAACCCATTGGTTGAGAAGGGTTTGGGATGCACCGTATTCACGCCAGTAAACATGGCGGTCGGCTAAAAATTTGCCGGTGATTGGATCGCAAGCGCGCAAACTTTCTTTTTTGAGGGCGGCTGCCCTCATTCTTCCCAGCCCATCGCGGATGATATATTCGCCTTCGAATGCCTCAAGCAAAACCCCTTGAGGATTCTTAAAATAACGCGCCTCGGTAAGTTTAATGGCCCAAAACGGCTTAAAGGCGCGGCCCCAAGAATGGTTTTTGGCCCATGCTAAGGGGCGGTATTCGGCGGCAAATTCCCGCGGCAAAAGATAGCAAGCGGCGCACATGCCTTCTTTTCTTACTTCCCATATGCAGTGGGAGAGAAGGTTGCCGCCTTCAGCAAGGTGCGGAAGCTGGTTTCTTAAAATAATATCAAGCTCGTCTCCGGTCACGCGGCGGAATTGGAATACGTCTTTTGTCCGGCAAATCCATGCTTGCGTGAAATCAGCCTCGCCAAGCGGCGTGTAATTGCGATAGGCCGTTAATTGGCCCGGAAAAGGAATGCTCGACAAACTCGTAACCCTTATTATTGGTATGCTTATGCCGTGAACCTATCATATAGGCTGTATCCTTTTCAAGCATAGTTTTAAGCCTTTGCCTGCTTGGCGAAGCCGGCGGTTAAGGCTATAACCGCCGGATGCGTATTTTATTCATTACCTGGGGGCGCCTTGGCGATGCCGCCCTGTCGACCAGCCTTGTTAACTATTTAACCGAGCTTCACCCCGGCGCGAAATTCACCATTGCCGGCAGTCCGCCGGCGCTTGATTTATTCAGCGGCGCGCCCGGCCTGGAAAAGCTGATTCCCATGGTTAAAAAACCTTACGGAATGCATTGGTTCGATTTGTGGCGGGAAACCGTGGATAAGAAATGGGATATGGTGATTGATCTCCGCCGTTCAGCGCTTAGTTATTTTTTGCTAACCAAGAAAAGGTATTTTCTGGGTCAAACCAATTATAAAAACCGCGTTCACCGCTTGGTCGACCTGGCCAAGATTTTTGACTTGATAGCTACTTTTCCGCCTAAAATTTGGCTGACCGATCAAGCCAAACAAACCGCCAATAATTTATTAAATAAACCCGGCCCCTATTTAGCCATCGCGCCCACCGCGAATTGGATCGGCAAACAATGGGCGGGTGAAAATTTTGCCGAAGCCGCCCAACGGTTAACGGCGGCCGGCGGCGTTTTGGCAGGCGCCACCATTGTGGTGTTCGGCGCTTCGCAAGAACGTGTTGCCGCGCAAGCCTGCCTGGAAGCCTTATATGGCTTGCCGGTGATTGATTTGATCGGCAAAACCACGCCCTTAACCGCAGCCGCCTGCTTGGCGCGTTGCCAATTATTCATCGGCAATGATTCGGGTCTTATGCACATCGCCGCGACCATGGAAATTCCTACCATCGGCCTATTCGGCCCGTCTTACCCCGAACAATATGGACCTTTTGGCGCGCGTACCGCCGTGGTGCAAACGCCCTTGCCTCCGCAAGCGTTGGTCGATTCGATTCCCAATTACAACCGCCACACCACCGGCAGCCTGATGGGAAGCATTCATCCCGACCAAGTGATTAAGGCGGCGAATAAATTATTGGGCCGCGCCAAAGCGGCGGCGGCATGATGAAACTCACTGCCCTGATTGTCGCGCATAATGAACAGGCGCATTTGGCGGCCTGCCTTGATACGTTGCTTTTTGCCGATGAGATAGTGGTAGTTTTGGATAAATGCACCGATGGCTCGAAAGAAATCGCGGCGCGCTATACCAAAAATTTAATCGAGGGCTCGTGGGATTTAGAAGGGCCGCGCCGCCATGCCGGAATCGCTGCCTGCCAAGGCGAGTGGATTTTGGAAGTCGATGCCGATGAACGCATAACGCCGGCATTAGCGGCTGAGATTAAACAAACCATTGCTAACCCATCGGGCGATTACTATTTAATTCCGGTGGATAATTATATTGGCCAGCGCCTGGTGCGCCATGGCTGGGGTGGATCGTTCGGCACTTCGGCCGTTAGGCGGCTATGGAAAAAAGGCCATAAACATTGGGGCAATGAGCGCGTTCATCCCAAAGTCACTTTTACCGGCAAAGAAGGGGTGGCTTTAAAAAACCCGCTCATTCATTATGTTGACGATACTATTTCCGATCTTTGGCTGCGTTTAGACCGTTATTCAACCGCCCGCGCCCGTGATTTGCGTGAAGGGTGGAAACGGGGGCAAAAAAAAGAAAGCCTGGCGCGTAATATCCGCCGTCTATTCAGCCGCTTTATAAAATGCTATTGCATGCGTCAAGGCTACCGGGAGGGGGGCTATGGGCTGTTAATCGCCCTATGCGCCGGCCTGTTCCCGCTTTTATCATATTTGAAGGCGAATTTAGAGAATGAGTAAACCGAAAACCTACCGCGTCAAGCCCCGCCGCCGCTGGCTGTGGATGCGCCCCTTAGATATGCTGCTGACCTTAATCCCCACGCCGCGCCGTAAAAAAGGCATGCTGGTGGTGCGCGGCCTTGGCATCGGCGATTCAATTTTATTCAAGCCCGCTTTCAATCACTATGCCGAGGCGTTTGGCGTTAATCCCGAAGATATAACTTTGCTGGGTTCGCATTCCTGGTCGGGCGCAGCCGAGATTTTTTATCCCGGAGTGAAAAAACATTTCATTGATCACCGGCTGTTTGAACGTTCAGCCTGGTACCGTATTAAATTCGTGTGGTGGCTGCGCAGACAGGGTTTTAAAATCGCGACCCTGGATATGTGGGTGAGAAAGCCGATTATTTTTGACGCGGTTGTCGCCCTAAGCGGCGCCGAGCGGCGTTTTGCGACCAATCCCCGCCCTTCCTCCAAAATCGCCTATGAGCAAAATTTCTATGCCAAGCAAATGACGCGCATGATCGATACGCTGCAGGGAAATAATTTCCGCTTTTGCATTTTGCAGCATTTTGAATTTATTACCCAGGCAACCGGCAAGGCTTTCCCGCCGCGCCTGCCGCATATGAAAAAGAACGATTTTGCCCGGCCCAATATCCCAACCCCTTATACGGTATTGAATTTCGGCTCCTCCGAACCGGCGCGCTGCTGGCCGTTGGATCATTTTATCAGGCTTGCCGAAGATTTGTCTGCCTTAGGCAAATATGTGGTATTCATTGGCGGCCCCAGCGAAGTTGACAAAGCGCCGCTCCTGGAACAGCATTTTGAAGACAATGCGCGCGTGATCAATATGGTCGGCAAACAAAGCATTCTGGAAATGTGCGGCGCCCTAGCGCATGCCGAACTGGTGGTCACCAATGATACGGGCCCGGCGCATATTTCGATTGCCTGCGGCACCAAAACCGTGGTGATTTGCGGCGGCGGCGATTTTAATTGGTTCGTGCCCTATGATAAAAGCCTTGCCCCTTCGCACGCGATTTTTGTCAACCACGCCATGCCCTGCTATCAATGCTATTGGGATTGTTACATGCGCAAAAATGGCGAAAAATATTTCCCCTGCCTTAGCCAAATCGCCTATGACCGCGTTTACCAGGCGGCGCGCAATTTACAAGCGCTGCACGTCTATGCCGCGTCCGCGTAAAGTGCGGCGGCGCTGGCCGCTGATCCGCCTGATTGACGGGCTGATTAAACTTATTCCGCCGGGCCGGCCCGCCCAAGGGGCTTTGATTATTTGCGGCGGCAATATTGGCGATGCCTTATTTTTTAAAGCCATGATGCCGCACTACCTGGCCGCCTTTGGCGATGTCACGATTTTGGGCAGCACGATGTGGCAAGCGGCGGCGGAAATGTTTTTTCCGGGGCAAAGAATCATCTTTTTAAATCATAAAAAAATCACCCGCGATTGGTGGTACCGGCTTTGCTTTGGCATTAAGCTCCGCCGCCGGGGTTTTAAAATCGCGCTATGCGACAAATCGCACCGCGATGCCACTGCCAATGACGCATTGATCGATATATCGGGCGCTGAAGAAAAATATATATGCGCGGTTGATTACGACCGCACCAATAAATACCCGGCCGAGCAGGAATTTTACGCCAGCCGCATGACCCGCACGATTGACACCGCGCAGGGCAACCGGTACCGCTACCGCCCTTTGCAGCAAGCCGGTTTTTTATCGCAAATCTTGGGCAAGCCTATCGCTCCGCCCCTGCCCAGCTTGGATAAAAAACTATTTCCCAAACCCGCCGGCTTGCCGGCTTCCTATATTGTCATCCATCCCGGCGCCAGCCTGGGGGACAGGTGCTGGCCCTTAGAAAATTTCTTGGCGCTGGCCAAAAAATTCATGCGGGAAGGACGCCATGTGGTGTTCGTCGGCGGCAAAAGCGAGGCCAAATTAAGCGAAGCCATTGATTTGGAATTTGGCCAAACCGTTTATAATTTAATCGGTCAAACTTCCTTTGCCACCATGGCGGCGATTTTGGCGCATGCCGATGTGGCGGTGGTCAATGAAACCGGCCCCGGCCATATGGCCATTGCCCTGGGCGTTAAAACCGCCATGCTGGTAGGGGGCGGGCATTTCGGTTATTTCGCGCCGCCGCCGCCCGAGCTAGCGCCGCCCCAGGCGCGTTATGTTTTTCAAAAAATGCCTTGCTATAATTGCGGCTGGGATTGTTATATCCGCGAAGCAAAGGAGAAAATTTTCCCTTGCATCAACCAAATCCCCCTGGAAAACGCCATCGAAGCCCTGGATTCGCTGTTAAATACAGGCGTTGCATCCCTTAAAGCTTTGCCTTAGTATCCGGGGCCTTGACTATTTTAAAGGAAAAAAATGGCCTCGCTATCCAGTATTTTACGCCGCGCCCGCACGATCCGCCGCCGCCAAAAGCATTTGCCTTTTGGCCGCGCCCTGGCATATGACTTCTTGCGCACCCAATTGATGTATAAGTATGTCTACCGGCGCCTTAAGCAAAAACCCGCCAGTGAAAAATTGCTGGGCTATAAAGTCGATTTTTTCAGCTATGAAAGCTTTGGCTTCATTATGAAAGAGGTTTTTATCGACCAATCCTATTATTTCCAGACAAAAAAGAAAAACCCTTTCATTATCGATTGTGGCGCTAATATCGGCTTGGCCAGCCTGTATTTCAAAAAACTATATCCCGAATCAAAAGTTCTGTGCTTTGAACCCGATCCGGATGTTTTTCAAAAATTAGAAACCAATATCCGCCAAAATAATTTGACCAATATACAGGCCGAACAAAAAGCGCTTTCCAGCCAAAATGGCAAATTGACTTTTCAGCGCTCTGAAACCTTAACCGGGGAATTAACCGCGGATCACCCGGCCTGGTTTGGCACCTCTTCCGGCCATTTAAAAAATGCTGGCGATAAGCCAGCGGCTGGCGAAATCACGGTCGATACCGTTAAACTGTCCGACTATATTAATGAGGAAGTTGATTTTCTGAAAATCGACATTGAAGGCGCCGAACACCGCGTGATTGAGGAGTTGGCGGCAAGCGGCAAAATCCGCCATATCAAGCAATTGGTGATGGAATATCACGATGAGATTTTGGCAGGCGCCGACCGCTTATCCGCCATGCTGCGCCTATTGGAAGAAAACGGTTTCGCCCCGATTGTCGGCGGTGAATTGCCAACGCCGTTCCAGCCTTTATCCCGCCAATGTTTATTGATTTACGCCTACCGCAAAGCCGATTACCGGCAACTGACCCAGCTAGCCGCCTGACTTCGCATGGCGATTATAACCACCGCCGTTTCCATCACCCCCATCTACCGCTTGGAAAATATTCCTTGGGGTATCCGGTTTTTACGCTGGAGCTTGAATCAAAAAAAGCGCCTATGGAACCGCCGCTTGCACCGGCGCTTTTCGCGCCTGTTTTTTGTTAAAGCCAAAAATTTTTTTGCCCGCCAAAAAATGACGTTGGCGCTGGAAAGCGGGCAACGCGCCGTCATGCCCGCCAACCGCGATTATTTTAATTTCCTCTATCTGCCGCCCTGGTGCGATGAGGCGGGATGTTTTTTTGAATTGGAATATGTGCGCTTGCTGCAAAAACTGGCCGGCCGCGGCGGCGTTTTTTACGACATCGGCGCCAATTGGGGCTATTTCGGCCATGCGCTGGCGGGCCAAAAAGATTTTAGCGGCCAAGTGCATTTCTTCGAGCCGCATCCCAAAACCCATGCCGATTTGCGGGAAATCGGCCGGCAATTCGGCTTGCAAAATAAGGAGTTTTATCATGATTTTGCGCTTGGCGCCCGTGAGGAAAAATTATATTTAGCCACCAGCCATCACTATGAGGCGGGCCGCGCCTTTGTCTGCCGCGAAAAAACCCCGCTGGCGATTGATGTTAAAACGCTCGATTCCTTATCCCTGCCGCCGCCCGCCGCGATGAAGCTGGATGTGGAAGGTTACGAAGAAAACGCCCTGCGCGGGGCCGAAAAGCTTTTACGCCAGCATAAGCCCTATATTATTTTGGAAAATATGATCGACCGCCCCGATTTAAGCCATGGGCCGCTGCAATTTTTAGAGGGGCTGGGCTATCAATTATTTTTGCCCTGCTGGCAAATTTCTTTTAAAGGGCAGGATTTTTATACCACCGATATTAATCTTAGCATTCATCAACCCGCGAAGCTGGCCTTAGTTCCAACCGCGGCCGCAACCCGCGCGCTCACCAACCCCTTGGTCAGCAATCTATTCGCCTGCCATCAAAGCCGCCTTGAAGAAATGAAAACGGTGCTGGCGTGACGCCTTTATCGACCCAAACTCAAATAACCAGCCCTTATCAAGCAAGCGATTTATGCTTCAGTTTACGCCTGCTTGGCTTGGCGCATAAAATTAAAAGCCGGCGCTGGCGGCATAAATCGATACGCTATGGCAGGCGCCTGTTTTATTGGATACAACGGATGTTGCGCCGCAACGACCACGGCGCTTTAATTTTACGCGTGAATGGCGAAATACGCCGTGCGCGCTTTAACGCCCGTAATCATCAATTCTTTTACGAGATTGACGCGGCTCATGACGGCCATGTGGAACTTGAAAGCCTGATTCTGCTGCAAAAATTGGTTGGCAATAACGGCGTCTTTTACGACATTGGCGCCAATTGGGGCTATTATTCCCATGCGATCGCCGCGCAAAATAATTTTTCCGGCCAAGTGATTGCGTTCGAACCGCATCCGCAGGCATTTAATGATTTAAAAAGCTTAAGCGCTCAATTCGGCTTGAATCAAAAAGAAATCCTGCTCAACGCCGCCTTGGACGCGAAAGAAGAAGCCGGCAAGCTTTATTTCAAGCGCGCTTTTGATACCGCAACCGCCCGCTTGAGTGAAAAAGGCAGCAAAGGATCGGTCGCGATTCAAATTAAAACGCTTGATGGTTTGGGACTGGCGCCGCCCAGCGTGATGAAAATCGATGTCGAGGGCCACGAGCTTGGCGTCCTGCATGGCGGCGAAAAACTGATCGCCAAACACCGCCCTTTTATTTTAATGGAAAACAACCCCAGCCCCCAAGCCATTGCCGGATCGCTGCCGCCCTTGCAATATTTGGCTAATAAAGACTATGTTTTCTTCCTGCCTCTATGGGAAGAGGAAAGCGGCCTTTTAACCGCTGACAGCAACGCTATTTCCGATGACGCTTATGCCAAGCTAGTACTGTGGCCGGTTACGATCTACGACCGGTTTATTTATCCGCCGCTTTGTATTAATGTGCTGGGGGCGCCGCGTGAAAAGCTTGATTGGCTGAAAAGCCGTTTGGAACAAACATGAGCAAATCTTACGCCCAATTCATCGCCCATCTTAACCGCGCTTTGACCTTGCCGTTGAAAAAATGGCGCCGCGAATCGGTTTACCGGCATTTGCGCGACCATCACTTAACCATCGACCGCTTTGACACGCCGCACGGCGCATTTGCGATGTACGCCACCGGCGCCGACAGCATGTGGATCGCCCGCGAATATGATTTATATGAAATTGACACCAAAGCTTGGATCGATTCTTTCCCGCCTAACGCCGTGTTTTGGGATATTGGCGCGCATGTCGGCATGATCGCGCTATATGCGGGCAAACGCGGCCTTCGCACCATCGCGTTCGAGCCGGCGGCGCAATCTTATGCGCTGTTGATGCGCAACATTGAATTGAACCGGCTGGATGACAAGATCGAGGCCTATCCCATCGCTATCGGCGCCAAGAAAGAATGCGCCAGAATGTATATGGCGCAAACATCGCCCGGCAGCGTGCATCATGCGGTGGGGCAAACCAAAGATTCCTTGGGCCAGGAAATTAAAGTGGCTTTCCGTCAACCGGTTGTAACCTATAATTTGGATGCGGCTGTGCAAGAATTAAAACTGCCCGCACCCCATTATTTGAAAATCGATGTCGATTCAATTGAAGAAAAAATTTTAGATGGCGCCCCTATCCTGCTTGCCGGCCCGGCATTAAAAGAAATCATGATCGAATGCGCGGAAAGGGAGGCCCGCACCACTGAAAGCATTATCGCCAAGCTGGATGCGGCCGGGTTTAAAGTCATTAACCGTGACTTATTAAGGCAGCGCCTGATCACCAATTTGCATTTTGTACGGAAATAGCATGGCCTATCCTTTAGAAAACCAAATGGCGGCGGCGTATGAAAGCCTTATTATCAGCCGCCCCTTGGCCGCTTTTACGCCCTATGAATTCACCTATGTTCCCTGGCCGTTTTCCTATTTAAAAAAATTGGGCGGGGTAAAAAAAGAACGCCGGCGCAAATGGCTGGTGCGCCGCTGGACCATGATGATCCACCGCTATGGGCGCCCTTTTTTAAAAAATTCCCGTGGCCGCTTGACGCTTTATTCGTCCCGTGCCGCCTCTTTCCGCGCGCTTAACTTAAATTATGCGTTTCATTATCTTCCCGGTTATGCCGGTAAAAACGAAATCGAAACTTTGTGCCTGCTGCGGTGTTTGACGGCAGGCGGAAATTTTTATGACATCGGCGCTAATTGGGGTTATTTCAGCCACGCGATCGCCGCCGATCCGGCTTTCACAGGCCAAGTGCACAGTTTTGAAGCCAATCCGGAAGTTTACGGCGACCTAAACGGCCTGATCAAGGATTTGAGATTAGAGAAAAAAATCACCGCCTATAATTTCGCGCTTTCCGACCAGGCCGCCGCCCTTGCAATGGATGCCGCCCATAATTGGGATAGCGGCCAGGCGAAAATTAGCGCCAAAGGAAAGCTTGCCATTACCGCCAAAACCTTGGACAGCCTGAATTTGGCGCCGCCCCAGGCCATCAAAATCGATGTCGAAGGCCACGAGCTGCAAGTTTTGCGGGGCGCTCAAGAGACGCTGCAAAAACATAAGCCCTTTATCGTGATGGAAAATTGGAATTTGGGCCGCCCCGCCGGGGAAATTTTAGAACCGCTTTATTTCCTGGAAAATTTGAATTATCAGTTTTACCTGATCGGCTGGCTGGCTGGGGAAGAAGAAAATTATGTCAGCTCCTCTATCGATAATGCGCCTAACCAAGCCCAAGCCAGAATCGCCTTGCTTCCTTTCCTGCCCAAAGCGCGCTTATTGCATGAAAAATCTTTCCGCAATATTCTGGCGGCGCCGCGCAACAAGACTGCTCAGCTGCAAGAGCTTTTATTAAGGCCATAAGTTCTTTTTTAAATTCTTCCCCTTGCGCCAGGCTTTTTATTGCGTCAAGATTTAAAGGCTAGACCTTTCAACCTTATTATTCGCCTTTTAAGGAGAACGGCCATGATGTCTATGACACCCGACACTTTCAATAAATTCCAAACCCTGCATTACAAAATCGATAATTACTTAGAACCTTTATTATTACTTGCTACCCGGCTTTATATCGGCTCGATTTTCTTGCTGTCGGGCTGGATAAAGGCCAATAATTGGGAAAGCACGCTTTATTTTTATGCTAATGACAACCCGATCTATGGCTTTCCCGCCGTCCTTCTAAGCGGTTTTTTTGTGATAGCCGAACTGGTATTGGGCGCTTTCTTGTTTGTTGGCTTTGCCGCCCGCTATACCGCTTTGGCGCTGATTGTTTTAACTTTGATCGTTAGCTTTAGCTATATCCATGTCACCGAATATAATTACTGGATATTGCTGTTGGGCTTTATCGTTGCCCGCGGCGCCGGTGAATTATCGGCGGACCAATTGATCGCCAATCAATACCGCCGCACCTATGTGGTGAGCTGAACGGAAACTCCCTGCCTCTTCGCTAAAATTAGCGAAGAGGCGGTTTGGAGCGCTTTTTACAAGCCCCGGTTCAAGCGGATAAAATCCATCCGCCCCAAATCAAGGGCTGTAAAAACAGAAGCGAAGGAAAACTTTTGCCTTACGAAGCGATTAATTGCTTGCGCTTTTTGTGATAGAACTTTTTGCCTTCGTGAATATAGGGCGCATATTTCAAATACGCCAAGGCGCCAAGTTCCAGCAAATAACGGATTTTACGCCGCATGGGGGCAGGCAGCCGCGAATAGCTGCTGCTATGCCGCTTAATCCACAGCGCAGCACCAACCAAAGTTAAGGCAAGAGTAAGTTTTTTTGCAAGAGGGGTCATGATGTAAATCCTATCACAAAATTCTGTCCTTTTCAACGCTGCGGTTCATATCCAAAAAAAGCTGTGCAAAAAATTGTCAAGCTGTTCTAAGTAAACGGAAATAGCTTTCAATGCGCCAGCGCCAAGCCGCCCCGTTGCTTAAGCAGCGCCGGTAAAGACAGCAAAGACAGCTCCTTTCTTTTTTCTCGCGCCAGATAGCCCGGCAAATGAGGGTGGTAATACATCCAGCTTCCTTGCGGCACATGGCCAAGCGGCGCCGGATCGAAGCCCAATTGCATTAAAATGCCCTGAGTTGCAATATTTGCTTTATCCGCCACCGTATAAAGCGCGCGGTGGGTTTTTAGGGCGGCACGCGCCGCTTGGTCGAACAGCGCCTTGGCCACGGGCTTTTTTAAAGCCCCCGCCAAAGGCAGCATCACCAGCGCCGGTACATTGACCTGGGCATAGCTGGGCGCACATCCAAGACCGGCAATGGCGATCGCTTGACCGCCTTGATAGGCCACAAAAACATGATCCGGCTTAAAGGGATCGCCTTCGATGCCAAGCACTTGATTTAACTTGGCCGCATATTCATGGCCGGAGGGGGTTTTAACGATTTTAATATCCTGATTCATTTTCCTATTCCTTCATATTTAAACAAAGTAATTATAAAAACATCGCGATGCAGATTTAAAAATATGATGCGCGTTTAAGCGCGTCGGATCGCGCAGGCTGAGGAACGATTGGAAAATGAAATAGGGAAACCGGCCGGCTTAGCGGCGGCTTGTATTTTTAGCTTTGACCCGGATGGGTGATAAGTGACCATAATACTCTCTATTTTCTGTTTGAATGGGTGAGATAACATCGCGCGCGAAGGCGAAAGCCTTGCTGCAACGTCGTCGTGCCCGCTGAAACAGCGATAGAGCGGTTTTCTTGATCATTTTTTCAGTCTAGCACAGGTTTTTATGCTTTTCAATGCCGGGATGGAAAAACATTTTTTCCTTTAGATAGAAATTATTAACCTATTTTGTTATAATGAAAGAAGAAATAATAAAATTAAGGGCAAGGGATGATTGACCTCATTAGCCGCAAAAGCCTGGAAAGCCGCCGCCAGCCGCTGATCGACCGCAAGCGGGCCGGCTGGCGTTGGCCCAGCTTTTCAGCGCCTTTGCCTCGACTCTCTTCACCTATTTTGCGCCCCCAAATAAAGGCGGGGCTGCGCTTCCTGCAAAGCATGGGGAAAAGCTTGCTTAAAGCGCCGCCGCCGCGGCTGCCTAGTAAAGCGCTGCCGCCAAAAACCTTCCGCAAAGCCGAGGAATTGGCGAGCAACCAACAAACCTTCGCCCGGGCGCGCGAAGCCGGAAAATTCACCCGCGATAAAAATGCGGCGATCTCCAAAGCCGCTAAAAAATCCAAGCGTCAGCATGAACAGGAGCTGGCCTGGCGGGTGCGGGAGCAGGATAAGGCGAGTATTTTGCAAAATGCGGCGCGCAATCTCAAACTGGCCGAGCAGGTTCGCCGCCATCAGCCCATTGCCCCGATCCCCCGCGAACAGGCCAAGAAAATATTGAGCCGCAAATTGCTGCTTGATGCGGCCACACATCAGCGCCTGGCCGTAGCTGCGGGACGCGCTGAATAGGCCTCGCTAAACGCGCCCTTCCCCGCTAGATTCATCCCATGAACGCCAACCGCGCGATATATATTCTTGAAGGCGATATCGAGCCGCAAACCGCCTATTATTTGAATGTCGGCCTGGAAAATAAAGCCGTGCTGCATTTTAAAACATTCAAAGGCAAAAAATGGGGCTTGTTCGCGCAATATGACGCGCATGAAATCGACCTGGCGCAAAATGCCGCCAGCATCGAAAATTTAAGCGCCGCGGAAGGAAAGATGCGCGATCAAGAATGGGATTTGCCCAAATTGCGCCATTTGAACCGGCGCGATTACCGAAGAAGCTCCCCCCGCAACAAGCATTTCATCCGCTTCGCTTTAACTTTGAAAGACGGCAAAAGAATTATAGCCGAAGCCGACACCAGGATATTTCAAAATATCCTGGCGCTGGCCTCGAAAGCCCAGTCTGCCTAATGCTGATTCGGTGGCGCTAAGGCTGCGGTGCAATTATCGCCGTAGAAACTATAATCGGTGATAATCCGCCGGCGGTTGGCGATAAAGGTGGTGGTGCATTGGCGCAATTCCACCCGGTCGCTATATCTCATCGGCGCTGAATAACCGATGAAATCGCCGCGCGTATTATACATGGCGCGCCCTATCCCTAAATCGGGATAATCATAAAGGTTCAGCTTTTTGTAAGTGACCATATATGTGCCGTCGGCCTTTTGATACAGGCTGTCGGGCGGGCCCCAATCTTCGACCAGCCGGTCGGTATGTTCGCCCAAATAATTATCCAGGCGATTGCTGTAGGTTTCGTAAGAAGAACCGGGCGCCGCACAGGCCGCAACGGTTAAGGCAAGCAAAGCGATCAGGAATAGTCTCATGATAAAAGCTCCTTTAATTGCAAAAGGTTAAGCTTTCATCTCGCGGCTTCCTGTTGGGAATTTCGAGATTGAGAATATAATTATTCAATCATGCCCTTGATGCAGGGATCCGTCAAGGAGGGGAGAATTTTATCCCATAGGCTGCCATTTTTATTTTATGTAGCTGCGCTGCGCCTGACTTATAGGAAGCAGTCCGCCTTCGCCAAGGCTATGGCGGACATAAGATTTTCTAAATTCGCTGCGCGAATGAAGAAAATCTAATGGTGGGTGTAACAGGGATCGAACCTGTGACCCCTACCATGTCAAGGTAGTGCTCTACCGCTGAGCTATACACCCATTTACCATCGTCATTCAGCTATACAACTCAGCGGTAGTTTAAAGTAAGACGGCCTTTACGGCCTTCGGCGCTGAGCTATATACCCGTTTACCATCGTTCAGATATAGACGGCGCTTATAGCACAGGCTTTTGGGTGGTGAAAGAGGTTGTTTTAGACCTATTTTTGCCCAAGGCGGGCGGGCTTGAAATCTTCCTCTGCTATTTCGGTGCAGGTGTCATACCATTCGCATCCCTCGCAAGCGGCCCGCAAATCCTTGGCCTTAAAAGCGGCGCGCATTTGGGCAAGCCAAAAGGCGTCTATTATTAAATGGTCATTGAGGCGAAGCGGCGGCTGATTTAATTTCTGGCGCAGCATATTGATTGCGGCCAGCGCCCTTTCATCGCGCGCTTGAATACGCGGCAAATCGCAATGAAATTGGGGGTGATCCTGGCAAGAGCGCATCGGCCCGCAAATTATATCGGGGCCTTCAATTAGTTTTATTTCCTCCTGCCCGGCATTGATACGGGCCACAATCTCATCAAGATTGGCGATAAATTCCGGGGTATACCCCTTGCCCGCATAGGTGAGCAAACATAAAAGATGGTGAGCGCGTATAAGAAGCGGTATGTGTTTAGAAATATGCGTTCTATCGCCCCGCGGCTTTGCTGCCCAGCCTGGCAATGGTTGAGCCATTCACATGCGTGCCATTTTGAACGGCGGGTTTAGACGGGGCTTGGGAAGCAGCAGCATTCTCGGCCGCCGCTTTTGAACCATTAACAGCGCCTCTTGAACTCAACAAGCTTATTACCCTGTCAATATGACCTTTTTTTCCTGCGTCTACCTGCGGTCCTTGGTACTTCCACACGACTTTACCTTCTTTTTCCTCTTCGTAGGCACCTGCCCATTCCGCCCATTTAGCAAAATCCAGCGCGGTTTTACCGTTGGGGTTTTCTACGTTCAAATGTTCCGGCCTTACTGCCTTTACCATCACTTCAATAACCCGGGCCTGATCTTCCCAAGAACCAAAGCCTGGCTTAAGGCCCTTGCGCGGGCTTAAACCGCAATGGCAAAGCTCCATCAACACGGTGCGGTCGCTAGGGCCGAAGCCGGCATAACCGCCCCAGTCATTCACAAAGGAAGCGGCGCGGTTTTGATATGGCGCCAAAGCGGCGCGGTCGGTTGGAACTGGGCCAAGGATTCGTTGTACTTCGCCAACATCGCCATTATAGGCGGCTTTTCGAAACCTGTCATATTCCGTCATTGTTAAAACGGGCTTAGAAGCTGATGTGTTATCAGAACTCATGAAAAAACCCTCCAATTAGAATTATTATGTGGCTTAAGATTAGACCCAGCAAATTCCGCCGTCAAGCGGGGTAAAGGTTAATAAGGGCGAAGAAAAAGGAGCCTTTGGGGCTCCTTGGTTGAAGGCTTTTCTGATGAAGATAATTTTAAATCCGAACCTGCCTTAAGCTTATTTTTTATGGCGTTTGGGCTTCGCTTCCGCGGCTGGCTCTTCCACTTGCGGCCCTGCCGCCTGATCGACGATCGAGGCTACCTTGGAAACCAGCTCGTGCAAATTGAACGGCTTGGATAATAATAAAACCTTGTCTTTGGGGTAATCGCGGTCTTGTTTTGCTACGCTGGCGAAGCCGGTTACGAACATCACTTTCACATCCGGGTTTACTTCCCAGGCGGCCTTGGCCAATTGCATGCCATCCAGGCCGGGCATAACGATGTCGGTTAATAATAAATCGCAATGCCGCGATTTCATCGCTGCGATTGCTTCCATGCCGTCGCTGACTGAGCGCACTTTATGGCCGGCATTTTCCAGCAAGCGGGTCATAACCGCCCGCATCGGCATGTCGTCTTCAGCGATTAAAATACTGGCCATCTTGATTCCTATCCTTTTAAATCCCTGTTCATTGATGGAGATGTTATCACGCTTGGCGCGGATTCATCCCTCTCCTTTAGGATAAGGGCGAAATGTTTAACAAATCGTAGCGCTGGCTTTAGATCAACCGCAGAAATAGAAACAATTTTACCGATCGCCCGGCAAAGGTTAAGAAGCCCTGCTTTCTTGGGCTTTTTCTTAGTTTTTTGTTAAGAAAATTTAAGCGGCGCGCGAGTGGGCGCGGTCTTTTGCCGCTTTGATCACCACCGGATCGGCAGGATGGAAAGTAGAGCACGGCTTTTTGGGCAAAGCCCTGGGCTTGGTTAATTCTTCCGGCGCGGCTCCGGCTTGCGCCGCCAAAGAGGCGGCGCGGCCCGGTTTATGGATATAGGGGCGCTTTACCGGGCGCTGATATTCCTGGGCCAAGGGGCTTCCAGAAATATGATTGGAAATCACCCAGCGCATGGTTTGTGCCACCGAAAGGCCGATGGGAGCAGCCATAACGAAATCTAAAACAGATTTAAGTTCCTTCCTGACCGGCCAGATGCCAAATCTTAAACTGGCGATGGAGTCAGCATTAACACGGATTTTAACGCCCAACTCGCCTGCTAAAAACTCCAGCAAAAGGGCGGTTTTTTCATAGCCTTGGGCATTATCCCACCCCCGGCGCTCGAGATTTTCCCAAAGCCGGTAGCAGTAAAAATTACCGCCATATTCCTGCCAAACGATCTTATTGGCAAGCGGCGGCAAATCAAGGAAAGCCGGACGCGGGCGCAAGGGCGGCGCGGAGGGTTTAACTTGGGAGCGTTGCATTAACATGCTGTTCAACTCGTACCTGTTTTTATGTTGCTTTATCCTGCACTTTTAAAAACTATATGTCAAATACTACATCTCGCAGCGCAATAAAATATTAATAATGGGTTAAATATGTCACGCCCTGTTAACCATTACCGCCTTTAGCCGTCATGCCGAACTTGGTTCGGCATCTCTTAACGACCCCGAATCAAGTTCGGGGTGACAATAAAGGAGAACCAATATTTGGCACGAAACTTGCTTGATTATTAACGGGGAGTGGAATGATGACTAAAACGCTATCATTCAATCAAGGTTTTTATCTAGCGGGCCTGCTTCTGGCAGGCCTGCTTTTTGCCTGGACCAGCCAGGCCCTAGCCAATACGGCCGATGAAAAACTTTGCCAAGCCGCGATCGCCAAAATTGAACGTCTTAATAATTTTCCGGTGCAAATTTTAAGCGCGGTGGCGCTGACCGAATCGGGGCGTTTATCGGCCGATAAAAAAACCATGATCGCCTGGCCCTGGTCGATCAATGCCGAAGGCAAGGATTACGTGTTTAACAGCAAAGCCGATGCGATCGCCTTTACCCAAAAATTAATGAAGGGCGGCATGCGCTCGATCGATGTCGGCTGCATGCAAATTAATCTGCGCCATCATCCGGATGCGTTCGTCTCGCTTGAGCAAGCTTTTGATCCAAATGCCAATGCCGCCTATGCCGCGAAATTTTTGAAAACTTTGCTGCAAAACCATAAAGCCTGGACCAAGGCGATCGCCTATTATCATTCTTCGGCCAAGGAATATAACGAACCTTACCGCCAGCGGGTTTTGAAAAACTGGCAAACCGCGCGCCGCCAAGCCGATCAAGAGCGCCAAGCAGCCTATGCCGCTTTGGCTGCCCAGCGCCGGCCCGCCCAAATTGCTTTCAATAAATAATTAATTGCCGCGATAACGGTCTTTAAAAATTTGCCGGGCGATATGCTTGGGAAAAAGCGGCTTTGGCTTATTTTCACGTAACAAGTAAGCGCGCAGCCAATTGGCGCGGCCTTCCTTGCCCATATGAATTAAATTGCCGAAATAGGCGTGGGCTTTTTTTGATTTCTTACCGGGAAGTTGCCCCAGCCATAAATACAGCGCCGCAACCGGGATTTCATCCACCGCCGGCCAGGGGCTGACCAAAACCGTTTCCGGACGCGTCGCCGGGCGGGCAAGGCGGATATGGGACATCACCGCCTTGCTTAAGAGGGGAAGCTGTTCCCAAAAGCCGTAAATGCAAAGCCCATGAAAGGCGCGGAGCTGCCCCGCCTCATTCACGGTGAAAGCCAAAAATTCCTGCGGCCCGCCGCGCGAGGGTTGAAAAGAATGTAGGCACCAAATCACCGGCCTTTGGCCGTTGGCCTGAAGATGCACGATCGGAAAGCCGTGTTGCTGAGGAGATTTAGGCTGCTTACTGATCGACATTGAGTTTTTAGTGTTCTTGCGTTTTTACAATGATTTCTTCCAGCCGGCGCCGTCCAAGAAGGCCCCTGGTTTGCGGCACAGGCGGTGTTTTGAAATCCCAAAATGTCCTGGGGGAAATGCCTGACTCGCTCAATGCTCGGCGGGAGCGGAAAACTGCACAAACCAAGCTGCCGCGGGGAACTCCCAAAACCCTCGAAGCCCGGCTAAAAAGCTCTCCCTTTATGAATGGCGCTTGCTGCACTAATTCTATATAGGCTCTCAGCCAATTGAAATCCTTGGTGACAAATTTTTCTAAAAGCATTGTCAATTTTGCCTGCAGACTTTCTTCGCTTTCCTGAAATGGCGAAGAAGCGCCAGCAATATCACAATCAGGCAATGCCTTCATTTTTTTGTTCTTCTGCCGCCGGTATTTGTCAATAAGCCGCCTTTTAGAAAGCAGCATCAAAAAAGCTATAAACCTACCCTTTTTTGGATTATATGCTTTTAAACCGCTTTGATGAAGCTCAAGAAACAAATCTTGAATAAAATCCCGCCGGTCTTCAAAGTCTAAAATATTTTGTCTAAAGACGGCATGAAAAAATCTCTCCATTTCATTGAATAATACCTCTTGCGCGGCGCTATCGCCCGCCAAGCTGGCCTCAATCAGCGGCAAATAAGAATCTGGATTTTCCAGATCGCATTTTATTTTCGTACCCATTTATTTCCCTTATTTTTATAATAGCCTAAATTATAGGTTTTTAGCTTTTTGTCAATCTGGCGCTGTGCGGCGGTTTTATTCGCAAAGGTTAATTAAACCGTCGCCGGCAACTGCGATTGCGGGTCTTCCGCTTGCACTTCGATATAGCCCTCTTCAGCTAGTCTGCGCTCCACCATCCATTGCGGCATGGGGGGTGCGGGCGGGTATTTGCCGCCATTTTCCG
>JBFXCK010000004.1:0-111207 GCA_050182275.1 Dongiaceae bacterium | reverse complement strand
AACAGGAAGGCGAACAGGTCACCAACGCCACGCGCACGGCGACGGAATCCTACACGGCAGAATTAGAGCGTCTTAAAAACATGCTCGATGCTGGCGCGATCAGCCAGGAAACCTATAACCGCGCCGTTGCCAATGCTGAAAAGCAGCAGCTCGACGCGCGCAAGGATGCTGAAGCCGGAGCATTGCGGGCCTTCCGCAATTATCGTGAACAAGCCGAGGATGCGGCGTCGGCGGTTGAGAAAGCCTTCACCGAAGGCATGAAGGCAACCGAGGATGCGATTGTGGATTTCGTCACCTCTGGTGGCAAAAGCCTGCAAAGCCTGGGTGACCTTGCGAATTCCATCGTGGCCGACATTACGCGCATGGCCGTGCAAAAGTCGATCACAGGGCCGCTCTTTAACATGCTGGGCAGCAGCATGGGTGGCGGCGGTTTCCTGGACAGTATTTTCAGCAGCATCTTCCACGAAGGTGGCGAAGTTGGTGGATCCGCGCCGCAGCGCCGTATGCCTGCGTATGTATTTGCCAACGCACCGCGCTATCACACGGGCGGTGTTGCGGGCCTAAAGCCTGGGGAAATTCCCGCCATTTTGGAGCGCGGTGAAGTCGTGTTGCCGAAGGACGGCACCCGCATGGGATCGCCTGTCAACGTGGTCATGAACATCACCACACCGGATGCCAGCAGTTTCCGCATGAGCCAATCGCAAATCACGGCTGAAGCGGCGCGCGGCATTCAGCGTGCGAAAAGGAATCTGTAATGGCTTTCCACGAAGTACAATTTCCGAACGATATTGCCTATGGCGCGACGGGCGGGCCTGAATTCGCCACGTCCGTCGTTGCCACGGCCTCCGGCTATGAGCAGCGCAATATCAACTGGTCATCCGCGCGTGGGCGCTGGGACGTGGCCTCCGGTCTTAAAAAGCAAACGCAGCTTGATGCGCTGGTCGCTTTCTTCCGCGCGCGTAAAGGCCGTGCGCACGGATTCCGGTTCAAAGACTGGACGGATTACAAGGCGACGGGTCAGGCGGTGGGTACGGGCAATGGTACAATTACGACATTCCAGCTGATCCGCACCTATTCGTCGGGCGGTGCAACGGATGTACGAACGATCACCAAGCCCGTGGCCGGCACGGTCAAAGTTTATCTTGCAGGCGTGCAGCAAATGTCTGGCTGGTCGGTGAACACCACCACCGGCGTTATTACTTTTTCGACCGCGCCGGGAAATGGCGTGGCTGTTTCGGCTGATTATGAGTTCGACGTGCCTGTACGATTCGACACCGATCGCATGGCCGTCACCATTGAACAAGTTAACCTTCACCAATGGTCGGGCATCCCGATTGTGGAAATCCGCGTATGAAAACAGCTTCTTCACAACTCATCACCCACATTGCTGGCGAGACAACAAGTCTTGCCACTTGCTGGAAGGTCACGCGCCGCGATGGGTCGATATTCGGCTTCACCGACTTCGATAAAAATTTGACCGTGGATAGCTTGGTTTACCAGGCGCGCTCCGGCTATACGCGCTCGGCCATCCACACCATCGCTAACCTGGCGGTCGATAACCTGGACATTGAAAGCGCCATTGATAGCGAAACCTTGAGTGCCGCCGATTTGCGCGCTGGTGTTTGGGATGGTGCAACGATTGAGATTTTCCTCGTCAATTGGGCCAACATCGCCAATGGCAAAATCATCCTGAAGCGCGGCACCATCGGTGAAGTCGAGTTGAAGGACACGGTATTCCGCGCTGAATTGCGTGGCTTATCGCAGGCGCTTTCACAGCAAATCGTTGAGCTTTACACGCCGGATTGCCGTGCCGATCTGGGCGATACCCGCTGCAAAGTGAATCTGGCCGCGCTCACCGTGACCGGAGCGATCACCGCCGTCACCGACAGGCGCAGCTTCACCGATACGTCGCGCGCCGAGGCCGTAAATTACTGGAACGGCGGTTTGCTGACATGGACAAGCGGCGCGAACGTGGGCCGCAAGATGGAAGTGAAAGCCTTCGCCAGCGGCGGTGCGTTCACGCTGTTCTTGCCCATGCCCAGCATCGTGGCGGTCGGCGACAATTACAGTCTGCGCCCAGGCTGCGACAAGAAATTCTCGACCTGTAAAGACAGGTACAACAACGTCAAAAACTTCAGGGGCGAACCGAACGTCCCTGGCAACGATCAGGTTCTGGCTTATCCCGATGGCAAATAAACTCACCCGCATGGACATCGTGCGCGAAGCGCGCGAATGGATCAACACGCCTTTCAAACACCAAGGCGCGCTCAAAGGCGTGGCCTGCGATTGCATCGGCCTGATCAAAGCCATCGGCATGCAGCACAATCTGATGGATTACGATCCGAATTCGCCGGAGGCGCTGTCATACGCCAATTATTCAATGATGCCCGATAGCCGCCGCATGCGCGAAGCCTTGAGCCGCTGGTTCATCCCCATTCCGGTGGAGGAAGCGCAGATCGCCGATTTCTATTTCATGGCCTGGGGCCGTGAGCCGCAGCACGTCGCTTTAATCACCGATCACGGGATCATCCATAGCTATTCCGGTGTCGGCAAAGTCGTCGAGCATGGGCTTGACGAACGCTGGCAGCAACGCATCTCGGCGGCTTATCGCTTCCCGTATTTCAAAGGTATGTAATGGCTGTTCTTGCTTTAGGTGTGGTCGGATCCGCGCTCGGTTCCGCCATCGGGATCGGTGCGTCCGCAGGCTGGCTGGGCGGCGTCTTGCTGGGCAATCTTTTGTTCGGCGGTAGCAAAGGCCAGAATATCGAAGGCCCGCGCATCGACGATTTGTCGGTGCAAACCTCAACCTACGGTGCGCCGATCCCGCTTGTGTACGGCACCATGCGGATTTCCGGCAACGTCATCTGGTCGACGCCGCTCAAGGAAACCCGCACCGTCAAGAAAAGCAGCGGCGGTAAAGGCGGCGGTAAGAAATCGTCGCAGACCACCTATAGCTATTCCGTGTCCTTTGCGGTCGGTCTTTGCCTCGGCCCTGTGGCGACCGTGCGCCGGATCTGGGCGGACACGAAGGTTATCTACGATGCTAGTGCCAGCAACACGCGATCAACGGAAAAATATCCTGGTGTCGTGCGTATCCACCGTGGCGGTGAAGATGAAGAGCCAGATTCCACGATGGAAATGCATCTCGGCGCTGGAAACGTGCCTGCCTTTCGGGGGCTATGCTATCTGGTTTTCGATGATTTGCAGTTAAAGGATTTTGCCAACCGCATTCCGAATATCAGCGCTGAGGTTGTCGCGGACGGCGATATGCAGGGCGACATCTTCGTTTTTCCGCCCGCTACGACGATGACCAAGGAAGGCGGCATTCTTGATCAAGCACGCGGCATGATGATTGGCACGGGCGCAGACCATGTTTGGAAATATGATTGCGTCAACAACCGTTTCGTGTTGGAGCGTGGTTTAGAAGATCCGAATTGGTCAACCGCTTTTCCAGGTGCCAATGATGTATTTGGTGATTTTTGCGGAATAGACAGTCAAGGCTATTATTACCACGCGACTGATATTTCCAGCATCTACATGCGGCTGGTAAAACGACATCCAGAGACTTTGGGGATCGTAAAGCTATCGAGTCCTAAAGTGGATTACACCATTAATGGCTGTGTTCGGCGGGATAAACTTTTTTGTTACACATCTCGCAAAGTTTACAACACCGACTTGGTAGAGATAGCTGACATCTCAAATTATTTTCCTTCTGTGATGTTTGGTGGCCCCATGTGTGATGATCCATATGGTCGGTACTGGCAAGTTACAGGAAATTATGTTCGTCGTTTTGTTCCTAATGGCCTTGGTACGGGTGAACTGACCGAATGGAGCAGCACGGCTTGGACGAACGGCGAACTGCCACGCACTGTATGGTGGGATGATTTTACAGGGCATATTTATTTCACACTTGGACTTGGTGAGCGTCTAATTAAATGGCATCCGGAGAGCGGGTATGCAGATCATTGTGATGATGTGGCCATCCCCGCTGGCTGGGGCATCCAGTCTGATTACAATTATCCGCTCAACGGGAAATATTGGGCTGTCGCCGATTACGATGTGACGCTGGTCAACCTCGTCACGATGAAAATCGAGCGCCGGATCGATTTGCTTGATCTGGCAACCACCTATCCGGCTCATCTCGGCGGCACATACGAAAAGTTCACACACTCCGCCATCATCATGACCTACGATGGCATGTTCAAATATCCGCTGGAGCGTTACGGCAATGATGCCGTGCCTTTGTCGAATGTTCTTAAGGACATCTGCCAAAAGGCTGGCATGGCCTCCACGAGCGTCATTTCAAGCGCCGTAAGCCAATCCCTGCGCGGGTATGTGGTTAGCCGCCGCATGGCCGCGCGCGAGGCTTTGGAACCGTTGATGGGGTCGTATTTTGTCGATGCTGTGGAGACGGATGGAATCTTGCGCTTTGTTCCGCGCGGCAGTGCATCTGCCGCCACGATTGCAAAAGACGATTTAGGGGCCAGCGATAGCGGCCAGGACGAACAAATCCGTCTTTCGGAAAGCAGAGTTCAGGATGTGGAATTACCGCAGCGCCTCGATATCGTGCATGTCGATCCGACACGCGATCACCAGCCGAATACCCAGCACGCTTCCCGTATCACGGATGCCATCATCACACGCGAAAAGCAGACTAGGGAAATTTCGATTTCTCTGACGCCGGATGAAGCAAAGCAAATCGCCGAGCGTACACTCTACAATGCCTGGGTCGAGCGCAACCAGTATAAATTTAGCCTGCCGCCGAAATGGCTGCGCTTGGATCCCGCTGACGTTCTGACCGTCACCGTCGATGATTTTTCGCTGAAGCTGCGTTTGAACAAAGTGGATTTCGGCGGCAACAATGTGGTGTCATGCGAAGCCGTGGCCGAAGATGAGATTGTTTATATCTCGAATTCGACAGGCTCCGGTGGTGGTTTGCCCGCCACGCCAATCAGCAACACGGGGCCGACCCCGCTGCTGATCCTGGATATGCCCATGCTGCGTTATGAGGACAATAATCTGGGCATCTATTACGCCTTCGGCTTCCGCGACAATACCGTCACGGGCGCATCGATGTATCGCTCTCCGGATGAATTGGCCTGGGAGGTTCTTGGCACGGGCAATGACGGCCCCACCTTCGGCTGGTCGGCCACCGTGCTTACCAACACTGCAAATCCGTGGACGTGGGATGAAACGAACAAGGTTCAAATCGCCCTGACGCAAGGCACGCTCGACAGCAAGACCGCCCTAGAGGTTCTCAATTGGACGAACGTGGCGCTGCTGGGCGACGAAATCATTCAATGGCGCAATGCCAACGTACTGGCCAGCGGCCTTTATGAGTTGTCCGGCCTGCTGCGCGGTCGGCGCGGCACGGAATGGGCCACGGGAACGCACACGATGGGCGAACGCTTCGTTCTCTTGTCAGACGACGGTGTTTATCGCGCGCCTCTGCCTGCGACCGAAATCAATAAAATAGCTTACTACAAAGGTATTCCGGACGGTGGTAATTGGGACGATGCGCCGTCAAATCCCTTCGTATTCAAAGGAAATAGCCTGCGCTGCTTCGCGCCTGTTCAAGTCAAAGGCGTGCGCGACGGTAGCGGCAATCTGATTGTTAACTGGAAACGCCGCACACGCTGGTATGGCGAATGGCTGGACGGCACCGACGTGCCGCTCTTCGAAGACGCCGAAAAGTACGAGATCGACATTCTATCCGGCAGCACCGTCAAGCGGACGATCACGGCTACCACGCCGACCGCTGCCTACAGCGCCGCTGATCAGGTTGTCGATTTCGGCTCGGCCCAGAGCGCGATCAACATTGCCGTGTACCAGATCAATGCCGTGATCGGGCGCGGCCAAGTGAAACTTGCCACCATTTGAGGACGAAACATGCCAACACCTAATCTTGCGATTGAATATATCGCCGCGAACCAGGCGCAGAAGGAAGTCACGGCCAACGCCGCCTTCGACGCGCTGGATAAGGCGCTATGCCAGCTTACCAGCATTGCCATTCTCGACGTGGATACCACGCTCACCGATGCGCAAATGCTCGGCACGCTGTCGATGAAATTCACTGGCACGCTGACGGCGGGCCGGACGATCACTATTCCCGCCAAGGCTAAGCTGCTGATGGTGGAAAACAATACGACGGGCGGTTTCACGCTTTCGGTGAAAACACCATCCGGCACGGCCATTTCCTTTGCGGTCGGTGATCGGAAGCTCCTTTATTGCGATGGCACGACCTTTCAAATCGTAGCGGAAACCAGTGCTGGGGTCAGTATCCCTTACGATATTGGCGGCACTTTGGCAGGCGTGTTAACTGGCGGCTCAATCGTGTTGCGCTATCCTTTGCCGCGCGCGGTGCGTTTTCCCGCTGGTATGGCGAACAGCCGCGGTGTTGCCGGGACAGCATCCGGCGCGACCGCGACCTTTTCGATCCGTAAAAACGGTACACAATTCGCCACGATGCAATTCGCGGCGGGTGTCAGCACACCAACCTTCACGGCAGCCACCGCGACCGATTTTGCGGCGGGTGACGTGCTAACCATCATCGCACCTAGCCCAGCAGACAGCACGTTGGCCGATGTTGGCTTCGCGCTGGCGGGCATTCGACTTTAAGGAGAAAACACATGGCATTACGTTTCATTGATGGTTTTGAACACTACACTATCCCTGCTGATTTAACCCAGAAATGGAATAGTTATAATCAGGCGACAACGTCGACACCGATCGGATCAAATGCGGGACGTCGCGCGGATTCTACCGCCCTTCGCATTCGGAACGATCAGGATTGGGTATCGATTACGTTTGACAACCAAAGCACCTGGTATGTCGGTTTTGCCATGTATCTTTTTGGTAACGAAACCAGTGATCTCATTCGCTTTTACGATAGCGATGGCAATACGCAATGCTATGTGAATTTAACGTCGGCGGGGATTTTTCAGCTCTATCGCGGCACGACGCTGATCGCCTCAAGCAGCAACTCTATCCCTAATGGAAGCTGGAACTACATAGAAGTCCGGTTAAGTATCGCCAATTCCGGTGGCGTATTCGAGGTTCGTGTTAACGAACAGGTCTGGGTGTCTTTCACGGGCGACACCCAGCAATCAAGCACAAATACCTTGGCCAACCGCATTATTCTTTACGGACGTGATGTACATGTAGCTTATGACGATTTGTATATTTGCGATGGGGTGGGTTCAACCAATAACACTTACTTGGGAGATGTGCGCATCGACACCGTGCGTCCGAACGGCGCTGGCAATTATGCCGATTTCAGTCGCCAAGGCGGTGCCACAAACTGGGAAAATGTCGACGATACGCTGATTGATGCCGATAGCGGTTATAACTACAGCAATACGGTAGGCCATAAAGATAGCTTTGATTGCGCCAATCTCCCCAGCATCGCAGGGACGATTTTCGGCGTCCAGGTGTCTCTCGGCGCGCGCAAGGATGATGCTGGTTCCCGAACACTGCGCGCGCTCACACGTCTCGCTTCGACCGATTATGAAGGCAGCGATCTTGCTCCTGGCACAGATTACCGTTTTTTCAGGCATATCTGGGAGCAAAACCCCAACACATCCGCTGCATGGACGGAAGCGCAAATTAACGGCGCTGAATTTGGATATAAGGTTCAGGCATAATGACAAAGCTTTATATCTCCAAATCTGGCAGCGGCTATACGCCCGCCACCATTCGTGGTGCCTGGGATAAAACTGCCGATTATGTGGTGCGAGGTTTGCACACGGCCCAAGATCTAGCGGGGCTGGGAAGCCCGATCTCAATCGCTTCAGCTGAGACTTCTTCAGCAGCCGATTACGATAACTTGCTGATCCGCGCGGTTTCATCACCACTTTCTGCTGATCATATGTTCGGCGGCACGTTGAATGTGATGCTGGGTGTCCAGGAATCCAGCACCGATGCGGATATGGCTTTTTATATCCATGCTTTTGTTACCCAGGGAGATTCCGATAATTTACGCGGCACGCTTCTCGCTAACTATGCCGACCCAAATACAAACGAATGGGGTACGACAGCAGCGGGCAAAGCGCTTTCGGCGGCGCAATCCGTCTCGTCTGTCGCAGCACTCGCAGGTGACCGGATAGTCTTTGAAATAGGCTACCGCGCGCGCAACACACTCAGCAGCAGTCGCACCGGCACGCTTTGGCATGGAGGGAACGGTTCCGACCTTACGAGCGGTGGAAATCCTGCGAGCAACATTGGTTATATCGATTTCTCCAATAGCTTCACGCTGGTGAACAATCCCACGGCACGCTTAAGCCAATTGGCGCTGGAGAGCGTAAGACGCCCGACACAACCGAACGTGCTTGTAACGCAGGCACCGATTGAAGTTGTGCGAAGGCCGTCGGCCATGAATATGCGCGTTACGCAAATGGCCGTTGAAGTTATTCGCCGCAATGGCACACCACCCGCCAGCGGAAGCCAGGGCGGCATGCTGATCGTCGTCGCCGGATAAACGGAGGCTCCATGAAAAACCAGAATGAACAACCTGCTCACAACGGGCGGGAAGAGGAGAACATGCCCATGACCGAACCTGAATATTTCCGCGCCATCGGCAGGCTGGAAGCCCAAGTCCAGATGCTGACGACGGCAATCACCGATCTAAAAACGAACGTCGAAAGCATGGAGACGAAACTAAGCGACCTCGACCGTATGGCTAACCGCTGGAAAGGCGGCTTTGCGGTGGTGTTGGCGCTGGGCGCCATCGCGGGCGTGGTGCTTGAGCAGCTCATCAAACCGTTTTTCAACCGCTGAAAAGGAGAAGACCATGACAGTAAAAAACGAAAACCGCCCGTTGCCACGCGGTATCCGCAATCATAACCCCGGCAATATCCGGCGCAATGGCGACCCATGGCAGGGATTGGCCGAACGCCAAGGCGATGTGGAATTTTTTACTTTCAAGGATCCTATTTACGGCATTCGCGCGCTGGCGCGGACGCTGATCGCCTATCAAGACAAGCATGGCTTGCGTTCCATCCGTCAAATTATATCGCGCTGGGCGCCGCCGGTGGAGAATAACACCAATGCCTATGTTCGGGCGGTGGCGGCAAATACGGGTCTGGATGCCGATCAGATTCTTGATATGCACCGTTTTGAACATCTCTTGCCGCTGGCCAAGGCAATCATTCGGCATGAGAACGGCCAGCAACCCTACACCGATACACAACTTACCAAAGGTCTGGTGTTGGCGGGCGTCGAGCCGGAGAAACCCAGCTTGCAGGCTACCCGCACCGTCAAGGGCGGTCAGGCCGCGACGGCCGCCACGGCAGGCCTGGGCGTGGCCGAAGCCGTCCAACAAACCCTTGATCCCGCACGCGACGCGCTGGTGGGACTTGTTCCGTATCTGGAAACCGCAAAATGGCTATTGCTGGTCATCACTTTGATCGGCATCGGCGTCATGCTTTGGGCGCGGATCGATGATCGTCGCAAAGGTCTGCGCTGATGTGGGCGGTCATCAAAGCCTGGCTTTCCGGCAACGCGCTACGCCTTATCGGTTGGGGCGTGGCGGCGTTGTCGGTTGCCGCGGTACTGTTCGGCGCGCGGCAGGCTGGCCGCAACGCCGAGCGTGTGGATCAACTCAAAAAATCATTGGAGGTAAAAGATGCCCAACTTCGTGCGACGCTGGATGCTCCCCGTAATCGCGGTGAGCTTGTTGACCGCCTGCGCGACGGCAAATTCTGATCCGGCCTGCGTTTGCCCGCCGATCCGGAAATATGATCGGGAATTTCAGAAGAAGTTGGCGGAAGAGGTTGAGGCTGCGCCTGCAGGGGCAATTTTTCCCCTCGCATTACAAGATTACGCCTTAGTCAGGCAGCAGATTTCTCGATGTCGTTAGAAAGCCATCTGATATGTGATCCCGTGCTTAATGCTTATCAGTGAGTTTTTGCACTTTAATCTTCTAGCTTTGTCAGCAACGCCTTCATTTGATCAATTTCTGCCTGTTGGTTCGAGACAATGCCCTTACACAACTCACTGATTCCAGTGTTTTGCAAAGGAGCCTGTTCACATATAAGGATTGCTGCTGCATGATGCGGGATCATTGATTTTAGGAATTGTTGGTCGGAGACGCCCGCCTGTTGCCGGATAAACATGAAGAAAGTTATTGCAACAATCACACTGACGCCGACGATAATTGTATTCAGTTTTTTATTTTCGTACATGGAGCGCATGACAATAAGCTCAATGACAACCATGGGCGCAGCCATAAGGCCCGCCATATAAAACTGATTGAAGTTGGGATAGACATTTTCCAGCCTATCGACCATGGCGTACATAAGAATATACATGGATATGAACGACAGCACCGCCATGATTAACAAATGGGCATAATGCTTATTGCTGTGCTTGCCGTTCATATGATTTTTCATGAAAACATATCTTACTTCATCGCTTCACGCATGTCTTTCATTTTAGCGATCTCTTTGCCTTGCATATCGATGATCACTTGAGCTTTATCTTTTACAGACTTATTTTGAGCCGATTTCAGCGCATTTTTTGACATGTCAACCGCACCTTGGTGATGCTTGATCGTCATATCAAGAAAGGCATGGTCGAAGGCGGATCCAGATTTTGCGTCTAATGCTTTCATATCCATGGACATCATGCCTGGCATCTCCATGTTAACAGCTTCAGGCGCGGAAGGCTGAATATCATCGCGCATGGATTTCAATTCAGGGATCTCTTTTTTCTGATCATCGATCATTTTTTGCGCCATAGTCTTTATCTCTTGATTTTCAGATTTTTCTATAGCCATCTGGAACATCTTGATGCCTTCGCGATGATGTTCGGCCATTGTGTCAAGATATTGAATATCAAAAGGCGCCTCCGCAGCGTGAGGAGAGCTTGTCATCATTCCCATGCCATTACCCTCTTCATGGGAATAGGCGGGGGCGGCGATTAAGATGCTTAAGGCAAGGACGGATACGGTTAAAATGTTTTTCATGTTATGCGGCCTTCTTCATCTGGCCCATGTCGCGGCAGCTTTGAGCGCAGCGGCGACAAATTTCAGCGCATTTTTCCATTTCTTCGCCACCGACTTTCTCGCACGATTCCGCGCAAGCTTCACAAACATCCGCGCATGCATCGCATTCTGACGCATGGAACTTGGAACCGCGAACCATAAAGTCCGCCGCCGTTTGACAAGCCTGAATGCAGTCAGTCATTAATTTGACATGCTCGGCCTCCGCATGCTTTCCGCCCATAGGAAGGCAATGGTTATAAAGCGTTTCCTGGCATTCTGTACGGCATTCCCAACAAAGTTCGACGCAGGCTTTCGTATCTTGGGTTGAATTGTGCATAATATTTTCCTTTTTGAACTCTATGTGAAGAGATAATCCTGCGACTTCAATTTAATAACGCATAGACACACCAATGGTTCCATGCATCTTCTATTGAGAGTTAGCAAGAAAGGCATCATAGAAGACAGTTGACTAGAGCTTCACAGTCTTTAGCCTCAACGCGTTGGCAATCACGGATACTGAACTGAGCGCCATGGCTGCCGCCGCCATAACGGGACTGAGCAATACGCCAAAGGCGGGATAGAGAATACCAGCCGCCACCGGAACACCCGCCATATTGTAGACGAAGGCGAAGAACAGGTTCTGGCGGATATTTCGCATGACGGATTTGGATAGTTTCTGCGCCCGAACGATGCCCATCAGATCACCCCTTAACAGCGTCACGCCCGCGCTTTCCATCGCGACGTCCGTGCCCGTTCCCATGGCGATACCGATATCGGCGGCGGCCAATGCTGGCGCGTCATTCGTACCGTCCCCTGCCATAGCGACGACACGCCCTTCGCTTTGTAGCTTCTTGACGATGCGTCCCTTGTCTTCGGGCAGGACTTCAGCTTCGACCTCGTCAATGCCCAACTGCCGCGCCACGGCTTCGGCGGTCGTTTTATTGTCCCCCGTGAGCATCACCACGCGGATACCGGCGTTTTGCAACTCCTTGACCGCCTGCGACGTGGTTGCCTTGATCGGGTCGGCAATGGCCAGAAGTCCAGCAGCTTTGCCGTCGACCGCCGCGAAGATCACCGTTGCGCCGTCTTTGCGCAAAGCATCGCCCTCAGCTTCCAAAGCGGAAACATCTACACCCAGATCACTCATCATCTTGATGTTGCCAAGCGCCACTCTGCGGCCAGACACCTTGCCGACCACGCCTTTTCCGGTGGGCGAGTCGAACTCATCGGCCTTGGCGATAGAGAGGCCTTTTTCCTTTGCCGCTACGACAATCGCATGTGCCAGCGGGTGTTCGCTGCTTTGCTCCAAAGACGCCGCCAGTGACAGTAGATCGTCCTCGGACATTCCTTGAGCGACAACGCGGGTCACCCTGGGTTTGCCTTCGGTGAGCGTTCCCGTCTTATCGACGACAAGCGTATCGACTTTTTCCATACGCTCCAGAGCCTCGGCATTCTTGATCAAAACGCCCGCCTGCGCGCCGCGCCCGACGCCGACCATGATCGACATCGGCGTGGCAAGGCCAAGGGCGCATGGGCAAGCGATAATGAGAACACTGACCGCCGCGATCAAACCGTAACTAAAGGCAGGCGACGGGCCGAATGCAAACCACACTATGAAAGCTACGATGGCGACAAGAATGACGGCTGGCACAAACCAGGCCGCGACATGATCCGCCAGCCTTTGAATGGGAGCACGGCTGCGTTGCGCTTCCGCGACCATCTGCACGATGCGGGACAGCATGGTGTCGCCGCCGACGCGCTCCGCCTTCATGATAAAGCCTCCCGTCTGGTTCATCGTGCCGCCGATCAGGGCAGCGTCCTTTTCTTTCATGACAGGCATGGATTCGCCCGTGACCATGGATTCGTCCACCGCACTCCTGCCTTCGACGACCACGCCGTCAACGGGAACCGTCTCGCCTGGACGTACACGCAAAAGATCTCCCGTATGAACGTGGGAGAGCTGAATATCCTCTTCCGTGCCGTCTTCGTTGATCCGGCGGGCGATTTTAGGCGATAAATTCAAAAGTGCCTTGATTGCGCCACCCGTTTTCTCCCGTGCGCGCAATTCAAGAACCTGCCCCAGCAGCACGAGAACCGTAATGACAGCCGCGGCTTCAAAATAGACCGGAACCGATCCGTCCTGACGGCGGAACCCATCGGGAAATACGTCCGGCATCAGCGTGGCGACGATACTGTAAAGCCAGGCCATACCCGTGCCGATGGCGATCAGCGTGAACATATTGAGATTGCGTGATACGATGGATGCCCAGCCGCGTGTAAAAAACGGCCAGCCCGCCCACAGCACGACAGGCGTTGCCAGCAGGAACTGGATCCAGTTAGAGGTCGCGCCCGTCACAAAGTGGAGATTGGTCAAATGCGCGCCCATCTCCAACATGAAGACCGGAAGCGTCAAAATAAGGCCGATCCAAAAACGGCGCGTCATATCGATCAGCTCGTGGTTCGGGCCTTCATCGCCCGTCATGACTTCTGGTTCCAAGGCCATGCCGCAGATGGGGCAGTTGCCAGGGCCGACTTGCCGGATTTGCGCGTGCATCGGGCAGATATAAATCGTCCCCGCCGGTGCGTCTATGACGGGAACTTTCGCTTGGTGATCATGCCCATGCATCGTGCAACACGAACCGTGCGACGATTTTTCTTCAGGTTTCTTATGATCGTGATGATGGTGCGAATGATCGGTCATGGCTGATATTCCTTATTCGTCAAATTTTGAAAACAAACGGGTGACTTCCTCGATGGACTTCATGCGGCTGGCCTTGTCGCCGCTTTGCATGGAGCTCGTGACGCATGAAGACAAATGGCGGCGCAGAACTTCGGTTTCAACTCCTTTGACCGCCGAGCGCACGGCCCGTAACTGGGAGAGGATTTCAGGGCAGTAGCGGCCTTCCTCGATCATTTTCTTTACCCCTTCGATCTGCCCCGCGATGCGGTTCAAACGCTTGATCTCAGCGTCATGGGATGCGTGTTTCGGGACTGCCATCGTCTTTCTCCATTTTTTTATATACCCTATAGGGGTATATAGTACGCAATCCCGCATAATCAAGCCATAAAAAAAGCCTATCGGGGACATCGATAGGCTTTTTTATCGATTCTTATAATAATCAGTGTTTGTGATCGCCGTGGCCGTTCATTTCCATGCCGCCGTCCATAACGGGCATCGGACCGCTGGCGAACTTATCGAGGTTTTCCTTGCTCTCGAAGTAATAGGTCATGCCGTGCGTATGCGCACCGATGACCGCGCTGGCCTTATCAACAGTTTTTCCACTGACGGGATCGGTAGCGGTGCGCAAGGATACGTCATTTTTCAGTTTGTCCGCGCACATCGGGCAGCACCCATAATACGTCTTTCCTTCGATATCGATGGCGATTTGCGGTTTATCGAACACCTTATTGTTCATCATGCAAACATACTGCGCTTCTGCAGGTTTAAGCCAAGCCCCGTCATGGGCAGGGCTAGAGTCTGCGGCCATGGCGGGCGCGAACGCGGTTAAGACCATCATCAATGCCAGTAAAATCGTCTTCATTGGTATTCTCCTTTATGAGTGGTTTATTTTACGGTTATGCCGAACGGCGCGAAGATGTCTTTGCCGCCAATCCGCACCTGGGCGAAGAGCTTCACAAAGCCAGCTTTCTCAGGCTCGATATGAAACTCCAGTTTAGGCCCGCCGCGCTCGGCGTCACTGCTCGGTTCTTTGCCCATCGGATGGACATGGAGGACGGAATTATAATCCTCCGTAAAGCCAACCACATGCGCAAAAGCGCCCATCACAGGCTCAAGCTGCGTAAAAGGCTGGCCGTCTTTGGTAATCGTCACACTTCCCATGACAGGCGCGCCCGCTTTCGGCTCATCGTCCAGAGCTAGAGTGAAGGTATAACCGTCAACCATCGCCGTCATGCTTGTGGCTTTGTCGATACTAGCTTTTTCTTTGGAAGACGTCCCCATATCGGTTTGCACATATTCCTGCTTGTCCGTAGCCACAGGAATCACATCCGCCCAGACGCGATAGCTGTCGTTTTTCAGCGGCGTGAAGTCGAATACATACTCGCCTGGATTTTTACCAGCGACAGGATGGATATGATGATAATCAGAAAGAGATGGGTCAATCACCAGCAAATGCAGCTTTTTGGTATGGGCTTCCTTGAGATCATCGAATGTCAGCGGTTTTCCGTCGGTAGCGGCATTCAGCTTTACGGTTACTTGCGTGGTTTTTCCGGCTTCCAGAGCAGCGGCAGGCTCAAGCGCCAGCTTCACCGTATTCCGAGCGTCCACAGCCTCCATTTTTTCGCCGCCATGCCCCATCCCGTCATGAGACATACTTGTGGCGGCAGTTGGGGTGTTTGAACCGTGATCGCCAGCATGGTCGCCTGCGGCATAAGCGGCGGCACCCGTGGTCAGGATGGTAGTAACGAGCAATGTGTGAAGTAATTTCATGATTTCTCTCCTTATTTCAAAGCGGCTTCGACAAGTTTAAAAGCGCCTTGCGCCTTTTTGAATTCGGACTTCGATTTCTCGGCATCTTTGGCATCTGCAACCGTATGCAGTTTCTCAAGCTGGGCGACGAATTGATTGATCGAGGATTCCAGACGGGCCTTTTTATCATCCGTGACGGACGCGCTGGTTTTCAAGGCTTTCGCTGCTGCATCGATTTTTTCAATCTCGGCGTGCGTTAAATCAAGCTGTCCAGCATCGATCTGAGAGCCGAGCGCATCTATGCCCGTTTGGATATTTGTCAGAGCTTCTTGCGTTGTTGTAGCCGGCATCGCGGTTTCCGCAGTCGTTTCATGCGGCTGGTCGCCGTGATCTTCGTCGCCGTGTGCAAAGGCGGGTTGGCTCAGCCCTGTCAGGGAAAAAATAGCGACGGTGAGTAGTAGTTTTTTCATGGTGGTCTCCTTTATGGGGTTATGGCTTGGGGTAACAGTGTTGCAATTGGCTTTTTACCGAACTTCCAGAACACGAGGGGGCGCACTGTAAGGTCAAGCAAGGTGCTGGAGAACAGGCCGCAGAAAATGACCACGGCGACCGGATGCAGCAATTCACGCCCTGGCTCGTCGGCGGCGATGACAAGCGGGATCAGCGCTAGAGATGCGGTCAGCGCTGTCATCAACACGGGGATAATCCGTTCGGACGTGCCGCGATAAACCATGGCCAGATCAAACTTCTCGCCCTCATGCTCCATTAGATGGATATAGTGGGCGATCATCATAATACCATTACGGGCGGCAATTCCCGTCAGCGTCACAAAACCAACCATCGTCGCAATCGAGAACACGCCGCCTGACAGCCAGACGCCGATCACCGCGCCGATAAAGGCAAGCGGAATGGACGTCATGACCTGCAAGGCCAGATTGGCGCTCTTGAAGTGGACATACAGTACCATGAACATGCCTGCGAGGGAGAACAGGCTCAAAAGCATAATCAGGCGCGAGGCGCTGGCTTGGCTTTCAAACTGACCGCCATAGGTGACGTAATACCCTTGCGGTAATTTTACCTTGCTATCGATGGCGGCTTGCACCTTCTGCACCACGCCCACGAGGTCGCGGTCGGATACGTTGGCCTGGATTACGATCCGGCGCTGCGCGTTTTCACGGTTGATAATATTCGGCCCTTTGGCATCCTGCACGGTAGCAATCGCCTGAAGCGGCACGACATTGCCATCTTTGGTATCGACAGGAATCTGCTTAATCGCCTCGACATCGTTACGGGCGGCATCGGACAGGCGCATGACGATATCGTAGGTGCGCTGCCCATCAAGCACCTGACCCACGGCTTTGCCCTGCATGGCAAGCTCGGCATATTCGGCGGCTTCGCCGGACAACAGGCCATAGGACGCCGCTTTCTCGCGGTCAAACAGCACATGCACCTGCGGAATCAGGACTTGTTTTTCCACGGACAGATCGACCACGCCTTCGACTTCGCTCATCGCCTGACGGATTTCCTCGGCCTTGGCGCGCAGCACGTCAAGATCAGTGCCGAAGAGCTTGATGGCCATTTGGGCGCGAACGCCGCTCATCATGTGGTCGATGCGGTGGGAGATCGGTTGTCCGATATTGACGGCGATGCCTGGAATTTCATCCAGACGGTTGCGGATATCGGCCAAGATATCTGCGCGGGAACGCTCGGATTCCTTCAGCTCAACCTCAATCTCGCTCGAATGTACGCCTTCTGCGTGGTCGTCGCGCTCGGCGCGGCCCGTCCGTCTGCCCGTCTCGGATGCTTCCGGCACCTGACGGATCAGGTTTTCAGCAATCGTGCCAATGCGATTTGACTCGGCAAGGCTGGTGCCAGGCGGCGTCAGGATATTGATCGTTACCGATCCTTCATTAAATTGCGGCAAAAACTCCTTGCCAAAAAACGGCACCATCGCCATGACACCGAGCGTAATCAACGCGACGAAGGTCAGCACCAATCGGCTATGCGGGAAAGCGAAGTTCAGGACGCGCTTTTGTGCGCCTTTGATTTTGCGAATAAGCCAGCCGTCATGTTCATCGCTCATGCGTTTCATTTTAGGCAATAGATAAGAACAAAGCGCAGGCGTTAACGTCAAAGAGACAAACAAGGACGCGACGATGGACGTGATATACGCAATTCCAAGCGGCAGGAATATCTTGCCTTCGATGCCGCCCATCGCAAAGAGCGGGATGAAGACCAGCACCACGATGATGGTTGCGAAGACAATGGAGTTCCGTACCTCACTGGAGGCTTCATAAATTACCTGCAGTGGGTTGCGCGGCTTTTCGGCCTGGCGGTTTTCACGCAAGCGGCGGAAGACGTTTTCCACATCGACAATCGCGTCATCGACCAACTCGCCGATGGCAACGGCCAGACCGCCCAGGGTCATGGTGTTGATGCTTAAGCCGAAATATTGGAAGACGATGGCCGTCAAAACGAAGGACATCGGAATGGCGGTCAGGGTGATAAAGGTCGTGCGGAAATTCAGCAAAAAGAGGAATAGAACGATGGCGACCAGAATAGCCCCGTCGCGCAATGCTTCCTCGACGTTCTTGATCGCCCGCTCGATAAAGGTTCCCTGCTTGAATATCTCGCCGTGAATTTTCACGCCTTCGGGCAAGGTTTTTTGAATACTGGCCAGTTCCGCTTCGACCGCTTTGGTAAGCTTGATCGTATCGGCGCCTGGCTGTTTTTGAATGGATAGAATGACGGCGGATTGGCCGTTGACGCTGGCATCTCCGCGTTTGGCCAGCGGCCCTCCCAGCTTGATATCGGCCACCTGATCAAGCGTCAGTGGTGTTGGGCTACCATTATCCTGTGGAAGTGGTGATTTTGCCAGATCCTCGACGGTCTTAACCCTGGCCACATTGCGGATCAGACTTTCCTGATAGTCCGAGAGAAGGAATCCCCCCGTGGCATTGATGTTCGAGCCTTCAATCGTGGCCTCGACGTCATGCAGCGTAACATTGTAGTTTTTGAGCTTTAATGGGTCGACCAGCACCTGATATTGTTTCAGTTCGCCGCCGATCACCGAGACTTGCGAGATACCGGAAATGGAAAGGATGCGGTTGCGAATATCCCACTCGGCGATGGTGCGCAAATCCATGCCGCCGATCTTTGGATCTTCGCTGGTCAAACCCACCAGCATGATCTCGCCCATAATTGAGGAGATCGGCCCCATGACAGGACGGACATCTTGCGGCAGGGTTTCTTGTGCCTGTTGCAGCTTCTCGGCCACGATCTGGCGGGCGGTGTAGATGTTTGTATCCCAGCCAAACTCAACCCAAATGATGGAAAGGCCGATAGCAGAAGCTGATCGCACACGCTCAACGCCCGTCGACCCATTGACCGCCGTTTCAAGCGGCCAGGTGACCAAAGCCTCGACTTCTTCTGGCGCAAGACCCTCAGCTTCAGTAAAAATCGTCACCGTCGGGCGGTTGAGATCAGGAAACACATCGACAGGCAGCTTACCGATCACGAACACGCCATAGACCATCAGCAAAGCTGAAGCCGCGACGACCAGAAGCCTGTTCTTTAGAGAAAACAGAATGATTGCATTCAACATTTTATAATCCTTTATTCACGGATCGCGCTGCGATTAATGCTCATGATCGTGACCGTCATCTTCTTTTTTTGTTTCCACTGTGGTGGCATCTTTTTTTGGTTCAGCCGATTTGGCGAATTGCAGCTGGTAGTTTCCAACCGTCACGACTTCCTCGTCGGGAAATACGCCCTCCAGCACTTCACGTTCTGCTCCAAACTTTGCGCCCAGCTTGACGCTGCGGCGCTCAAATGCGTTGCCGCTTCTAACGAAAATGAATTGTTCGCCGCTTTCGCCCAGAATAGCTTTGACGGGGACGGTCAAAATATCGGCAGGCTCGGTCACCTCGACTGATAGGACGACCTGCGTATTGGCCAGCAGTCTGCGGTCAGGATTTTCAACTAAGGCATATACATTGAGCGTACGGCTGCCGCGATCATACGCACCGTCCATGCGCTGCACCTTGCCCTTCAGTGGCGTATTGCCGATCAGGCTGCTATTGACGCTCACATTCTGGCCTACCTGAACCTTGGCGACATCAGGTGTTTCGTACATGACACCCCGCACCAGAACTTCGGAGGAATCTCCGATTTCCATCAATCCGGCTTCCGGTGTGACGGATTGCCCCAGAACGACGTTCTGCTTGGTCACATAGCCATCAAGAGGCGATGGGATGGAGACCGGGGAGCTGCCGACAAAAATCGGCTGGATGGTCAAAAGGCTCTGGCCTTTTGCGACTACCTCGCCCACCTTGACGTTGATTTCTGACACCCGCCCTGCGGCCCGTGCGCTGGCGATGGCTTGACGTTCCGGCAGAAACTCGACAATTCCGTTTACATCGATCGTTGTCGCGCGCGGGACGATAGTCGCTTTCACCGTTTTAATACCGAGATTATTAATCGCCGTCTCGGATAACTCTACAGTACTCGTCACCTGAGCGGTCTCTTCGGTGCCGGGGGCGGCGGCGTGATCTTCGCCTTCATGAGAAAATGCGGGTACGGACAAACCAATGATTGCAACAAGGGCCGATGTGATCAAAAACTTTTTCATTATCTGACTTCCTCTATTTTCCCACCCAGCTCAACTTCCAAAGCGCCGCGCGCATTGACGGCCTGTGCCAGCGCGTCAAGCGCCTCATTTTCGCTAGAAAGCAGTTTTTCCCGTACCTGCCAGACTTCGAGCGCGTCCGCCTGTCCCTGACGGAACATGCTGCGCGTCAGCTCGTAGGATTTTCGGTAGCCAGGCAGAATGCTGTCAAAGTAGCTATCCGCGCGGGATTGAAGAGCCGAGGCGCTTTGCTGCAATTCGCCGATCACCTCCTGCTGCGGCAATCCGGCATAAAGATCGGCTTCGGATTTCGCCTGACGTAATTCAGCGTTGGCCCGTTTACGCTCGGCATCGTTCTGGTTCCACAGCGGGATGCGTAACGCGACGCCGATACCATAGGATTGATCGTCGCCGTTGGGTGAGCGGGAATAAAACACGCGCGGGCCGAATTCCGGCATCGCGGCGTCCTGCTGGGCGACATTCAAACGGCGCTCCGCCGCCTGGATACGGTTTTTAATCACGTTTCTGAGGTTTGATTGCGTCTGCGCGAAAGCCAAAAGCCGCTCGGTATTATCCGGCACCGGCACAAAGGCTGGCCGCTCCAGCTTCGCCTGTTGGAAGCTACGTCCCGTCAGCCGCGCAAGTTCCGTGCGTACCTGGCGCAATTCGGCGTCAACGGCGTTGGCATCAGCGCGCAACTTGGCGGCGTCCGATGAAAAAAGATGCAACGCCGCAGGGCTGGTTTGGCCTTGCCCTGCCGACTCCTTGACGAGCTTTTTCATTTTGTCGGCATCGTTCGCGTAATTCTCATAAAGTTTTTTGCGCTCGGAGAGCAGCCAGACCTGGGTATAAAGAACCGTGGTTTCATTGATGACTTTCAGGATTTCGTATTTCTGCTCCATGCTGGCCACGTTCGCTAGAGCTTGCGCATAGCCACCGCGCGCGCCGGAAATTTGCGAGAATTTCAAGGGCTGAGAAAATTCCAGATCCGTTCCCGTGCCACCTTCGCCTTTGTCACGCACGGCATCGATTTGAAGCTCAGGATTGTCCAGCAGGGTGGTTTCCGTGACATCCGCCATCCGATCCTCAAAATCACGCTGGGCGCGGAACAAACTGGTGTTCTTTTGCAGGCTTTCCTTAATGATTTGATCAAGGGTCAGCGCGGAGGTTTCCGCATAAGAAGGGGCGGAGAATAAGATCGCCACAATCGCTAATTGCCATATGATTGATTTCTTCATGAAAATCCCACCTTTTTTCGGTCTCATGAAGCTAATACGGCTTAAACGAGGCTATCCCTCAACAGAAAGATGCAATTTGTCGAATAAAATCTTCCGCGCCCGATACACGCGAGTTTCCACGGTTTTTGCCGAAACATTAAGGATTTCGGCGCACTCCGCCTGGGTCTTTTCCTCGATGGCGAACAGGATAAAGGCCTCTTTAAGGGTGTCGGGCAGCAAGTCGATTTCCCGCCGCAGCAAGGTCAGTTGTTGTCTCGATAGAAAGCCCGCTTCAATGTTTTCATCGCTGCGTTGCCAATCGCCAGGGCCGCTTTCGTTCAGAGCATCCAGAGAAACATTACGGGCATAGTTCTTATTTTTGCGCAGATAATCACGGCAGAGATTGACTGCGATTTGAAAAAGCCAAGTGCTAAATTTATAGGCAGGGTCGTATTTATCGATGTTAAAGTAGAGTTTTGTGAAAGCCTCCTGCGTCACATCAAGCGCGGCGTCTTCGTTGCCCACATAGCGCCACGCCAGACGATAAACGCGCTCCTTGTAACGGTGCATGATCTCGTTCAGCGCAAAATCATCCCCAGAGCGCAATCGTTTGACGAGCGCATGATCCTCATCGGCTGTATTCTCTTTTAGGGTTCTATGGGTTCTGAACAAGGGCATCTGCGGCTAACTTATTGAGCTTTTCCGCCTGTTGCGGCGTTAATACGGTCTGCATGTCGAAAATATGCTCAATTGTCAGCTTTTGCAGCTCGCCTTGCGCATGGTGAATGCGCTCGACTGCGGCGGCGACACGTTCGGAAAACGCCTTGTCTTCAAGCATGGCGGCGGCAAGTTCCAGATTGCCGACATGGATTTTTTCCCGCAGCACTTTCTGTTTTTCAGCAAAGTTATTCTCGATTTCGGAGAGTTTTTGATCTTGCTCTGCCGTAATACCGATTTGCTCATGCAGCCAGGCGTGAGCATCAATCTGGTTATGATGCGGAGACTTCAACAAATTTCCGCAGGCATAAAAAGCGCCAAAACCGACAAGCGCGATGACGATAAAATAAAGGATTTCCTTTTGATAGGAGCGCATCAGGTTTTACCCCCGTTCTTCGCAATAATAACCGCAGAAGTTATACCATAATTTGAAGAAAAGACGTGGAGGTTGAGCGCCTGTGCCGCATTGGCGGGCTGTGGATTGGAAACGCTCAAAGTGGCGGCAAAAACTCCGACCATCAGGGCGAAAGAAAGAGACGCCAGGCGATATTCAGGCACGAAAAGACTGGCGAGCCAGCCTTCGATGACGTTGCGCGGCATGTCCGCCCGTCGCCTGTTGATCGATTGCCATACACGGCTTTCCATCGTCTGTAGATGGTCAAATCGAGGCTGCGCCTCAATCAACCCTTTGATTAGTTTGTCAATTTTTTCATTCGACATCATGCTCACCTCTTTCCAACTATACCAGTAATACGTTAGGAAAGTCGCTATCCCTCAAGTCCATAGCAAGATTTGGCTGCTGATTAGAAACTATCGCAACTGATCGGCGAAGTTGATGTCGTATCTGCTTATGCGGCTCTTTGATCAAGCTGCAGGTATTGAGGAAAAGTTATCCATAGAAAGAAAACCCTAGAACTAAATTATACGCCATTTCGTTAATTGCTAAGGCGGGAATGATTGTCTAATATAACTCCAGGCCAGCGAAAAAGGCTGGTTTGGGGCTTTATAACCTCTCAAGGCGGGCGATGCATCAGCCCGTAAATCCGATGCGCCCTCTCGATTACGGTCGGGGTGGCGGCGGAATACAATAGCGCTTGCGTGAATACGCTGCGCCGTCCTTGACGGTTATAAACACCCCGATCACCAGAGGTCATCTCTGGTGATCGTTTGGTTTTAAGGAGACCGTCATGACGAACGATAACAAGAAAGACCCGATGCACGCTGGGCTGGAGGGCGCGGCAAATTCCCCGAAAATCATCGCGGCAGAGTTAAGACTGATGGCCGCTGGGGAAGATCGATACAGCCGTTTCACCTATATGTCGCCGTGGATAAAAAACATTTGGAATGCCGCCGCTGATATTATTGAAGACTTAAATAAAAAGCAGCTGCATTGACAGCTTAAGCCTTCCGCACAAATTTTAAGATTCTTTGGCAATAGTCCAGCAACTCCTGATCATTGATCAATTCTGTCGCATACGCTGGGTTGGTATCATGATGGAACTTGTTCGCATATGTCACCAAGCGACGTAGCTCCGTGAGATCGGTTGAATTCAAGATAGGCTGACCAGCAGTTTGCGCCGCGTCGCATCTGTTGAAGAAATCACGAAATAAAGAGCCAGGTGGGAAATGGCGAGAATATCCCACACGAATATAAGCCTCAAGCGCTGGACGCAAAGCTACTGCAGCGGGCCGCTGCTTGTCAGGGCCGCCAACTTCAATATAAGTTTCTATGGTTTCGTGGTTTCTGTCGTTATTGTTGATGCAATCCTGATGAACATTCCATGGCTCGATGATGGAAGACTGGCCGTTACGGATGATCTGCACCGCGCTGCGATTTGCTCGATCCGCGCCAATCCATAGATCGCAAAGGAAAGCCTTCGCATGCGAAAGAACGATCACCTGTTTAACTTTCCCCACTAAATCATTCATTTCATGAAGCGTCCGGTGGGTGCGGTGTTCATCGAGGCTGGTCATGGGGTCGTCAATAACCACGATTTTGTTTGCCAAATCCGGATCCTGATCGAGTGAGGCAAAAAAGAAGGCAAGCGCCAGCGTGTTTCGGTCGCCTGCGCTTAAAGTATTTTTGAACGAAGGCCCGCTATCCGCCGTGATCGGCACAGCGACATCGTTAATCAACATGCTGTATGTGCAAGACGAGCCACCGCGGTTATTGACCGAGACCATGCTGGAAAGACGGAATCCTGCACCGAATTTCACCAGGTAGGCGTTGATTGCCGTTTCATAGCGGGTGAAAATTGTTTCCCGATACTGGTCAAGTGCCGCCCGCGCCGTATCGCGCAGACCTTCCGATGTCTTTTTAGCCTCTTTTTCCTGCATATATGAATCGCATAACGGCGCGACTTCAGGGCTGTGACGCTTTTGAATCGTTTTCAGTTTTGCCAGGTCGCTGGTAAGCGTTGCCACATTGCCGGATGCGGCGCGCTCCTTCACCAAGACGATTTCAGGATTACATCCTTCAAGCACACCAGACGTTTCCCCCACCGCAGCACAATGGCGCTCGTATGCCGTGATGGCTGCAATGGCTTCAGCTGACAGGCTCATCTTTTCAAGCGGTGATGCATATTTTGCCCGCAGAATATCCAGAACAGGCTTTCTTGCCGCTTTCCACGCAAGGGCAATTTCTTCCGTATTGATATCGAAAGCTGGCACCTCCATAAACTTGCGCCAGAATTCTGCTGTTTGAACTGCCACCCGCACTGTGCGCTCAAACGCCGCCGGCACATCATCCTCGTGAGCTTCCGCGACAGCTTTTCCTTTTTCAGTAATGGCCTTTTTCAATTCGGCATACGCATCGCTGAAATATGCCTGGTAATGGGCGATGGTCTCCGAGCCTTCCAAGTCCTGCGCGCAGAACGGGCAAATTTCTTTGTCATGCCCGGCAGACGCGGCAGGAATTTTTTGCATGCCTTCGCCTACCCAGGCTTCCGAACCTTTGCCCAATTTTGATAGGTGTTGCTGAACGCTGGCGGCCGCCTCGGCTTGCACATCCGGCAAATCGCGCTGGAGGACGGCGTTGATTTCTTCCACGTTGAAAGATGGCAAAGAAAGCCGTTGAAAATTGGCTTGTTGGCGAACAGGCTCTGCCGATTGAGCTGCCGCGACGGCGCGCTCGGCTTCTTGTATTTCGGCGTCGATGTTTTCTTTGGGCTGCAATGCGCAAAATTGATCGACCGTAAAACCGCCGCGCACGGCTGCAGGAATTGCGGCTTCGCGCTCCCGAAGGATGCGGTTGTGCGCCTCGATGGCTGCGACATGGGTCTGCAGCTGGGCATTTAACGCCACCCCCTGTGCGCCCAAAACCAGTTCATGAAGATTTTGCCGATGGTCGGACTCAATTTCGACGCCGGAGCAAACATTCTGCGAAACAAAATGATCATCGAAAACAGCGATAGCAGAGAGATGGCCTGACCAGGCGCCGTTCTCAAAAGTGAAGGTCTGGCTGTTGGCGTTGATGACAACATGCGGCATATTAGTCGCGCCAAGACGATGACGCTCGGTTACCAGATCGGTGTTGCCTGTGCCGAGGGAGCGAAGGATTGCAGCCAGTGTCGTTTTGCCACGACCGTTCTCCGCGTAAACAAGAGCGAGCTTATGCATGGCCGTTTGCTGGGGCGGCGTGACGGAATCAAATTGGCCCACATTTCTTAAAAGCTGGATCTTGTCGACCATCGCATTTTCCTTTTGACTTAATGATTAGGATTCTAATACACGACAGAATGACGCTTTACAAGATGACAAAATGACGTTATTTAAGATGTCAGAATGACCACGAGGAGAGCGCTATGACCCAAAGCCAAGCGGCCAGCATTTTTGACTACCAGCCCACCCCAGAGGAAATTACAGAATCCTTCCGCACAGATCTGGCAGAGCTGGAGGAATCCATGGTCGAGCTTGCCAAGCGTATGCAGGATATGGGTGATCACCGGTCTTACCAAGCGATCCTGCGAAGCATTCAGCGCATGGCCGCTGGGGACACAGGCGTATCGGGTGAAATGCGGGTTATCGTCAGAGCGCTGCTTCGGCAGCAACGACGCCGGGAAAAGAAGTACACCGGCCTTAAATGGCAGCGGCAGGCCAACGGAACGGTTTCTGCCGTTGTGGATGATTTTAGCATCGATCTCTATCCGAAAAGCAAAGGGCGCTGGTTGGTTCACCTCGTCCACCTTCCGACGAAATACAGCCCCTCATGGCCAGCTTGGCAGGAAAGCCTGGAGGCTGCAAAACGTAAGGCGTTAACGTGCCTTGAAGATGCCTATGTTCAGCTGGACGAGTTGGAACGGCAACGCCAAGCGGCTTAACTCAAAATGTCCGAACATTTATGTTGTTTCGATACAAGGGACTGGTTATTTTTGAGCAGTTTGTTTGATGGCGACGAATACGCCACCATCAGATTTTCTTATGAGCAAAGCAATTGTTGCATATCCCTTATTTATAAATTAATGTCTGCATTATGATGCAAACGCATAAAGTCATAATTGTTGCAGCGCTAACAGCGATTATTTGCAGCTATGGCGTCGTAAAGCTCAATCAAGGACCCGTGCCTGTCGCAGAAGGCGTGTCACATGCGACTGAAACCACATTAGCGCGCATTAAACGAACTGGCATATTGCGTTGCGGGTATAATGCTTGGCCGCCATTCTTTGAACTTGATCCAAATACCAAAAAATTGACAGGCATCTCTAAAGATTTTTCAGACCAAATTATCGCCCTTGCCGGTTGGAAAATAGAATATATCGATGTTCCTGTGGGCAATGATGTGCAAGATTTACGCACCGGAAAAGTTGATGCTATGTGCGGGGCAGGGCCATGGTACATGGCGGCAATCAAAGAGATTAATTTTACCCGGCCCTATGATTATGCGGGTGTCTATATTTATGGCAATGAAGACGAAAATCGTTTTGCCAAGCCGGAAGATTTGAATTCTCCCCAGGTGCAATTTGTCGGCATGGATGGAGATTTGAGCGCTGACCTTGTGCAGCGTTTCTATTCACAGGCGAAGATATACACTTTGCCGGGAACAACAGATCTTGCGCAAATGCTTTTGAATGTTACCACACGTAAAGCAGATGTGGTTATTGTAGACCCTATTTCTGTTGAAAATTTTAATAAAGATAATGAGAAGAAGCTCAAGCCCTTATTTCCAGATAAGCCCGTGGTTGTATATGGTGCCGGCTTTTCAGTTAGAAAAAGTGATAATGATTTACTGGAAACATTAAATGGGTTTACAGAGATGGCTATTAACATGGGCATTCCTGACAAGCTTTTAAAACAATATGATCCAAATGGAACAATGTTTCTATTTCCTGCAAAGGGCTATCAGCAGCGCTTGCAGTATAAATAAAATTTCCTAACCTCTTTCAATTTTAGTCATAGAACCTACATAAATTCTATGACCCAAACCCTCTCCACCATCGGCTATGAAGGCAGGACATTGGATGATTTTATCCAAACGCTAAAAGACGCCGGCATTGAAATAATTATCGATGTGCGGGATTTGCCGTTATCGCGCAAAGAAGGTTTTTCAAAACATGCTTTGGCTGCTGCCTTAGCCGGGGCGGGGATAGAGTATGTTCATTTGCGGCAGCTGGGGAATCCGCAAGAGGGGCGTTTGGCCGCCCGGGCTGGGAAATGGAAAGAATTTTTGAGAATTTATCAACAGCGGCTCAATACACAGGCGGCGCAGGAGCAAATGGCCGGGCTGATTGAGCTGGCGCGTCGAAAACCTTCTTGCTTGCTGTGTTTTGAGCATAAGGTGAATGAATGCCACCGCCAAATTATTGCCGTCGAGGCCGCTAAACGGGCCGGGTTTACTATCAGAAATTTATAACGATTCTCCATTGTTTTACCGCAATTTGCCTTTAAAAATATATCCCAGCTTTCCGGGGGTTGTTTTTGCGCCCCAAGAGCTTTATTAAGTAATTGGAGATGAAAGATAAAATAAAGCCCATGCCGCAATGGAATTTCAGCCGCTTGCGCCGCTTCCGGTGGGGGCTGGTTGCTTTGTTTATTGTGATTGGCGCTGCCTTCGCTTGGGGTTGGCGGGGCGATGCGTTACAGCAAAATAAAAAAGCCCAGCAAAATTTCGTCAGGGTTGTCCCGGGCACGATCGAGGAAACCGTAACCGCCCAAGGGCGCTTGGAATCGAAGGAATATGTCGATGTCGGCGCGCAAGTTTCCGGGCAATTGAAAAAAATCCATGTCGAAGTCGGCGATGTGGTGAAGGCGGGCGATTTATTGGCCGAAATTGATCCGCGCATTTACCAGTCGCGGGTTGAGGGCGAAAAGGCGCGCATCACCACTTTGCAGGCGCAATTGGCGGAACAGCAGGCTCAAGTCGCCTTCGCCCGCAGCAATTTAGAGCGCAATAAAAAACTAATCGCCGCCAAGGCCATTAGCCAAGAGGCGCTGGAAGACAGTGAAACCAGCTTGAAAGTGGCGGAATCGCGGCTTACTTCCTTGCGGGCGCAAATCGAGGAGGCAAAATCGGCATTAGAAGAAAACCAAACCAATTTGGGCTATACCAAAATTTATGCGCCTATTTCCGGCACCGTCATCACCCAAACCGCGCGTGAAGGCCAAACTTTAAACGCCAGCCAGCAAGCGCCAACCCTTTTGCAATTGGCGAATCTGGATACCATGACGGTCAGGGCGCAAGTGGCCGAGGCCGATGTGATGCGCTTGAAATCCGCTATGCCGGTTTATTTCACAACGCTTGGTTCGCTTGAAAGAAAATGGGAAGGGACTATCCGCCAAATTTTACCCTCCCCGGTCATTATCAGCGATGTGGTGCTGTATGAAGTGCTGGTTGATGTCGATAATAAAGACCGTCAATTAATGACCGGCATGAGCACGCAAATGTTCTTTCAATTGGGCAAGGCCGAAAATGTTCCGGTAATTCCGGTGGCCGCCTTGGGCAAGCGCGTGCCGCAACAAGATACCGAGGCGGGCCAGGCTTATATCGTCCGGGTTAAAGAAGGGGCGAATATCGCCGAGAAAACCGTTCATATCGGCATGATGAACCGTAACCTAGCTGAAATCAAAGATGGAATCAGCCTAGGCGATGAAGTGGCCGTCGGCATTGCGGGCGGTGAAAACATTTCATCAGGATCGAATCAACAACCCAGATTCGGCGGCCCAAGGTTATGAGCGCGGCTCCGCTTTTAGCGCTTAAAAACATCGTCCGGTCTTTTACCAGTGGGGATAGCGAAATCCGCGCGGTTGATAATGTGTCGCTGGAAATTTTTCCGGGTGAATTTATCGCCATCATGGGGCAATCGGGGTCGGGTAAAACAACTTTGATGAATATTCTGGGCTGTTTGGATAAGCCCACATCCGGCAGCTATAAAATTTGGGGCAGGGAAGTTTCCGCCCTTTCGCCTGATGAGCTGGCCGAGGTGCGCCGCGAAATTTTCGGCTTTATTTTTCAGCGCTATAATTTATTGCATACCGCAAATGCGATCGAGAATGTGGAAATTCCCGCGATTTACGCCGGTTTGGCGAAATCCGAGCGCATTGGCAAGGCCAAAGCGCTGTTGCAGCGGTTGGGTTTGGGCGAACGGAGCACGCACCGCCCTTCGCAATTATCGGGCGGCCAACAACAGCGGGTGGCGATTGCCCGGGCCTTGGTCAACGATCCCGCCGTTATTTTGGCCGACGAGCCGACCGGCGCCCTAGACAGCAAAAGCGGGCGCGAAGTCATGGAATTGCTGCATCAATTGCATCAAGAAGGCCGCACCATCATTTTAATCACGCATGATGAGCGCATCGCCCAAAACGCCAAACGCATCATCCGCATTGTTGACGGAAGAATTGTGGAGGATAATCCGCCGCCGCGGCCAATAGAAAGTAAGGCCCCGGCCTCCCGCAAAGCCAGGTCGGCCGGTATTGGCGCGGAAATCGCCGAATCCACCAAAATCGCGCTTCGGGCCTTGCGGGTCAATTTATTCCGCACCTCTTTAACCTTGCTGGGAATTGTGATCGGCGTGGCGGCGGTGGTAACGTTGCTGGCGGTCGGCGATGGCAGCAAGCAAAAGATTTTGGATCAAATTTCCTCGATGGGCACCAATTTAATGGTGATCCGTCCGGGCGGCCCCGGCATGCGCTCGACTGGCGATATCGTAACTTTGGCGCCTGAAGACGTGGAATTGATTCAGGAACTGCCCAATGTTGAATTCGCCATGGCCGAACGCAGCGGCTCTTTCACCGTGCGCTATGGCAATGTCGATTATTCCACCTTGGTGCAAGCGGTGGGCACGGCGCTGCCCGCTATCCGTGAATGGAACCTGGCGCGCGGGCATTTTTTCACCGAGCGCGATTTACGTTCATATGCGCCCGTGGCGGTGGTGGGGCAGACAGTGGTCAAAAACTTATGGCCGAATGGCGAGAACCCAATTGGCGATTACATTATTATCCGCAATGTGCCGTTTGAAGTGATTGGGGTCATGGAAACCAAGGGCGCTAACCCCATGGGCCAGGATCAGGACGATGCCGTGTTCGTGCCGATTACCACCGGCTTAATCCGCTTATTTGGCCGTTCTTATGTGAATGGAATCACCGTTAAAGTGGCCGATGTAAAAACGATTGAACAAACTCAATCCGCCATTTATGACCTTATCCGGGAAAAACACCGTACCGAAAATTTCCGCATCCGCAATATGGCCTCGATCCTTGAAACCGCCAGCGAAGCGCAAAATACGCTCACCATTTTGTTGGGGGCGGTCGCGGCGATTTCGTTATTGGTTGGCGGCATCGGTGTGATGAACATTATGCTGGTTAATGTAACCGAACGCACCAAGGAAATCGGTATTCGCATGGCCACGGGCGCTAGAAGGCGCGATATTTTGCTGCAATTTAATACGGAAGCCGCGGTGGTGTGCATTGTCGGGGGATTAGTGGGGGTGGTTTTGGGGTTTTTGGTGGGCTTTGGGCTTTCGATTTTGGATGTAGCGGTCAAATTTTCAGCCGGTCCTGCGATTTTGGCTTTCTCATGCGCCTTTGCAACAGGTTTATTGTTCGGCTATTTGCCGGCGCGCACCGCTTCGCGGCTTGATCCTGTTGTAGCTTTGGCGACGGAGTAATGTGATGCAAAGAAAAATAATTTTCGGCATTATCTTGGCGGGCGGGCTTAGCGCTTGTTCTTTGATCCCGCCTTACATGCGCCCCAGCATGAATACACCGGCTGAATGGAGCAGCGCTGCTTCGGTAAAAACCGTGCCTTTAGTCAAAGAATGGTGGAATTATTTCGGCAGCGCCGAATTAAACCGCCTGATGGGCCAGGCGTTAAATGATAATCTTGATTTGCGCGCCGCCTTAGGGCGCGTGGCGCAGGCGCGCGCGCAGGAAAAAATCGCCCGCGCCAGTTTATTTCCCTCTTTAGACGCTTCGGGCAACATCACCGCTTCCCGTGATAATCCGGCACGGGGCGCTTCCAGCGGTGGCACCGGTTATAGCGCTAATTTGGGCTTATCTTACGAGACCGATTTGTGGGGCGCTAATGCGGCTGACCGTAAGGCGGCCTCTGCCCGCACCCTATCCTCGATTTTTGACCGCGACGCGTTGGCGCTTTTAGTGGCGGGGGATGTATCTCAGGCCTATTTCGATGTGCTGACTTTCCGCGAACGTTTATTTATCTCGCAAAATAATTTGGCCAATGCGAAGGAAATTTTAAATGTTGTCGAGGCGCGTTTTACCATTGGCACGGCCTCGGCCTTGGAATTGGCGCAGCAAAAAACCGCGGTGGCTAATGCCGAAGCGGCCTATGCGAGTTTGGAACGCCAGGAAAAAAACGCCGAAAACCGCTTGGCGATTTTATTGGGCGAGGCGCCGCAAAAAATTAAAGTGCTGGCGAAAAATTTGGATAAGCTTATGGTGCCCTCCGTCGCCCCCTTGCAGCCCGCGCAATTGCTGGAACGCCGCCCCGATATCCGCGCGGCCGAGGCCGGTTTAATAGCGGCCAATGCCGATATTGGCGCGGCGCGCGCCGCCTATTACCCAAGCTTAAATTTAAGCGCTGATGCTGGGCTGGCCGCCCGCACTTTGGGATCGCCCGTGGGAACCGCCTTATCGGCGGCGGGAAGCCTGACCGCACCCATTTTTCAGGGCGGGGCGTTAGAGGGTGGCGTAGAGCTAAGCCTTGCCCGGCGTAATGAGCTGGCCGAAATTTACCGCAAAACCGTTTTAACGGCTTTTCAGGAAGTCGAAGACGCATTGGTTGCGGCAGTTACAGCTGAAAAACGCGCCATTGCCCTGCAAACCGCAGCGCAAGAAGCCGCAAATGCCTATCGCCTTTCGCGTCTGCGGTATGAGGCAGGCTCGATCGATTTTTTAACCTTGCTCGATGCCCAGCGTAGCCAGTTGCAGGCTGAAGATGCCTATGCGGTCGCCAGGCTCGACAAACTCTCCGCCGCCATTTTGCTGTTCAAGGCGTTGGGCGGTGGATGGGAAGAAGGCGCATGAAGAAAAATCTTATCCCCACAATTTAACCAATTCAAAAAGTTAACAAAAATTTCACATACAAGTAATTGACAGCTTTTCAAATAATTCTCTATAAGTAGAAAAAATATAAAGGGGGCATAACAATAAAAGGAAGGATACGAGAGTGCCCCGATCAGGATATTTCAGCTCCAAAGGCAATCATTCCTCCGCCCGCCGACTTCGTCTTCCCCATAAAACCCCATCTCCTACTCGTGAAGCCACATTCCGTAAAGCGGTTTGCAGGCCTGTGGTTACCACTTTACGTGTGCCGCGATTGCCGTTTGATGCCAATGACGGCCGCATGCGTTTAATTCCTTTGGGCGGCTGCGGCCAAGTGTTCGGGCCAAATGCAACTTTACTGGCGGCTGGCGGCGGTTCTCTATGTTTTGATTTTGGGATGGGCCAGGCGACTCATTACAACTTAACAACCGAGGCCGATGAAGACGGCCGCTTTGGCGGGCATCCTGTGCATTACGTTATTCCTGATCATCGTTTGCTACAATCTCAGCCAGGCTGTGAATTCGAGGGAATTGTTCTAACCCATGGCCATTTGGATCATATCGGCGGACTAAAGTTTATTTGGAATCTGCTACCTTTAGGTTTAAAAGTTTATGGTTCGCCCTATGCTTTGTCTTTGTTGCGTTCTCATTTGGGGGATCAAGTCGCCGCGCGTTTTGGACTAATTCCGATCGAGCCCGGCCGTAAATTTAAAGTGGGTGCTATTAAGCTTGAGCCTTTCGCTACCGCGCACTCGATGGTACAGACGCTGTCTTTTGTTGTGCGCTACCGTGACAAATATGGTGAGGAAACCCGGGGTTTATATTTATCCGATGCGCGCGGATTTGTGGCCGATGCCGCTGGCCCTTTAACTTGGGGCACTGACGGACAAAAAATTAATGATGTCCTTAAAGAAGGCTGCAGCTTTATCACGGTTGATTCTACCAATTCAGGTGTTGATAAGCCGGTTAATTCTTTCGAGGGTGTTCAAGCAAGATTAAATGAAATTGCCATGATAACGCCGGGCAAAGTGATAATGGCGCAATATGCCGCCAATCTTGATTATTTGCCGCTTGCTTTAAAGGCGGCGCATGCCTCAGGCCGAGAATTTTTTATCGGCGGCGAGAGTTTAGAGAAAAACCTAGCCGCTTTAAAGGTGGCCGGCTTAATGGATGAGAGAGGGTCCCATCATTTACGGCCGGTGGAAGAAGCCCGGCGCCGAAAAGTAGGGCGTGGGGTTTTTATTTACGGCACCGGCGCTCAGGCCGAGCCGGGCAGTTTGCTGGATAAAATTGTTACTGACCGTTTGCGCGGCATTCATTTAGCGCCGGAAGATGCGGTGATTAACGCCACCCGCGATTTGGAGCCAGAGGCTAAAAAGCGCCTGCGTCAAATCGCCATTAGCAAGGGGGCTGTATGGCATGATTGTAGCAACGCCAATGAGCTTTATGTTACCGGCCATGCCACCCAGGGGGCTTTGCGTAATTTGTTAAGCCGGATTGAGCGTTTGTCCCCTCCTAATGCCCTGCCGCAAGTGCTGGCGATTCACGGTACAGTCGAGCATCAGCAGGCGCTTTATAGGCTTGCCAAGATATGCAAAGTGGATGTGCAAATGCCGATAAATGGCGATATTTTTGTAGGCGAAGGCAATCTCATGATGCGGGAACGCACCATGTCGACACGCCATTTTACCACCCGGGAAAATACTTTGCTTGTGGTGAATCAAGAGGGCGTGGACAAGGCGCGCACCGGCTGGTTAAGTAGAGAATTAGACAAGCGGGAGGGGGTTTTGGTCAAATTCCCCGCCTTGCCGCAAGGGCCGCTTGCTGTACGGATAGCGGAAGCCCGAAGCCGCCGCCGCGCTTAAAGCCCCTTTTTCCATCTTCGCAAAGCCCTTCATTTCCTTTATAAGCAATCGGGTTTTGCCGGGTATCCATTCCGGCCTTTTAGGAGCATGTGATGGGAAATGTCGCCGTCATCGGCGCCCAATGGGGCGATGAGGGAAAGGGGAAGATTGTCGATTGGCTTTCTTCCCGCGCGGATGTGGTGGTGCGCTTTCAGGGCGGCCACAATGCCGGCCATACGTTGGTGATCGATGGCAAGGTTTATAAATTAAGTTTGCTGCCTTCAGGCGTGGTGCGGCCGAATAAATTATCCATCATCGGCAATGGCGTGGTGATTGATCCTGCGCATTTATTGAAAGAAATTGCTTCCTTGCAAGAACAGGGAGTCGAGATTACGCCGAAAAATTTAATCGTCGCCGATAATGCCTGTTTGATTTTATCTTTTTACGGCGCCATTGATAAAGCGCGGGAAGAGGCGCGGGCGGGCGGTAAAATCGGCACCACGGGGCGCGGTATCGGCCCGGCCTATGAAGACAAGGTCGCGCGCCGGGCGATCCGGGTTTGCGATTTGGCGGATAGGGAATTATTGAAAGAAAAAATCACCAATTTATTGTTCCATCATAATGCGATGCTGCGCGGCCTTAACGCGCCGGAAATTAAAGCCGAAGACTTATTAACCGAATTAAAAGATTTAGCGCCCAAATTATTGCCTTATGCGCAGCCGGTGTGGCGTATTTTAGATCAAGCGCAGAAAGACCGTAAGAAGATTTTGTTCGAGGGCGCGCAAGGCTCCCTTCTTGATGTTGATCATGGCACCTATCCGTTTGTCACCAGCTCGAACACCGTGGCCGGCATGGCTTCGGTCGGTTCTGGCTTGGGCCCGCGGCATGTGGGTTATGTGCTGGGCATCACCAAGGCCTATACTACGCGGGTAGGTTCGGGGCCTTTCCCATCCGAATTATTCGATGAAATTGGCGAAGGTATTGGCCAGCGCGGCAAGGAATTCGGCACGGTTACAGGGCGCAAGCGCCGCTGCGGCTGGTTTGATGCGGTGTTGGTGCGTCAATCGGTGAAATTGAATGGGATGCACGGTTTGGCTTTGACCAAGCTTGACGTACTAGATGGGGTTGAGGAAATCAAAGTATGCGTTGGCTACACGCTTGACGGCAAAAAACTCGACTATTTTCCTTCCTCGCAAAGCGAACAAGCCAGCGCCCAGCCGGTTTATGAAATTTTCAAAGGCTGGGAAGGTTCGACCCAGGGGGTGCGCAGCTGGAAAGACCTTCCCTCCCGTGCCATCAAATACACAAAGCGGTTGGAAGAATTGGTCGAGGCGCCGATTGCCTTGCTTTCCACCAGCCCCGAGCGCGAAGATACTATTTTAATGCAAGACCCGTTTCAGGCTTAACATGACATTCGATATCGCCAATAAATTTTCGCGCCGCACCAATGCTATTAAAGAATCGATGATTTTGGCGCTGAACGCACGCGCCAAGGCAATGCAAGCGGCGGGGAAAAAGCTTATTAACCTTACCGTTGGCGAGCCCGATTTCGAAACGCCCGATCATATCAAGCAAGCGGCTGTTGCGGCTTTGGCCGAAGGCAAAACCCGCTACACGCCGGTTGAAGGCGTGCCCGAATTAAAGGCGGCGATTGTCGAAAAATTCAAACGGGAAAATGATTTAATTTACAAGCCCGATCAAGTTATGGCTTCAACCGGCGGCAAGCAGGTTATTTTCAACGCGTTAATGGCCACCTTGAATCCGGGTGATGAAGTGGTAATGCCCACGCCGTGCTGGACTTCCTATTTTGAAATTGTAAAATTATTTGAAGCGGTTCCCGTCAGCGTTCCTTGCCCCATCGGGCAAGGTTTTAAAATGAGCCCGGCGGCCTTGGAAAAAGCCATTACGCCTAAAACCAAATGGCTGATGATCAACTCCTCGAACAACCCAACCGGCGCGGTTTACACCAAAGAAGAACTGCAAGCTTTGGCGGCGGTGCTGCTAAGGCATCCGCACGTTATGGTGATGACCGATGATATGTATGAGCATTTGGTCTATGACGGCTTGTCTTTCTTCACCTTGCCGCAAATTGAGCCTAAATTATATGAACGCACTTTAATCGTGAATGGCGTTAGCAAAGCCTATGCCATGACCGGCTGGCGGATGGGTATTGGCGCGGGGCCGGCGCCGCTGATTAAGGAAATGACCAAGCTGCAATCGCAATCGACTTCGAACCCTTGCTCGGTTACGCAATGGGCCACGGTCGCAGCGCTGAACGGCCCAAAAGATTTTCTGCACCTGTGGCGCGCTAAATTCACCGAACGGCGCGATGCAATTGTCGATGCCTTGAACAAAGTGCCTGGGCTTACCTGTCCGAAACCGCAGGGCGCATTTTATGTTTATCCGTCTTGCGCAAATTGGCTGGGCCAAAAAACGCCCGAGGGGAAGATTTTACAAGATGACGGCGATGTTGCGGCTTATTTATTGGAATCGGCTGAAGTCACCGTGGTGCCTGGCGTTGCCTTTGGCCAGGGGCCCAATTTTCGTATTTCCTATGCCACCAGCCTGGATTTATTGCAGGAAGCGGGCAGACGGATCACCCTGGCGGCAGGCCGCTTATCGCGCTGAAGCTAGGTTTTGGGCGCCAGCTTTGCTATAAGGTGATATGCGCCGCCTGGGATTTTCCCTAATTTTAGCATTATTGTTTTTAGCCGTTCCTTTGGCAGCTAAAGCTTTTTCGTTGTTTGACCAGCCGGGAAGCGACGTTGATCAAAAAGAAGTGTGCGATTTCCCGCCGGCGTTTTGTACGTCACCTTATGCTTACGGCGATTATTGGAATTCTTTAAGAGGTTTTGAGAAGGAAAAAATAATCCACGGCGTACAAATCGGTTTGCTGTCCGCTTGGCAAATTGATTCGCTGGAGGGCAATGAAGGCGGCAGCATGCGCCCGGCCTTGCTGGACCGCGGGCAAAATATAGTCGAAGTGTATAGCGGCCAAAATATCAAACAATTGGCCGAGTATTTTGACCGTCTTTATAATGACCCCGCCAATCGCGCAATCGATTGGACCTATGCCTTGATGCTGGCGACGCTGGCTGAACAAGAGCAAAATCCCGAAGGGGCAGCCAAGAGCCAGGAAGCTTATTTTAAGGCGTTCTTGCGGCAATATGGCGAATTGCCGGTCTATGCTCATATTATCAAGGTTTTGACGCCTGATATACTGGAAGTGGAAGTGTTATTACCCGAACCTTACCGGCTGCCGCTTAAATTGCGCGGCATAGATATAGAAGGTTTGGACGAGCCGGCGCAGGCGCGGGCGCAAAAATTTATCGAAGGCTTGAATGCTACCCGCGGTTATCCCTTTGAAAATTGTACTTGCACCGATATGGTGCGCCCGCAGTTAATTTACGGCGCAAAGCTTTTTACCGACGATGGAAAGTTGCAAGCCTATTTGCGTTTCAATGAGAATAGTTTTTGCTTGGCCAAGGGAGAAGTTCAAGCCAGTGATTTGCAGGGTGGCGAAGGCAATAACCGCGGCTTGAACCTGAACGATATATTGCTGCGTTTTGGCTTGGCCAAAGTGGCGGAAGCGGAACTTGATGCCGAAGAAGCGGCGGCTTTACGCGCCACCCAATCTTATGCCGTCGGCAAGAAATATTACTTGCAGGGTGGGGCTAAAAATCCGGCGGTGGAAAAGGTCTTAAAACAGGGCCCAAAGCCTTTAAATCAGAATTGTTTGCCGTAAAGCGGGGGATAAATAGGGGATAACCCTTAAAAAAACAGCCGGGCACAAAGGCCCGGCGAGTTGAACAGGGAGGCTTCATGTCTCAAAGACATGGGATGGTTTCCCATCCACCGACCCACCTTCATATTAGAAGACTGATCGTCGATCGTTTAAAACGCTAGGTTTTAATTGATCTGAGCTATTCATAGGCTATTAAAGAGAAAACTAAAAATGCCGATTGGGTAAATCTTGCATGCGTTCTTTGCATGCGTGGCGATGTCTTTACTAGGGGTGTTAATAAAAAGGCACATTTTTTTGGGGCTTGTAGATAACCGACCAGCTCTGTAACTTATTGGTAATATTGTATAATTATTCTACTATTTCCTGGTCTAGGCAGGTTTGGGAACCATGTTCAAAGTGGATTTTATTTATACCTTCGCTGACTCGCTTTCTTGGTGTGTAGGCTACAACACCCCTATTCAGGTTTCTTTTCAATGCCGATGACCGCTTCCGAAATACCGCAAAAACCAAATATTCCGTCCGCTGGACAGGAAGGGAACCCCCCTTTGTTGCCAAAATTTATAGATGACGCGACTCTTGACGAACAAAAAGTGGAAGAACGCCGCCAACAAGTAAACGCCCAGTTGAATTTGTTACCTGCTATTAATGGCCCAAAAACAATAGAAGGTTTGCCGCCCGAAGCTTACGCTTATAATTTTTTAAGAGGAAAGAAATCCCATCCCACCACCGTTGTTTTGGGAGTTGGCCTTTGTACCAGGAAAGAATTATCACAAGGCCTTCCTTTCGATACTATTGGTCAAATATGCGCCGCGGAATGGACGCGCAGGGTGTTAGGATTAGAGCGGGCATTACTAGTAGTGGCGGATTTTCATGCGCTGATGAGTCCTACGACGCGTGGCATGAATCCTCAGGATATAAAGGATATTGCGCTTTATAATAGGAATTTATTGAGCGCTGTTGCGGCAGCTTTAAATCTGCCGGATGATGCAATTAAAGTACAACTCGCTTCCGAATTTGTCTCTGCCTCAGAAGAGGGCCAGGATAGCCCCTTTGCCGTCGAGTACCAACTATTTGAAAATACGGCAAGAAGTAAAATTTTTAACTCAGCCTCATCCCGCGCTGAAGAGACAGAATCAAGCTCAGAAACGCGGATATATATTCAAGAACAATTAGCAACCATCGAATTTTTGCGGCGAACCCAATCCATGTTTGCTAAAATTTCATGGTGTGTGCCGGATAAGCAGCGAACCGCCAAAACCTTTGACGAGCATTTTTTTGATAGAACTCATGCTGAGCATTTGGGCCGCAAGGGGACAGCTCCAGGGGCAGATGCCGCTAACGAGTTCAGCAGTATCGCCACTTTTCCTGGCTGCAGCTTTAAAGGTGGACGCCAGTTGCTGCCTCCTTACATTTTGGTGTTAAGAGACGAGCAGGTGGGAATTGAAGCCACCCGCAATTGTGCGGCAACGATTGGGCGTTTCTTTAGGCCGGATCATAAGAGTTCGTTAGTGATGGCGCTCAATTTGAAAAGAGTGATTGATTCGGTTGAAATAATTCTGGGGGAACCCCTTCCGGGCAGTGGGTACGCAGCCAAAGCCGATAGTTTTTTTGATAGAGTTTTCAAACAAAGAAATGTTAAGAATAAAAGGGCGCTTAAGAGTAGCCCTGTTAAGGCGTTTGATCATTTTTTGCGGGAACAAGGCCGGCAAAGATAAGAAACTATCCCGCTTCTCGATTCTCTTTTACAAAAACTCCCTCGAAGCCTATCCGTATTTTTATTTCTAAAATAAACAATATTTTGGAATAATAATAAATATTCTATAAGTTTCAAGATATTAACATAAGTTATAAATCGATAGTACGTCAGACATGCGTAATTAGCATAAGCATTAATGAGCTTTTAGAGTTATTTTGAGAGACTTCTATAAGCGGGAGTGGGGGCGCTCAAAAGATTAAATTTTCTATTTTTTGCCAGGAAATGGCATAGCTAGACACAATATAAAATTATAAAAAGGCATGAACAGGAATGGATTTTCAGTCAGCAGCAATAAGCAGCCCGTCTGCCGAAAACATTTTACCTGTTCCGCCGCGGGATGAGGGAATGGCTGATTGTAGAGCTCTTGCGCGGATCGTTCATAAATTGGAAAAACTCCCGGTAATTAATGGGGCATTTTCCGAAAGGCATTTGCACGATCTCGGTGAGCAATCTGCATCCGGCAGGGGTAATCACCCGGGGACCTCGGTTTTCTTAGGAATCGGGCTTTGCACGCCAAGAGAATTTTCACAAGGATTGCCCTTCGATGTTATCGGCCAAGTATGCGCGGCGGAATGGACACGCCGTGTTTTTAAGTACGATAAAATTCTTATCGTCATTGGCGATAAACATGCAAAGCTCAATATAAAAGCCAACTTTGAAACAAGATCTCCGAATTCTAAAAAGTTTGAAACCATATCCCCCGATGATGAAAGGCGGCGTCAAGTAAATAAAACCGCGGAAAAGAATAGAGAAACTTTGACTGCTATCGCTAAAGCGCTTGGCATAGCTAGGGAAAGGATAGTCATTAAATTGGCTTCCGAGATCGCCAAGAGCGAGGATTATCCAAGTTTTAAAGCACGCGCCCGGGTGATTCTTGATGATCAGCAAGTCCCTTCACCGGCCAGGCCTTATGCTTATGCACAGTCGGCAACTGTTGAGTGGGCAATTCACCATTACGGAGTAAAGGCCAAGATGTCTTGGTTGGCGACAAAAATTGAAGCGAATCGAACATCTAAAACAATTGATGAATTTTTCTTTGATGACATTCACACCAGGCATTTTGGGAAACCGAGTGAGAAGGATGGGCAAGTTGCTCCCTTCAATATTATTGGTACTGATCCAGGACATACTTTCTTGGGCTCACAACCCATTATCCCCCCTTACGTTTTACTAGGAGAAACCGCTCAGATTCCTATTGCCGAAAACATCGATTGCCGTTTAGTGGTGGCAAAGGCCCAGGGAATTTCGGAGCGCGCGGCGGCTAACGTAGCTGCAAATTTCCCCGGCATTATTCAGGCAATTGAAATGATAAGAAACGAATCCTTGGCAGGGAAAGGATGGGTAGATAAAGCCAATAACTTCTTAGATTTGGTTTATCCGGGTAGTTCTAAACGGGCGCTTATCCGGGCTCGTTCTATTGAGAGATCTTTACACGGAATGCCCGAAAGAATGAAGAATTTAAAAACTTTCGAAAAATTGGCTGGGCATACTAAATCCCGCTAAATTATCGCACTTATTTCAGCTTCTTCGCTTCTTCAAGCAAGAAATCTCTAAAAACTCCTACTTTACGCGATAACTTCAAAGATTCCGGATATACAAAATAAGCCGGCACCGGGCGGCCGCTCAAATCAGGCAACACTCGTTTTAATTCAGGAAAAGTTTGCTCGAAATAATCCGGCAGGGCCGCAATACCCACACCGCTTTCCACCGCCCGCGCCATGGTGATGATATTATTAGCGGAGAAACGAGGCTTCCGGGGCGAGCTTTCATCGCGCCCTGCCGTCAAAATCCAGTTCATTTCCGGATAGGCCAGGCCCGAAGACGAGTGATAACAAATCAGATGATGATTATCCAAATCAACAGCTTTTTTAAGCTCTCCGTATTTTTCCAGATAGGCTGGCGAGGCATATAGATAAACGCCCCACGTTACCAAATGCCGTTGAATAAGGCCTACTTGATCGGGCGGTCTTACGCTAATCATCACATCGGCAGCGGCGCGGGTTAAATCAACACCATAATCGCTAATGGTGAACATGATATCGATTTCGGGGAATAATTCCTGGAACCGCACCATGCGCGGCGTTAGCCACAAAGTTCCAAAACCCACTGTCGCATTCACATGCAAGCGGCCCGAAGGAGCGGATTTATTGTCTTTGAGCAAAGTTTCCGTCACCGTCAATTTGGTGACCAATTCCTGCGCGGTTTGATAAAGCGTTTGGCCTTGTTCGGTCATCACCAAGCCACGGGCATGGCGTTGGAAAAGCGAGATGCCAAGCTGTTCTTCCAGCGCTGCGATTTGGCGGCTGACAGCCGATTGGCTAAGGTTCAGACGTTTACCGGCTTCGGTGAAAGATCCCGCCTCGGCCACTGCATGAAAAACGCGCAAGCGATTCCAGTCCAGCATTGTTTAGTCTCCCTAGCTTTAAGCCGCCAATATTTTGGCGCCTTCTGAACTTAAAAACTTTTCGGCATCAAGGGCCGCCATGCAGCCTAAGCCCGCCGCCGTGACCGCTTGGCGATAGACTTTATCGACCACATCCCCGGCCGCAAAGACGCCCGGAACATTGGTTTTGACCGTGCCGGGTTCAACTTCGATATAGCCTTCTTTATCCAGTTTAATCTGCCCTTCGAATATCTTGGTAGCGGGTGAATGGCCAATAGCGATAAAAACGCCATCCAGCTCTATATTTTGCACAGCGCCGGTTTTGACATTCTTAATTTTAAGCCCGGTTACGGTTTTGGGATTGTCCGCGCCCAAAATTTCTTCCACCACCGAATCCCACAAAATTTTAATCTTCGGATTAAGCGCCAGCCGTTGATGCAAAATCTTTTCGCCGCGTAAGGCGTCGCGGCGGTGAATTAAGGTTACTTCGCTGGCGTGATGGGTTAAATACAGCGCTTCCTCGATCGCGGCATTGCCGCCGCCAATCACCGCAACTTTTTTATTTTTGAAGAAAAACCCGTCACAGGTGGCGCAGCCCGAAACGCCATGGCCTCTAAATTTCATTTCGCTTTCCAGCCCCAGCCACTTGGCCTGCGCGCCGGTAGAGATGATAATGGTATCGCCGCTATAAATCTTGCCCGATTCGCCGAAAGCTTTAAAAGGACGCGATGAAAAATCAACCCGCTCGATATGGTCGTTTTCAATTTGGGCGCCGACATGCTTGGCTTGGTCATGCATTTGCTCCATCAGCCAGGGGCCTTGGATGGCGGCGGCAAAGCCCGGGTAATTTTCAACATCCGTTGTCACCATCAATTGCCCGCCCGGCTGCGAGCCGGTAATGATTAAGGGGTTTAAAGCGGCCCGCGCGGCGTAAATTGCGGCGGTATAGCCGGCAGGGCCGGCGCCGATAACCAATACTTTGCTGTGAAGGGGGGCAGTATTCATGGAAGATTTGTCCAGCCTATGCGTTTTAGGAATTTAGCTTATAGCAAGCTCTGCGCCTATAGCCTAGAGGAATGGCAAAATTTGTCCCAACTATTTGAAAGAAAATAAAAATTCAATACCGGTTCCTATGCAAAACATGGCTAATTTAGGCCTTATACGCATTTTTTAATGGTATAAGTTTATAACAATATAAGAATCTTATTGCGGCAAAACAAGATTGAGAGTAATCATTTGTCGTCTCATTGAAATGATAGATCTATATTTAAAGAGGTGCTGCAATTTGCAGCTAACATAGCATGAAACGCATCAAACTCGACAAAATCGACCGTCAAATTTTACGCGACCTTCAGTCCCAAGGCCGGATGACCAATGTGGAATTAGCCAAACGCGCCGGTATTTCCGCTCCCCCCTGTTTGCGCCGGGTGCGCGCGTTAGAAGATGCCGGCTATATCACCGGCTATACCGCCCATTTGAATGGAAGCTTGCTTGGCTATGGCGTTACGGTTTTTGCGCAAGTAGGTTTATCCAGCCAATCGGAAGGCGATTTGAAGGCCTTTGAATCCCGTGTCACTTCCTGGCCGCAAGTGCGTGAATGCCATATGATGGCGGGCGATACCGACTTTCTGCTGAAAGTGGTAGCCAAAGACTGGGATGATTATCAAAAGTTTTTGACATCGCAATTAACCGCAACCCCTGGCGTTACCAATGTCAAATCCATGTTGTGCGTGAAAGCCAGCAAATACCAGCCGGGCGTGCCGGTGGATGAAGAGACGGAATAACGCCGTCTATCTTCGCCTTCTGCCTAATTTAATTTCCCATATTGCCGCGGGATGCAGCGGAAAAGCCGGCGGCTTTGCCCTGATTTGCGGCGCCGGTTTTTCGGGCTTGGCTTCAGGCGGCTGATTTCGTGGCCTTAAACTGATAATCGGCGCATCGGGCCGGCCCGGGCACAACGCGCCCGGATCGCACACATCGCGCGTGGCCGGAGCCGGAGCGCCGGAATCTGGGCGGTCGGGCGGAATAAAGGCCATTCTTTTTAACCGAATTTTACCTGGCGGATTTCATAGGCTTTGCTGCCGCGCGGTGTCGTGACTTCGATATTATCGCCGCTGGATTTGCCGATTAAGGCGCGGGCCAAGGGCGAGGTGATTGAAATCAAACCGCGGTCGATATCGGCCTCATCGGCGCCGACGATTTGGTATTTCACTTCTTCGCCGGTATCTTCATCTTCCAGCGTAACCTTGGCGCCGAATTTAACCGCCTTGCCCGAAAGCTTGGCAGGATCGATAATTTCGGCGCGGCTGAGTTTATCTTCCAATTCGCCAATCCGGCCTTCGACAAAGCTTTGCCGTTCGCGCGCGGCGTGATATTCGGCGTTTTCCGATAAATCGCCATGCGCCCTGGCTTCGGCGATCGCCTCGATTACGGCGTGGCGCTCGGTATGTTTTAGATGCTTCAATTCCGCCTCTAGACGGTCAAAGCCTTCTTTGGTCATGGGAATTTTTTCCATGTCTTTTTATCCTAGTTTAGAAAACAAAAAATCACCACTGCCTTTATCAGGCAGGGCTTACAACGGCTATTTAAGCTGCTTTCTTAAAATACTCCTGAAGCGGCTGAACATCAAGAGGTCCTTCGCGCATAGCGGAAAGGGCGGCTGTTACGGCCCAAATCACGGAAATATTGGTAAAATGAGGCACGCCATAGGTTAACGCAGTACGGCGGATGCTAAAGGAATCGGCAATCGATTGACGCCCGGCGGTGGTGTTAAACACCATCTGAATTTCGCCGTTAACAATGGCATCAACAATATGAGGGCGGCCTTCCATGACCTTATTAATAAGGCGCACTTTAATGCCTTGTTCCGTTAAATAGGTGGCCGTGCCGCGCGTGGCGACCAAATCATAACCCATGGCCTCTAATTTGCGGGCGGGATCGACGATCATCGGTTTATCGGCGTCTTTAATTGAAATAAAAACCGTGCCGCTTTGGGGTAATTTAATTCCGGCGGCTAATTGCGATTTGGCGAAAGCGCGGGGAAAGTCGCGGTCGATACCCATGACTTCGCCGGTCGATTTCATCTCTGGTCCCAGCAAAACATCGATGCCGGGAAAACGGCTGAAGGGAAAAACCGGTTCTTTAACCGCAATATGTTTAAAGCGCGGCGTGGGCAATTTAAATTCTTTTAATTTTTTACCGGCCATTACTTGCGCGGCGATACCCGCCACCGGCAAGCCGGTAGCCTTGGCAACGAAAGGAACGGTGCGCGAAGCGCGCGGATTGACTTCCAGCACATAAATTTGCCGGTCTTGAATAGCAAATTGGACATTCATTAAGCCGATGACGCGCAAAGCTTTGGCCAAGGCAATCGCCTGGCGTTTTAATTCTTCGATAACGGGGTTGGCCAAGGAATAGGGCGGTAATGAGCAGGCCGAATCGCCGCTGTGAATGCCGGCCTCTTCAATATGCTCCATGACGCCGGCGACAAAACATTCCTCCCCGTCGCTGATGATATCAACATCGACTTCAATGGCGTTGCGTAAAAAAGAATCAAGCAACACAGGTTGATCGCCCGAAACTCGAACAGCTTCGGTGATATATTTTTGCAAAGATTCGGTATCTTCAACAATTTCCATCGCCCGGCCGCCTAGCACATAAGAAGGGCGGATAACCAAGGGAAAACCGATGGATTGCGCCAAGCGCAAAGCATCTTCGGTGGAATAGGCGATCGCGTTTTTTGGCTGCGTCAGTTTTACATCATCCAGCAAACCCTTGAATCTTTCGCGGTCTTCGGCCAAATCAATCGCATCGACCGAAGTGCCCAAAATCGGGATTCCGGCTTGGGCCAGTTCCGATGATATTTTTAAAGGGGTTTGGCCGCCGAACTGAACAATAACGCCCAGCAATTTGCCGCGGCTCATTTCATTCTTGGCAAGCGCAATGACATCTTCGGCTGTCAATGGTTCGAAATATAAACGGTCGGAAGTATCATAATCGGTTGAAACCGTTTCCGGGTTGCAATTGACCATGATGGCTTCGATGTTCATTTTCTTTAAGGCATAAGCGGCATGGACGCAGCAATAATCGAATTCAATTCCTTGCGCGATGCGGTTGGGACCGCTGCCTAGAATAATAACTTTGGTTTTATCGCTGATTTGCGATTCGCATTGCGCCGGGCCATAGCCATTGGATTCATACGTGGAATACATATAAGCGGTGTTCGATGCAAATTCGGCGGCGCAAGTATCGATGCGTTTATAGACCGGCATAATTTTTAAAGCTTCGCGTTTAAGGCGGATTTCAGTTGCCGAGAATTTGCTCAATTCCGCAAGGCGCGCATCGCTGAAGCCTTGGCGCTTCACCTTAGCCCAGCCATAAGAATCCTGCGGCAGGCCTTGTGATTTCAATTGTTCTTCCGCATCGACCAGTTCTTTAATCTGTTCTAAAAACCAACGGTCGATTTTGCAGGTTTGATAGATTTCTTCCAAGCTCATGCCGTAACGGAAGGCCTGGGCAATTTGCAAAAGGCGCATATGGGTGGGAATCGAAATAGCGGCGCGCACGGCGTCTTTATTGCGGCCGCCTTCGGCGCCGGGAATGATTACATCGTTCAGGCCGGTCAAACCGGTTTCCATCGAGCGCAAGGCTTTTTGCAGCGATTCGGCAAAATTGCGGCCAATCGCCATAACTTCGCCGACCGATTTCATCGAGGTGGTTAAGGTTGCATCAGTACCGGCGAATTTTTCGAAATTAAAGCGCGGCACTTTGGTGACGACATAATCAATCGTCGGTTCGAACGAGGCTGGGGTGGTTTGGGTGATGTCATTCTTCAATTCATCCAGCGTATAGCCAACCGCCAGTTTGGCGGCGATTTTGGCGATCGGAAAGCCGGTTGCCTTGCTGGCCAGCGCCGAGGAGCGCGAAACGCGCGGATTCATTTCAATCACCACCATGCGCCCGGTATCGGGATCGAGGGCGAATTGCACATTCGAGCCGCCGGTATCAACGCCGATTTCACGCAACACGGCGATTGAGGCGTTGCGCATGCGTTGATATTCTTTATCGGTCAAGGTCAGCGCGGGGGCTACAGTAATGGAATCGCCGGTATGCACGCCCATCGGATCGATGTTTTCAATCGAACAAATGATGATGCAATTATCGGCCTTGTCGCGTACCACTTCCATTTCAAATTCTTTCCACCCCAGAACCGATTCCTCGATTAAGGCGGAAGATGTTGGCGAAGCGCGTAAGGCATTTTCAATAATTTGTTTGAACTCTTCGCGATTATAGGCAATCCCGCCGCCGGTGCCGCCTAAGGTGAAAGAGGGGCGGATAATGGCCGGCAAACCCACATATTCCAAAGCTATAAGGGCTTCTTCAATGCTGCGGGCCAGGCGGCTTTTGGGGGATTCAAGGCCGATTTTGGTCATGGCCTCACGGAATAATTCGCGGTCTTCGGCCTTTTTAATGGAATCGATTTTAGCGCCGATCAATTCTACTTTATGTTTTTCCAGCACGCCCATTTCGTGCAAGCGAAGCGCCGTGTTCAGCGCGGTTTGTCCGCCCATGGTCGGCAAAATCGCATCGGGTTTTTCTTTTTCTATGACTCGTGCAACAAATTCCGGCGTGATGGGTTCAATATAAGTAGCGTCGGCTAGGGCCGGATCGGTCATAATGGTGGCGGGATTGGAGTTTACCAAAATTACGCGGTAGCCTTCAGCCCTTAAAGCTTTGCAAGCTTGAACCCCTGAATAATCGAATTCGCAAGCCTGGCCGATGATGATGGGGCCGGCGCCGATGATCAGAATCGATTGAATGTCGTTACGTTTAGGCAATGCGCACCTGTTTGGTTGATTTTTGCAAATTGATTTGTTCTTCCTCCATCAAGGCGATGAAGCGGCTGAATAAATAATGGCTGTCATGCGGGCCGGGCGAGGCTTCCGGGTGGTATTGCACGCAAAAAGCAGGGCGGTCGGTAACCCTGATGCCTTCGCAGCTATTATCGAACAACGAAGTATGGGTAATCTTAGCGTTGTCTGGCAGCGAGGAAGGGATAACGCAAAAGCCGTGATTTTGGCTGGTGATTTCAACTTTGCCGGTTTCCAAATCTTTCACCGGATGGTTCGCGCCGCGATGGCCCTTGGGCATTTTTTCGGTGCGCCCGCCCAAAGCCAATCCCATTAATTGATGGCCCAAGCAAATGCCGAATAAAGGAATGCGGCGGTTCAATAATTCTTTGATAACCGGCACGGCATATTGGCCGGTTGCAGCCGGATCGCCCGGGCCATTCGATAAAAAAACGCCATCCGGATGATGATGCATAATATCGTCAATCGTGGCGGTGGCGGGCACGACGGTTACTTTGCATCCGCTCGAAGCCAGCATGCGCAAGATATTGCGCTTGGCGCCGTAATCAACAGCCACTACATGAAAGCGCGGCGCTTCCTGGCGGCCATGGCCGCTTTCCAGCGTCCATACCGTTTCGTTCCAACTATAGCTTTGGCGGCAGGAAACTTCTTTCGCCAAATCCATGCCGCTTAAACCCGGCCATTCCTTGGCCTTTTTATGTAAATAGGCGATATCGAAATTGGCTTTACGATGTACGATTGTACCATTGGGTGCGCCCAAATCGCGGATGCGCTGAGTAAGGGCGCGGGTATCAATGCCGGAAAGCCCCACAATACCGCGGGCTTTCAGCCAGGCATCTAGATGCTGAACAGCGCGCCAATTGCTGGGTTCGGTTACATCGGCGCGGATGATAAGGCCGCGCACGACCGGATTCATGGTTTCGATATCTTCTAAATTGCAGCCGACATTGCCGATATGGGGGAAGGTAAAGGTGATAATTTGCCCGGCATAGGAGGGATCGGTCAAAATTTCCTGATAGCCCGTCATTGAAGTGTTAAAGCAAACTTCGCCGACATGGTCGGATAAAGCGCCAAAGCCCTTACCCCAAAACACGCTGCCATCGCTTAAAACTAAACAGCCTGTAGCCCCTGATGGGGGGAGGGAGGAAGAAGCCTGATCTGGGCGCATTATTTTTGTCCTTTAAATCGTTAGACCCAGGAGTTGGTGATACGCGAGGGAGGAAGGATCGTCAAGATAAAACGGCGGAAAAACAGCTTATCCACGGGGTTTTTATCACTTTTTCACACCCGCTTGCCGAAAAATCGATAACAGGTTACACCCATAGGATAAGATACCAACAAATAACGAGGTAAAGGGCAATGCTACGGCAAAAAATCGCGGATAGTATTAAAATATCCATGAAAGCGCGGGAGGAGTTGAAAACTCAAACCTTGCGCCTGGTCATGGCCAAAATTAAAGATAAAGATATCGAAGCCGAAATGGCCGGCAAGCCCGCTTTGACCGAACCCGAATTGTTGGGCATATTGCAAGGCATGCTCAAGCAGCGCCAGGAATCGATCGCCATTTTCGAGGCGAATAAGCGGCAAGATTTGGCGGATAAGGAAAAAGCCGAAGTTGTTATCATTGAAAGTTTTATGCCTAAGCAAATGAGCGAGGATGAGGCTAAGGCGGCGGTGGCCGGCGTGGTCAAAGAATTGGGGGCCTCCAGCATTAAAGATATGGGCCGGGTGATGGCTGCAGTTAAAGAAAAATACGCGGGCGCTATGGATATGGGCAAAGCCAGCGGCTATGTGAAGGCGGCGCTTGGCGCATGATGAAATTCCCGCCCTCTTTCCTGGATGAAATCCGCGAGCGGGTGGGCTTGGCCGATACGATTTCGCGCCATGTGAAGCTGGTTAAAAAGGGCCGCGAATATTCGGGGCTTTGCCCGTTCCATTCCGAAAAAAGCCCTAGTTTCACGGTGAATGAGGAAAAGGGTTTTTATCACTGCTTTGGCTGCGCGGCGCATGGCGATGTCATTCGCTTTGTGATGACCATCGAGCATTTGGGTTTTCCGCAAGCGGTTGAGAAACTAGCGCAACAGGCGGGCCTGCCGATGCCGCGCATGACGCCGGAAGAAGAAAAACGGGAAGAAGAACGCCAGCATAAGGTTGAAATCAATCAGGCGGCGGCATTATTTTTTGAAAAGAATTTACAAAGTTCCAAGGGCGCTTTTGCCCGTGAATATTTAACCGAGCGCGGACTTAAACAATCAACCATCAAACATTTCGGTTTAGGCTTAAGCTTTGATGAGCGTGATGGGCTCAAGCGCTATTTGGCGGAAAATAAATATACCGAACAACAGGCTTTACAGGCCGGTTTGCTGATTAATCCTGATGAAGGCTCTGCCTACGACCGCTTTCGCAGCCGCCTGATGTTTCCGATTCACAGTTCGCGCGGCGAAGTCATTGCCTTTGGCGGGCGGATTATGGGCGAAGGACAGCCGAAATATTTAAATTCCCCCGAAACCGAATTATTCCATAAGGGCCGCACCTTATATGCCGAACATTTGGCGCGCAAAGCAGCGGCCAAAGCCGGGCATATTATTGTCGTTGAAGGCTATATGGATGTAATCGCGCTTCACCAGGCCGGACTTGAAAATACGGTTGCCCCTCTTGGCACCGCCTTAACCGAAGATCATATTAAGCGCCTGTGGCGTTTAGCGCCGGTAATTTACTTATGTTTCGATGGCGACAAGGCGGGGCAGCAAGCGATGGCCCGGGCGGTTGAGCGTATTATGCCGGTCTTAGAAGGCGGCAAGGAAGTGCGCTTTATCACTTTGCCCGAAGCCGAGGACCCGGATACGTTAATCCGCCGCCAGGGGGTCGCCGCGTTTCAGCAATTGCTGGCGGCGGCGGCGCCGCTTTACGAAAAGATTTTTGAAATTGAAACTCTGACCCGGCCCTTGAATACGCCGGAGGCGATGGCCGATTTGTATGCCCGCCTGCTTCGCCGCCGCCAGGCGATTGTCGATCCGACTTTGCGTAATATGTATGCCGAATTTTTGAAGGCTAAGTTCCGGGCAATGTGGCCTTCGGCGCGCAAGCAATGGAAAGGCGGCGTCGCCAACACCAAAACTTTGGAAGGCAAAGGCACGGCGCATTTATATCCTCAGTTAGAGCGCGCGTGCCAGGCGGTGGTGGTGGCTGCGTGCCATTATCCGGTTTTGCTGGAGCGGGGCGGCGAGCATTTAGGCCATTTGCATTTCTTAAACCCCAAATTGGAAAAACTGCGCCAAGCGCTGGTGCATCTAAGCGCGCAAGGGGAAGAAGCGGTGGTCGAGCAATTACAAACTTTGGGTTTGCTGCCTTTATTAGATGAGTTGCGTCAACCGGCGTTATACCAGCTTTATGTTTTTACCAAACCGGGATCCGATCTTGCCCAGGTGCAAGAGCGCTGGTTCCAGCTGGTATTCGATTTAAAGCAAAAATTGGAAAATTTGGCCGCCCCTCCTTTAGATTTAGACGATATGCTGGAGGAAGAGGGGTGGGAGCGTTTTGTGCATTTTATCGATACTCATCAAAACCAGCCCCCGGCCCTCTTAGCTTCTTAAGGAAGCCAGCCCTTTATTTTCAGGCTTAATACTTACCCTTGCTTTCCGGCCTTAAAAGGCCTATTTAAGATAAGCTTGGCGCTAAACCCCCATTTTGGCGCCAGGGAATTTTTTGCAAATTATTAAGATTTTTACCGCATAGGGCAATTCCCTCCATGGCCAAAACCGCAGCAAAAACCTCGACTAAAAAATCCGCTGATAATGAGAACAAGACGGCCGCCAAAAAGGCGCCCGCTGCTTCTAAAGTAAAAGCTAAAGGCAAAGCCGCGCTTAAAGAAGCCAAAATAAACGCCCCCGCGCCTGCCGCGGCCGAGACGGCGGAAAAAGAACCCAAACCTTTAAATGTCGCTTCGGCTTTAAAAAAGCTAATCAATAAAGCCAAAGAACGCGGTTTTGTCACCTATGACGAATTGAATAAAGCTTTGCCGCAAGGCCAGGTCACCACCGATGTTATCGAAGACGCGCTGGCGATGATTTCCGACATGGGGCTTAACATCATTGAATCCGAAGAAGATGATGATGAACCCAAAGCCGAAGCAGCCGAAGCGGCCGAGGAAGAAGAAGAAATCATCGAGCTTGGCGATGACGAGGAGGGTGCCGAGGCCAAGCGCGGCAATGTGGCTGAAGAATCTTCGCGCACTGATGATCCGGTCCGTATGTATTTACGCGAAATGGGCCAGGTTGATTTGCTTTCCCGCGAAGGTGAAATCGAAATCGCCAAACGCATTGAATCGGGCCGGGAAATGATGATCGGCGCGATTTGCGAAAGCCCGCTGACGGTGCGCGCGATCGGTGAATGGAGCAAGGCGCTAAAAGAATTAAAAATTCAGCTGCGCGACATTATCGACCTTGATGCCAGCTATGGCGAAGGCGAAGATGATAAATTCGATGAGGAAGAGGAAGAAGAAGCGGCCCCCGCCGTTGCCGAGGGCGAGGAAGAAAACCCGGCAGTTCCGGTTGAAGCCAAGCCCGAAGAAGAGGCGCCCACTTTATCGGTGATGGAACAGGCTTTAATTCCGATCATTACCGAAACCTTCGATGAAATTACTTCGACCTTCAAAAAATTCCGTAAGGTTCAGGAAAAACGCATCGAGACCTTGCAAAAAGGCCAGCAAATTTCGCCGCAATTGGAAAGATCCTATAATAATTTGCGCGGAGAAATGATCGAGAAAATGAACACGGTGCGCCTCAGCGTGGCGCGCATCGAACAGTTGGCGCAAGAGCAATATGATTATAACCGTAAATTAATGCAGCTTGAAATGCGGCTCTTGCGTTTGTGCGAGCAATCGGGCGTTTCGCGCGAAGAATTCTTGAAGGCCTATCAGGGCAGCGAGCTCGATCAAAAATGGCTGAAGAAAATCGCCAAGCTGCCCGGCAAGGGCTGGCAAAAGCTGATCAGCAAGCATGAAGATGAAATCGAGCAAATCCGCACCAATCTTTCCGAAATTTCGGAAAAAGTCGGCCTGCCGATTATCGAATTCCGCCGCATTGTAACGACTATTCAAAAGGGCGAGCGCGATTCCAACCGCGCCAAGAAGGAAATGATCGAGGCCAATTTGCGCTTGGTTATTTCGATCGCCAAAAAATATACCAACCGTGGCCTGCAATTCTTGGATTTGATTCAAGAGGGGAATATCGGCCTGATGAAGGCGGTTGATAAATTTGAATACCGCCGCGGCTATAAATTCTCGACTTACGCCACTTGGTGGATCCGTCAGGCAATCACGCGTTCGATCGCCGATCAGGCGCGCACTATCCGCATCCCAGTGCATATGATTGAAACCATCAATAAATTGGTGCGCACCTCCCGCCAGATCATGAATGAAATCGGCCGGGAGCCGACGCCGGAAGAATTGGCCGCCAAGCTGCATATGCCGCTGGAAAAAGTGCGCAAAGTCTTGAAAATCGCCAAAGAGCCGATCAGCCTTGAAACTCCTGTGGGTGATGAGGAAGATTCGCAATTGGGTGACTTTATTGAAGATAAAAACGCCATCATCCCGATTGAGGCTGCGGTCAACGCCAATTTGCGCGATACCACCACCCGCATTTTATCCACGCTAACGCCGCGCGAAGAGCGCGTGCTTCGTATGCGTTTTGGTATCGGCATGAACACCGATCATACGCTAGAAGAAGTGGGTCAGCAATTCAGCGTCACCCGTGAACGGATCCGTCAAATCGAGGCCAAAGCCTTGCGGAAATTAAAACATCCAAGCCGTTCCCGTAAACTAAGGAGTTTCTTGGATACTTAGTCTTTCAATTTGGGGCCGTATTGCTTTTTTATAAGCGCCATTTTTGCAGCATGGGCGTCAAGGTCGCCGGTATGTCTTGGCCGGATGGTACAAAATGTGTCTCGCGGGATCTGGCCTTGATAGGCAATACCAGAGCTTCCGGGCATTCTGGATTTTTGAGACTTTCTAATGGGACATAAAAGAGCACTGCCATCCCCGACAGGCTTTAAATTCATTTCTTCTATTTCAGAACCTAGTTTTTTATCGATATTTTTCATTTTTGCCATGCGACTCTCCTAGTAAGAATTGTATCCTTTTTAGCTAACCCGGAAGGGGTTGTCAATAATTTCTACTTATCCGCCTTAATGCAAAGGAAAATCATGGCATAATCCGGCCATGAAATCCTACCGCCACGAAATCACCATTCATCTTCCCGCCCGCCGGGGTTATGTGAACATCACCCCGCAAGTCGAAGATTGCGTGCGGATGAGCGGTATTCAAGAAGGGCTATGCCTGGTGAATTCGATGCATATTTCCTCCTCCATCTTCATCAATGACGATGAACGGGGATTGCATCATGATTTTGAAAAATGGCTGGAAAAATTAGCGCCGGAAAAGCCGCATGACCAATACCGCCATAACGATACCGGTGAGGACAACGCCGATGCGCATTTAAAACGCACCATCATGGGCCGCGAGGCGGTAGTCGCCATTACCCAAGGCGAACTTGATTTCGGCACTTGGGAGCAAATTTTTTACGGCGAGTTCGACGGCATGCGCCCTAAGCGCATTTTGGTCAAGATCATCGGCGTTTAATTTATCTTGAGTTTAAACGGGGCTAGGCGGTTTCTTGTTGGTGATCAACCCATAAACCAGGCTGGCCAAGAACAGGATAACGAATAAAACCGCCAGCAATTGCGCGATCGAAGCGAATGCGCCGGCTAGGCCCGTAAAACCAAGTAAACCTGCGATAACGGCGAGAATGAAAAAAGTGATCATCCAATTAAGCATGGGTGGCTCCTTATAGTTGGTGGCTCCTTATAGTTGGCGATGCCCCCTCCCATAATATATAGGATGTCGGTTTGTTGGCGTTTTTTTGCCAACATTCGTAAAAATGTTATCCGCATTTATTGCAAAAATCAAGCTTGATTTTTGTGTACTGTTGTTGATGAATAGAAGAAGGGGTTTTCAGCTTTTCATTTCCTGAAAAATTAGAAAACCCAATCCCAAAAATTCCCTGCAGGAGCTAGTCCGTCACTTGCCGCAAAGGAGATAGTGTATGCGCAGCTTGATCATGTGGTTACTTGGAGTTCCGATCTCTATTATCATTTTATATAATATCTTTTTTTAAGTTCGGGGAGAAAAACCATGCAACGTTTCTTACTTACTTTTTTAGCGCTTGCTTTTTTTTCGATCGCCTTAACCGCGTGCAATACTATGGAAGGGGCGGGCGAAGATATTCAGGCAACCGGCCGTTCTTTAGAAAGGTCGGCGCAAGAGCATAAAAATTATTAATTTTGTTGGCAATGAAGAAGATAGGCCATGGTAATGTGGCCTATCTTCATTCTCTAGAAATGAGGAAAATCCCATGAAAGACAATCGAGCCTTAATCGCCGCTTTAGTTATTGTTGTTATCGCCATTCTTGGTTATCTTTTTCTTACGCAACCCGACCGGCGTACAACAGGCGAGCGCGTAGGTGACGCCGTAGAACAGCTTTCCGATGGCGTAGGCGATGCCGGACGCGAGCTGCAAGACCGTACGCCGGCCGAGCGCCTGCGTGATAACGCCGAAGAAATGAAAGAAGATCTAAGAAGATAGCTTTTCTCTCCGGCTGCGATTATATTCAAGCCATTGCCCCATTCAGGGGTAAGGGTTTTATTATATTTCTATTAAGGTGAAGCATTGATGGATCACATTGTGACTTGGTTTGCCGATCAATCCGAATTATACGGCGCCCTGTTGCGCTCCGGCCTGTTGGCGGGCGGCTTTTTTGTGGCGTGGTTTCTGCTGCATCAGGGCGAAAAAAGAATTATCCGCCTGATAGTGGGGATTAAAAAACGTTATACAATTACCCACCACCGTTTTGAACGCTATGTGCGCATTTTTTATTTAAGCGTTCTTTTCCTTATCGGGGTGGCGGTGCTGTCGGCTTTGGCCGATATTTGGTTTTCACGCGAATTTTTAGGCGCTATTCCAGATAAGGTGCAACAAGGATTAGGTTTTCTGGGCAAGCAGGCCCTGACCATTTTAGTTTTCGTATTTATTTGGGAGGGCATCGCCACTTCCCTTGAGTTGCGTTTTAAAAACGCCGGGGTGGGGCGTAAAGCGCGTTTGCGCACGGTAATGCCCTTTATCCGCACCGTCAGCTTCATGATTTTGGCGGCGTTGTATGGCTTGAGCTTGCTGCAGGCTTTGAATATCGACATTCTGCCGCTTCTGGCCGGCGCCGGGGTGGTGGGCGTTGCTTTGGGTTTCGGCGCGCAGACTTTGGTAAAAGATTTTTTGGTCAGCATCGGCATTATTTTCGAGGATATTGTTAAAATCGGCGATGTAGTGCGCATTGGCAGTTATGCGGGCTTGGTGGAAAATATTACTCTGCGCTATATCCAACTGCGCGGATTGGACGGGGTGGTTAGCACTATTCCCTTCAGCGAAGTCAAAATCATTGAGAATTTAACCAAGGATTTCAGCTATTATGTTTTTGATATTTCGGTTGCCTATCATTCCGATATCGAAAAAGTATTAGAGGTCATTACCCTGACCGGGGAAAATATTTATCAGGATAAAAATTTTCAGCCCCTTATTTTAGAGAAATTGGAGATATTGGGAGTCGACAGATTCGCCGACAGCGCCATCATTATCAAGGCGCGCATTAAAACCTTGCCGATTCAGCAATGGAATGTAGGGCGCGAATTTAACAAGCGTTTAAAACAGGCTTTCGATCAGCACGGCATCGAAATTCCCTTCCCACAGCGGGTGGTGCATATGCGTAGTTCCGAAAAGACCGAAGCCGTGAAAAAATCGGGCTAAAATCTTGTTGAAATTAAAGGGCTTTTTCACAATTTATTGACCGGTTCTGCCTAATGATGCTAACCTTCCGAAGCTTTTCGAGGAGGTGGCCATGCCAGAATTAATAGAAGAACTTTGGATAGCAGTTAAAGAACAAGATTTCTCTGCCTTAGACCGGCTAGCCAACCATCCCGATATTTCTGGCGTTATTAATGAATCGCCCCCGCGTGTTTTTGCAGCTTCGTCTTTTTTGGGGCATGCTTGTTTCCACGGCTATACCGGAGTGGTTCGAAGATTGCTGAAATTTCCGGAAATCGATGTTAATTTACCGGGCAATTATCGTTATGACCCGCCTTTGCTGATGGCTTTATTGTGCGGCCATGAGGAAACCGCGCAGTTGCTGCTGGATGATCCAAGAATAAATATTCATCAAACAAACCGCGATGATTTAGGGCCAACCAAATTTTTAATCAACGGCAAAATCGACAAAGAAAAAATGGCGCTGCAGAAAAAGGGAACTTCTTTTGGAGAAGATTTGGCCGTCGAAGTGGGAAAATCCGCTTATCGAGGCGCGCGGAAAGGGGTAATCACCGCCGCTTTTATCGGCGGAACGGCGGTCGCTGGCCCGTTTGGAGGGATGGTTGCCGGGCTTGCGGCATGGATCACCTTAAATTTGCGCCCTGGTAATGGGCGGTAAAAAAATTATGTCATTCTTTAATGGAGTTTTTGATGTTTAATCATAGCGCAAAATTTTATGTAATAGTTCTAACATTCATTTTATCGGCAGCAAATTTTGCGCTTGCTGCGCCCGCTATCGGCCAACCGGCGCCGAGTTTCTTTGCCACCGACAGTTTCGGCAAGAATGTCAGCTCAGCCGATTTCAAGGGCAAGATGGTGATTTTGGAATGGACCAATCATGACTGCCCCTTTGTGCGCAAACACTATAACAGCGGCAATATGCAGGCTTTGCAGAAGAAATATACCGGCCAGGGCGTGGTGTGGCTGACGGTTATTTCCTCGGCCCCCGGCAAGCAAGGCTATGTGACGGGCGTGGAGGCCAATGAAATCAACGCCAAGCGCGATGCCGCCCCCACGGCAGTGCTGATGGATGCCGATGGCAAAATCGGCAAGGCCTATGACGCCAAAACTACGCCGCACATGTACATCATTGAACCCAATGGCAACCTTGCCTATATGGGCGCGATCGACAGCATTAATTCCGCCGACATAGAAGACATTGAAAAAGCCAAAAACTATGTTGACCTTGCGATGGCCGACCTCGCCGCCAACCGCCCGGTGGTTGAGCCTTTTACGAAGGCGTATGGCTGTGGGGTGAAGTATTAATATTATAACCACGCGTAGCGCGACGCGCGAAGCGTGGTGGGCCCGGCAGGATTCGAACCTGCGACAACACCGTTATGAGCGGTGAGTTCTAACCGCTGAACTACGGGCCCCTTTTTCTCTATAGCAAGCGCCTTGTCTTCGGCCTAGCCAAAACCTTTAAATCCGACTATAAAAGCCCTTACTTTAGAAGCGGGGTAACTAATGTCGTCGAACCAATATATCTATGTCATGAAGGGCCTGACCAAGGCCTATCCGGGCGGGAAAACCGTTTTGAAGGATATTTGGCTGTCCTTCTTGCCGGGCGCCAAGATTGGCGTTTTGGGGCCGAATGGCGCGGGTAAATCGACCTTGCTTAAAATCATGGCCGGCATTGATAAGGAATGGACCGGCGAGGCCTGGGCCGCGGAAAAGGCCAGGGTTGGCTATTTGCCGCAAGAGCCGGAATTAAATCCCGATAAAGACGTGCTGGGCAATGTGATGGAGGCCTTGGGCGAAACCAAAGAACTTTTGGCGCGCTTTGAGGCAGTGAACGCCAAATTCGCCGAGGAAATGACCGAAGATGAAATGAACGCGCTGCTGGCCGAGCAGGGCGAGTTACAAACCAAAATTGATGCCGTTAATGGCTGGGAAATCGAGCGCACCGCGGAAATCGCGATGGATGCGCTGCGCTGTCCGCCGGGCGATGCCGATGTCACGAAATTATCGGGCGGTGAAAAACGCCGCGTTGCCTTGTGCAAATTGCTTTTGCAAAAACCCGATTTGTTGTTGTTAGACGAACCCACCAACCATTTGGATGCTGAATCGGTCGCCTGGCTGGAAAAACATTTAGAAGAATATCCGGGCACTGTAGTGGCGATCACGCACGACCGTTATTTCCTGGATAATGTCGCGCAATGGATTTTGGAATTGGACCGCGGCCAAGGCATTCCTTACGAGGGCAATTATTCCAGCTGGCTGGAGCAAAAGCAAAAACGCCTGAAGCAGGAAGAAAAAGAAGAACAATCCCGCCAAAAGGCGATGGCCGAGGAATTGGAATGGATCAGATCATCCCCCAAAGCGCGCCAGGCCAAATCCAAGGCGCGGATTTCGGCCTATGAGGAATTGGCGGCAAAATCCCGCGAAAAAGCGCCGGATACCGCGCAAATCGTCATTCCGCCCGGCCCCCGCTTGGGCGATATTGTGCTGGAAGCCGATCATTTGAAAAAGGCTTTTGGCGATCGTTTGTTGATTGAAGATTTAACTTTCCGCCTGCCGCCGGGGGGAATTGTTGGAGTTATCGGGCCGAATGGCGCCGGTAAAACGACATTGTTTAAAATGATCACGGGCCAGGAAAAAGCCGATAACGGAAAAATGCGTTTTGGCGAGGCGGTCAAGCTTGGCTATATCGATCAAACCCGCGATTCCTTGAATGATAACAAAACCGTATGGGAAGAAATTTCCGGCGGCAATGATGTGATCGATTTGGGCCGCCGGCAAATGCAAAGCCGCGCTTACTGCGCTTTGTTCAATTTCCGTGGGCCGGATCAGCAAAAAAAGGTTGGTCAGTTATCGGGTGGGGAAAGAAACCGCGTGCATTTGGCCAAAATGCTAAAAGCCGGCTGCAATGTTTTGCTGCTGGACGAACCCAGCAACGATTTAGACGTTGATACATTGCGTGCGCTCGAAGAAGGTTTGCTGGAATTCCCCGGCTGCGTTGTCGTCACCTCGCACGACCGCTATTTCCTTGATCGGATTGCAACCCACATTTTGGCGTTCGAGGGTAATTCCCAAGTGGTTTGGTTCGAAGGCAATTATCAAGATTACGAAGCCGACCGCAAACGCCGCTTAGGGGCTGAAGCCGATCAGCCGCACCGGATTAAGTACAAGCCTTTGACTAGGAATTAATGGTTTTGACAAGAGGGTGAGCCTCTTTTATGTTGATGTTCTCATAAAGGGGGATACAAATGGACAAAAGCGAAACAAGCAAATCTTGGAGCCAAAGATTTGGCATGAGAGCATATGTGACGATCTTGCCGTTCATCGGGTTTTTAACTTTGATGGCTGCCCCCATAAGTTTTTTCACCGCCTGGAGCGCCGCAGGAATTTTGATAGGAATAAAATGCTGTTCCCCCTTCTTGAGCGCATTTGCTGTTTGTTTTATGATGGGAAAGCACCCTATCTTTGGCCATTCTTGGTCTCCGCGCCCGTATTTTGATGGAGCTATCGGCAATGTTGCCAAAATTGTTTTAGCGGCGGCTGCCGGGATTTTTCTTGGCCATGCTTACGCTGCCCGCCTGGTGCCCATATTTCAAAAACTTGACCGGAAGGAAAACCCTTCCTCTGCCGATACCGCGCAAACTGCCTGGCAGATCAAGCCACGATCGTTCCAAATTGCGGCAACAAAAACCCCCCCTTCTATTATTTTGCCCGCCACTTCTATTGAACGCGCTTTTATACGGGTCAGGAGATAAATCCTCTCCTTGTTTTCGCCATAAAAATCGGCTTTGATGGGATATCATTTTAAGGAGATTCTCATGCGCTTTTTTGCTGTTTTGCTTGCCCTTTCTTTTTTGCCGGTTCCCGCTTCTTATGCCCAAACAATGGGCCGTATGGCGGAAGCCATGCCGCGCCAAGTGGTAGTGAATGGCACTTGCCGCCGTGAGGTTGCCCCTGATCGCGGCAGCATTACCTTGACCGCGCAATTTCAAGACAGAAGCGATGTAAAAACCGCCGTCAATCAGGCGGTGAAATCTTACGAAGCCGCACGCAAGAAAATCCAGGATTTAAAATTGAAGGATATGGAATTGGAAACAGTTGAATATACCGTGATGCCAATTCAAGAATGGGAAAAAGATAAGACGGTTATGAAAGGCTACCGCGCCCGCATGGGTTTGCAGGTGAAAACCAGTGAAACCCAGCGCATCGGTGAAGTAATTGCTGTGGCGGCCGATGAAGGTTTTAAAGATGTCGGCGCTTTGCAAATGTATGTCAGCCGCGCGCGTGAGCAAGAAATCAACCGCGATTGTTTAAAAGAAGCCACGCTTGATGCAAAAAACAATGCCGAATTATTGGCTAGCGCCGTTGGCGCTAAGGTAGGCGAAGTCATGATGCTGAATCAATCCGGCGGCCATATGCCTGTTCCACCGCCCATGCCAATGATGATGAAAGCCGAACGCGGCATGGCGGCGATGGATATGGCGGCGCCCACGGTTGAGGCTGGAAAGCGTGAATACACGGTAAATGTGAGCGCGATTTTTCAGCTTCGATAAGAATTAATCTCTTCTTCATATCTTCCTAAAAAATTCCTTAAAAACCTCCAAAGAATGGCGGAAAACGGTCGCTTCTTTTTTGCGCCGTTAGAGAGATGTTTCACAGTATTTTAAGTATCTTACGCCATACTGAAAGTACAGCAGGAGGCTGTAACTATTTGATTTTGTTTAGCTAGCGAAATCAGATGGATTTTAAAACGGGAAATCCAAGTAGGGTTATGGGAATATTATCAATCATTTTATTGTTGACGGGCATCGTGTCAGCTCATGACGCGGTGCGTTTTGGCGTTTGGTGTTCCCGCACCAGCCATCCCATGCCTTGTCCTTCGATCTACCGGTTACTGCCTCCCTGGCCATCCTGGCCTGCTGTAGGAAGGCGTAATCCATGCCTTTCACCCTAAACACCAACATCGGCACGTTAATCGCCAACCGGTCGTTGCAAAACACCGACCGGGTCATGCAAAAGAGCCTAGAACGCTTGAGCAGCGGCAAAAACGCGCCACAAGCACGCTATGATGTTGCAGGGATAACGGTTTCCAGCCGCATCCGCGGCCAGATCGTTTCTCTGCAACAGGCGGTGCAGAACGCAACGCAGGCGACTGCATTGCTTCAAACCGCCGAGGGCGCCTATGCCCAGGCGGAAAATATCCTAAATCGTATGCGCTCTTTGGCGACTCAGGCCCAGTCTCAATCGATCTCCACGGTTGAACGGGGCATGCTGAACAGTGAGTATCAGCAGCTAAAGACCGAACTCACACGCATGGCCCGCAGCACCAATTTTGCTGGTACGGCGTTGCTCGCGGCGGGGGGGATTTCTTTCCAAGCTGGGATAGCGCAGGATACGCAACTAAGCCAGCGGCCTGAAAGCGTGGTCTATGCCGATCTTAATGGCGATGGAATCCAGGATATAGTTTTGGCTTCCAGCAATGACAGCGCCCTAATGGTAAGCCTGGGACAGGCGGATGGAAGCTTTAATAGTTCAGGTGCTTCTGGGTATTACATAAGCATTTCCTCCATTTACCAACTGGTCAGCGGTGATTTTAACGGCGATGGGAAAAAAGATATCGCCGCCATAGATTCCAACGGAGAGGTATTTCTTTATAACGCTGAAAGCGATGGCCGCTTAACGTCGATGGGGTCGTTTGGCGCTAATTTTGGCGGTGCAGGTTCTATGGTAGCCGCAGATATCAACGGCGATGGCCGTGATGACTTGGTAATTTCCTCTTTCAATAGCGTTTATTACTACCGTAATACCGGCAGTTTCAATTTTGCTTCAGCCCAGCTTGTTAGCCACGGCCTTTCTGCTGAATCGAATGTGATGGCGGCGGACATGAATAATGACGGTATGCTCGATATTATAGCCACCGGCGATACCGGTTCAGTGAGTGTGCTGCGCAATAATAACAATGGAAGTTCTTTTACCAACGTTGCCGCGATAGGCGGCGGCAGCTCTTCATGGCCGGGTAATATTACGCCCGTTCAAATAGCTGATATTAATGGCGATGGAAATCTAGATGTGTTGGTGGCCGAATATGGAAATCCTGAAATTTATTATTTCCTAGGCTCTGGAAGCGGGGCGCTGACGCCAGGGCCAGTACATATATCTTTGGATGAAGGCATAGGAGATTTTTCCTTAGCTGATATGGATGGTGATGGAATTCTGGATATTATCGCCAGCAGCGCGGCGGATTCTAAAGTGTATTATTATCGCGGCCTTGGCACGGCGCAATTCGCAGCGGCACAAAACTCCAATGCCAATGGAAATACAGGCGGGACTTTTGTTATTTTCGACACTGATAATGACGGACGGCTGGATATTGTAGCCGCTGATGGCGCTACGGGCGATTTTTCGGTCTTACGGAACACCAGCACGATGGGCTATGACGGCAGCGCCCGGGTTGGCTCTGGCGCAACGCCCAGTAATACGATTTCTTATCATATCGGCTCGGTTGCGCCGAACAGTTTGGATAATCAATTGGCTGACAGCAACATCGCCTCGCTGGGCGCCGCCAAGCGGGCGGCAGAATCGGCAGGGCGGGCGCAAGATCAATTGCTGCGTTATCGCTCGGCCATCGGCGCTGTTGTAAACCGCATGGAAAAAGTGCAAAGCAATCTTGCCACTATGATAGAAGGTTATGAATTGGCGCGCAGTTCAATTGCCGATGTTGATGCAGCGCAGGAAATGTCGAATTTCGTGGCGCAGCAAGTGTTAAAGGATATGGGAATATCGATGCTGGCGCAGGCGAGCGTGACCCAGCAAAATATTTTGCAATTGTTTGATATTAGCAAAAAGCCGGATTAAGAATCGCTCTTTGCGCTGTTGGCCTTGTTGCGCATGACCTTCAATAAAGCATTCAGGTCGCCGCCGGCGCGCTCGATAATCGCGGAATATTCGCTGCGTTGCGTGACGCTCATGCTGACGCCTTCGACGATAACATCGGTGATTTTATAGCTTCCGCCGGCAGATTTTAGGCGCCAGTCGATAAAAATAGGCTCGCCTTCGCTTGGCTGCAGCATTTGGCTGTGGACGGTGTAAAAACCATCGCTTTTATCGGTCGAAGAAACTTTCAAAGTTTGACCGGAATATTGGCCAAAACGGTCGGCATAGGTTTGCACAATAACCTCTTCAAACAACTTTAAGTATTCTTGTTGTTTGGTCGCATCGGCCGAGCGCCAATAGCGGCCTAAAGCAAAACGGCCGATAGCGGGCACATCAAAATGTTCGTTCAGCAGTACGCGGAAACGGCTGTCGCGTTCTTTTTTGCCCAATTTGGAATCGGTGAGAGTAGAAATTGCGCGATCGCTTAAATTTTTTACGAATTTACCGGCCGAATCATCGGCACGGGCATAAGCGGACGAGGAAAGAACAGCAACGAGGGCAAAAACAAACAGGCTGAAAACGATAAAACGGCGCATACTTGTTTTTACCTCTCTTAGAAAGTTTTTAGTTCTTTTGCAAAATTACCGGATCAAGATTTACCTTGTCCAGCCAGGCGGTTAAGGCCCTTTCTTTTTCCGCCGGCAGCGCTGAAAACTTGGGCTGGGATTCGATTAAATCGACCTTATCCAATTTGGTTGAAGGCGATGAATTTATATTAACACCTTTACCGCGCAGGATAAAGTCCCGGCGTTGCTTGTATAGCGAGCGCAATGTTGCATAGAAATCGAGCGAGTTGCGTTCTAAATCGTCAAAGGCCTTCATGTTGCGGCTTCTGGCGTCGATTGTGACCATGCCATAACGGATATAGGTAAGTTCTTCTTCGTCCATATTATCAGCCACATAGCGCCAGGGGTCGGCGAAAAAATCAACCAAACGGCCAACGCCATCACGCGCATTGGAAGGCCCGATCAGCGGCAGCACCAAATAGGGGCCATCACCTACGCCCCAAGTGGCTAGAGTTTGGCCGAAATCATCCGGTTTATAGGGCATGCCCATTTCGGTGGCGACATCGAACAGGCCGAAAACCCCAAAGGTGGAGTTGAAAACAAAACGAAAAAGGGTGTTTAAGGCCGTTTCCACCCGTCCTTGCAGAACGTTATTGGCGAAAATCACCGGATGATCCAAATTGCGCAGGAAATTGGTTACGCCGCGCTGGGCAAAGCGGGGGATAACGGTTTTATATACTACCGACACAGGGCGTACGACCACCTTATCAACCGCGCGGTTAAAGGCGAAAATGCCGCGGTTCAGGCCTTCTAACGGGTCATTGACAGGAACGGCAAGCTCCTCGCTGTCGCCATTGCCAGGGGGCAATTGAGCATAGGCAGGGGCAGAAAGAACGCCAAAAGTCAGCCAGGCTAAACTGAAAGCCAAAAGCAGCTTTTTTGTTTTTATTAAGGGCATAAAATTGCCTCCAGAACACTTAAAGGTCATCTGCTGATCTGCCATAGTAAGTACTAGTATTATAAAGAAAACTTAGCTTCGAGTTAATGGAAATAACATGCTCTTTGTATGCTCGCTAGGGGGCAGTTATAGAGGAAAGAAGAAGCTGTGAGTATGTGGTAAATATGCCGCGTTGCTGGGCGTCGATTTCTACCCCATCCATCGCAACCTTGTGTTAACTTTTATGATCTTATGCTGACAGTAAGTGACCATGGGCTCCTCCGATACCTTGTATTTACGAGACCTTTACGCTGGCGCAAAGCCGGCCAGCGAAGTGTTGGAATTAAAAGACGCCAGGATTTCTTTGGAATTTTTCCCGCCTAAAACCCCGGAAGCCGAGCAAAATTTATGGACCACCATCCGCAATCTCGAGCAATTCCGTCCTGATTTTGTGACCGTCACTTATGGCGCTGGCGGCACCACCCAAGCCGGCAGTTTCCGCACGCTGGAACGGCTGCGCCGCGAAACTACGTTGACACCGGTTGCGCATTTAACCGCCGTAGGAGCTAGCCGCGCTGCGGTTGATCAATTAGCCGAACAATTATGGGCTCTTGGCATCCGCCATATCATCGCCTTAAGGGGCGATATGGCCAATATGGCGGCCTATGTGCCGCATCCCGAGGGTTATGCCTATGCAGCGGATTTAATCGCCGGATTGAAAAAAGTAGCGCCTTTTAGCATCGCCGCCGCCGCTTACCCGGAAAGCCATCCCGAAGCCGAAAGCGGGGATGCCGATATCGACAATCTCAAACGCAAGGAAGACGCCGGGGCCGAGCGGGCCATTACCCAATTTTTCTTCGAGCCCATCGTGTTTTTAAAATTTCTGGAAAAAGCCCGGGCGCGGGGCGTTACGATTCCCATTATTCCGGGCATCATGCCGGTGCATAATTTTTCGCAAATCGCCAAATTCGCGGCTTCTTGCCAGGCTTCGATCCCGCCTTATTTGCGCGATGTGTTTTTGGGACTGGATCACGATCCGGAAGCCAGGCGTTTATTCGCCGCCATCACCGCAGCCGAACAATGCCGCTTGCTTTATACGCATGGGGTAAAGGAATTTCATTTTTATACTTTGAATAAATCCGATTTATTAGTAGCGATGTTTCATATGTTGGGTTTAAATGCGGCCGGCGAATCGGCCGTTAAGGTTCATGCCCAAGCTTAAGACAGGAGAAAGAAAATGGTTACAGCAGCGAATTTAGGTTTCCCCCGCATCGGCGCTAAGCGCGAATTAAAGAACGCTTTGGAAAGTTTTTGGCATGGCGAAAGCAGCGAAGCCGAATTGCAAAAAACGGCCAAGGAATTGCGCGCCCGCCATTGGCAATTGCAAAAGGAAAAAGCCATTGGCCAAATTCCATGCAACGATTTTTCTTTCTACGATCAAGTATTGGATATGATCGCGCTAACCGGGGCTGTTCCCGCTGTCTATGGCCATAAGGGCGGCAATGTTTCTTTATCCACCTATTTTGCCATGGCGCGCGGTCAACAGGGGCATGTGCATAGCGAAGCCTGCGGCCACGGGTATCATCACCATCACGGCCCCGAAATTGATGTGCCGGCGCTTGATATGACCAAATGGTTTGATACCAATTATCATTACATCGTTGCGCAATTTTCTAAGAATCAAAATTTTGCTTTGTCTTCCACCAAGCCAGTTGATGAATTTTTGGAAGCTAAGGCTTTGGGCATTAATGCGCGGCCCGTTATTTTGGGGCCGGTCAGCTTCCTGCAATTGGGCAAGCGTATTGATGGCGGCAAACAGCTTGATTTATTGCCAGGTCTTTTGCCCGTTTATGAAGCCTTGTTGAAAAAGTTGGCTGATAGCGGCGCCACCTGGGTGCAAATTGATGAGCCCTATTTGGCGATGGATCAGGACGATGCGGCGCGCAGCGCTTATAAAGCCGCTTATGAAAAACTGGCGGCAGTGGCTCCTAAACTCAAGCTATTTTTAGCCACTTATTTTGAAAGCCTGGGCGATAATTTGGATACGGCGGTTAAATTGCCGGTGCATGGCATTCATCTGGATTTGGTCAGGGGCGGCGCATCGCTTGACCCGTTATTGGCCAAATTGCCGAAAGAGTGGATTTTTTCGGCCGGCATCATCAATGGCCGCAATATTTGGAAAACCGATTTATCGGCGGCGCTTAACGCCTTGCAAGGGATCGCCAAAAAAGTCGATGGCGGCAGATTATGGGTATCGCCCAGCTGTTCGCTGCTTCACACGCCGGTTGATTTGGAATTTGAAGTGAAGCTGGATGCGGCATTAAAAAATTGGCTGGCCTTTTCCAAGCAGAAACTGGAAGAAGTAAGCCTCTTAACCCGCGCCTTGAATGAGGGCGAGGCTGCGGTGAAAACCGAATTGGCCGCTAATAAAAAAGCCATGGAAGAGCGCCGTAATGCAAAAAGCATCCATAAGCCCGCCGTGAAAAAACGCCAGGGCCAAATCAGCGATGCGATGGTCAAACGTAATTCGGGTTTTGAGGTGCGGAAGAAAAAACAAAATGAAGTATTAAGCCTGCCCGCTTTCCCGACCACCACTATCGGTTCCTTCCCGCAAACCAAGGAAGTGCGGGCCGCGCGCGCTGAATTCAAATCGGGCAAACGTACGCTGCAATCATACGAGTTCTTTTTGAAAGATCAGATCAAGCAATCAATCAAGCTGCAAGAAGATATCGGGATTGATGTGCTGGTGCATGGCGAGTTCGAGCGCAACGACATGGTTGAATATTTCGGCGAACAATTAGAAGGTTTTGCCTTTACCCAAAATGGCTGGGTGCAATCTTACGGTTCGCGCTGTGTGAAGCCGCCGGTTATTTTCGGCGATGTGGAGCGCCCAAAACCCATGACGGTACGCTGGTCATCCTATGCGCAAAGCCTGACCACCAAGCCGGTCAAGGGCATGCTGACCGGGCCGATCACGATCCTGCAATGGTCTTTCGTGCGCGATGATCAGCCGCGCTCGACAACCGCGCAGCAAATCGCGCTGGCGATTAGGGACGAGGTGCATGATTTGGAAACCGCCGGGATCAAAATTATTCAAATCGATGAACCCGCCATCCGCGAAGGCCTGCCCTTGAAGAAAAGAGATTGGGCGGAATATTTGGATTGGGCAGTAAAGGCTTTCCGGCTTTCCTCCTCGGGCGTTAAGGACGATACGCAAATCCATACCCATATGTGCTATTCCGAATTCAACGACATTATGAATTCGATCGCCGATATGGACGCCGATGTGATTTCCATTGAAACCGCGCGCTCGCACATGGAAATTTTGAATGCGTTCGTGAATTTCAAATACCCGAATCAAATCGGCCCCGGCGTGTACGACATCCATTCCCCGCGCGTGCCGGCGATGAAGGAAATGCAAGATTTGATCAGAAAGGCGATTGCGCTATTGCCGCAAGATCATATTTGGGTCAACCCCGATTGCGGCCTAAAAACCCGCGGCTGGCCCGAAACCGAGGCGGCGCTTGCCACCATGGTCAATGCGGCACGTGCTTTAAGACGGGAAAAAGGCTTGCCGGATACGGTGGCGCGCTTAAAAATGGCGAAGGCGGTTTAGCTAAATCCGGCCCAATACTGCCGAGCGTGCCATCGCCACAGGAATCCGCACGCGTTCAACACGAAGCGCTTTGTCGCGTTCAGGGCGGTTGAAAATTTGCATGGCGGGCGTGTTTTTCACACGGTCCGATTGCAGGCGCCAGGGAAGTTCGGCTTCATAGGCCACAAAGATTTCTTTGAAAGTGTCGGTCATTTCGTTGCCGGGCGTTTCTTTGACCGAGCTTAAGTCGGGATAGGCATAGTCTTCGCTTTCCATGCCGCGGTTGCGGCGGTCGGAGCGGCTATAGGCAGCATCAATTCCACCAATATCAATTGCGCGCATTTGGCGGGCGGCTTGAGAAGAGGTGGAAGTTGTGGCCGAAGCGGGTTTGGGCGCGGTGAAAATTGGTTTTGGTTTCGATGTTTCAAAGACGGGTAATTCAATTTGGGCCGCGTTTTTACCAATCACGGCAAAACCTTTTTGCGGGTGAAATAGAATTTTGGTTTGATTGCCTAAAGCCGGGCCATTCACCAAAGCGGCGGCGAAGACCGAAAAGCCAAGGAAACGGTTATTCTTCATGCCCTAAATATAGCAAAGATTTCCCCAAAAACCAATATTTTTGAGGGATGACTTATGGGCTAGTTTTGTTCTATAAAGCCCTATGACTTTAGCCATGATGACAAGTGAACCCGATTACCTAGCGCGCCTAAACCCCGAGCAACGCTTGGCGGTGGAAACCATTGACGGCGCGGTATTGGTTTTGGCGGGCGCTGGCACGGGGAAAACCCGCGTTTTAACCACGCGGCTTGCGCATATCTTAAGCCAGGGCCGGGCGCGGCCCTATAATATTATGGCTGTCACTTTCACCAACAAAGCCGCCCGCGAAATGGGCGAGCGTTTGAATCATCTCATGGGCGGTCCGGTTGAAGGCATATGGCTTGGCACTTTTCACGCGCTTGCAGCGCGCATTTTGCGCCGTCATGCCGAGTTGGTTGGCCTAAAATCAAACTTCACGATTTTAGATGAAGATGATCAGCTGCGCCTGATCAAGCAATTATTGCAGGCCAATAATATCGCCGATGATAAAACGCCTGCCAAAATGCTTTTGGCGATTATTCAGCGCTGGAAAGACCGCGCGCTAACGCCCGATAAAATTTCCGCCGCCGAGGCCGGGGAAATTATCGGCGGAAAATTGATTATGCTTTATGCGCAATATCAGCAGCGTTTAGCGACGTTAAATTGCGCCGATTTTGGCGATTTGCTTTTGCACAATATCACCATTTTCCAAAAACATCCGGCTGTTTTGCAAAATTACCAGCAATTGCTGCATTATATTTTGGTGGATGAATATCAAGATACCAACGTGGCGCAATATTTGTGGCTCAGGCTATTGGCGCAAGGCCACCGCAATATTTGCTGTGTCGGTGATGACGATCAATCGATCTATAGCTGGCGCGGGGCGGAAGTTGGCAATATCTTACGCTTTGAGAAAGATTTTCCGGGCGCCAAAATTATTAGGTTGGAGCGCAATTACCGTTCGACCGGCAATATTCTGGCCGCGGCCAGCGCGGTGATCGCCAATAATCAGGGAAGGCTTGGCAAAACCTTATGGACCGAAGGCGAAAAAGGCGCGCCTGTTTCCGTGCGCGGGCTTTGGGATGGGCCGCAGGAAGCGATTTTTGTCGGCGATGAAATCGAAGCGGCGCAGCGCCGCGATGTCCCTTTACATGATATGGCGATTTTGGTGCGCACCGGCGCGCAAACCCGGGAATTTGAAGAGCGGTTGCTGCAATTAGGAATTCCATACCGCGTTGTAGGCGGCTTGCGCTTTTATGAGCGGCAAGAGATTCGCGATGCGATCGCCTATTTGCGCGTGATCGCGACACCAGAAGACAGTTTGGCGTTCGAGCGCATCATCAACGTGCCGCGCCGGGGAATTGGCGAAACCACCATACGGCAATTGCATGAATATTCCCGCCAGCATCAAATCCCTTTAACCGAAGCCGCCTGGCGCCTAACCGAAACCGATGAAATCAGGGGCCAGGCGCGCAAAAATATCCGCGACTTGCTGGAAAACTTCGCCCGCTGGCGCAGCCAAAGCCAAACTCTGCCGCAAGGCGAATTGGCGCAGATTGTGCTGGAGGAATCGGGCTATACCAGCATGTGGCAGCAAGATAAATCGCCGGAAGCGCCGGGACGCCTTGATAATTTAAAAGAACTCGTCGCGGCGATGGAAGAATATGAAAATTTGGAAGGTTTCCTTGAGCATGTTGCCCTGGTGATGGAAAACAACGAAAAATCGAACGGCTCGCAGGTATCGCTCATGTCGTTGCATGCCGCTAAGGGCCTTGAATTTTCACATGTCTTTTTGCCGGGTTGGGAGGAAGGTTTATTTCCCCATCAGCGCAGCCTTGATGAGTCTGGTGTTTCGGGTTTAGAGGAAGAGCGCCGCCTGGCCTATGTCGGCATTACGCGCGCGAAACACCGCGCTTTTATTTCTTACGCCGCCAACCGGCGGATTTATAATCAATGGCAAAGCGCAACGCCCAGCCGCTTTTTGCAGGAGTTGCCCGCCGCCAACATCGACCGCGTGGTGGAGCGGGGTTTAAATCCTCAACCGCAGCCGCAATTTCAGCGCGAGGCGGGGGATTGGAAGCCAAGGCGCATTCCCTCCGGCGGGCTGGTGATTGAGGGCAAAGCGCGGGTGGTGGCAACGGGCAGCGTTGCTGCTTCAAAAGGCGGGTATAAGCCGGGGCAGCGCGTATTCCATCAAAAATTTGGCTATGGCAAAATCCGCGCCATCGATCACGATAAATTGGAAATCGATTTTGAAAAAGCCGGGCGCAAAAAAGTAGTTGATAGTTTTGTCAGCGCGGCTTAAAGGGCAAGCGTTCTTTGGCGCGAGGTTGTGATAAGCATGACGCCCGCCTCATCCTTGGGTACTTCTTCCACCCAGCTTTCATAGCCGCCGATCCAAATCCGGTTATCGTGAAAATCGCCCAAAGCGGCGCTGGACTCGGCCTCCGCCAGGGTATGGGCGGGGCGCAGAGTTTGGCCGTCTGTCACCATTGCCAGGGTTTTGACAGTTTGCAGATCGTTTGCATCAAAAATGCCGGGACTGGTTTCTTTCGGAACCTGTTTGCAATAATAATAAAGCTTTGTCATTTTGCCCTCCTTTAGGCTATCTTTTCTAGAGAATTTGAAAATAAAGTCAATCAATGTTTATTGTTACTATTCAATTGCAAAGATCGTTTATTAACGTCGCCGAGTCGGTGCTAGAGCCGTTGGCCAGCGGCATTTCTTCTTTTGAAAATGGAAAAGCATGGCGCATTGATGCGTATCTTGAAAAATTGCCCGACCGGAAAATTTTGGCGGCCGATTTAAAAAAGGCGGGATGCGCATATGATTCGCTGCAAGTCGAACGCCTGCCGAAAATCAATTGGGTTGCGGAAAATCAAAAATCTTTCACACCGATCCGGGTTGGGCGCTATTTCATTCACGATCAAAATCACCGCGCTATTCCGCCATCCGCCATTCCTTTGGAAATCAATGCCGCGACCGCCTTTGGCACGGGGCATCATGCGACTACGCAAGGCTGTTTGGCCGCGCTTGATCATTTGGCGAAATATATCCGGCCCACCCGGGTTTTGGATATGGGTTGCGGCACCGCAATTTTAGCCATGGCGGCGGCGAAAACTTGGGGGAGGGAAGTTGTGGCCAGCGATATCGATTTAAATTCGGTTGAAGTATCGCGCACCAATGTGAAAGCTAATCGCGTGAATGTGCGGCTAATTCATGGCGACGGCTATAAAAACCGGGATATCGCCGGGCAATTTGATTTGATTTTCGCCAATATTTTGGCCAAGCCCCTAACCCGCATGGCGAAAGATTTACGCCGTCATCTAAGCCCGGGCGGCTATGCGATTCTTTCCGGCCTTCTCATTCCCCAGGAAAACGAGGTTTTGGCGGCGCACCGGTTACAGGATTTGTGTTTGGTCAGGCGCTATACGCGGGAAGGCTGGCGCACGCTGGTGTTACGGGGATAGAATGGGCGCATGACTTCGCCCCTTGTTAATTTACGCGAATTTTTAGCCAGACAGCATTTGGCCGGAATTATAGTTCCGCGCACCGACGAATTTCAAAACGAATATATTGCGCCTGCTAATGAGGCTTTGGCATGGCTGTGCGGTTTTACCGGCTCGAACGGGTTGGCGGTAGTATTGAAAGACAAAGCCGCTCTTTTCACCGATGGCCGCTATAGTTTGCAGGCCAAGGAAGAAGTGAATGGCGAACAATTTTCCTTGCATCATATTATTCAAGAATCTCCCGCCCTGTGGCTGGCGCAGCAAATTAAACAAGGCGATAAAATCGCTTATATCCCCGCCTTGCACACACCCGATGAAATTGAAAAATTCGCGCAAAGCGTTCGGCTGAAAGGCGGAAGTCTAGCGGCTTTAACCGAAGACCCCCTCACCGCCTTATGGCAGGGCCGCCCGGCCAGGCTTGCAAGCCCTGTGCGTGCGCAGGATAAGGCATATGCGGGCTTAAGTTCATCTGAAAAAATCGTGCAAATTTTGCCGGAATTGAAAAATCAACAGCTCGACGCCATGCTGTTAACCGCGCCCGATTCGGTGTGCTGGCTTTTAAATATTCGCGGCGAAGATGTGCCCTATAATCCTTTCGTGCTGGGGGCGGCTTTGCTTTATCAAGACGGTAATGTTGATTTATTTGTTGATCCGGCGCGGATTAAGATTGATTTGGGATCAAAGGTAAAGGCGCATAAGCCGGAAGATTTACCGAAAATTCTGGCCAAATTAAAAGACAGGAATTTGGGTTTTGATAAGCAAAGAAGCTCGGTTTACTTTCAGCAGCAGGCAATCGCGGCGGGGGCAAAAATTATATTCGTCAAAGACCCTTGCCAATTGCCCAAGGCCTGTAAAAACCCGGTTGAATTGCAAGGCATTCATGCCGCTCACCAGCGGGATGGCGCGGCGGTCACAAAATTTCTAGCTTGGCTATCGCAGCAAAAGCCGGAAAGTTTGGATGAAATGAAGGCGGCCGGTAAATTGGAGGAATTCCGTAAAAGCTCTAATTCCTATCGCGGCCCCAGCTTTCCCACGATTTGCGGCTTTGGATCGAATGGCGCGATCGTGCATTACCGCAGCATATCTAAAACAAATAAGAAATTTAGCACCGGCAATTTACTGCTGATTGATTCCGGCGGCCAATATTTAGATGGCACAACTGATATTACGCGCACCATTGCAATCGGCCAGCCAACTTCAGAAATGCGCGAAAATTTCACCCGTGTATTAAAAGGCCATATCGCGCTTGCCACCACGCAATTCCCAATTGGCACCAGCGGCCATCAATTGGATGCTATCGCGCGGCGCCCCCTGTGGGATGCGGGCCTTGATTACGATCACGGCACGGGACATGGGGTTGGCTGTTATTTATCGGTGCATGAAGGGCCGCAGCGGATCGCCAAGCTGGCAGGGCATGTGCCTTTAAAACCCGGCATGATTTTATCAAACGAACCCGGTTATTATAAAGAAGGCGCCTATGGCATTCGGATCGAGAATTTGATCGCGGTAAAAGAATTGCGCGATGGCTGGCTGGGTTTTGAAACTTTGACTTTGGCGCCGCTTGATCCGGCCTTGATTGACAAGAATTTATTGAATGATGCCGAATTAAAATGGCTGCGCGATTACCATGCATGCGTATACCGCGAATTGAAAGATCAGCTAGATGAAGAAACCCGCGCCTGGCTAGAGGGCAATAAGCTTTAACCACTCGTCTTCGCTTAAAATTTTAATGCCCAAACTTTGCGCTTCTTTTAATTTGGAGCCGGCCTCGGCGCCTGCTACCACATAGTCGGTTTTTTTGGAAACCGAGCTTGCTACTTTAGCCCCTAAATTTTCCGCCTTGGCTTTGGCTTCGGCGCGGCTCATTTTTTCGAGCGTACCGGTGAAAACCACCGTTTTCCCGGTGATGGGCGAGGAGGTGGCGGTGAATTTGGTTTCCTCAACCGTAATTTCTTCCAATAGGTTTTTGATAACGTTTTTATTATGCGGCTCTTCAAAAAAGGCGATCAAGTCTTCGGCCATGCTTTCGCCGATTTGATCGATGTTAAGAAGTTCATCCATTTCTAAATGATTCAGCAAATTGTCCAGGCCACCATAATGCCGCGCCAATAGTTTAGCCGTAGCCTCGCCGATTTGGCGGATGCCAAGGGCATAAATAAAACGGTCAAGCGGGATGCTGCGCCGCTTTTCAATCGCGGCGAACAGTTTTTCAACCGATTTTTCGCCCCAGCCTTCCAGATTATATAAATCAATTTTCCCTTCGCGCTGGCGCTGGGCCAGGGTGAAAATATCGGCCGGTTGTTGAATTAATTTAAGGCGCCAAAATTCATCGATATGCTGTTTGCCCAAGCCGTCAATATCAAAGGCGCCCTTGCTGACAAAATGCCGCAAGCGAAGGGAGGCCTGCGCCGGGCATATCAAGCCGCCGGTGCAACGGCGCGCGACTTCGCCGGTTTCACGGATGGCGGCGCTGCCGCACGCCGGGCAATGATCGGGAAACCGGTAGGGTTTGCTCGTTGTATCGCGTTTGCCTTCAATGCGGCCTAATACTTGCGGGATAACATCGCCGGCGCGTTGAATTAAAACCGTATCGCCGATGCGAATGTCTTTCCGCTCGATTTCGTCTTCATTATGCAGCGTGGCGCGCGCTACCATCACGCCGCCGACATTGATTGGTTCAAGCTCGGCGACCGGCGTTAAAACACCGGTGCGGCCGACTTGAATAGTGATGTCTTTTAATAATGTTTGCGCCTGTTCGGCCGGGAATTTATAGGCCATCGCCCAGCGCGGCGCCCGTCCGACATCGCCAAGACGGCGCTGCCAATCCAGGCGGTTTACTTTTAAAACAATACCATCAACATCAAAGGGCAGGGTAGCGCGTAAAGAGGAAAGCTTTTCATAATATGCGCCGATTTCTTTTTCATTCTTACAAAATCCGCGATGCGGCGGCAGGGTAAAGCCCCATTTTTCCAGTTGATTCAGAATTTCTTGCTGCGTTTCGGCGATTTCATTACCACCCGCGCCAAACGCATAGGCAAAGAATTTCAACGGACGGCTGGCGGTAATGCTGGAATCAAGCTGACGCAAACTTCCGGCAGCCGCATTACGCGGGTTGGCGAATAAATCTTCGCCCGATTCTTCACGGCGCTGATTCATCGCCAGAAAATCGCTTTTCTGCATATAAATTTCGCCCCGGATTTCAAGCAGAGCGGGAACATTTTTACCCGTCAATTTTTGCGGAATGCTTTGAATGGTTTTCATATTAGTGGTGACATCTTCACCCTCAATTCCATCGCCGCGCGTAGCGCCAACGGTTAATATACCATTGCGGTAAGTTAAATTCGCCGAAGCGCCGTCAATTTTCGGTTCGGCGGTGAATTCGACCGGCGTGTTTTCAGGCAAATCTAAAAAGCGGCGGATACGGTCGGTGAAATCGGTAATATCTTGCCCATCAAAGGCGTTATTAAGCGATAGCATGGGCGTGGCATGCCGGGTTTTTTTAAAGCCGCTGCTGATGGGGGCGCCGACGCGCTTGCTGGGGCTATTAGGTAAAATAAATTGTGGAAATTCTTTTTCCAGCCGGTCCAATTTCTGGCGAAGCTTGTCATAGTCGGCATCGCTGATAGCAGGTTTATCCTGTTGATAATATGATTCATCATGCCGGGCGATTTCGTCCGTGAGCCTGGCGATTTCGGCTTTGGCGTCCGGCGGGGTTAGCGTCGGTTTTTTGACGGCGGCCCCCATTTTACGCCGCTCCGAGTAATTTAGTGGCGGCGGCTCGGGCTTCATTGGTGATTTCAGCGCCGGCCAGCATGCGGGCGATTTCTTCGCGCCGTTCGCTGGCAGTTAAAGTTTTCACTGCCGTGCGGGCGGCCTTCGCGCTCATGGTTTTTTCAATGCGCCAATGATGCCGGGCCTGCGCCGCGATTTGCGGAGAATGGGTTACAACCAAAACTTGCCGTTCATCGCCCAGTTTAGCAAGCCTTTCGCCAACCGCATCGGCCACGGCGCCGCCAATGCCGGTATCAATTTCATCAAAAATTAGAGTCGCCACAACGCTGCCTTTATGTAAGACAACTTTAAGCGCCAGCATTAATCTTGCCAATTCGCCGCCGGAAGCAATTTTATTCAAAGCCCCAGGCGCTGCGCCGGGATTGATGGCAACCAAAAATTGAATAGCGCTTTTGCCATTCGCATTCCATTGCCCGGGCGGCAATTCATTGACGGCGCAAGTGAAATTCGCGGCGCCCAATTTAAGCGGCGTTAATTCTTTCACTACCGCCTTGGCGAGCTTTCCGGCAGCATTGTGGCGGGCTTCATGGATTTTGTCGGCAAGGTTGATATAGGCTTGGCGCGCGGCCGATGTTTGCTTTTCCAATTCTTCGATATTTTCCTCGCTCGCATTTAAGGCGGATAATTGCGCTTTGAATTCATCGCATTTGGCCGCCAAATCATCGGGCGTTACTTGGTATTTACGCGCCAGTTCGCGAAGGCCGAATAAACGCTCCTCAATTATTTCCAGGCGGTTGGGCTCTTGATTGGCGGATAAGATTTTTTCCAATTCCTTGGCTGCCTCCCCGGCTTCTAGAAGCGACCGTTCCAAATTGCCGGCCACCGTGTCAAAACCGGCGCCCGATTTGTGCAAGATTTTTTGCGCACGGGCCAGGGTGGGGATAGCGCCCGTTTCACCCTCTAATTCATCAAGCGCATTTTGCGCAGCGATCACAATTTTATCGCGATTCATTAATTGAGCGCGCTCAATAGCCAGTTTTTCTTCCTCGCCTTTTTTCGGATCCCAATCTTGCAGTTCTTTAGCGGCATGGCGTAAAAATTCTTCTTCCTTTTGCGCTTTGGCGAAATTTTCCCGCGCAATTAATAAAGCCTGATTTTTATTTTGCCAATCGCGGTAAAGCCCGCTCAATTTTTCGACATCGCTCTCAAGCCCGGCGAAAACATCCAGCAATTGGCGGTGCGTTGCCGCATTTAATAACCCATGATTTTCAAACTGGCCGTGAATTTCCACCAAATAAGCGCCAATTTCTTTTAACAAGTGCACGCCAACCGGCTGGTCATTGATAAAAGCGCGGCTGCGGCCATCGGCGTTCAGCACGCGGCGTAAAATAATTTCTTCGTCATTGGTGTTAAGGCCATGCTCTTCTAAAAAAGCGCGGGCAGGATGTTTGAGCCCAAGTTGAAAAGTGGCGGAAACGGTGGCTTTTTCTGTCCCTGTCCGCACCAATCCGCTTTCAGCGCGGGTGCCAAGCGCCAGCCCCAGTGCATCCAGTAAAATTGATTTTCCGGCGCCGGTTTCACCGGTCAAAGTGGTCAGGCCATCTTCCAGGGTTAGATCAAGCGCCTCGATTAAAACCACATCGCGGATGGAAAGCGCGGTAAGCATGGGAATTTTAAAATAGCTGGTCCATCAACTGTCCCCACACCGACTGTGACGAAGTGCGTGGAGAAGCGGATGAATTCAATAATTTATAGCTGTCGGCATACCAATCGGAGCCCGGAAAATTATACCCCAGCACGGCGGCGTTTTTCTCCGCTTCCTCGCGCAGGCCAATCGCCAAATAGCTTTCGGTCAGGCGGTGCAAGGCTTCGGGCAGATGGGCGGTGGTTTGATATTCTTCGATGACTTTGCGGAAGCGGTTGATGGCGGCCAAATGCAAGCCGCGCTTTTGATAAAAGCGCCCGATTTCCATTTCTTGCCCGCCTAAATGATCGAGCGTTAAATCAATCTTTAACTGAGCATCCCGCGCGTAATCGGTTTCGGGAAAGCGGCGCACCACTTCACGCAAATTGGCCAGCGCGTTGCGGGTTAGGCCCTGGTCGCGGCGGATATCGGCGATTTGTTCATAGTAACACAATGCCCTTAAATAATAGGCATAGGCGATGCTTTCATTGCCGGGATGGAGTTGAATGAAACGGTCCAACCCCGCTAAAGCCTCATCGAATTTATTAGCCTGATAAAGCGAGTAAGCACCCATTAATTGCGCCTGGGTGGCCCAGGAGGAATAGGGGTGTTGGCGGTCTACCTCATCGAATTCCCTAGCGGCTTGAGAATATTTTTTCTTGGCCAAGGAATCGCGGGCGGCGTTGTAAAGTTCCTCGGCCGGCTTTTCGACATATTTAGGTTCCTCCGGCGTTATAGAACAGCCGGCCAGGACGAATAGGATAACAAAAGGAAATAAACGCTTCATCCCCCCTTTATAGGGCAGAAATACCTAAGCGTCGAGGGCGTTTTCTTCGCCTGTCAAAGTGGTCAATTCCCAATTTTGCGAGTCAGCGAAAAGGGCATGGAGCAATTGGTTGTTTAAGGCATGGCCGCCCTTATAAGTTGTGATATTGCCGAGGATGGGGTAGCCGGCCAAGGCGATATCGCCCAGGCAATCTAAGACTTTGTGGCGGGCGAATTCATCGGTAAAGCGTAAACCACCCTGGTTTAAAATACGATCTTCGCCGATGACAATGGCGTTATCCATCGAGCCGCCCAGGGCCAAGCCGTGTGCGCGAAGACGTTCAACTTCCTTCATAAAACCGAAGGTGCGGGCGCGCGCGATTTCGGTTTTAAAAGCGCCGGCTCTTAAGGTGAAACTGTACGATTGCCGCTGCACCGCCAGATTAGCGAAATCGATTTGGCAAGTAATGGTTAAATGATCGGCGGGCGACAAAATCGCGGTTTTATCTTTGTCGGTGATCTTAATTTCCCGCAGCACTTTGATAAAGCGGCGCGGCGCCGCTTGTTCGCTGGCGCCGGCGCATTCGGTCAAGAACACAAAAGGCTGCGAGGAGCCGTCCATAATCGGCACTTCCGCGCCATCAATTTCAATCCGCGCATTATCGATTCCCGCGCCCGCAAGGGCGGCCAGTAAATGTTCAACCGTGCCGATGGTAACGCCATGCTCATTGCCGATCACTGTGCATAAAGTAGTATCGATGACATTCGGCCATAAAGCGGGAATTTTTGATTTTTCGGCCGCTACGTCGGTGCGGTAAAAAATAATTCCGTGATCAATTGGCGCCGGATGCAAGGTTAAATGAATATGCTGGCCTGAATGCAAACCTACCCCTGCACAACGCACGACGCCGCGTAAAGTTTTTTGCGGATGCGCGATCTCCGCCAGATTAGCGTAATCCATTCCCTTGCCAGCGGAAGGATTTTTTGGGGCAGGGTGGGAAAGGATGGGCAGTAACATGCAATTCCAAAAGTATGATGAATGAAAGCCAAAAATTCATGGCCGTCCTGGACTTATAGATAACCCTTTGAAAAAACAGGCGCAATTCACCAATTGTGACAAATTGTTACAAAATTAGCTAAAAGCCGATCTCAGGCGGTGGCGGAAAATTTTTTTGTTTCCTTATAAAAAATATCCCCGTTTTTCACAGGGCGAAAAGAAAGGCTGTAAAGCCTGTTTTTCCTGGCTTTTATAATTGAATTATCCCCCACCATTTGGCGCGCCCAAAGAAGGATTTAACCTTTATTTCCCAATAATTTAACAAAAATTTCCATTGACTCCCATAATATCCCATGGTATCCCAAGCCTGACCATTTTAGGTCATTGTTTCTGTTTTGTTTCTTTTTTCGACGTCCCCGCAATTTTTCACACAGATTACCCATGCCGCTGTTTCTCTCAACCTTCGTGAATAAAGTCGATAAAAAGGGACGGGTATCCGTCCCCGCGGCTTTTCGCGAGGCGTTGGCGGCATCAGTACCGATGCAATCCAATAAGATTGTTATTTTTAGATCCAGCCGGTTTGGAGCGCTGGAAGGGTGCGATGTAGGTAGAATGGAGTTGCTCAGCCGGGGGTTGGATAATTTCGACCAGTTCTCGGCTGAGCAAGCCGATTTGGCCGCGGCGATTTTCGCCGATGCCCAGGCGCTGCCCTTTGATCCCGAAGGCCGCGTCATGATTCCCAAAGATTTTTTGGCCCATGCCGGAATTGCCGATGCTGCGGCGTTTGTCGGCGGCGGCCCCACTTTTCAAATTTGGCATCCTGATACTTTCAAACGCCATCAGGAAGAAGCAAGGAAGCGCGCGCTTGCCGCCAATATTAACTTGCGCGTCCTCAATCAAATTAACGGCGCCTCAACGCCGAAGGCAGGACAACCCATATGATGACCATGACCATTCCCAAATTTACTTCCCGTTTCATGCCCTTGGTGCGCGCAATGGATGACCGCGTTTCCGGTTACCGCAGCGAATCCGCCCATATTCCGGTAATGCTGCAAGAGGTTTTGCAGTATTTGCAACCCAAGGATGGCGAAGTGTATGTGGATGCAACTTTTGGCCATGGCGGGTATACCCGCGCGATTTTAGAAGCGGCTGATTGCCGCGTGATTGCGCTTGATCGCGATCCGGAAGCTATCCGCCGCGCCGAAGAAATGGCGAAAGAATTTCATGGCCGCTTAATTCCGCGCACCAGCAACTTCGGCAATATCGCGCAAGCGTTAAAAGACGCCGGACATTTGCAAGTAAACGGCATGGTTTTTGATTTGGGCGTTTCCTCCAGCCAAATCGATCAAGCCGAGCGCGGCTTTTCATTCCGCTATAACGGGCCGCTTGATATGCGCATGGATATGGGCCGCCCTAATGCCGCCGATGTAATTCACGCGCTGGGCGAAGATGAGCTGGAGCGCATTATCAGCGAATATGGCGAGGAAAAATTCTCCCGCCGGATTGCCAAGCAAATCGTCGATTCGCGCCGCGCTACCCCCATCACCACCACGCAGCAATTGGCCGATCTGGTGCGCTCATGCGTGCCGCGCTCGAAAGACGGGCTTGATCCGGCGACGCGCACTTTTCAAGCTTTGCGGATTTATGTGAATGATGAGCTGCTTGAGTTGGAACAGGCCTTGACAGCGGCGCCTGGATTATTGCGCCAAGGCGGTCGCTTGGTGATGGTGAGTTTCCATTCTTTGGAAGACCGCATCGTTAAAGGCGCTTTTCAGCATTTAACCGGCAAGCAAGCTTCCCCTTCCCGCCATGAGCCGATGGTGATGGAACCGGAAGTTAAAGCCGAGTTTGATGCTTTAACAAAGAAGCCGGCCACGCCCGCCGACAGTGAAGTTCGTGACAATCCGCGCGCCGCTTCGGCCAAATTGCGTGCGATCGTAAAAACTTTTGTTAAGGAAAGTGCGTCGCCGAGTACGTAATTTTTTATTTCTATCAATAATAATGGGGAGTAAACGAGATGAGATGGTGGTTGTTAGTATGCTTGGTGGGAGTCGCGGTTGTATCGGCCGGTTTATATCATGTGAAATACCGCGTCATGCATTTGGAAGAAAACTTAAGCACTTTGCGCCGCGAAGTGGCAAGCCACCAAGAAGCCGTCCATGTTCTAGAGGCCGAGCTTGCCTATCTCAAGCGGCCAAATTATATCGCCCGTCTTAGCGCTAAGCACTTGGCTTTGCGGCCTTTAAAACCCTATCAAATTCATGACACCGCCAGCCTCCATCAAGGCCCGCAACTGGCCGGTTTGCCGGTCAGGGCAGCTTTTGCTTCCTCTACTGTGAAAGTGGGAAGCCTTGATTAATCATGCATAAAAGGCCGCGCGATTACAGTGTTGGAAATGTTGTCCGCAATCGGCGGGTAGAAGCCTATTTGGTAATGGCGCGCGACCGTTTGTTGTTGGGGCTAGCGCTTTTTATGCTGGCCTTTACGGTTATCGCAGGGCGGTTGGTCGATGTTGCCTTGCTGCGTGACGCGCGGGAGATTGCAGCCTCGGCCACTGAAAAACAGGCGCCGCTTTTCGCCCGCGCCGATATCGTTGACCGCAATGGAACGATTCTAGCGACCACCTTATCCACCGCTTCGGTTTATGCCGAACCAAGGCGCATTCTGGATGCTGAACAGGCCGCGCGCCAATTGGCCAGCGTTCTGCCCGATACCACTTACCAAGATCTCTTGCGGCGTTTAACCGAAGATAAAGCTTTTGTTTGGTTGCGCCGTAATCTAACGCCGCTGCAACAAGCAGCCGTGAACCGCCTTGGCATTCCTGGTATTTCTTTTCAGCGCGAAGACCGGCGGATTTATCCCGACGGCCCGGCGGTAAGCCATGTTGTTGGCTATACCAATTTGGATAATAGCGGCATCGCTGGCATTGAAAAACAATTCGATCAGCAATTGCGCCGCAGCAGCCAAGAATTGGCGCTTTCGCTCGATCTCCGCTTTCAGCATATTTTGCGGGAGGAATTAATAGCGGGTTTGCGGCAATTCAAAGCCAAGGCCGCAGGCGGATTAATTGTTGACGCCAAGAGCGGTGAAATTTTAGCCATGATTTCGCTGCCGGATTTTGATCCGCATCAAATAAGCCGGGTCAGCGATCAGGCGCGTTTCAACCGCATGACGCTTGGCACCTATGAAATGGGCTCGACTTTTAAAATTTTTAATACCGCCCTGGCGCTGGATAGCGGCGTGGTGCGGTTAAGCGATAGTTTTGATGCGACACAGCCTTTAAAAATAGCCAATTATACCATTCATGATTTTAATCCGAAAAACCGCTGGCTCAGCGTCAGTGAGATTTTTAAATATTCCTCTAACATTGGCTCCGCCAAAATAGCTATGGCTGTGGGGGGAAAAAAACAAAAGATATTTTTGGAAGAGCTGGGCTTGCTCAAAAAAGCGCAGTTGGAAATACCTGAAATAGGCGCACCGCAAATTCCACCGCGCTGGAACGATGTTTATACGGCGACCGTTTCTTATGGGCACGGCATTTCGGTCACGCCCATTCAGCTGGTGCGCGCGATTGCTTCACAAGTGAATGGCGGATTTCTGCCTCAGCTAACCCTCCTCAAGCGCGATCCGGGAGAGGCGGTTGAAGGGGTGCAAGTTATCCAAGCAGCGACTTCGGCCCGCATCCGGCAGCTGATGGGGCTAGTGGTGGAAGAAGGCAGCGGCAAAGGCGCGCAAGTCGAAGGATATGCAATTGGCGGAAAAACCGGCACCGCCGAAAAAACCGCCGCCGGCGGCTATAATCAGCATGCGGTGTTATCGTCTTTCGTCGGCATATTTCCGCTGAACGACCCTAAATTTGTCATATTCGCAATGTTGGATGAGCCGCAAGGCACGGCGGATACGCACGGTTTTGCAACCGGCGGCTTGGTGTCGGCGCCCTTGGTTGGGCGGGTGATTACGCGGATCGGCGCCTTAAGCGGCATCGCGCCGCAAGAGAATATGGGAACTTTACCTGAAGCGCGGTACGCGCGCATGGATGGGGAGAAAACAAACGTTGCTGCTCAAATCGCTTCTCCTGCCGAATGAAATCGAGCTTCGCGCGCCATCCGCTGCGGCCGAGTCGCTGAGCGTTGCTGGTATTACGGCCGATTCGCGCAGCGTAAAGCCGGGCTATATCTTTGCCGCTTTTCCGCCCGATAAAAACCGCTTGGCCAATCAGCAAAGCGGGCTGAATTATATCGCCGAGGCAATGCAAAAAGGCGCGGCTGCTATTTTAGCGGCGCGGGCCGATAAAACAAAAATCGATTCGGCAATAAGCCCACCCATTTTGCTGGCGGAAGATGCGCGTATTGCTTATGCGAAAATCGCGGCTAAATTTTTCCCCGGCCGCCCGGAAAAATTATTGGCAATCACCGGCACCAACGGCAAAACCTCCAGCAGCGTATTCGCCCGTCATTTATGGCGGCAGTTGGGGCAGAAAAGCGCCAGCATGGGCACGATTGGCGTAATCGGCCCCGATTTTAAATGGGAGGCCAGCCTTACCACGGCAGATGCAGCAGTGTTTCATCAAAATTTAGATAAGCTGGCCAAGGCCGGCATCACGCGCGCCGCCTTCGAAGCTTCTTCGCATGGTTTGGCGCAAGGGCGGATTCATGGTGTGCAAGTAGAGGCGGCGGCCTTCACCAATTTTACCCAAGACCATCTTGATTACCATCCCAGCATGGAGGAATATTTCCGCGCTAAAATGATTTTATTTCAGGATATTTTAAAATCCGGCGGCACGGCGGTATTAAATAAAGATATTCCCGAATATGAAAAACTGGCGGCCATCGTTAAAAAGCGGCAATTGCGTATCATTAGTTACGGAAAAAAGAACGCGGATATTGAGGTTAAGAATGTAACGCCTCAGGCTCAGGGGCAAATGCTGAATCTAAAAGTTTTTGGCGAGAATTTTGATGTGCTTTTGCCTTTGCTGGGCGGTTTTCAAGTGTGGAACGCCATGGCCGCGTTAGGAAGCGTGATCGCAACTGATAACCGCATTCAAGAAACCGTGGCAGGGCTTGGCGCTTTGCCGAATGTGCCGGGGCGCATGGAGTTGGTGGCGCAGCATCCGAAAGGCGCGCCCATATTCGTTGATTATGCCCACACCCCTGACGCTCTGCAGAATGTTTTGCGCTATGCGCGGGGATTAACAAGTGGAAAATTATGGGCGGTATTTGGCTGTGGCGGTGATCGTGATCCCAGCAAGCGGCCTTTAATGGGAAGAATCGCCAGTCAATTGGCCGATAAAGTTATTATCACCGACGATAATCCGCGCAGTGAAGAGCCGGGCGCCATTCGCGCCGCTATTTTAAAAGAATGTAAGGGCGCCGAAGAAATCGGCGACCGCCGCTTGGCGATTGAAACCGCGATTAAAAATTTATCCAAGGGCGATGTGCTGATTATCGCCGGTAAAGGGCATGAACAAGGGCAAATTATTAAAGGTCAAACTTTCCCCTTTGACGATGCCAAGGTTGCTTGCCAAGCAGTGCAACAATTAGGGGAGGCTGCCTAATGAGTTGGAGCGCAGATGATGTAGCCAAAGCCACCAAAGGAAAAACCGCTTCTTCCTGGCAGGCCAGCCGTGTCGTCATTGATTCACGCCAGGTAAGGCCGGGCGATTTATTTGTGGCCTTATCCGGCCCTCATTTTGATGGGCATGATTTTGTAGGCCAGGCTTTAAGCGCAGGCGCGGTGGCGGCTGTGGTCAGTAAAGCGCCGCGCGGCATTATGCCGCAATATTTGGTGGAAGTAAGCGAGACCCTTCAAGCACTAAAAGATTTGGGGCGCTTTGCCCGTTCCCGCTCTCAAGCCAAAATTATTGCGGTGGGTGGCAGTGTCGGTAAAACCAGCACTAAGGAAGCTTTGAAATATTTATTATCACGCCAGGGAAAAACCCACAGCACCGAGGCTAATAATAACAACCAAATCGGTGTGCCTTTAACCTTAGCGAATTTACCGCTTGATGCGCAATTCGCTGTGATTGAGGTGGGTACCGACCGGCCGGGCGAATTGGCGCCTTTGTCCCATCTTAGCCGTCCGAAAGTGGGAATCATTACCGCAATCGCGCCGGCGCATGTGGAATTTTTCCCTTCGATCGAGGCGATGGTTGATGAGGAGGGCGAAATCTTCGCCGCCATGGGCCAGACGGATACCGCAATCATCAACCGCGACACGCCATTTTATGACCGTTTGCTGCAATCCGCCGCCTCGCGGAAAATTGAACGGATTATCGGCTTTGGCACACATCCCTTATCCCAGGCCCGGCTTTTGGCGGTGCAGTTACAAGCCCAGGGCAGCGAGGTTGAAGCCGAAATTTTGGGCAATGTTTATAAATATTACATTGGCGCGCCAGGGCATCATTGGGCGCTGAACAGCCTGGCGATTTTAGCGGCGGTCAGCAGCGTGGGGGCGGATATTGAGGAAGCAGCCAGCTCTTTGCGGCATGTGGCGGCCATCGCCGGGCGCGGACAACAACACCGTATCGCTTGTGGCGAAGGCAGCATCCTCTTGATTGATGAAAGCTATAATTCTAACCCGGGGTCATTGACCGCGGCGCTGCAGGTGTTGGCCGCCACCCCTATTGAAAGCGGCGGGCGGCGGATTGCGGTATTGGGCGATATGCTGGAATTGGGCGGGAAATCGCCCGATTATCATGCACAGTTTTCTGATGTAATCGAAAGCCTTCCCATTGATTTAGTCTTCACCTGCGGACGGCTGATGCGCTATTTGCAAGAGCGGCTGCCGCGCCGTCTTGCCGCGGCTTACACCGCCGATTCCAAAGCGCTGGCGGATGAATTGATTCCGGCTTTGCGCGCCGGCGATGTGGTGATGGTCAAGGGATCGTTGGGTTCAAAAATGCAAGTGGTGGTCGATGCGTTACGTACGGGAAAAGAGTTGAGGTAAAAATGCTGTTTCATTTATTATTCCCCCTGGCCGATGTTTTTCAGCCATTTAATCTGTTCCGTTATTTAACTTTCCGCACCGGCGGGGCGATCACCACCGCTTTGTTGCTAAGTTTTCTATTGGCGCCCTCGATTATCCGCTGGCTGAAATCATTGCAAAGCGATGGCCAGCCCATTCGTCTTGATGGCCCGGCCGATCATTTGCTGCGTAAAAAAGGCACTCCGACCATGGGCGGTTCGCTGATTTTACTGGCCTTTACTGTCAGCACGCTGTTATGGGCGGATTTGGCTAATATATATGTGTGGGCGGTGATGCTGGTCACGTTAGGTTTTGGCGCTTTGGGCTTTGCCGACGATTACTTGAAGCTGAAATATAAAAACAGTAAGGGTGTCCCGGGCAAAATTAAACTGGCCGGGCAAATTATTATCGCCACGATGGCCGCCGCGCTGATTGTTTGCTCCACGCGCGAGCCTTTGGCGACAGCCGTAACGATTCCTTTTTTCAAAGACATTTTGATTCAGCTGGGGCCATTTTTCGTTTTATTCGCAATTTTTGTGATGGTCGGCGCTTCGAATGCGGTCAATTTAACCGATGGGCTAGATGGCTTAGCGATTGTGCCGGTGATGATTGCGGCAATGGTGCTTGGATTGGTCGCTTATTTGGTGGGAAATGCGATTTTCGCCAATTATTTGCAAATTATGCATGTGCCGGGCTCTGGCGAATTGGCTGTCCTGTGCGGCGCCTTGGTCGGGGCGGGAGTCGGCTTTTTATGGTTTAATGCGCCACCGGCAATGATTTTTATGGGCGATACCGGCTCCTTGGCGATGGGCGGCGCCTTGGGCGCGATTGCGGTTGTAACCAAGCATGAATTGGTGTTGGCGTTGGTTGGCGGTTTATTCGTGGTTGAGACTATTTCGGTAATGGTGCAGGTGGTCTCATTCAAATTGACGGGGAAAAGAATTTTTAAAATGGCCCCTTTGCATCATCATTTTGAAAAATTGGGCTGGCCGGAACCTTTAATCGTTATCCGTTTTTGGATTATTGCTTTTATTTTGGCGCTGGCTGGGCTTGCCACGCTTAAACTCAGATGATTCCAGTTGCGCGTTTTCATGGGGGCCAAGTCGCCGTCTTGGGGCTGGCGCGATCAGGTTTAAGCGCGGCTCTAAGCTTGCAAGCCGGGGGCGCCAAGGTTTCGGCGTGGGATGACGATGAAACAATCCGCGCCAAAGCTAAGGCCGATGGTATCGCAGTTGTTGATTTAAGCAAGCTCAATTGGCGCGAAGTGAAAGCGCTGGTTTTAAGCCCAGGCATTCCTTTAACCTTGCCGGCGCCGCATCCGGTTGTGAAGCTCGCGCAAAGCGCCAATTGCCCTATTATCAGCGATATTGAATTGCTGTCTTATAGCTTGCCGGATGCGCATTACATCGGCATCACCGGCACGAACGGCAAATCGACCACTACTGCTTTGACGGGGCATTTATTGCAAAGCGCTTCCTATCCTTGCCAAGTCGGCGGCAATTTAGGCAAGGCGGCGTTAACTTTAGAGCCGATGGCCGATGGCTATTATGTTCTGGAAATTTCTTCCTATCAGGCGGAATTGGTGCCGCAATCGCATTTTCAAGCGGCCGTGTTGTTAAATTTAACGCCTGATCATTTAGACCGCCATGGCGATATGGCTGGCTATTTGGCGGCTAAGGCGAAGATTTTTAAAAATCAAAAAGCCGGCGATGTGGCGGTCATCGGCGTTGATGATGAGCATTCTGCGAAATTTTATCAGGATTTAAGCAAAACAAGCGAAGCCAAAATAATTCCCATTTCCGTGACCCGCCCCGTTACGGATGGCATTTATGTGGAAGAGGGGATTTTGTTTGATAACCGCAGCGCGCCGCTTAAGCGTATTGGCGATATTGGCAAGTTGCCGACTTTGCTGGGCGCGCATAATTGGCAAAACGCCGCCGCCGCTTTTGCAGTTGCAACCGAGCTGGGCCTTTCGGCCGATCAGGCTTTAAGCGGGTTGGCGACTTATCCGGGGCTGCCGCACCGGCAGGAATTCATCCGCCGTATCGGCAAAATTGATTTTATCAATGACAGCAAGGCTACCAACCCTGATTCCACCGCCAAGGCTTTGGCTTGTTATAGCAATATCTATTTAATTGCCGGCGGCAAGCCGAAGAAAAATGATTTGGCGGAATGCGAAGCCTATATGAGCCGTATTAAACAAGTATTCGTTATCGGCCAGGCGGCGGAAATGTTCGCCCGGATTTTTAAAGGCTTTAATATTCCGGTCACTTCTAGTGGCGCTTTGCCGGAAGCGGTAAAAGACGCGTTTGCGGCTGCGCAAAAAGACCTTAAGGAATCCGTTGTCCTCCTTTCACCGGCTTGCGCTTCGTTCGATCAATTCAATAATTTTGAAGAGCGCGGCGAATTATTCCGCCGGCTCTGCCAAGGGCTTTCCCCGGCGGCAAAGGCGGCGGTATGATCGCTTTTGATCGCACCAATACAAGCATTTTGGGCCGCTGGTGGTGGACGGTGGATCGCTGGCTATTAGGCGCGGTGCTGCTAATGATCGCGCTTGGCGCTTTATTAATGATGGCGGCGTCGCCGGCGGTGGCCGAGCGTTTGCACTTAAACACGTTTTATTTTGTCGAGCGGCATATGATTTTATTGCCGCTGGCGCTGGCTTTAATGATTGGTATTTCACTGCTATCACCGGGCGCCATTAAGCGTCTGGCGCTAGGAATATTTTTGGGCGCTGTTTTGCTGATGGTATTGGTGCTGATAGTGGGAGTGGAAATTAAAGGCGCCCGGCGCTGGCTGGCTTTGCCCGGATTTTCCTTGCAGCCTTCTGAATTAATGAAGCCGGCTTTTGCGGTGGTGGCGGCTTTGCTTTTCGCCGGCCACCGCGAGGCGCCGCATATTCGGGGCGATGTGCTGGCCACTTTGTTGTGGTTAATCGTAACAATTTTACTGGTGGCGCAGCCCGATTTGGGCATGGCGTTTGTGTTGTTTTGCATTTGGGGCGCTGAAATTATTTTGGCAGGTTTAAATGGGTTGTGGGTAATAGCAATTATCGGCGGTGTTATTGTATCAGGAATAGGGGCCTATTTCCTATTTCCGCATTTCGCTTCACGCATCGACCGTTTCATGGACCCTGCGAGCGGCGATACCTATCAAGTGCAGCGCGCGTTGGAAGGGTTTGCCCATGGCGGATTGATTGGCAAAGGGCCGGGCGAGGGCGTGGTCAAAGAGCATATTCCTGACGTGCACGCCGATTTTATTTTTGCCGCCGCTGGGGAAGAGTTTGGCTTGTTGTTTTGCCTCTTCATCGTTTTTTTGTATGGTTTTATTGTGTGGCGCGGGTTTAGGCGTTCGATGGGCCAGGCCGATTTGTTTAGCTTGCTGGCGGCCAGCGGCTTGATCGTGCAATTCGGCATGCAGGCGGTGATCAATATGGCTTCGACTTTAAGCTTAATGCCGACTAAGGGCATGACTTTGCCTTTTATCAGCTATGGCGGTTCATCTTTATTGGGGGTGGCTATCGGCATGGGCATGTTGTTGGGTTTAACGCGCAAGCGGCCGGATGGGTATAGATAGGAATAGCAATGAGCGAATCGATCAAAGTCGTATTAGCGGCGGGCGGCACCGGCGGGCATATGTTTCCGGCCGCGGCATTGGCCGGCTATTTGCAAAAACAGGGAATTGGCGTTGCGCTTTGCACCGATAAGCGTGGCGAAAGTTTTCAATTGGGCGGCCAGGCGATTCCCACTTGCCGTTTGCGCGCGGCCTCGCCATCGCTTTATAAAAATAAGGTTTTGCGTTCTGTCCGGGCGGTGGTGGCGATGGTATTGGGCACTTTTCAGGCCTTATTTTACTTACGCCGCACGCGGCCTGCGGTGGTGCTGGGTTTTGGCGGCTATCCGGCGGTGCCGACTTGCCTGGCGGCGGTGATATTACGCATTCCTTTATTATTGCACGAACAAAATGCGGTATTGGGCCGCGCCAATCAGTTTTTGGCTAAATATGCCAAATACTTGGCCACTTCCTTTGATAAAGTACATAAAATTAATACCGCTATTCCCATGCGTCATACCGGTAACCCGGTGCGGGCGGAGATCGCGCTTTTAGCGCGGGATCCCTATCCCCCCCCTACGTTGGATGGAAAGTTTCATTTACTGATTACCGGCGGCAGCCAGGGGGCCCGCATTTTCAGCCGCGTTGTGCCCGAAGCGATTTCCCTTTTACCGGAAAGCCTGCAAAAAACTTTATTTATCAGCCAGCAATGCCGCGCTGAGGATATTGAAACAGTACGCAAACATTATGCGGGCCTAGGGGTAAGTGCGGAATTAGCCACTTTTATCAGTGATATGCCGGCTCGCCTTAAAGATTCGCATTTGGTAATTTGCCGCAGCGGCGCTTCAACGGTGGCGGAATTAACCGCTTCGGGCAAACCCAGCATTTTGGTGCCCTTTGCAGCGGCAATGGATGATCATCAAACCGCTAACGCCAGGGCGCTGGCCGATGCCGAAGCCGCCTGGTTAATGCCCCAAGACGCCTTTCAACCAGAAGCGCTAGCGGCCAAATTAGAGGCATATTTAACCAATCCGGCTTTATTAATTGCCATGGCTGCCAAAACCAAGGCTTTAGGCCAGCCCCAGGCGGTTGAAGCCCTCGGCGCCCTGGTAAAAGAGTTCGTGGGGGGATATAACAAAACAGGTAAAGCAACAAAGGCAGAGAAGGCAGCATGAGGATTATTCCCCTAACCATCGGCACCTTTCATTTCGTCGGCATTGGCGGCATCGGCATGAGCGGCATTGCCGAAGTTTTGCATAATCTTGGCTACAAAGTTCAGGGCAGCGATATTGCGGATAACGCCAATGTAAAGCGTTTGCGCGAATTAGGAATTAAAGTAATGATCGGCCATGCGCCGGAAAATCTTGGCGATGCCAGCGTATGCGTGATTTCTTCCGCCGTTAAAAATACCAATGTTGAGGTGGCCGCCGCGCGCGCCAAATTAATCCCGGTCGTGCGCCGTGCGGAAATGCTGGCCGAAATTATGCGCTTGAAATGGTCGGTGGCGGTGGCCGGCACACACGGCAAAACCACCACCACTTCGTTGGTTGCAAAAATGCTGGAGGCGGCCGGCCTTGATCCCACCGTCATCAATGGCGGCATTATTAATGCTTACGGCACCAACACCCGTTTGGGCCAGGGCGAATGGATGGTGGTGGAAGCCGATGAGTCTGATGGGACTTTTGTTAAATTGCCCGCCACCATGGGCATTGTTACCAATATCGATCCTGAACATCTTGATCATTTTGGCACTTTCGATGCCGTGCAAAAATCATTCGAGAATTTCATCCATAATATTCCGTTTTACGGCTGCGCCGCTTTATGCATCGATCATCCGATTGTGCGGGCGTTGATTCCCAAGGTCGCCGATCGCAAGATTTTGACTTATGGTTTCAGCCCGCAGGCCGATATTCGTGCGGAAAATGTCAAGCTGTCGACGCAGGGCGCCACTTATGATGTGGTGGTAGGCGCGCGCGCCAAGGGCGGAGCCAGGCGCTTGAACGGCCTAAGCCTGCCGATGTATGGCCAGCATAACGTGCAAAACGCGCTGGCGGCCTTCACGATTGCCAATGAAATGGGCATTCCCGATAAAATTTTACAAGAAGGTTTAAGCGATTTTTCAGGCGTCAAGCGGCGCTTTACCAAAACCGGTTCGGTCAATGGCATTACGGTGATTGACGATTATGGCCACCATCCGGTTGAAATTGCGGCGGTGCTAAAGGCGGCGCGGCAGGCGACCAAAAATAAAGTCATCGCCGTGGTGCAGCCGCACCGCTACAGCCGCGTCAATAATTTATTCGAAGATTTTTGCGGCTGTTTTCACGATGCCGATACGGTGGTGGTAACGCCGATTTATTCCGCCGGTGAGGAGCCGATTCACGGCATTACCCGCGACGCTTTGGCCGAGGGCATCCGCCGCCGTGGCCACCGCGATGTGCAAATGATTGACGGTAAAGCTAATCTAGCGCCGCTGCTAAACGGCATCGCCAAGCCGGGCGATTATATTATTTGTTTGGGTGCTGGCGATATCACCTATTGGGCGCAAAGCCTGCCGGAAGAATTATCAACGCTGCAAAAGGTTAGGGTGGTAAGCTAATGCTGCGCAAGATTGCCCAGGAACAAAATTGGCTGGAGCTTCTGCCCGAGGTCAGGGGGCGCTATAGTTTCGATGCCGATTTATCTTCGGTCACTTGGTTCCGGGTTGGCGGCAAGGCCAGCGTGGTATACCGCCCAGCCGATATAGATGATCTTTGTCAATTCATGAGTCAACGCCAGCCGGAAGTGCCGGTCTTTACGTTGGGCGTCGGATCCAATTTATTGGTGCGCGATGGCGGAATCCAGGGTGTGGTTATACGCTTAATGCGCGGCTTTGCCGATATCGCCGTTGAGGGCGATACAATTCATGCCGGCGCTGGCGCTTTGGACGGCAATGTCGCCCGTATGGCGGTTGAGGCCGGTTTGGGCGGATTGGAATTTTTAAGCGGCATTCCCGGCACAATTGGCGGCGCGTTACGCATGAATGCGGGCGCCTATGGCCGGGAAATGAAAGATATTTTGCTGCGGGCAATCGCGGTTGATGGATCGGGCCGTGTGCATCATTTGACGAAGGATGATATGGGTTTTACCTACCGCCATTCCGCCATCCCGCCAGATTGGGTTTTTGTTGGAGCAGTCTTGCAAGGGGCGCCGGAAAAAGCGGAAATTATCGCAAGGCGCATGATGGAAATTAAAACGCAACGCGAAGCAACCCAGCCGGTTAAATCGCGCACCGGCGGCAGCACTTTTACTAATCCGCCCGGCCAGAAGGCTTGGCAATTGATTGAGGATGCCGGTTGCCGGGGCTTAAAGCATGGCCAGGCGCAAATATCGGAATTGCACTGTAATTTTTTGATTAATTTGGGCGGCGCCAGCGCCATGGATTTAGAAAATCTGGGGGAAGAAGTCCGCACGCGCGTACTGGCGAAAAGCGGCATCGAGTTGAACTGGGAAATTATGCGGATTGGGAGCAAGCTATGAAAAAAGTCGCTGTGCTTTACGGGGGTTGGTCGGCAGAGCGTGAAGTATCCCTTGTCAGCGGCGCTAGCGTAGCCAAAGGGTTGGAAGAGGCGGGCTATAAAGTCAGCCTGATTGATGTCAGCCGCGATTTATCAAAATTATTAACTTCTTTAACTCCTAAGCCGGATGCGGTGTTCAATGCGTTGCATGGCCAGGGTGGGGAAGATGGCACGATTCAAGCAATTTTGAATATGCTGCAAATCCCCTATACCCATTCGGGCATGACGGCATCGTCGGTGGCGATGGATAAGGTTGTCGCCAAGAAAATTTTAATCACGCAAAACATTCCGGTCCCGGAAGGCAAGGTCGCCAGCATTGAAGATATTTTGGCGCACGATGTTTTGCCGCGCCCTTATGTAGTCAAGCCGGTTGCGGAAGGTTCTTCGGTCGGCGTGCGCATTGTGCGGGATGGCGATAACCATCCGCCGATTGATAAGGCGACTTGGCAATTCGGCAAAGAGGCTTTGGTAGAAAAATATATTCCGGGGCGCGAAATTACCGTGGCGGTGATGGGCGATAAGGCGCTTGGCGTAACCGAAATTATCGCCGCTACCAATTTTTATGATTATGAAGCGAAATATGCGCCGGGCGGCTCCCGCCACGTTATTCCGGCGGAAATTAAAAAGCAGGATTATGACCAGGCCATGGAATTGGCCCTGCAAGCGCATCAGGCGTTGGGCTGCCGCGGCGTCAGTCGCACCGATTTGCGTCTTGACGATACCAAGGCCGAAAGCCGGATGTATGTGCTGGAGGTCAACACTCAGCCTGGCATGACGCCAACTTCGCTGGTGCCCGAACAAGCCGCTTATCTGGGCATTAGCTTTCCGCAACTGGTTAGCTGGATGGTGGAAAACGCCGCATGCGATTTTTAAATGCCGCACCGCCGGAAACTTCGCCCCGCCAACGGCGCCTGCGCCGCGCCTGGTGGCGGCGTCATCGCGCCCGCCTTGGCATTGCCGCTTTGGTGGTAACGGCGCTGGCTGCAAGCGTGTTGGGATTATATGCGCAATATCAAAGCGGCCATATCGAACGGGGGATCGCCGGCATTGAATACCGCCTGATCGACCTTTCGCGCCGCCATGGGTTGGTTTTAGACGAAATAATCGTGGTGGGCCGCCAGCGCACGGATGCGGAAACGCTGCTTTCCACTTTAGCTGTCAAGCGCGGCGCGCCGATGTTCGCCCTTCAGTTGGAGCAAATGCAAAATCAAGTGCAGCAATTGCCCTGGATTAAGTCGGCGAGGTTGGAGCGGCGGTTGCCGCACACACTTTATATTCAACTGGTTGAACGCGAACCAATGGCGCGCTGGCAGCAAAAGGGCAAGCTGCGGCTGGTCGATGGCAAGGGGAAAATAATCAACGGCCAAGAACTCTCGCAATTCAGCCATTTACCTTTGATCGTTGGCGGCGATGCGCCTAAGAATGCGCCTGGCCTATTTGAATTATTGCAAATCGATCCGGTATTGGCGGGGCGGGTGCGTGCGGCGACTTGGGTTGGCGGGCGGCGCTGGGATTTGCATTTGGATAATAACGTTCTGGTGCGCTTGCCCGCTACCAATTTGGCCGAAGCCTGGGCGCAATTCGCCCAGCTGGTGCGCCAGGAAGGTTTGTTGGAAAAAGATATTATTGCGGTTGACTTGCGCATTCCGGAACGGCTTTATCTGGAACTGCCGCGTGAAGTCGTGCCGGTTCCTAATCCCCGCGGGCGTAAAGAAACGAGTACTTGAGGCAGTATGAGAAATATGGTGAAACTTCGCAGCAATATTATCGCCGCCCTTGATTTGGGCACCTCCAAGGTCGGCTGCTTTATCGCACGCATTGATGAGCGCGGCCGCCCGCGCGTGATCGGCATGGGCCATCAAGCTTCTAAGGGAATTAAATCGGGCACCATTGTCGATATGGACGCGGTTGAGTATGTGATTTTAAATGTCGTGCATGCCGCCGAACAAATGGCCGGAGAGCGCATTCAGTCGGTGTTTGTGAATGTTTCGGGCGGGCAGCCCATTTCCCATAGTTTCGATATCGAGCTTCCGTTAAGCGGCCATCCGGTCAATGACCATGATTTGCAAATTTTGCAGGCGCAAAAACCCTCTTTGCCGCCCAGTTCCGATGGCTTTGAGCGCGATATTATCCATTCCATTCCGGTGCATTATTTGCTGGACGGCACCCGCGGCATCCGCGATCCGCGCGGCATGTATGGCCAGCGCTTAGGCGCCAATATCCATGTGGTTTCGGCGCATAGCAATGCGCTGCGCAATCTTACCACCTGCGTGCGCCGCTGCCATTTAGAGGTGGATGCGTTTGTGGTTTCGCCTTACGCCTCGGGCCTTGCCTGTCTGGTCGAGGATGAAATGGATTTGGGCGTAACCTTGATCGACATGGGCGGCGGCACCACTTCGATCGCCGTATTTTTTGATGGCAATGTCGTTTACACCGATACAATCCCGATTGGCGGCGGGCATGTGACGCATGACATTGCGCGCGGGCTTTCAACACCGCTCAGCCATGCCGAGCGCTTGAAAACTTTATATGGCAGCGCCGTGGTCGCCGCCAGCGACACGCATGAAATGATTGATGTTGTTCCAATCGGCGAGGAAGATACCGAAATTGCAAATCATGTTCCTAAATCTTTGATGACCGGAATTGTGCAGCCGCGCATCGAAGAAACTTTTGAATTGGTGCGCAGCCACTTAGAAGCATCCGGTTTTGCGAAATTGGCTGGCCGCCGTGCGGTGTTGACCGGCGGCGCCAGTCAATTATCGGGCGTACGGGAAGTAGCAAGTTTGATTTTGGACAAACAAATCCGTTTAGGGAAACCAATCCGCCTGGCCGGCCTCGCCGAGGCGACGGGCGGACCCTCTTTCGCCGCCTCCGCCGGCATGCTGGCCTATGCGCTTTTGCGTGAAAAACAAAGCAAAGCCGCCAAACCCGCCAATGAGAACGCCAGCTGGTTCGGCCGGCTCCACCATTGGTTGCAGGAGAATCTCTAAGGAGATGTTTAAATATCCTGGGGAAAACTTTAGCTTCAAACACTATATTTTGTCTCTTTACAGCCATAATCCCCAGGCGGTAGTAGTGGTACCCATATATAGGCGATAAGCAGGATTGCTATTCTATAGCAACTTGTTGTACATCCCATTGTATTAGAACAGTTTTAAGGTAATTCAAGCAGTTAAGGGGGGTCTAATGACCATCAATTTGCGCGCACCAAAGCTAGACCATGAATTAAAGCCACGCATTACAGTCGTAGGCGTTGGCGGAGCCGGCGGTAACGCCGTTAACAATATGGTGCGCTCGAATTTGCAAGGCGTCGATTTCATCGCCGCCAATACCGATTACCAAGCTTTAAGCGAAAATTTGGCCGAGAAAAAAATTCAATTGGGTTCTTCCGTCAACCGCGGTTTGGGCGCTGGCGCGAAACCCGAAGTCGGCAGAGCCGCCGCCGAAGAATCGATCGATGAAATCACCCAGCACATTCAGGGCAGCAATATGGTGTTCATCACCGCCGGCCTGGGCGGCGGCACCGGTTCGGGCGCCGGCCCCGTGATTGCGCGCACGGCGCGGGAATTGGGAATTCTAACCGTTGGTGTTGTCACCAAGCCTTTCGCGTTCGAGGGCAATCACCGCATGCGCATCGCCGAAACTGCGCTGGAAGACATGCAGCAATTCGTCGATACCTTGATTGTGATTCCCAACCAAAATTTATTCCGCGTCGCTAATGAGCGCACCACTTTCGCCGATGCCTTTAAAATGGCCGACGATGTGCTGTACTCCGGCGTGCGCGGCGTTACCGATTTGATCGTGATGCCCGGTTTAATCAACCTCGATTTCGCCGATATTCAAACCGTCATGACCGAAATGGGCAAGGCGATGATGGGCACCGGCGAGGCTGATGGCGATAAACGCGCGATTGACGCCGCCGAAGCCGCTATCAACAACCCGCTCCTTGATGACATCAGCATGAAGGGCGCCCGCGCGATTTTGATCAACATCACCGGCGGCCTGGATATGACGCTGTTCGAAGTTGATGAGGCCTGTAACCGTATTCGCAGCGAAGTTGATGCCGATGCCAATATTATCTTCGGCGCTTTCTTCGATGAAAAATTGGAAGGCCGCATGCGTATTTCGGTGGTGGCCGCCGGTATGGACAATGCCAATATCGTCCGTCCCAACAGCGAAATGCGCGCCGAAAACCGCCTGCGCAATATTCAAAATCTAGGCCCGGCGCGCCCGGCGCCCGCCATGCCGCGTCCCGTGCCGCAGCCTGTAGCGGCCATGACGCCCACGCCCGCCCGCCCCATCGTTCAGCCATCGATGCTGGCAACGCCGCCAGCAGCGCCGATTAAAGTAGAAATGGCCGAAGCCGCCTTCATTCCCCCAGCGCCGGTCGAAGTCGAACGTCAGCCCGAAGTGATTGAAACTTTGGTGCGTGCCGCTCCTGCCGTTGCGCCGCCGGCAATGGCTGCAGCGCCGGCGCCGAAAGCGCCGGTCACTTCAGAAATTAAGCCGGTTTCGGTTACCCGCGCCCCTGAACCCCGCGCGGAAAGATTGCAAACCAGTCAAGATACCCGCAACAACCGCCCGCCTTCGCTGTTAGAGCGTATGATGGGCGGCGGCAGCCAGCGCCGTTCGGTGTTAAGCCCCAGCCAGCAAGCGGCTTCATCGCCGGCGCCGTCATCGCCCGCGCCACGCCATGCGCCAACCCAAACCAATTTGACCGCGCAAGCGCCAACCGCCAGCTCATCGGAAGATGATCTCGATATCCCGGCCTTCCTGCGCCGCCAAGCCAATTAACTTCTCTCCATCGACTTGATGAGGGCCGCCCTATAGTGCGGCCCTTTTTGTTTTCCTAATTGACTCCTTTTTGTAAAAAGCTTAAGTGTTTCAAATACAGGAGTAAAACTATGCCCAGAATTTTATTGGTTTCCAGCCCATCTATGGGGAGTTTATTAAGAAGCGAGGGGCCGCGCGGCACTTTTGTTTGGCAACGGGAGCGTTTTTTAAGCGATGTGTATGTCAACTTATTGCGTGATCTTGAGGCGCGTCAAGGCGTACAGCTTAATCCTGCGGTCTTGGATGAATTATGCCGATGTTTAATAGGCATTGACGCCATATTGATAGAGGCAGTTCAAGAAAAAAGCTTTTTTGAACAATTGGCAAAATTAGCAGCCACAAGTTCCGCCCTATTATGCAAGTGGAACGGTAGTGACATTGTTGGGCATAGAGAAATTTTAGCACAGCTTTTAAAAGAGCGTCGTGCGCTGGCGGCGACTTTGCGTAAAGATCGCAGTTTTTATGTGCGGTGTCTGCGGAAAACTCTTAATGATGTTATGGAATTGATGGGTAATTTTTCCAGTCAAAACCGGAGCGATTTTCCAAATCTTCACCGTGCCGTACTTCGGTACTGGACAAAATGCCGTATGCAAAACGCTCCAGAAATACTAGCAAGATTGCGCCAGCGGGAAAAATAAAAACCAGACAGCCTGTAAGCCGGGTTCTGTGCCCATTGCTGGGCGATGGTTATTCATCTGGGCCGTTTATTGCTAAACGGCTCAAGCGACCAACCCGAATCACTAGGTCCAAAACAAACCCGCCGTACGGCATGTGATTCCTATTTGGTCTTGCTCGCGGTGGGGTTTACCATGCCGTTGCTGTTGCCAGCAACGCGGTGCGCTCTTACCGCACCTTTTCACCCTTACCCCATCTCTTGCGAAATAAGGCGGTATAGTCTCTGTGGCACTTTCCCTGGGGTCGCCCCCGCCGGTCGTTAACCGGCACCGTGTTGTGGTCGAGCCCGGACTTTCCTCGGATCCCCTTTCGGAAATCCGCAACCATCCGGCTGTCTGGTTTTTATACTATAGGGAATTTAGCACTATTTGGCCAGTATCCTTCGACAAGCTCAGGATGAGCTCATGGTGAGCTTGTCGAACCATGAGCCAGGCTTACGATTAAGCCATTGGTTTTGCTGTCTAATTCCCCAGTAATTTGGCTGGGCCTGAAATGGCGCTGGAAATTGGCGATTAAAGTTTTCATCAAGGCATCCATTTCGCCGTGCAAAGGCGCGTCATAACCGATTTTTTTCAAAAGTTCTTGCGCTTGTAAGGGCGATAAATCTTGCGGGGTGATTTTTTCGCGCGGCCACAGGCCGAAACCTTTTTTCGCTAAATCTTCCCATGGAAATAATTCACCCGGATCGGTTTTGCGGGCGAAGGCCACATCGCTATGGCCTAAAATATTTTCGCCTTTAATGTGCCAGCGCTGTTGAAGTTCTTGCAATAAATTTTCTAAAGCTTGCAATTGTTTCTTCGGAAATTCGCGATAGCCCCATTCATGGCCGGGATTCACAATTTCAATGCCGATCGAGGCCGAATTAATATCGCGCTCCCCCTGCCAGCAACTAACGCCCGCGTGCCAGGCGCGCATCATGTCATCGACCAATTGAAAAATACGGCCATCTTCTTCGATTAAATAATGCGCGCTTACCTGGCTGGCGGGGTCGCATAGGCGCTCTAAAGCGTCTTTGCCGCTGGGCATGCCGGTATAGTGAATAATAATCAGCGAGGGTTGCCTATTATTGGCCCGCTGGTTATAATTCGGGGAGGGATGAGATATAATTTCCATAATTATCCGTTCTCTTTATAGCGCAATTGTAAAGGCAGGTGCCCATGAATACAACCGGAACGCCGAAGGCGAAAACCCCTTTTTGGGTCAAGTTAAGCTGGGTAATGGCTTTTGTGGCGGCTTTAGCCATTGCCGGATCATTTTTAATCGATGTCAGCAAATACCGCGGCCTGATCGAGGACAAGGCCTCCGAGGCTATCGGCCAAAAGGTTGAAATCCGGGGCGGGGTAAGCGGGGTATTGCTGCCGATCACATCTTTGTCCTTAAAAGACGTAACGGTGGCCGATGGCAAGATTTTAACCACCAAGGAAATCAGCGCGCAAATCATGCCCTGGGAATTGCTAAGCGGGGTGGTGGATGTAAGGCAAGTCAAGCTGGATGAGCCGAATTTGATTTTAGCGGTCGATAAGGACGGCAATTTGCCAATCGCTTTTCCAGGCGGTGACAAAAAGGATAGGGGCGCCAGCCAAGAAGGCGGACGCCTATCTTCCATGCGGATCGCGATCAATGAAATTGTCATTGAAAATGGCGCGCTTACCTATCGCGGCGTGGATGGCGAGCCTTTTAAAGTAACCAATCTGAACACCACCATTAATCCGAATATCGAAAAACGCGCCGTGAAAATGAAGGGGGAAGCCAATCTTAATGGCACAAAAACCGAATTTGATATTGATGCCGCCGCGGCGCCCGCCAATCAACCGATGCCGGTTACTGCCGCCATCAAGCGGCCCGATGGGGAAATCAATTTCAAGGGCAATGTGAATGTTGCGGCCAAAAGCGTGGCCGGGCAATTTTCCGGCAAGACTTCCCTAGGTGGCGGCATTAGCGCCAAGGGGAATATTGCCGGCAATCAAGAGGCGCTTTCCTTCAAAGATTTAAGCGGCGAGGCGATGGGCCATAAATTCACCGGCCAAGCCAATGTGGCGCTGGGCGATACGCCCAAGGTAGCGGCGCAATTATCGGCGGCGGGCGCTGCAGTGGATGTGCAAGGAACCCTTGCCACCAAACCGGCCATGGCTTTCCGCGGGCAAATGAAGCTGGACGTGCCCGATGTGCCGCAAAGCTATCAAATTTTGACGGGCGAGCCTTTAAGCTGGCAGGAAAATCTGGGACGCCGGCTGGTTGCCACTTCCGGCATTGCCGCTAACGAAAGGACCATTACTTTTAGCGCGATTCAAGGCAGCCTTGGAAAAATAACCGCCAGCGGCAGCGCCGATGTGGGTATTAAAGACAAAAATTTCCGCACCGACCTTGAATTCCGCGCCGACAGCTTGCGCGCGATTTTAGGGCCGGATTTGGCGGCCGATGGCAAGCCCAGCGGCCGGGCGCAAATCACCGCTCCCTTGGGCGGCGAGGTCTTAAAGAATGCGCGCGGCACTATTTCCTATGAAGTAAAAGAAGGCGAAGTTTATGGCATCGATTTGCCGGCTTTAAGCGAGCAATTGAAAAACATCAACGGCATTCCCGATTTGCTGAACATGCTGCAAATCGTGCAAAACAAAGGAAAAACACCATTCGAGCGGCTTTATGGCTCAGCCCAATTGGCCGAGGGGCATTTGCGCACCAATAATACGCGGCTTGAGGCAGCAGTCGCTAAGGGTGAGGCCAGCGGCGATATTAATTTGATCGATAAAACCATTAATGCCGAGGCCAGCATGCGCCTAACCCAGCATCCCAAGGCGCCGCCCTTGGGCGTAAAGGTGGCGGGCGCTTTATCCAAGCCGCAATATCAAATCCAAAGCGATGCGATCAAAAATTATGTGGCGCAGCGCGGCGCGGAAAAACTGATCCAACGCCTGGATAAGGACAACAAGGTGCAGGAAAAAATCCAAAATCTGCAGGATAAATTATTCAACCGGTTGCCGCAGTTGGGGCAATAGACAGGTTCTATTGATTATGGTAGGTTGCCACCTTCTTGCAGAAGGCGGATATGAAAACCAGTTTTGTTTCAATCATTTCCACCATTATTATCGCTTTAATCGTAAGTATGGCGGTCAATCGCTTTATGGCGCCGCCGCGCGCACCTGCCTTATCCCTTGCTGCCGAGCCCACTTATGAGCGTATCAAGAAAAGCGGCGTTATTCGCTGCGGCTATTTTTTATGGCCGCCTTTTTTGATGAAAGATCCCAATACCGGCATCATGTCGGGCGTTGTCCCTGATTACATAGAACAGCTCGCCAAGGGGCTTAATTTAAGGGTGGAATGGAAAGAAGAAATTGGCCTTGCCGATTTTGCGGCGGCGCTTGATACGGGACGGGTGGATGTTATTTGCGGGCCGATTACGGCGGCTTCGCAGCGCATTGCCCAGGCTTATTTCACTGATCCAATCGTTTATGCTGAATTCCGCGCCTATTCCCGCGCCGGCGATTCTCGATTTGATGGTAATTTGGCGGCGATTGATTCGCCAGACGTAACAATTTCAACCATGGAGGGCGAGCTAAGCGGTATCATCGCCCGGCGTACTTTTCCCAAGGCCAAAGTTTTGGAAATAACTTCGATGCAAGGGCCCGTGCAGATAATGATGAATGTGGCGACTAAAAAGGCCGATATTTGCTTTATGGATCCGCAAAGCGGCCAAGATTTTATTAAAAATAACCCCGGCAGCTTAAAAGAAGTAGCGGCAAAGGAACCTTATATTATTGTCGGCGCCAGCTTTGCCATTAAAATGGGCGAGGATAAATTCTTGCAGATGATGAATAAATCAGGGCAAGAACTTTACAATACCGGCTTTATTCAAAAGCTTTTGCGCAAATATGGCGTTAGTGAGCAGGATATTTACTTGCCGGCGAAATTATACCGGGCGCCGAATTCCTAATCCCCCAGCATATCCTTCGGCTTGACCCATTGATCAAACTGCTCGGCGGTAAGAAGCTTTAATTTAATCGCGGCTTCTTTCAAAGTAATGTTTTCAGCCAAGGCGGTTTTGGCGACTTTGGCGGCATTGTCGTAACCGATATGCGGGTTAAGGGCCGTTACCAGCATCAAAGATTTATAAAGCAATTCATCAATGCGGGCTTCATTGGCCTCGATTCCCACCACGCAATTATCGGTGAAGGAATTGCAGGCATCGGCCAAGAGTTTAATTGAATTCAGCACGTTAAAAATCATCACGGGCTTGAACACGTTCAATTCAAAATGCCCTTGGCTGCCCGCCACGCTGACGGCCATATTGTTGCCCATCACTTGGGCGCAGACCATGGTCATGGCTTCGGATTGAGTGGGGTTAACCTTGCCTGGCATGATGCTGGAGCCTGGTTCATTTTCCGGCAAATGCAATTCGCCAAAACCGCAGCGGGGGCCGGAGCCCATGAAACGGATGTCATTGGCGATTTTCATGAGCGAAGCGGCCAGCACATTCAAAGCGCCGGAAGTTTCAACCAACGCATCATGACTGGCCAGAGCCTCGAACTTATTATCGGCGCTGATGAAGGGAAGCTTGGTAATTTTGGCGACCTCGCTTGCGAATTTTTCGGCAAAGCCTTTGGGCGCATTCAAGCCGGTGCCAACGGCCGTGCCGCCCTGGGCCAAGGGATAAAGCCGCGGCAAACAGGCCTCGACACGGGCGATACCCAGTTCAATCTGCTTGGCATAACCGCCGAATTCCTGGCCTAAAGTTAGGGGCGTTGCATCCATTAAATGGGTGCGGCCGATTTTGATAATATCCTTAAATTCCTTGGCCTTGGCATTAAGCGCTTTATGCAAATGTTTTAGGGCAGGCAATAGGCGGTGATGAATTTGCTCGACCGCCGCGATATGCATGGCGGTCGGGAAAGAATCATTCGATGATTGCGCCTTGTTTACATGGTCATTCGGATGCACCGGCTTTTTACCGCCCTTCGTGCCCGATAAAATTTCATTGGCGCGCCCGGCAATCACTTCATTCGCATTCATATTGGTTTGCGTGCCCGAGCCGGTTTGCCAAACCACCAGCGGAAAATGCTCCATCAATTTGCCTTCAATCACTTCATCGGCGGCCTGGATAATGGCATCGGCCAATTTGGCATCCAAACTGCCATTGGCTTTATTGGTAAGCGCTGATGCTTTTTTCTGAATGCCCAAAGCGCGGATCAAGGGTTCGGGCATGCGTTCGCCGCCGATTTTGAAATTGCCAAGGCTGCGCTCGGTTTGCGCGCCCCAATAGGCATCAAGAGGCACGGCGACTTCGCCCATAGTGTCGGTTTCAATGCGCGTTGCGCTGGATTTTTTGGCGGATTGGGTCATAACGATTTCCTTTTATCAATTTTAGGAAGAAGATTTCTTTTCCCGCTCTTTCCTGGTTTGATTCAGGCGTTCCATGAGAAGAGTCGGGTCTTCTTGGGTAGTATCGGGTTCACCCTCGCAAGTGCCACGGCGGATGATTTCATCATCCTTGTCGATTTCAGTCCAGGGGATGGTGGGTTTGTTTTTTAGTTCGGCATAAATCGGCTTGAAATCGGCCATTGTGTCGTCAAATAATTGTTTGAAACTGTCGATCACGAAATAGGTTTTTTGATATTCATCAATCCGGTAGGTCGTGCGCATGACGCGCTTTAAATTAAAGCGGATTTGGTGGGAAGTGGGGTCATCCAGGCAATATACCGATTCGCCCTTGGAAGAAAGAATGCCTGAGCCATAAATTTTAGGGCCGGTCGCGGAATTAATCAGGCCGAATTCAATCGTAAACCAATAAATCCGCTGCAATTCGGCCATATGGCCCGAGGCCACCTCGCGCACTGCGGCCTTGCCATATTCATGCACATAATCGCTGTAAACCGGATCCATCAGCATCGGCATATGGCCGAAGACATCATGGAACATGTCGGGTTCGGGCAGATAATCGAGATTATCTTTGCTTCTAATCCAGGCGGTGGCGGGGAAATGGCGCTTTGCCAATAATTCAAAGAATAATTCCGGCGGAATAAAGCAGGGCACCACCGCAATTTGCCAGCCCGTGCTTTTATACATAAAATCGTTCAAACGGCGGTAATCGGGCAGGCGGTCGGGCGATAGTTGCAGTTGCTTAACGCCGTCTAAATATTCGGCGCAGGCGCGCATCGCCACCAGTTTGGTTTGACGCTCGTAAAGGAATTTCCACACCCCATGATCATCCTCGGTATAGGCATTCCAATCTTGCGCGGCGGTGAATTGTTCGGGGGTTTTAACGGCGGTATGGGTATAGGCCATTTATTTCTTGCGAAATTGATCCAATGTCACAACGTTGTTGCCATCGCCCTTGGCGGCGTCTTTGGCGGCTTTGCCTTCTTTAGTAAGCGGCGGCAGATCTTCGCCTTCGGGTATATCATCTTCCATTTCCTCGAAACCTTCGGGGGAGTGGAATTGCAGGCCGAATTTGACCGCCGGGTCGGCAAAGCCGGTGATGGCGGCAAAGGGAATATGCAGGCGTTCAGGCGCGCTATTGAAACTTAAGGTGACTTCGAAATATTCCTCGACCACTTCCAAATCATAAAATTGATGCTGCAAAACGATGGTCATTTCACCCGGATATTTTTGGCGCAAATAATCGGGCAATTTAACGCCGTCAAAATCGGTACGGAAAGTTAGATAAAAATGATGCGCGCCCGGCAAGCCGTGCTTGGCGACTTGGCGCAACGCCGCGCGCACAACGCCGCGCAATGCGTCTTCGACCAGCTTTTCATATTCCAGTTCTTCCGGAGGCGTCATTAAAACTTGGTAGCACGCCCGCAATAGTTTTGGGAAGGGGAAATTAGAATATGGAAGTTATGAAAAGGGAGTCAGAAAGAATAGGGGAGATTCTTTGGCTTTTGCGCCCGCTTTAAAATAAAGCGGGCGGTGTTTCTGTTGCCCGGTACACCGCCCAAAACCGCGTCATTCAGCTACAATTAAGCAGCTAAAGCGACAGGTGCTACGATGTTATCGTTGGCACTTTTGAGTTAGCCCGATAACGGCGGTACAATGCCGGGTAAAAGTACTATCTTTACTGCGCCTGTCGAGCCTATTCGGCCCCATAATCAAGCTAGCTTAATCGACTTCATGTGTCTTACTGGCGTAAGCCACCCGAAGCCGAAGGCGTAGAGTGGTGGAGCCGCCGGGTACTGCCCCCGGGTCCAAAACGCTTATTCCATAGGACGTTTATCACCATAGCCGGTTGCCCGGCACTTCCAATATAGTAACAAATTGGGGAAAAATCCATTAATGCCGCAAATCCTTGTAAATTAAGGCCAATTGCGGCCCTAGCCAAAGCCCTGGAAGCGCGATAGAAAGAGAAGGGGGTACCCATGCAGCAATATCAAAATCTCTTACGCCATATTCTTGATAAAGGAACTAACCGCGGGGATCGCACCGGCACCGGTACGCGCAGTATTTTCGGGTATCAAATGCGCTTTAATTTGGCCGAAGGCTTTCCGCTGCTGACCACCAAAAAAGTTCATTTGCGCTCTATCATTCACGAGCTGTTATGGTTTTTGAAGGGCGATACCAACATCCAATATCTGCGCGACAACAAAGTCACGATTTGGGATGAATGGGCCGATGAGCGCGGCAATCTAGGCCCCGTCTATGGCCAGCAATGGCGCTCCTGGCAGGGGGCTGATGGCGTCACCCATGATCAAATCGGCAAATTGGTGGAAATGATTAAAAAAGACCCCAATTCCCGGCGCTTGATCGTCAATGCCTGGAATGTGGCGGAAATTGAAAAAATGAAATTGCCGCCTTGTCACTGCCTGTTTCAATTTTATGTTGCCGACGGCAGGCTTTCTTGCCAGCTTTATCAACGCAGCGCCGATGTGTTCCTGGGCGTGCCGTTCAATATCGCTTCCTATGCCTTGCTGACGATGATGATGGCGCAAGTGTGCGATTTAAAGCCGGGCGATTTTGTGCATAGTTTTGGCGATGCGCATTTATATATGAATCATTTCGAGCAAGCCCGCACCCAATTAATGCGCGAACCTTATCCTTTGCCCACCATGAAAATCAATCCGGCGGTCAAAGATATTTTCGGCTTTAAGTTCGACGATTTCGAGCTGATGAATTACCAGTGCCATCCTGCTATTTCGGCGCCGATCGCGGTATGATTACTTTAATCGCGGCCATCGCCAAAAATGGCGTAATGGGCAAGGGCAATCAATTGCCCTGGCATTTGCCGGAAGATTTAAAGCATTTCAAGGCGGCGACTTTGGGCAAACCGGTGATTATGGGACGAAAGACTTTCCAATCCTTGGGCCGGCCTCTTCCCAAACGCACCAATATCGTCATCAGCCGCCATCACCTGGATATGCCGCAAGGCGTTGAAAAGGCCTCTTCCTTGGAAGAAGCCATTCATATCGGCCTTGCGGCGGCCAAGCAGCAGGGGGGGGATGAAATTTGCATTGTCGGCGGGGGCGATATTTACCGCCAGGCGCTGCCCATGATAGACAAAATGATATTATCCCGCGTTGACTTGGATGTTGATGGCGATACCTATTTCCCCGCGTGGGATGCGAAAGATTTTGTTTTACAGGAAAGCACTCCTTATCCCGATGCCACAATTCCGTTCACGGTCGAAGTTTACACGCGGCGCTAAGGGTTAGCCCCATGGCCAAACCCATCACATTAAAAGAAATTTTCGAAGCTTATTATTGCGTGGAGCCCTATATCCGCACCACGCCGCTGATGGGGGTCGAACAATTAAAAAAACCGCTCGGCGATTATAAAAATGTTTTTCTGAAATTGGAAAATATGCAAGTCACCGGTTCGTTCAAAGTACGCGGCGCTTTGAATAAGATATTAGCTTTGGGCCCAAAGGGGCGCAAGCGCGGCTTGATTACGGCTTCGGGCGGCAATCATGGCATTGCGGTGGCCTATGCCGCGAAACGCTTGGGCGCCAAGGCCACGGTTTATGTGCCGGAAAATATTCACCCCGCTAAACGCCGCATGATGGAAGAATGGGGCGGGGACGTCATTATTCATGGCAAGATTTTTCATTATGCGTTGAAGCACGCTTTAAAAACCGCCAAAGCCAAGAACATCCCCTTTGTTCACACCTTCGCTTCGCCCGATGTAATTACCGGCCAAGGCACGCTTGGCATTGAAATCATGCAGCAATTGCCCGATGCCGATATATTGGTGATCGCGATTGGCGGCGGCGGTTTGATCGGCGGAATTTCGGTGGCGGCCAAGGCAATCAATAAAAATATCAAAATCATCGGCGTTGAACCCGCCGGCGCGCCGACGCTTTATAAAGCGCTGCAAGCGGGCAAGCCGGTGCGCCTTGCCAGCATCAATACCAAAGCCGGCACGCTGGCGATGAGCCAAACCTATAAAATCAATTATGATTTGGTTGAAAAATATGTCGATGACATTGTGCTGGTCAGCGACAAAGAAATGCAAACTGCCGCCAAATGGCTGTGGTTCGAATATGGCATCGCCGCCGAATTGGCGGGGGCAGCCAGCATCGCGGCGTTAATGCAAAACCGCATTAAAGCCAAGCCAAGCGCCAAAATTTGCGCGCTTATTTGTGGCGCAGGCGTGGATGGAATTAATTAATTCTGAACCGCAATTTTAGGGGCGGGGCGGCCGGCTGCCTTTAGATTTTCTAAAACCTTTTCCGCCACATCATAAAAAGTTTTAGCCTCGGCGCTTTGAGGATTGCTTATAACAATCGGTTTTCCTTCGTCACTGGTTTGACGGATGGCGATTTGCAAAGGAATTCCGCCAAGGAAAGGAACGTTTAATCGCTTGGCTTCTTCGCGGGCGCCGCCATGGCCGAAAATATCATGGCGTGTATCGCAAGCGGGGCAGGTGAAATAGCTCATATTCTCGACAATGCCTAAAATCGGCACTTGCACACGCTCGAACATTTTAAGCCCTTTGCGGGCGTCGATCAGGGCGATGTCTTGCGGCGTTGAAACAATAACGGCGCCAGCCACCGGCACGCGCTGGGAAATGGTCAGCTGCGCATCGCCGGTGCCGGGGGGCATGTCGATCACCAAAATATCCAGTTCGCCCCACGCCACGTCTTGCAATAATTGCTGAATCGCGCCCATCACCATCGGCCCGCGCCAAATGGTGGGGGCTTCTTCTTCCACCAAAAATCCCATCGACATCGCTTTGATGCCGTATTGGGTGAAGGGAATAATCTTTTTGTCTTTGATTTCAGGGCGGCCTTTTAAACCCAGAAGGCGCGGCGCCGAGGGGCCGTAAATATCGGCATCCAATAGCCCCACTTTCAAATTTTGTTTTGATAAGGCCAGCGCTAAATTCACCGCCACGGTCGATTTGCCAACCCCCCCTTTGCCGGAAGCAACCACGATAATTTTTTGAATGCCGGGAATATCTAATTTGACCGGCGCTGCTGCTGCGGGCGCGCGGTGAGAGGTAAGAATTACACGCACCGTTTCGATCCCCGGTAAATTTTGAAGAGCCGCTTCAATTGCCGCTTGAAGACCGATTGCGCTATTTTTCAGCTGTTCGCGGATTTCCAGAATCACAGTTAAAAGCTTGTCTTTAATTTCAACACTTTTAACTAAACCCGCTTCAATAATGTTGATATCCGTTTCCGGTAAATGGATTTGGCGCAATTTTTCCGTAATTATCTCTTTCATTACCATGCAATCCTTCATCTATTGCTTTAATTATCAAGAATTTGTCCGGTTTTGATTGACCGTTTGCCGAATCCCCTTATATATCGGAGTAGAGCCATATAAAAACCACTGATTTTTCACCCCAAGATACGGGAAAAAGCGATGACATGGAATAACAATGGCGGCCCTTGGGGCCAGCCTGACGACGATGCCCCCCGTCCGCGCCAAAAAAGCCAGCAATCCGGCCCTTCCAGCAGAGAGCAATGGGGAGGAGGCGACTGGTTTAAAAACCGTTTTCCTGGCGGGGCCAATAACCCCTCGGTCTATGGTTTTGCGGTTTTGGCGCTGGTTGGCCTATGGCTGTTATCGGGCGTATACCGGGTGGAGCCGGCTGAAATGGGCGTAGTTTTGCGCTTTGGCGAATATAACCGCACCACGCCGCCCGGCTTACACATGCATTTGCCCTGGCCGGTTGAAACCGTGCTTACCCCCAATGTCAGCAGCATCAACCGCATCGATATCGGCTTTCGCACCGGCGAGGCGCAGGGGCGCACTATTCCGGCCGATGTGGCGGCGGAAAGCCAAATGTTGACCGCCGATCAGAATATTTTGCATATGCAATTCCGTGTGCAATGGCAGGTAAAGGACCCGGTCGCTTTCCTTTTTAATATCCGCAGCGCCGATGCCATGATCCGCACCACCGCCGAAAGCGTGATGCGCGAGTTGGTGGGCCAGCAAAATTTCGATGTTGCCGTATTATCGGGCCGGGCGGAATTGGCCAGCCAAGCGCGGGAGAGATTGCAACAGCTGCTTGATAGCTATAAAGCCGGTAT
>JBFXCK010000003.1:146809-176375 GCA_050182275.1 Dongiaceae bacterium | reverse complement strand
CATGATTAAAACCATGGCGGCGCCGAATAAGAGCATTCTGAAATCCGCCACTTCACGGCCCCATTCGGGCAGCGCCACCAAAATCAGCGCCGCCAACACCACGCCCAAAGAGCTTCCCATGCCGCCCAAGACCACGATCGCCAAAATGATCGCGGTTTCGCTAAAAGTAAAACTTTCGGGGCTGATGAAGCCCTGGCGCGTGGCAAAGAATGCGCCCGCCAATCCGGCGATAAAGGCGCCGATGGCGAAAGCGGATAATTTTAAGATGGTGGGGTTTAATCCAAGCGAACGGGCGGCGATTTCATTTTCGCGCAACGCCTCCCACGACCTGCCCAAAGAAGATTTCCTTAAAACTTGGCTGGCTATATTAATCGCCAGCGCTAAAAATAGAATCAGGTAATAAAGAAAAATCAGGCGGTGTTCGCTGCTATAGTCCAAATTAAAAAATTGATGGAAAGTATTTTCCCCTTCGCGGGCGAAAGGCAGGCCGAAAAAACTGGGGCGCTCGATGCCGCTGATGCCATTCGGCCCGCCGGTTAAATCTTGCCAATTGATCAGAATCAAGCGCACGATTTCGCCGAAGCCTAATGTTACAATCGCCAAATAATCGCCGCGCAACCGCAAAACCGGCAGCCCCACCAATATTCCGGCCAAAGTGGCGGCGACGCCCGCTAAAGGCAAAGCTGTCCAAAATGACAATCCGAAATGAAGCGATAATAAAGCATAGGCATAGGCGCCGATGGCGTAAAAGGCGACATAACCCAAATCAAGCAGCCCGGCTAAACCAACGGTAATACTAAGCCCCCAGCCCAGCATGATGTAAATTAAAATGGTCGTTCCCAAATCAACCGCATAGCGGCTAGAGCCGGGCAAGAAGGGCAAGCCTATGGCCACTGCCACCAACAACCAGCCCAACCATTGCAGGCGCTTGGGATTAGCGGTGATAAAAATTTTGGGCTTGAAATTAAAGCGCCGTAAAAAAATCAATGCTAGGCGGCCCATGAACACAATTGCCGCTGCCGCTATCACCCAATTCCAGCGGTATTCCACAGCCAGGCCGCCCTCTTGCTCGGCTAGTTTCAGGCCCAGCATCGGAATTGCCAGCCCCGCCGCAACCAGTGCCGCCAAGAAAGCTTCCTGGATAGCGGAGCGCGGCATTAAATTTTCTCCACTTCCGGCTTACCCAGCAAGCCGGTGGGGCGTATCAGCAACACCAAAATCAACACGGCGAAAGTGGCGATGTCTTTATATTGAATGCTGCCATAGGCCGACCAAAAAGATTCGATCAAGCCGATAATCAACCCGCCCAAAACAGCGCCCGTCACCGAGCCAATTCCGCCCAAAACGGCTGCGGTAAAAGCCTTGATGCCCGCCAGAAAACCGATGAAAAAATCGATCACGCCGTAATAAAGCGTCACCATCACCCCCGCTACCGCCGCAAGGCCGGCGCCCAGCACAAAGGTGGCGGAAATAACTTGGTCGACGCGGATGCCCAGCAAAGACGCCATGGTTTGATCTTGCGCGACCGCGCGCTGCGAGCGGCCAAAATCGGTTTTAACAATAATCCAGCTCAGCGCCAGCATAAGAGCGAGGGTGGTAATGATGATGGTCAATTGAATATAGCTTATTTGCAAAGCCGCCCCGCCAAACTGGCCCAAAGAAATTCCCCCGCTGAGTTGGGGCGGCAGGCTTTTCACGCGCGCCCCTTGCGCCAATTGCACATAATTTTGCAGTAAAATAGACATCCCAATTGCGGAAATCAGCGGCGCCAAGCGGAACGACCCGCGCAATGGCCGGTAGGCGACACGCTCGATTGCCCAGCCATAAAGCCCGGTGAACAGCATAGCGATTAACAGCACCAAAAGAATGGCGAGGGGAATGTAGGTAATAACCGGGCCCAGCAACAAAAACGCCATCACGGCAATAAAAGCGCTGATCATATACACTTCGCCATGGGCGAAATTGATCATCCCCATGATGCCATAAACCATGGTGTAGCCGATTGCGATCAACGCATAAATCGCGCCCAGGCTAAGGCCGTTTAATAATTGCTGAAGGAAATAGTCCATGGAAAAGCTTTACCACGTGATAAGAAGAGAATCTATCACCCCGCGCTTGGTTCAGGTTTTTTTTCCTTGCTTAATACATATTCCAACTTCTTCAAAGCCACCTGCTTTAAATAAGCCTCGGGCGCGCCGGCGTCGCCGGTGATGCTGATTTCGGTGTCGGTTGCAACATCCAGCGCCGTGACTTTGACGCTGCGGCCAATGGTTTGGAATTCGAAAATGATTTCGCGGCCACTCAAGATTGGAATAAAAGCCGGGCCGGTTGCGTCCAGAACGCCTCAAGCTTTTTATAAATTTCGGCAGCTTGTTTTAATTCTTCAGGCGTTAATTTGCCGCGCGCAAGCTGGCCGGCATGACGGTCGAAAATTGCCGCCAGCTTCGACCATAGGCTCAAGCCCTTTTCGCTTAAGCGCACTTTGATTGAACGGCGGTCATGCAGCGAGCGCTCCTGCACCAAATAAGAGCTTTCAACCAGCTTTTTTACATTGTAGGAAACATTCGAACCCAAATAATAACCACGGTCGGTCAATTCACCCACCGTCATTTCATCATGGCCGATATTAAAAAGGATAAAGGCTTGGACGTTGTTAATGTCGTCGATTTTCAAGCGCTCTAATTCCAGCTTAAGCACCTCCAAAAATTGGCGGTGCAGCCGTTCGATTAAACGCACGGTTTCAAGATAAGAAGTTTTGAGCGGATTGTCTTTTCCGGATTGCATAGAAAGTTCCTTGGTCAAGCTCCATCAGGCCTAAAAACCGCCAAAAAAGCAAGAAAAAATCAAAAACCGGCGGTTTATTTCCGGCGGATCGCGCGGGATTGCTCGCGTTTCCATTCTTTTTCCTTAATGCTGGCGCGTTTATCGGCTTTATGTTTGCCTTTCGCCAGGGCGATTTCACATTTTGCAATGCCGCGCTTATTGAAATAGATCGACAAAGGGATAATGGTGACTCCATCGCGGCGCACAGCCCCCAGCAAACGATCCATTTGCTTTTTATTCACTAACAATTTGCGCGGGCGCTTGGGCGCATGATTGAACCGCGCGGCCGGCGGATATTCGCTGATATGAGCGTTCATTAAAAATAATTCGCCATCCCTGTCGGCTGCATAGGCATCCGATAAATTTGCGCCGTGCAGACGCAAGGATTTCACTTCGGTGCCGGTTAATACCAACCCCGCCTCCAGCTTTTCGGTTAAATGATAGTCGTATCCGGCCTTGCGGTTACGCGCCACATTGCCGGTTGAGGTTAGTTCTTTGGGTTTGGTCTTTGCCTTGGCCATTTTATACTAGGCCCAGGCCCTGCAGAGCCTCCCTCACCTTAAGCTTGCTGCCATCGGCGATTTCCCACATCGGCAAACGTGTTGTGGCCTTGCACAAGCCCAATAATTCGGCGGCGTATTTTACCGGGCCGGGGCTGGTTTCGCAGAATAAAGCTTGATGAAGCGGTAAAAGTTTTTCATTAATTTTTTCAACCTTTTCACACTCATCATTCTGCCAGGCGTTATGCAACTCAGCGCATAAATCGGGCACAATGTTGGAAGTAACGGAAATGCAGCCATGCCCGCCTTGCGCCAGGAATGGCACCACGGTTGCGTCTTCGCCGGAAAGCTGAATAAATTTATCGCCGCAAGCAAGCTTGGTGCGCAAGGGGCGCGCCAAATCGGCGGTTGCGTCCTTAACGCCCACGATGCGCGGCAGTTTCGCCAAACGCGCCATGGTTTCAACGCTCATATCAATGATGGAGCGGGGCGGAATATTGTAAATGATGATCGGAATATTAGTTGCATCATGAATGGCTTTATAATGCTGAAACAAGCCTTCCTGCGTCGGCTTGTTGTAATAGGGCGTTACGATCAAAGCGGCATCGGCCCCGGCTTTTTGCGCCGCCTTGGTTAAATGCAAGGCATGGCTGGTGGAATTGGAACCTGTGCCGGCGATCACCGGCGCGCGCTTGGCCGCAACCTCAACGGTGATTTGAATCAAACGTTCCTGTTCGGCATCGCTTAATGTCGGCGATTCGCCGGTAGTGCCGCAAGGGATAAGCCCCTGTGTGCCGCCTTTTAGCTGCCGTTCGGCCAATTTGGCAAAAGCCGCCTCGTCAATCTTATCCCCAGCAAAGGGGGTGATCAGTGCCGTCATCGAGCCATGGAATTTCTGCATTGCCGCACCTAGAAATATTAGTTATTCGTAAAGATATCCTAGGCATATTAGGGAAATGACCCTCTAAACACAAGGGAAGGCGCTATTTTGCGGACATGTCTGGCGGCCTGTATGATCTTATTTGCCAGCCTGGCTTTGGGGGCCGGGGAAGCTGTAGCGCGCGATAATTGGGGCAGCGATATTTTCCCCTCGCCCTTTGCGCAGGCGATTCAGGCCCAGCGCTATAATGACGCCTGGAAATGGGCAAGCAAAGCCAATCAGCCGCTTTTGGCCTCTTATGCCCTGTGGCAAGATTTGCAGCGGCCTGAGGCCAATTACGATTTCGCGGTCTACCGCCGCTTTTTGCATGACCACAAACATTGGCCCAATATTAAAATAATCGCCGAAATGGCCGAATTCCGCTTGCCGCTGCAATATACCCCGCAGGAAGTGGTGGCCTATTTTGAAGAATTCCCGCCTCAGGCTGGCGCCTCACGCTTGCGCCTGGCCAATGCCCGCCGCGCCTTGGGCAATAATGAGGAAGCCGACGCCCTCATTAAAGAAGCTTGGCGCAAAGATGTTTTCAATGCCGCCAACGAAAAATTTTTTCTGGATGTTTATGGCAAAGCTTTAAGCAAAGAAGACGGCATGGCCCGCCTTGATACCCGCCTGGACCAAAACGATGAGGCCTCGGCGATGCGTCAAGCCAAGCGCATGGGCAAAAGTTGGGTTTCTTATGTCCAGGCGCGCACTGCCTTGGCCGCAAATAAAACCAAGGGAGTGAATTTATATATTTCGCTTCCCAAAGAATTGCAGCAGCGCCCGGCGCTGTTATTGGATTATCTGAAATATTTGCGCCTGCATGACCGCGATACCATGGCGCGGCAAATCCTGCAGCAATGGCCGAAAAAGGTTACCAACCCCGAAGCTTGGTGGCGCGAACAAGAAATCCAATCCCGCCGCGCCTTGCGCAAAGGAGATGCGGCGCTGGCCTATAAAACCGCCCGGCGGGTGCATCCCCAATATTCGAACTTGATCCGCGCCGAGCAGGAATTTTTAAGCGGCTGGATCGCTTTGCGGTTTTTAGAGAAGCCGGAAATCGCGCGGGCGCATTTTTCTCAGCTTTATCAGATCGCCAATTTATCCATCAGCAAGGCGCGCGCCACCTATTGGCTGGGGCGCAGCGAGGAAGCGCTGGGCAACCAGGCGCTTGCCCAATATTATTATCAAACCGCCAGCCAGCAGCCGACCAGTTTTTATGGCCAATTGGCGCGGCAAAAAATGGATATGCCGCCCAGCTTTACCGTTACCGCCTTGCCCGAGCCGGGTTATGGGCAAAAGCAGGGCTTTGCCGCGCGGGATACGGTGCAGCTGATTCAAGCGCTGTATGCGATGGGCCTGAATGATAAAATCGACCCTTTCCTGCGTCAGCTTTTGACAGAAGCGCAAAGTGGCGAAGATTTTTGGCTTCTGGCCGATACCGCCAAGCGCCTGAAAAGGCCCTCGATGATTGTTGCGGTTTCACGTCTTTCCGCGCAGCGCGGGTTTTATTTACTCGAAGATGGCTATCCTCTCATCGCCAATAGCTCAAGCGATATACTCGAGCCCGCTTTGGTGCATGCCCTTATCCGCCAAGAAAGCAGTTTTGATGAAACGGCGGTAAGCAAGGCCGGGGCGCTGGGCTTGATGCAATTAATGCCCTCTACCGCCAAAAGCATCGCCAAGCAGCAGACCTTGGCTTTTCACCCCAAATGGCTGGTGGAAAAACCGGAATTAAACATCAAAATCGGCAGTCATTATTTGAAAGAACGTTTGCAGCAATTCGCCGGTAATTACGCTATCTCTTTGGCCGCCTATAATGCGGGGCCAGCGCGGGTGCGGGGCTGGCTGGCGGAATGGGGCGACCCGCGCGATGGCCGGATCGACCCGGTTGATTGGATGGAATCGATCCCGGCCGCGGAAACACGCAATTATGTACAACGCGTATTGGAAAATTTGGTGGTATACCGTTACCGCCTGGCGAATGGCAATGCCCCGCCGCCAGCTTCCTCCTTCGCGCAGGCCGAGCCTACGCCTTAAACACCATCACTTTTTTATTGGAAAGCGGAAGGGGCTTATCGGTTTCTTCCGTTTTCTGAATGACGCTTTTGCCAACCGAACGCTGCGGCGGGAAGCGCAAAATCATTTTGGTGCCCTGCCCCAAGCTGCTTTCCAAACGCAGATTTCCGCCATGCAGTTCGATCAGGGATTTGACCAGGGGAAGGCCTAGACCGGTGCCGGGGTGCTTGCGCGCCAGGCTGGAATCGATTTGCGCGAAAGGCGTCATGGCGATGGCCACATCTTCCGGCGCGATGCCGATGCCGGTATCCCACACCGCCACCAGCAAAGCCCCCGCTATATCGGTTTGAGTGGTAATGCCCACGCGCCCGCCTTCGGGGGTAAATTTCACCGCGTTGGAAAGCAAATTCAGCAGCATTTGCTTGAATACTCTTTTATCAGCATACAGCATCGGCACATCGGGCAGTAAGCTGAGTTCGCTGGCCAAATTGGCGTCGTTAATGCGGCCAGCCATGAGGTGCATGATAAGGCGGATAACTTCATTGGGATTAAAATTCTCTTCATGTAAATCGATCCTGCCGGCTTCCAGCTTGGAAAGATCGAGGATATCGTTGATGATTTCCAGCAAATGGGCGCCGCTGTCGTGAATATCTTGCGCGTAATCCAAATACCGCGGCGATCCTAACGGGCCAAACATTTCATGGCGGATGACATCGGAAAACCCGATCACGGCGTTCAAAGGCGTGCGCAATTCATGGCTGACGGTCGCCAGGAAAATCGACTTGGTGCGGTTGGCGATTTCGGCTTGCTCCTTAGCGATGCGCAAGTCGCGCTCTGCCCGTTTGCGGTCGGTGATGTCGCGCAAAATCGCCAGCGCCTCGTCTTCGCCGGCGGCTACGATCCGCACCTCAAAATCATGGGTCAAGCCTTCGGCATGCCATTGATGCTCGAAAACTTGCGTGCGTTTGGTATGAAAAGCACGGGTGACCTGGCGGCTGGCGGCGTCGGTTGCATCGCCCGGCAGCATGTCCCCCAGGCGGCGGCCCAAAAGCTCAGCCGGAGGGAAACCCAAAATCGTATCCCTGCCTTCTTCCAAATCCAAAATAACGCCATCCTTATTAAGGCGGATGATGACATCAGGCATGGCGGCGATTAGGGCGCGGTTTTTACGCTCGGCCTCTTTCAAGGCTTGCTCCAGGCGGCGCTGGTCGCTGACATCACGCCCCAAAGCCAAAATCAGGGCATTTCCATTGCTGGCGTTTTTTTGCGGCAAAAGCCGGAACTGCCAAACCATGCGCCCACGGGGGCAGGTTAAAACTTCCTCGATTTGCAAAGGCTGGTTAAGGGATAAACAACGGTCGAAGGCAGCCTGCAAAATATTGGCTTCCTGCGGCAACAGAAAATCGGCCAAGGCGCCGCCGCTCACCGCCTCCGGCGTCAAGCCGGTTTGCTTTAAAAAGCCGGGGCTGGCGAATAAGGGCGCCCATCTGCCATCCGGCCCCAAATTGATCACCAACAATCCCAAATCGCCCTGTTGCAGTAAAAGGGCGGCCCAATCGCTTAAGGCGGGATGGCTGGGTTTCAACATCGGCCGCCTTTCGCCAAAGATTGCCAAAAGGCCCGATAATTTTCAGGCCATTGAATGGGTATGTTAAACAAGAAGATGAACACTAGCCTGCCCCTCTGTCTTTGACGTAAATCACTTTACGCTGCCTCTTCAATTTTTTCTTATTCGGCCAGCATAAGTCGTTCGCTTAGTATCGGCAACATAAAATCGCCCTATTCGTATATATTTCTTAGGTATACTCGTCGCTGTTAAGAACTGCATAATGGCCGGAAATTATTAGAAAATTGTTAAGATTGATTGGCTATAGTCGGATTTCCTGTGTTAAGAATTTTGTATGATTCCAAAGTCCGGAGCTAGTTCATTGCCCCCTGCCCCTTCTTCCGCTCATAAGAAAACCTCGGCCCTGCAACTGATCGACCAGCAAATCGCCGTGATTTTGCGCCAGTTGCCGCACGATATTGAAAAGTCAAAGCCCGGCGGCGGTGAAACCGCCAGCTTTTTGACCTACCCCTTATTCGATGAAAATAGCGCGCCTCTATCCGAAGGCTATTTGCGCGAATGCGCTATTTCCGCCAATGATTTAGAAACCGGCCGCGGCTTTCGCAACCTGCAGGAATATTGCAGCCGCAGTTTTTTCCGCGTGGTGTTCGACCGTTATCTCGACTTCAATAATCCTGGATCCGACCGTTTGCTGCGCTTGCTGGTGGATGGATGGTGAGATGACCCCCCAAGAAATCCTTGATGCGCTTTCGCGCCATGAAAAATGGTTGAAAAACCAGGTTGGCGGCGTGCGCGCCAATTTATCGGGCTATAATCTGTCGGGTTTTCAATTGGCCCGGCATCAGCTGAAATCGATCAAGCTTTCGGGGACCAATTTAAGCCATTGTATTTTACGCGAAGCCGATCTTAGTTTTGCCGATTTGTTTTGCACCAATTTGGATAATGCCGATTTAAGCCAGGCCAATTTATGGCGCGCCAATTTGCGGGGCGCGCAAATCCGGGAAGCCAATTTCACCGCCGCCAATTTAAAAGAAGCCGATATGCGCAGCGGCGCGCTTGTCAGCCCCGTGCCGCCGCGCAAGGGGCGGAAAAGAATGCCAACTCAATTAATCCATTCCGATTTCACCGAAGCGCAAATGCAAAACGCCAATTTAAGCGGGGCCGATTTGTCGAAATCGAATCTGACCGAGGCTAATTTGCAAGGCGCCTCGCTGCATGGCGCCAATTTGGCGGCGGTGAATTTGGAGGGCGCCAATTTAGCCGGCGCCGATTTATCGAACGCCAATCTATGCGAAGTGCGCCTGCGCGGCGCGAAATTGGCCGGCACCAATTTGATTGGCGCAATTATCGATGAAGTCACCCGCGCCGAAGCCGATTTGGCGGGCGCCATCCTTTCCCCCGGCGATTTCTTGCCGGAAGAAGAGGAAGAAGCCGGCGTCAGCGCCCAGCCCCGCAATGTGCGCGATATTCTTCTTAGCCATGAAAGCTGGATCAACAGCAACGGCGCCGAAGGCGAGCGGGCGGATTTGTCGCAAACCAACCTCACCCATCTTGACTTAACCGGCAAAGACTTAAGCGGCTGCAATTTGCGCCAGGCGATTTTGACCGGCGCGAAATTAGGCCGCGCGCGCCTAATCATGGCTGATTTAAGCCAAGCCGATTTACGCGGGGCCGATTTGTCGCTGGCGACCTTGGATGGCATTAATCTCAGCTTCGCTAATTTAACCGATGCTAAATTAAACCGCTCGACCTTCAGTCAGGTGGAAATTAAAACGCCGGAAGGCCAGTCTACCGGCCGCTATTGGTCGGCCAACCTAGCGGGGGCTAATTTGGCGGGTGCGGATTTATCGGAATGCGATTTAAGCGGCGCCAATTTATCGGGCGCGGATTTATCGGGCGCCAACTTAAAAAAAGCCAATCTTAAAAACGCCACCCTGCAAGACGCCAAGCTCGACAATGCCAAGCTTGATGGCGCAATATTGCCGGCCGCCTAGCTCTTTTTCCGCCGCGGCGCTTTCACCTTTTGCTGAAGCAGTTTTTCGCAAGCCTCGATCACGGCATGCTGGGCGTTGCTTTGCAATTTTTGACCGTTGAAGGTTAAGCTTCCACTGCGCTGATCATAAAATACGCGGCCCAAAATAGCTTCGGGCGAATAAAGGGCGGGATCATTGGGCACCCCGACACGCGGCTGCACCAAGACGCTAATGTCGATTTGAATTTTATCGGGCAGCACAATAGCATTGCCTTCGGGCGGAAAATCGCCCTCGGCAGGCGTTACCTTGCGGCCATAGGCATCTTCGCCCGCTTTATATTCAATATCGGTTGAAGGAAAATGCGCTACGAATTGCCGGCATTCATCAAGCGTAACATCGATTTTGGCGGGCGCGGCATCTTGCGGCAGCAAAACTTTTTCAGCCGCCCAGGCCGGGCTTGTGAAAAGGATAAGGCATAAAATAAAGCGCATCATATAATCCCCCGCACCACCAATAGCTTAAAAAGCCCCAGCAGCAAAGCGGTAATCAAAACACTGATACCGCTGGTTAGGAAAAGGCCGCGCTTTAAACGCGGCCTGTCGGGCGCGCCGCGGTCATTCCCGGGCTGCGGGTGAGAGGACGCTCCTTGATGCATAAAAGGCAGCACTATAAACCATACTTGCCACCACACCACAAAATACACAAAAACGATGGGAATAAGCCAAGACATTCTTACAACCGCTGTACATGCACAGTGACCAGGGGCTTTTTGCCATATTCCTGATTAACAATGCGCCGCGCCGAGCTGGCCACCTTATCACGAATCACCGCATCGTCCTGCCAGTCTTTTTTGCCCAGATGATCGAAAGTTTCCAGAATCGCGTCTTGAATATCGGCTTCTAAATCTTCATCCAAATTTCCCTCCGCGACGCCGACCAGGCTGATGGAAGGCGGCGCTAAGATTCCCTTTTTACTCAAAGTCAGCGAAATAAACAGCCCGCCATTCCAGCCAAAGCGGCGGCGGTGGCGCAATACATCGCCTTCGAGCGGAATGAGCTGATATTCATCATAGCCATAAATCCCGACCGGCATATGGCCTGCGATTTCATGGCTGTCTTTGGTGATGCGCAAAACCGTGCCATTTTCAATAATGGCGGATTCGGGCACATGGCACTGTTCTGTGGCGAAGGCCGCATGCGCCGCTAGATAGCTGGTTTCCCCATGCATCGGCACCGCCAAGGCGGGCTTGATCCAGCTATAAAGCTGGCTGACTTCGCCCTGGTTGGGATGGCCGGAAACATGCACAAAGGCTTCCTGCGCGGTAATCACCCTTGCGCCAAGGCGCGCCAGATCGTTTTGCACCTGCTGAATAGGGATTTCATTGCCCGGAATTTCGCGCGAGGAAAAAATCACCGTATCGCCCCGCCCCACTTGCACAAAGGGATGGTCGCGCTTGGCGATTCTGGCCAAAGCCGAACGCGGCTCGCCCTGGCAGCCGGTGGAAATATACAAAATTTTGTTGTCGGGCAAATACCCTGCCTTGTCTTCGCCAACCAAATTGATGAAGGGCTGAATTAAACCCAGCTCCAGCGCAATATCATAAATTCTGAGCAAAGAACGCCCCACCAGCATGACTTGCCGGTCATTGGCGGCGGCGGCCCGCGCCAAAGTATATAAACGGGCGACATTGCTGGCGAAACACGTAACAATAACCTTGCCTTTCGCCTCGCCGATTATTTTGCTCAGGCTTGGCATAAGCCCGCCTTCCGAACCCGAAAAGCCCGGCACCAAAATATTGGTTGAATCGCCGATCAAGGCGCGCACCCCGGCATTACCCAATTCACGCAGGCGTTTTTCATCGGTCACATAACCGATAACCGGTTCAGGGTCGAGATTCCAATCGCCGGTATGTAAAAGAGTGCCGATGCCGGTATTAATGACCAGCCCTTGCGATTCCGGAATCGAATGCGCCATGCGGACATATTCAAGCTCGAACGGCCCGACATGGAATTTTTGCCCCGTGCTGATACGGGTGATGGGGTATTGATTGATAAGGCCGACTTCTTCCAATTTCCGCTCAATCAGCGCGGCGCAAAAGGGCGCGGCATACAACGGCAATTGCAGTCGGTCGATCAGATAGGGAATTGCGCCGATATGATCCTCGTGGCCGTGGGTTAAAACGATGCCTAAGAAACTGCCGCGGTTTTTTTCAACAAAAGAAATATCCGGCAGCAAAATATCGATGCCTGGCAAACCTTCATGGGCAAAGCCCATCCCGCAATCAACCATCAGCCATTTGCCGCGATGGCCATATAGATACATATTCATGCCGATATGTTCGGCGCCGCCCAGCGGCGCATACAGCACCTCGTCATTGCCGGGATTGAAATGAAGTGAAGATATGGCTTTTTGAGGTTTTACGCCGCCCTCTTGCAGCTGGCGGTGGGGCTTTTGCTTTTTTTCGTGGTGACGGTTTTTTCCTTTATTGCGGCGGGCCATTTATAACTTTCTATCTTAAGCGACTTTGCGTTGCTGTTTCAGGTAATTCAAATAAATATCATTAATTCCCAGGATAGTTAAATTGCTGTCGACCTTTTCCATGTTCTTCACCGCGCCGGCGAATAAAGACGCTAGGCCCCCGGTCGCCAGCAGCGTGGCGTTTTGTCCAAGTTCTTGCTGAATACGCGCCGCGATCCCCTCGATCAGGCCGACATAGCCCCAAAATATCCCCGATTGCATGGCCGGAACCGTGCGCGTGCCGATTACGGCCGGCGGCTTAGCAATAGCGATGCGCGGCAGTTTCGCCGCCGCTTGGGATAAAGCCTGCAGCGACAAATTAACTCCGGGCGCAATCACGCCGCCGACAAACGCCCCCTTGGCGTCGATCACATCGAAGGTGGTGGCAGTGCCAAAATCAACGACAATTACGGGAAGCTTATAGCGCTTTTTTACCGCCACCGAATTAACGATACGGTCGGCGCCCAATTCCTCGGGCGCATCGATTTTAATTTCCAAATCATGCGGCAAATTTTTATCGCCAATAACAAGCGGCTCTAAATTAAAATATTTTTTACATAATTGATTCAAATGAAATTGAGTATCGGGAACAACATTGGAAATAATCACGGCTTTAATGTCGGCGCGGGTTAATCCTTCCAATTGCATCAAGGGCAGAAGCCATGCGGCATACTCGTCGGCGGTGCGGGAGCCTTGCGTGGTGATGCGAAAATTTTGCTTAATGGTTTCGCCTTCCGCCACCGCAAAAACAATATTGGTATTACCGGCATCGATACAAAGATGGGTCATGGAATTCCTTGCTTAAAAAGACGCAGCGCGCACATGGCCCGGCGCGTCGCTATAACGGACGGTGCCGGAAATAATAGATTCGATTGTACTATTCTCCTTCCGCAACAACAAGGCGCCATTCGCGGCAATGCCGGCGAAGGCGCCGCGCTGCACGCTAACGCCGTCATCAACCGAAATTGCGCTGTTCAACCCATGCGCATGAGCCAGCCAGGCTTGGCAAATAGGCTCGCGGTTGCCCGATTTCCATATTGCCAGCCAATGATCGATGCTTTTTACAACCGCTTCCATGACGCTTTGCGGCGTTTTACGCATAAAGCCTTCGACCAAAAAATCGGTCGCGGGATAGGATGCCTGTTCAGGATGGGTCACCAAATTCACGCCAATGCCGACAATGACGCTGCCAGGTTTTTCTTTGACCGACTCCAGCAAAATTCCGGAAACTTTGCGCCCCTGCAGCAGAATATCATTCGGCCATTTAAAGGCGATCGGCAAACTGGCCTCGTACACTTGCTGCAAGGCTTCTTGCACCGCAACCGCGGTAAGCAGCGAAAACATCGGCTGAATGGTGGTGTCCTCCTCTATCGCCAATAGCAAGGACATATATAAATTGCCAATCGGCGAATGCCATACGCGGCCCCGGCTGCCGCGCCCTGCCGATTGCGCGCCGGCGTAAATCACGGTGTTGGGCGCAATCTTGCCTTCGCTATATAGGCGCATCAGGGCTTCATTGGTGCTGTCAATTTCATCGAAATAAATGGCGTTATAGGTGGGTGGGAGCATGCTTAGTATGTCAAGCTGGGCGCCGCTTCTCTTACCCAGTTTAGCAGCGGCGCGTTATAAATGATGAAGAAAATAATTGCGGCTGCCGTCACAGCGATCACGGCGTTCAAGCCGCTGTCGGTTGCGGGATCAAGCGCGCTCTTGGCTTCTTCCATATACATAATTTTGATAATGCGCAAATAATAATAGGCCGCCACCACGCTGGCTAAAACGCCCAAAACCGCCAACGCCACCAGCCCGGCATCGATAGCCGCCAGAAAAACATACAGCTTGGCAAAAAATCCGGCCAAAGGGGGAATGCCCGCCATCGAGAACATGAATACCGTCAGCGCGAAGGCCAATAACGGGTGGGTTTTTCCCAATCCTTGAAAATCAACGATGGCTTCGACGTATGCCCCATTCCGGCGCATCGCCAGCAAACAGGCGAATGTGCCAAGAGTCATGACCACATAAATTGCGCCATACACCATGACCCCTTCGATGCCCGCCGCATTGGCCGCCGCCAATCCGACCAGCGCAAAGCCGATATGCCCGATCGAGCTATAGGCCAAAAGCCGTTTCATATTTTGCTGTTGTAAAGCGGCGAAGGAGCCAAGCGCCATCGAGGCGACGCTGATGATGAATATAATTTGCTGCCATTGCAGCATCACCGGCGCGAATGGGCCGGTTAAAAGCCGCAGCAACAAAGCCAGCACCGCGATTTTCGGCGCGCCGGCGAAAAAGGCGGTCACCGGCGTAGGAGCGCCTTCATACACATCGGGCGCCCACATATGAAAAGGCACGGCGGAAATTTTAAAGGCCAGGCCGGCTAAAATAAAGACCAGGCCGATTACCGCGCTGGGCGGCAATATTTGCGAGGAAAGCTGAATTTGCGTCAAACTTACGGCGATTTCGGTATAGCCAATGCCGCCGGTGACGCCGTAAATTAAACTGATTCCATATAGCAGAAGGCCGGAAGACAAAGCGCCCAAGACAAAATATTTAACCCCCGCCTCGCTCGACGGCAAATGATCGCGCTGCATCGCCGCCAGCACATAGAGCGCGAGCGAAGAAAGCTCCAGCCCCACATACAGCGCCAGCAAATTATTGGCCGATACCAGCAGCAGCATGCCTAAACTGGCGAAAAGGATCAGAATAGGAAATTCCATGCGGTCGGCCTGGGTTCGCCGTAAATAAGCGCCGCTGATTAATAAAGCGCCGATAGCGCCGGCCAAAACCAGGATTTTCATAAAAATAGCGAAATGATCCATTTTCAGCATGTCGGCGAAGGCCGCCATTGGCGCCGGCGTATAAAAAACCAGCGCCAGCGTAATCGCTAAAATAATGACGGCGAAGTTTTTAACCGGGCCAAAGGCCTGGTCTTGGCGGAAAACGCCGTACATCAGCAACAGCATGCTCATGCCGCAGAGGAAGATTTCAGGGATAGCGGGTAAAGCCAGGGATAAAAAAAGCTGCATGATTAAAATAACGGCAAAGAGGGTAAAAGAGAGGAAAGCTGAATCGTTTCATTTTGCGCCAATTGCAATTGCTGATAAATCGCGGCAATGGGTGGAGCGATGATATTGCTGAAAGAAGATGGGTAAATTCCCATCCACAGCATCGCCACCACTAAAGGCGCGAAGACCAATTTTTCCCGCCAATGCAAATCTTTGATTTTTTGTAAAGATGGTTTTTCCAGCGTGCCGAACACCACGCGGGCATAAAGCCACAGCATATAAGCCGCGCCCAGGATCACGCCTGTGGCGGCGATGGCGGAAAGCCAGAATTTAACTTGATAAGCGCCGATCAACACCAAACTTTCGCCGACAAATCCCGATGTGCCGGGTAAGCCGACCGAACCCAGCATAAAGAGCATGAAAACCAACGCGTAAACCGGCATCCGGTTTACCAAACCGCCATAGGCGGCGATGTCGCGGGAATGAATGCGGTCATAGAGCACGCCAACACATAGGAATAAGGCGGCGGAAATAAAGCCGTGGCTGATCATTTGAATCACGGCGCCTTCCATCCCCTGCTGAGTGAAGGTGAACAGGCCAAGCGTCACAAACCCCATATGCGCGACCGAGGAATAGGCGATCAGCTTTTTCATATCTTGCTGGGCCAACGCCACGAGAGAGGTATATACCACCGCAATCAAACTTAAAGTGAATACCAAGGGCGCGAAGAATAGCGAGGCATCGGGGAACATCGGCAATGAAAACCGCAAGAAACCATAGGCGCCCATTTTTAGCAGCACACCGGCTAGAATCACGGAACCGGCAGTCGGCGCTTCAACGTGCGCATCGGGCAGCCAAGTATGCACCGGCCACATCGGCACTTTGACGGCGAAGGAAGCAAAGAAAGCCAGCCACAGCCAGAATTGCAATTGCGGGGTGAATTGGCTGGTTAAAAGAGTGGGAATGTCGGTGGTGCCTGTGGTTTTATACATCGCAATCATCGCCAACAGCATCAAGACCGATCCCAGCAAGGTATAAAGGAAAAACTTAAACGCTGCATACACCCGGCGCGGGCCGCCCCACATGCCGATGATTAGGAACATCGGAATTAATACGCCCTCGAAGAAAACATAGAACAACCACATATCAAGCGCGGCGAACATGCCGACCATCATGGTTTCGAGCAATAAAAAGGCGATGAAATATTCGCGCACGCGGGATTTTACCTGCTCCCAGCTTGCAATCACGCAAAGTAAAGTAAGAAAGGTGGAAAGAATAATGAAGAAGAGCGAAATACCGTCGACGCCCACATGATAAGAGGCGCCGATATTTTCCAGCCACACGGTTTTCTCAACAAATTGAAAGCCGGGTTGAAGCGGGCTAAAATGCGCCCAGAGGCCCAAACTTAAAATGAAATTGGCAAGCGTGAACCATAAACCAATCCATTTGGCGTTCCGCGCCACGGCCCCCTCTTCCCCGCGCAACATGAATAGCCAAGCAGCGGCGATCAGCGGCAGGAAAATCAGGGTGGAAAGTATTGGAAAATTCATTACCGCATCCATCCCAATTGATTAATGGAAAAGCCAAAACCCGATAAATACCAAGTCAAAAATACGACAACGCCGATCAGCATGGCGAAGGCATAATGATATAAATAACCGGTTTGCAAGGCGCGCGCCCTATCGCCCACGCGTTGGCAAAAGGCGGCGATGCCATTGGGGCCAAAGCCGTCGATAATCATGCCATCGCCCTTTTGCCAGAATTGGCGGCCCAGCCATTTGGCGGAGCGGACGAAGAGGAAATCATATAGCTCATCGAAATACCATTTGTTGAAGAAGAAGCGGTAAAGCGGCGAGAAGATTTGCGCAAAACGGCCCGGCAAATCGGGGCGGCGGATATAGAATAAATAAGCCAAAGCAATGCCGCCAATGCCCATTAGCAGCGGCAGCGCTTTCACCCAGAAGGGTGCGTGGTGCGCGGCCTCTAGCACATTATGTTCCGGCAAAACGTGAATGGCGCCCGCCCAAAATCCGGCTGAAGCTTCGCCAACAAAGGCGCTATAGCCAAATAGGCCTGCGGTAATCGCGCCCAGCGCCAATATGGTCAAGGGCCCCCACATAATGGGCGGCGATTCATGGGCGTGTTCCATTACCTCGTGGCTGGCGCGGGGCTGGCCGTGAAAGGTCATGAATAAAAGCCGCCAGGAATAAAACGCGGTCATAAAGGCCGCGGCAATGCCCAGCCAGAAAGCATAAGCGCCAACCGCGCTGTGGGCGGCCCAGGCGGATTCCAAAACAATGTCTTTAGAAAAGAACCCGGCGAAGGGCGGAATGCCGGCCAAAGCCAAATTCCCGATCCACATAAAAGCGTACGTGATGGGCAGCAAACGCCACACCCCGCCCATTTTCCGCATATCTTGCTCGCCGGAAAGCCCGTGAATCACCGAACCCGCGGCCAAAAACAGCAGCGCCTTGAAAAAAGCGTGGGTGAATAAATGGAAAATCCCGGCGGCATAGGCCGAAATGCCGCAGGCGAAAAACATATAGCCTAATTGGCTGCAAGTGGAATAAGCAATCACGCGCTTGATGTCATTTTGCACCAAGCCAATGGTGGCGGCAAAAAACGCGGTGGAAGCGCCGACAATTGTCACCATCGCCAAAGCGGTTGGCGCGTATTCAAACAAGGGCGACATGCGCGCCACCAAAAATACCCCGGCTGTCACCATGGTAGCGGCGTGAATGAGGGCGGATACGGGTGTCGGGCCTTCCATCGCATCGGGCAGCCAGGTGTGCAGCCCCAATTGCGCCGATTTACCCATCGCGCCAATGAACAATAGAATACAGATTAAATCAAGCGCGTGAACGGCCTGGCCGAATAAAACGAACAGCGCGTCTTTCTTATCGGCAGCATTAGAAAAAATTACATCAAAACTGACTGAATCAAACAATAAAAAGATTGCGGCGATTCCTAGAATATAACCAAAATCCCCCACCCTGTTCACAATAAACGCCTTCATCGCGGCGGCGCAGGCGCTGGGCTTTTCATACCAAAAGCCGATCAAGAGATAGGAGGCCAAGCCCACCCCTTCCCAGCCGAAAAACATTTGCAGCAAATTATCGGCCGTCACCAGCATCAGCATGAAAAAGGTGAAAAGGCTGAGATAGGCCATGAAACGCGGGATGGATTTATCGTGGCTCATATAGCCGGCCGAATAAATATGCACGATGGAGGACACGACCGTTACCACCACCAGCATCACGGCGCTTAAAGCATCGATGCGCAGGGCCCAATAGGCCTCTAATGACCCGCTGACAATCCATGGCATTAAATTGATGCTGCGCGCGGGCTCGCCAATGACTTGGAAAAATACGATGACCGCCAACAACGCGGAAAGAACCAAAGCACCGCAAGTAACCAATTGCGCGCCGCGGTCGCCAATCAAACGGCCCAAAAATCCGGCGATGATGGCGGCGAGCAGCGGCAAAAAGACAATTGCGGTTTCCATTGTTTAACCCTTCAACCCATGAATATCTTCGACCGCGATCGAGCCGCGGTTGCGGTAATAGACCACCAAAATCGCCAAGCCAATTGCGGCTTCGGCAGCGGCAACGGTGAGCACGAACATCGTAAAAATTTGCCCGGTTAAATTTTGCCACTCGGCGGCGAAGGCGACGAAATTGATATTGACCGCCAACAGCATCAATTCAATCGACATTAAAATGGTGATGACATTGCGGCGGTTTAAAAAAATCCCGAAAATCCCCAGCGTAAACACCAAGGCCGATAAGGTTAAGTAATGGGAAAGCGGAATGGACATTATTGGATTCCCTGGCCCGGCGCGATATTCCTGATTTCCACCACATCTTCGCGGCGGCGGCTTACCTGTTCATTGATATTTTGACGGCGCACGCCAGAACGCTTGCGATGGGTCAATACAATCGCGCCGATCATGGCGACCAGCAAAATAATACCGGCGGTTTGGAAAGGATAAATATAATCGGTATACAGCACTTCGCCCAGCGCTTGAGTGTTGGTGGGCGCCTGGCCGATTGTCATAATAGTGGCCGAAGCCTCGCGCGGCAGGCGGCCGACCAAAACCAATTCGGCCAGTAAAATAAGGCCAACCAAAGCGCCAATCGGCGCATGACGCCAAGCGCCCTTTTTAAGCTCGGTGAAATTGATGTCCAACATCATCACCACAAACAGGAACAAGACGGCGACCGCGCCAACATAAACAATTACCAAAATCATCGCCAAGAATTCGGCGCCGGCCAACAAGAACAGGGCGGCGGCGTTAAAAAACGCCAAAATCAAAAACAATACCGAATGCACCGGGTTGCGGGCCGTCACCACCATAACCGAGGCGGCTAATAAAACGGCGGCGAAGACGTAAAAAGCGAGAAGGGAAAGCGTCAAGATTAAAACCTGCTGGATGAAAAAACCATAAGGCAGCAATCTAGCCTGTCGGCCAAGCCTTTTGAAGGCCTAAAATAACGGCTAAACGCTTGAAATATTGGAATTGTGGAGGGTTTTTTGCTTTAGGAAGACTTACTTCTTCTTCCCCTCATAGGGATTGCCGCCCTTGCGGTATTGCCAACGGATGGGCACGCCGCCCAAATCAAAGGCTTCGCGGAAAGAGTTGGTTAGATACCGCTGATAAGTCAGCGGCAGGCCCTGCGGGTGGTTCAAAAACAGCGCCAAGGTCGGCGGGCGGGTTTTAATTTGGGTGATGTATTTAATTTTGATCGGCTGGCGCTTGAATAAGGGCGGCGGATAATTGGCCAGCGCCTTCTGCAGCCAGCCATTCAACCGCCCGGTCGGGATACGGATATTCCATTTATCATAAACTTCAAATGCTGCTTGCATAAGCTTATCTAAATGCTTGGATTTTAATGCGGAAATATACACCACCGGCACGCCGGTTAATTGCGGCAAAGAGGCGCGCAAGCGTTCGTTGATTTCACGGCGCAAGGCGCTTTGATCTTTAACTATGTCCCATTTATTGACCGCGATTACGACCGAGCGCCCTTCTTCCGCCGCCATGCCGGCAATCGCCAAATCTTGATGAGTCGGCAAATCGGCGCCGTCAATCACCACAATCACGATTTGCGCGAAGTTAAGCGCCGATTTCGCCTGCGCGGCCGATTTATTTTCCAGCTCTTCGGTCACTTTGGCCTTTTTGCGCAAGCCCGCCGTGTCAACCAGCTCGACAGCGCGTCCCTTCCACTCCCATGGCAGCGCAATGGCGTCGCGGGTGATACCGGCTTCGGGGCCGGTTAGCAGGCGCTCTTCGCCAATCAATGCGTTAATTAAAGTCGATTTTCCGGCGTTAGGCTTGCCAACAATCGCCAAGCTGATTCCTTGATCGTCATTGGCGGCTTCGATAATTTCCTCTTCGCCGGTGAATTCGATTAAGCGGCCGGCCAATTCGGCCAGGCCCAGCCCATGCATGGCGGATACGGCGACTGCTTCGCCAAAACCAAGGTTCGAGGCTTCGCCAATATCGGCGTTTTTGCTTTCGCATTTATTGGCAATCACAATCACCGGCCAATTTTTTTTGTGTAAATAGCGCGCTAAATCTTTTTCCAATGGCGTAACGCCCTCTTTGCCGTCGGTGACGAACAAAACCACATCGGCCTGCAAGAGCGCTTGTTCGCTTTGCTTGCGCATGCGGGCGGATAAGGATTCCTGGTTGCGGCCGCTATCCCAGCCGGCGGTATCGATCAGGCGGAAAGTCAGCTTGCCGATATGGCCAAGGCCTTCTTGCCAATCGCGCGTGGTGCCGGCAACGTCAGCCACGATCGCTTGCTGCTTGCCCAAAAGGCGGTTGAACAAGGTTGATTTCCCGACATTGGGGCGGCCGACAATAACGACCGTGGGCAATTGTGCCATCGCTTTTTCCTTTTACCGCAAGGCGATCAAATTGCCTTTGACCGACAACAACAGTAACGTGTTATTCACCACAATAGGCGGAATGAGCACCGGCTCGCCAATATCGTGCTTGCCCATGATTTGGCCGGTATAAGGATCGATCATCATCAAATCGCCCTTGCTGCTAACGCTGAACAGCTTTCCGCCCGCTAAAATAGGGCCGCTATATAAAATCGGCTTATCTTTATCTTTGCCTTGCGGCAATAGGCTGGCCCAGCGCACGCGGCCATCACGGCGTAAAATGCAACGCAAAATTCCGTCGCTGCCCTGCACGAAAATAAAATCACCGGCAACCCACGGCGTTTCGGTGCCGCCCAATTCCTGATCCCACACGCGGCCGCCGGTTTTGGCTTCCAAGCCCAGCATCCGCCCGCCATGGCCGATCGCCACAACCAAGCCTTTATCCAGAACCGGCAAGCCGCTGATGGCGCCCAGGCTCGCCAATTGATTGCTGCGGCGGGGGGAAATCAAACTGTCGGACCACAGCACACGCCCGGTATCCTGGCGCAAACCGAATAATTCGCCCGATGAATAAGGCACTACAAAAATACCTTCATCCGCCGCGGCTGATGCAGCGCCCAATAAGGTCACCGGCTCGTTAATTCCTTCATGTGTCCATAGGGTGGCGCCATCCTTGGAAGAGAGCGCGAGCGTCCGGTTATCAACGGTAATAACCAAAATCCGCCCATTGGTGATGGTGGGCGCGGCGCGGATGGGGCTGTTGACTTGTTTACGCCATAAAATTTTTCCATCATTCACATCAAGCGCGATCACTTCGCCATAGCCGGTAGTGGCGATTAAACTTTCGCCATCTAATGCCAGCCCGCCGCCGCCAATTTCCGCGCGGCCGCCTTTGGGCGGTGCCAGATCGGCAACCCATAATTTCTTGCCCTCCTGTAAGCTCAAGGCATATGCCTTGGCCTCGACATCAATCGTAAAAATCCGGCCCTGGTCGGCAATAGGGGCCGCTAAAATATATTGTTTGTCGTTGCCGCGCCCGGCATCGACTTTCCATAACTGGCGCAAGCCGCCGCCCAAGCTTAAATGCCCCATCATGTGATTGGGATAGCCGCCCGCTTGCGGCCAGGCCGTATTTAAAAAAGGATCGGGCAGTTGCACCGCAATACCGGCGAGCGCGGGATCGGCCAGCAATTGGTTATTGCCTTTCAAAATCGCGATGCGTTCGCCCGGCAAAGGCGGCGGCGGGCCCTCGCCCAAAAATTCCAGCGAACTGCAGGCGGTTAAAACAACCAAAGCGATCAGAAATATAAAGCGCAACTTAACCTTCCCCGAACTGAGCCGCCAAAACTTGAGTGGCGCGGTTTTTAATGCCCGGCGGAACATCGGGCAATATGGCTAATTGCGCGAAGATGGATTTTGCGGCGTCCCGATGGCCTTGATCCAAGGCGATGGCGCCCTGTATTTCCATCGCAGCGAAGCGGAAAGGACGGCCTTCACCGGTCAGGGGCATCAATTTGGTGTTGAGGACAGCGGCATCATATTTGCCCGTTTGCACTTGACGCCCCGCGGAATAAATGGCGGCAAGATCGCGATAGAGGGAATCAACGCGGCGGTTGGCGGCGATCGCCTCATAGGCTTCAATCGCGCCTTTGAAATCTTTTTGCTCTAATTTCAAGGCGGCCGCTTTAAATCCGGCCAAGGCGGCATACCCGCCGGTGCCTTCACCGGCTAACCTATTTAAAACCGGCAGCGCCTCCTCGAAACGGGTGATGTCGATATAACGGGTGGCCGTGGCTAATTTTTCGGCATCTTGCCCGCGCTGATATTGGCGGTAGCGTTCAACGCCAACCGAACCCGCCGTGATCAACACCGCCGCCAGCGCCGCGCCGATTACCCAATTGCCATATTTTTGCCAAAGCTTAACCCAGCGCTCGCGCTGCAAATCTTCTTCGATTTCATCTAAAATATCGGTCATGGTTTTCCTTGAAATTAAGCCGCCTGGGCGCGCCATTTAATTGAACAGCCCATGCTGGGAATTTGCTCTTTGGGGCCTTGGCCGGTTTTGGCTATTTGGCTCATCGCCTCGAACAATTCGCGCTTGGCGTCGGGGGGGCCGGTTTCTTTGCGCGAAGCATCCAGACGGCCGCGATATTGCAATTCGCCTTTCGCATTGTAACCGAAGAAATCGGGCGTGCACACCGCGCCATATTTGCGGGCGATATCTTGGGTTTCATCAATCACATAAGGAAAGGTGAATTGGTGCTGGGCCGCGAATTTTTTCATATTCTCGAACGAATCTTCGGGATAGGTTTGGGTGTCGTTCGACATAATCGCAATTGCGCCAATGCCTTGCTTTTGCAATTCAGCCACATCACGCACCAAGCGTTCGGCCACTGCCTTAACATAAGGGCAATGATTGCAAATAAACATAACCAACGCGCCATTAGGCCCTTGGATGTCTTTAAGCGTATAAGTCTTGCCGTCGATGCCTTTTAATTTAAAATCGATAGCGGGCTTGCCGAAATCGCAAATAGGGGTTTCTACAGCCATGGCTTCTCCTTATGCTTGTTGCTACCCCCTGTCATACCTTTGTAAGAGGCTGAAAACAAGGCGCTTTTGCACCGCACGGTAAGTTGTTGTTAATAGGGCGCTAAATTAACAAAATATCCACTAATTTTTGTTCACAATAGAATTATCCAGCGAAACTTTTTATAATTGGCAGGACGCCATGAGCAAAGTTATAGCCTTCGCCGAATTCCGCCGCCGCAAAGTCAGCGAGCATTTCACGCGCGCCGAATTAAACGTCCTGTTGAATTTATACGCAACGCAGGCCGGGCCATCCACCTGGTGGCATTACAAATTGGAGCAGCGCCCGGGATTGGTGGCTTTTAAACTTTTCGCCGATTTATTGGAATTGCCGGATTTCACTTTTATTAAAGCTAGCCGCGCCTCGCACAAGCGGGGGCGCTATGTTTTATATGCCAAAACCAAACGCTGGGCGCAGCGCCACAGTTTGGAAGATTTGCTGGAGTTTTTTCATCATTCCCTGCCCAAACGGGCGAAGAAATAATCTATTCCCATTCAATCGTGCCAGGCGGCTTACTGGTGTAATCGTAAGTCACGCGGTTAATGCCGCGCACTTCGTTGCATATGCGCGTGGCAACGCGGGCCAAAAAGCCCGGCGGGAATTCATAGGCCTCGGCCGTCATGCCATCAGTCGAGGTGACGGCGCGCAAAGCGCATACATATTCATAAGAACGCCCATCCCCCATGACACCGACGCTCCGCACCGGAAGCAGCACAGCGAATGCCTGCCAAATTTTATCGTACAGGCCGGCTTTTCTGATTTCATCCAAATAAATCACATCGGCCTGGCGCAGAATTTTTAGTTTTTCTTCCGTGATTTCCCCCAATACCCGGATCGCCAAACCGGGGCCGGGGAAAGGATGGCGGCCGATCAAACTTTCCGGCAAGCCCAATTCACGGCCCAGGGCGCGGACTTCGTCTTTAAATAATTCCCGCACCGGCTCGACCAATTTCATATTCATGCGTTCAGGCAGGCCGCCGACATTATGGTGCGATTTGATGGTAACGCTGGGGCCGCCGGTGGCGGAAACCGATTCAATCACATCAGGATAAAGCGTGCCTTGCGCCAAAAAATCGACTTTGCCGATTTTTTTGGCTTCGCGCTCGAACACATCAATGAACAGCTTACCAATGGTTTTGCGCTTGGCTTCAGGATCGGACAGATTCGCAAGCGCCCCCAAAAACTCTTTTTTCGCATCAACATGAAGGAGGGGGATATTATAATGATTGCGGAAAAGCGTAACCACCTGCTCCGCCTCCCCTTCCCGCAAAAGCCCGGTATCGACAAACACGCATTGCAATTGATCGCCAATCGCCTCGTGCAGCAATACCGCCACGACCGAAGAATCAACGCCACCCGAAAGGCCGCATAATACTTTGCCTTTACCCACTTGTTTTTGGATTTTTTCGATCGCCTCGGCCTTGAAGGCGGCCATGCTCCAATCGCCTTTGCAACCGGCGATGCGGTGGGTGAAATTTTTCAGCAATTGCGCGCCGGTGGGCGTGTGCGCCACTTCGGGGTGAAATTGCACCGCATAGATTTTTTTATTTTCATTGGCGATCACGGCGAAAGGCGCCCCTTCGCTAATGCCCACCACTTCAAAGCCGGGCGGGATTTTGGTGACACGGTCGCCATGGCTCATCCATACGGTTTGTTTGGATCCCTTACTCCAAACGCCGTCGAACAAGGTGCAGGATTTAGTGACTTCCACTTCGGCCTTGCCGAATTCACGGCTGTGGCCGCTTTCAACCTTGCCGCCCAATTGATGGCACAAAGCTTGCTGTCCATAGCAAATGCCGAAAATCGGCAAATTCATTTGTAAAACAGCATCGGGAATTTGCGGCGAGCCATTTTCAAATACCGAATAATGGCTGCCCGAAAGAATTACGCCGCGCGGCTTGAATTCCTGAATTTTTCTGGCATCGGCATTAAAGGGCAAAATCTCGCAATAAACCCCGCTTTCACGGACACGGCGGGCAATGAGCTGGGTAACCTGGGAACCGAAATCAAGGATGAGGATTTTGTCGTGATTCATGATAAGGTTATAGCGGAATTTCAATAAGATGGAAGGGATTTAGCTTTGATTTACCGTATTGACAAAAATTCGCTTGTGTTCTATAAGGAATCAAATATTTGACCATGACATCCGCCCAAACCCGCTCGCGCCTTTTTCTCAGCCTAGCCAATGGTATCTTAAGTGGCCGTCTAGCTGAGCCAAATTTTTATAATTGGGCAGAATTGCAGCCGGTTATTTCTAATCAGTTGGAACAGGGCTTGGGCGAAGATTTTGCTAAAGCCTTATTGAATCTCCAATCCCATGTCGGATTATATGGCAAAATTGCTCTTATGCTTAATTCCGCTATGCGGCAGAATTTAAAACACTATCAAATTGGTTGGTTTGTTCAATTTCTTAGCATAGTTCAAAGAAATCCCTATCCTGAACTAATGGACAAAGCGGTGACGCCTGATATGATCGCCGAGGCTGTGTCACAGCAATTAAACCGGGGCTGGATCAATGGTTTTGCCGAAGTTTTAGTTATCATTAAAAACCGGCCGGCTTTACTAGAAGTCATAAAGCCGGGCGATATCGAAAAAGCCCTTAATGAAGAATCACGGATATATAGCCGGGCATCCGAAATAATAAACCAAATCAAAGATCAACCGCATTTAATGAAGGGGGTAAAACCGCATCATATTAAAAATATCGTCCCCCAAATCTTAACTTCTCCCTCGTTGAAAGATTTTGTTCACTTGATTGAAGCCATTCAAAACCGGCGTGATTTGATGGCAGTGCTTACGCCGCAAGACATTGAAACCGTGCTAACTCACCAATTAGCAAATAAAAATCCATCAGCCTTTATACGCACGGTAAAAGCGGTTCAGAATTTTCCCCATTTAAGAAGAGTAATTCCAAAAGCATTTAGGCGCGCCGTTATCCGGCAAGTGGAAAATAACCAGGTGGAAGAGCTTGCTGATACTCTCTTTGTCATCAAAGAAAATAGAACTTTGGCTGCATCAGCGCGCAAAGCGATTAAAGCGGCAAAGCATATAAACCCCGAAGCAGCGCCGCTACAGGAAACAGCTTTTGCGCGCTACCGTCTCAGGGATAAAACTGAAAAGGCGTTCTTCCCTCCTGATCGGCATGACCGATATACTAAACCCGGACCATCCAGATCGCTTTAGAGCCAAGCGCAAAGCGGACGATTCAAAAGCTAATATCAGCGTTGAGATACGCCTATATTTTTTCCATTAAACTCATCACAAACCCATCCACCCCATGCTGCGCTGGGGTAAGGCGCAAAGCGGCGGAATCTTGATTGCCGGGATAAGGGGCCGCAAAAAAATCGGGCCAAAATTCGGCGATTTTTAGTTGTTGATAGCTGGGCTGGTCTTTTAAGGCCGCCGCAACTACTTCTTCATTCTCCTCCCGCAATAGCGAGCAGGTTGCATAAATTAAATAGCCGCCTTTTTTAAGCAGCGGCAGGGCTGCCCGTAACAACGCGATTTGGGTTTGCTTAAGGCGTTCGATATCTTCCTGCTTGTAGCGGAACCTCGCATCCGGGTTACGCCGCCAAGTGCCCGACCCGCTGCAAGGCGCATCGACTAGAACGCGGTCGAAAGTTTTTTCCTGGCGCTTTAGCCATTTATCTTCCAGGCCCTCGATTTGCCGCAGCTCGATGTTTTGCGCGCCCGATCTTTTAATGCGGGCTTTGGCATTGGCCAGGCGTTTGGCGTCGACATCGGTTGCGGCAATCCGCCCGCGGCCATTCATGAGCGAGGCCAGCGCCAAAGATTTCCCCCCTGCCCCTGCGCACAAATCAAGCACGCGCTGGCCCGATTTTACGTCTAATAATATGGCCGCAATTTGCGATGATTCATCTTGAATTTCGAGCTTGCCGTCTTTCAAGCCCGGAATCCGATCAAGCGGCAAACGGGTGGGAAGACGAAAGCCAATAGGCGAATAGGGCATTTTTTGAATGGGCAGGCCAGCTTCCTTTAATTCCGCCAGCATTTCTTCGGGCTTGGCCTTAAGCATATTGACCCTTAAATCAACCCCCGCCTCTTCATTTAACGCTTTAAGTTCATCCAAAAACCTGTCGCCGAATAAGGATTTTAGCGGCCTATAAAAATCGGGCGGACATTCGGCCGCCACATCTTCCGGCATGTCTTTGGGGATGACCGCCTGCTCCAGCAAAGCCTTTTCCTCATTGCTTAAAGGATCGGGGCAGAATTTATCGCCATTAAAAGCCCCGGTAATTTCTTTTTCCTGCCAGGGAGAATAAAGCTTGAGATAAAGCAAAAACATCCGCCGGATGCTTTCTTCAGCGCCGCTTTGCGCCAAGCAATATTCCAAGCGGCGGCGGTGGCGGATAACGCCATACACCATTTGGCTGATGGCCTGGCGGTCATGGCTGCCAATATAACGGCGCTGGCGGAAATGGTGCGTGGTGATGCGGTCCAGCGGCGCTTTACTTTGCGCGGCTTCGGATAAAATATCTAATACGGTTTGGCACCTAGCCCCTGGAATCATGAAAACACATGGTTCGACAAGCTCACCATGAGCTCATCCTGAGCTTGTCGAAGGATGAACAATATTGAACTAAACATCCGGCTTATAGTTCGGCGTCTCGCGGGTTACGGTGATGTCATGCACATGGCTTTCGCGCCAGCCGGCCGAAGTGATGCGGATGAATTCGGCGTTCTTTTGCATGTCGGCAATCGTGCCGTTGCCGGTATAGCCCATCGAGGCTTTGAGGCCGCCGATCATTTGATGCAATACGCCGGAAACCGCGCCCTTATAGGGAACCATGCCTTCAACGCCTTCCGGCACTAATTTTGGCGCTTCGGTGCCGCCTTGGAAATAACGGTCAGCCGCGCCCTGGCTCATCGCGCCCAGCGAACCCATGCCGCGGTAGGATTTATAGGAACGGCCCTGATATAAGAATACTTCCCCCGGGCTTTCATCGGTTCCCGCCAGAAGCGAACCCATCATGATGCAATCGGCGCCGGCGGCAATTGCTTTCGCCAAATCGCCGGAATAGCGGATACCGCCATCGGCGATAACCGGAATGCCGGCTTTTTTGCATGCCTCAGCGCAATCTAAAATGGCTGTTAGTTGCGGCACGCCGATTCCCGCCACAATGCGCGTAGTGCAAATCGAGCCGGGGCCAATCCCGACCTTAATTGCATCGGCGCCGGCATCGATTAAAGCTTTGGAAGCTTCAGCGGTGGCCACATTACCGGCGATAATTTGGGTGTAATTGGAAAGTTTCCGCACTTTAGTTACGGCTTCCACTACCGATTGCGAATGGCCGTGAGCGGTATCAACCACAATAATATCAATCTCGGCATCGATCAGCGCCTGGGCGCGCCCTAGCCCGTCAGGGCCGGTGCCAATGGCGGCGGCCACGCGCAGGCGGCCTTTTTCATCTTTGCTGGCGTTCGGGAATTTCTGCGCTTTTTCCATGTCTTTCACGGTAATCAAGCCGATGCAGCGATAGGCGTCATCAACCACCAAAAGTTTTTCGATGCGGTGATGATGCAATAGACGTTTGGCTTCTTCGCGCGAGACATTTTCTTTGACCGTAATCAATTCACGCGTCATTAAATCGCCGACTTTTTGGCTGGTATCCTTGGCGAAGCGGACATCGCGGTTGGTCAGAATGCCGACCAATTTGTTCGTCCCCTTCTCCACTACCGGAATGCCCGAAATATGGTTTTCCAGCATTAAATTAAACGCCTCGGCCAGGCTTTGGTCGGGGTT
>JBFXCK010000003.1:0-146709 GCA_050182275.1 Dongiaceae bacterium | reverse complement strand
CGAAGCGGACATCGCGGTTGGTCAGAATGCCGACCAATTTGTTCGTCCCCTTCTCCACTACCGGAATGCCCGAAATATGGTTTTCCAGCATTAAATTAAACGCCTCGGCCAGGCTTTGGTCGGGGTTAATGGTGACGGGGTTCACCACCATGCCGGATTCAAATTTTTTGACGGCGCGCACCTGATCGGCCTGCGCATGAATCGACATGTTGCGGTGAATTACGCCAAGGCCCCCGGCCTGCGCCATAGCAATCGCCATGGCGGATTCGGTAACCGTATCCATCGCCGCCGATAGAATCGGAATGCCGAGCTGAATGCGTTGCGTTAATTGGGTGTTGGTTTTAGCCTGGGCAGGAATGATTGAGCTGGCGGCAGGCTTTAACAGCACATCGTCAAAGGCGAGCGCTTCTTTAAAAGTTTTGGGTGCGTTGAAAAACATGAGAATATATACAGTATTTCACCCCAAAATCCAAGACTTTTTACAATATCCCACCAATCCTTCGACAAGCTCAGGATAAGCTCATGGTGAGCCTGTCGAACCATTTCCCTTAAAACCTGAAGCCACCACATAAAATTCGGCCGATTCTTGGCGGCTGGCGGGCGGCTTGGCGCGGTTTACTTTGGTGAAAAGGCCGCGCAAGTTTTTCATAAACGTCTGTTCATCGGCGCCCTGGCGGAGCTTTAATACCAGCACCCCGCCGGGCCGCAAAAACTTTTTCACCACTTCAAGGGCTACTTCGCCAAGCGAAATAATGCGGTAATGATCGGTTGCCGAATCGCCCGTGGTGTTGGGCGCCATATCGCATAAAACGATATCGACAGGTTTGGAAATTTGCGAAGCAATCCATTCATCCGTGCTGGGATCGCGCATATCGGCCTTTAAAAAAACCGCACCCATGATGGGTTCGACTTCCAGCAAATCGATGCCGATGACTTTGCCCTTGCCCTCTTTGGCTTTCACCCGCTCGGCCGCAATTTGCGACCAGCCGCCCGGCGCTGCGCCCAAATCAAGCACGGTAAGGCCGGGCCTGAAGAATTTATATTTATCATCAAGCTGAATGATTTTAAACGCCGACCGCGCCCTATAACCCTTGGCCTTAGCCTGATCGACATACGTATCGGCCATCTGCCGCTGCAACCAGCGGGTGGAGGAAGGCTTGTGGTCTTTTTTGAATTTTTCGCGGCGGGCCATAGTTTTCTATAAGCCAATCGCTAAAAGATTTCTATCTTTAACTGCCGTAGCCGCCCCGGCCATCAAGAATACGAACGGTTTTGTTGGAATGCACGGCGCGCGGCGAACCCAGAAAATCGGCAGCCATTTCCGCCTGGCCTTGCGCAACCAATACCGTATTTAAAGGATCGGCCGAAACGCCGTGAATGCCCAAAAAACGGACCAAGGCATCGACATCTGCGTGCCGTTGAAAAACCGCTTGATTTAAAAACCAGGCCAGCTTGGCGATAGAATAGTCGGTGCACATAGCCACGATCTTGCCATCGGCATAGAGCAGGCCTATCACCACACCCCTTTTGTCATCCATCAAGGCTTGGCATTTGCCGATAACCATGCCCGGCATTTCGTCATATTGGCGTTGCGAAGGTTCATCTTCAAAACGGCAGCCTGAAAAACAACTGCTTAATTCCTTTAGAATTTTAACAGCGGCGGCGGTAAAATCGGCATCGGTGCGGCTTCCGTTCACCTTAATGATGCGCATTTTCATTGTTTCCGGCATATCTCTACCCTCTCCATTTTTATAATGGAGCGCATCATATGCAAAACACTTAGACTGTCAAGTGTGGATTAGTTAACGGGCTGCGGCTGGCGCACTAATTCGGTTTCAATTAATAATTCAACCTCATCGCCGACCATCGGCAAGCCTTCCATCATTTTAAAAGCCGAGCGGAAAAGTTTGCCGCGAGCCGAAAAACCGGCGTGATATTCCTTAATAAAACTGATTTCCCCGGCTTTATTAAAAGTGACATCTAAAGTCACGGGCTTGGTAACGCCCAGCAAAGTTAAATCCCCCGTAACTTTGCCGGTGTTTTTGCCGGTCGCTTCCACTTTCGTGGAAACGAAAGTGGCGGTGGGGTATTTGGCGGTATCGAAAAAGCCGGGCGCCTGCAAATGTTCATCCAGTTTCGCTACATCGGTTTTAACGCCGGCCGGGCGGAAGGTGACGTTCACCTTGCTGTTTTCCACCTTCTCTTGGTCAAAAACAACCGTGCCGTCATAATCCATGAATTCGCCGACCACTTTAGTAAAACCCAAATGATCGATGAAAAACAAAATGCTGGTGTGGGATTTATCGAAACTATAGATTTCGGGTTTCGCCCAGGCTGGGGTGGCGAGAGATAAAAGAAATAAGATAAAAATAATTTTTTTCATGAAAAGCTCCCTGGTTTGGTTTTAATTTACGCCGCCGCTTCCAACTTTGCCGCCAGCAAGTTTTCAATGGCCGCCAACGCCTCATTGACCTTGGCGGTATCGGCGCCGCCGGCTTGCGCCATATCGGGCCGGCCGCCGCCGCCCTGGCCGCCTACGGCCGCCGCCGCAACCTTGACTAAATCAACCGCGCTAATTTTAGCGGTTAAGTCGGATGTCACCGCCGCCACAATCGAAACCTTGCCTTGATCGGTTGCGATTAAAGCGACGATTCCCGATCCTAACTGCTTTTTCATATCATCGGCAATGGTCTTTAATTCACGCGCCGGTATATCGGCCAATACTTTTCCACTGAAACGGATGCCTTTGATGGTTTTCACGGCTTCAGCCGAGCCACTCCCTCCGCCGGCCAGTTTGCGGCGCAAATCGCTTAATTCGCGTTCCAATTTTTTGCGCTCTTCGATCAATTGCTGAAAACGCGCGGGTAATTCTTCGGGCGAGGTGTGAAGTTCGGCGGCCAATTGCTCCAGCAAGTTCGTGCGCCCTTGCAAATATTTAAGCGCCGCCTCTCCCGCCAGCCCTTCGATGCGGCGCACACCCGCCGCAACCGCGCTGTCGCCGGTTAAAATAAAAGCGCCGATATCGCCGCTGCGGTTCACATGCGTGCCGCCGCAAAGCTCGGTGGAATAGCCTTCGCCGATGGTGACAACGCGCACTTCATCGCCGTATTTTTCGCCGAATAGCGCGCGGGCGCCGCTTTGCATCGCTTCCTCGGTCGACATCAGGCGGGTAATCACTTCATCATTCAAACGGATGCGGGCATTGACCGCCCCCTCAATGGCGCGGATTTCTTCGGCCGTCACCGGCTTGGGATGGCTGATATCAAAACGAAGGCGGTCGGGCGCGACCAGCGAGCCTTTTTGCGCGACGTGATCGCCCAATTGCCGGCGCAAAGCTTCATGCAGCAAGTGAGTGACCGAGTGATGGGCTTTAATGCTTTGACGGCGCGCCGCATCAATTTTCGCCGTGACGGCATCGCCAACTTTTAAGCTGCCTTCCGTAACGCTGCCGGCATGCGCAAAAATATCGCCGGTTTTCTTATTCGTGTCGGTGACGGTGAATTTGCCGCCCGTTCCCGTAATTTGCCCGGTATCGCCTACCTGCCCGCCCGATTCGGCGTAGAAAGGGGTTTGATTTAAAACCAGAATGCCTTTTTCACCCTTAGCAAGCGAATCGGCCTCCTTGCCATCTTTTAAAATCGCCAAAATTTCCGCATCGGCCTGATCGGTGGAATAGCCAAGGAATTCGCTTGCGCCTACTTTATCACGAAGGCCAAACCACACCGCCTCTTCCCATGCCTCGCCGCTGCCTTTCCAGGCCGCCCTTGCCTTGGCTTTTTGCTGTTCCATCGCGGCATTGAAAGCGGCCATATCCACTCCGCGTTTTTGCGCACGCAACACGTCTTGGGTAAGGTCAAGCGGGAAGCCGTAAGAATCGTATAAGGTGAAGGCAACTTCGCCGGGTAAATCTTGGCCGGATTTCAATTTGGCGGAGGCGTCTTGCAGCAATTTCATGCCCCGGCCTAAGGTTTGTTTGAATTTGGTTTCCTCGATTTTCAAGGTTTCGCGGATTAGTTTTTCGCCACGCGCCAATTCAGGATATGCCTGGCCCATTTCCGCCACCAAAGCCGGCGCCAATTGGGTAAGCAGCGGTTCTTCATAGCCCAGTAAATTGGCGTGACGCATGGCGCGGCGCATAATACGGCGCAAGACATAGCCGCGGCCCTCATTTGAAGGCAACACGCCATCGGCAATTAAAAAGGATGACGAGCGCAAATGATCGGCGATGACGCGGTGCGAGGGCATGTTGGCCCCCTCAGCTTTGACCTTGGTCAATTGCTCGGCTGCCGCGATGAGGTTTTTAAAAACATCGGTATCGTAATTAGCATTGACGCCCTGCAGCGCCGCCGCGGTGCGCTCGAGGCCAAGGCCGGTATCGACGGAAGGCTTTGGTAAATTCACGCGCTTGTCTTTGCTTACCTGTTCATATTGCATGAACACCAGGTTCCAGATTTCGATGAAACGGTCGCCATCGGCATCAGCGCTGCCGGGCGGGCCGCCCGCATATTTATCGCCGTGATCGTAAAAAATTTCGGTGCAGGGGCCGCACGGGCCGGTATCGCCCATCGACCAGAAATTATCGGATGTGGGAATGCGGATGATTTTATCATCGCTAAAGCCCGCTATTTTTTTCCAGAGTTTTGCGGCTTCCTCATCTTCCGAATAAACCGTGACGAGCAAGCGTTTTTTATCGAGCGCGAATTCTTTGGTGATTAATTTCCACGCCAGATCGATCGCCACATCTTTAAAATAATCGCCGAAGGAAAAATTGCCCATCATCTCGAAAAAAGTGTGATGGCGCGCGGTATAGCCGACATTTTCCAAATCATTATGCTTGCCGCCGGCGCGCACGCATTTTTGCGCGGTCACAGCGCGGGTATAGGGGCGCGTTTCAACGCCGGTGAAAACATTCTTGAATTGCACCATGCCCGAATTGGTGAACATTAAGGTCGGATCATTGCGCGGCACCAAGGGGCTGGACGGCACAACGCTATGCCCCTGTTTGGCGAAGAAATCAAGGAAGGTTTGGCGGGTTTGATTGACGGTTTTCATTGATAGCCCTTTTATAAGGCTACCTTTATACCCTCCCAGGTCATCCTTCGACAAGCTCAGGATGAGCTAAATTGTCTTAGCAAAAGAAAAGGCCGGGTTTTTAGGCCCGGCCGGGGTGGCTTGAACAGGAATTCAAAGGCCACTTAATTCTTTATCGGACAGTTACTTCCGGCTTGGCCCTTCGAGCTAGGCCGGATGGATTATATAGCCTCCCCAGAATATTACTCCTTGGGTTCTTTATCTTCATCCTCGGTATCATCACTAGCCTCAGGGCCGGTGGTTAAGGCGCCGGACAAGACACCGGCGTTTTTGCGGATGTCGGCCTCTAGCTGCTTAGCCAAGGGCGGATTATCCTTTAAAAACTGCTTGGCGTTTTCGCGGCCCTGGCCGATACGCTGCTTGCCATAGGCAAACCAGGTGCCCGATTTTTCCACCAAACCGGCGGCCACCCCCAGATCGATTAATTCACCGACCTTAGAAATGCCCTCGCCATACATGATGTCGAACTCGACCGTTTTGAAAGGCGGCGCCATTTTGTTTTTTACAACCTTAACCCGCGTTTGGCTGCCGATCGTGTCTTCTTTTTCCTTGATTGCGCCAATGCGGCGAATGTCAAGGCGCACCGAGGCGTAAAACTTCAAGGCATTGCCGCCGGTGGTGGTTTCCGGATTGCCGAACATCACCCCGATTTTCATGCGGATTTGATTGATGAAAACAACGGTAGTGCGTGATTTGGAAATCGAGCCGGTCAATTTCCGAAGCGCCTGGCTCATCAGGCGGGCATGAAGGCCCATATGGGAATCGCCCATTTCGCCCTCTAACTCCGCGCGCGGCACCAGGGCCGCGACCGAGTCAATGACCAAAAGGTCAACCGCGCCGGAACGCACCAAAGTATCGGCGATTTCCAAAGCCTGTTCGCCCGAATCAGGCTGCGAAAGCAATAAATCTTGCACTTTAACGCCCAGCTTTTGCGCATAAACCGGATCAAGCGCATGTTCAGCGTCGATGAAAGCGGCGGTGCCGCCCGCTTTTTGGGTTTCGGCAATCGCGGTTAGGGCCAAAGTGGTTTTGCCCGAAGATTCCGGCCCGTAAATTTCAATAATCCGCCCGCGCGGCAAGCCGCCGATGCCAAGCGCAATGTCCAAACCCAGCGAGCCGGTTGAAATAGCCTCAACCTCCACTTTATCCTGCGTGCCGAGACGCATGATCGAACCCTTGCCAAAGCTGCGCTCAATCTGGCTGACGGCGGCTTCAAGCGCCTTGTTGCGGTCGCTGTTGTCTTGATTCTTTTCCTGATTCACTACACGAAGCTGAGACATGAAAAACTCCTTTGTTATGGGCCGACCATACAAAGCCCAAACGCCTTTGTATAGAGCCGGAATATATCAAGAACAAATTTCCTGTGGATATGTACCATTTTTGTTCTATTTTAGCAAGAACAAAGGGCTGTCAATATCCTATTGAAAAATAATGTTTTTATTACCCCTTCTTCTCCATCACTTCTTTAACCTTCCCGGCGAAGGCTTTTAGGGTGAAGGGTTTGCCAAGGAAATGGATATTTTCATCGGCGCCGATGCGGGAGCGTAAAGCATCTTCGGCATAGCCGGAAATGCAAATCACGCGGATATCGGGCATGGTTTTACGCACCTCGCGGATCAAAGCGGGGCCGTCCATGCCGGGCATCATCACATCGGTAATCAGCATATCGATTTTGGGTTTTTGTTCGGTCAGCAATTGCAGCGCGGCCTCGCCGGAATTGGCCTCCAGCACCTGATAGCCCTTATTACGCAAAGCGCGGGAAGAAAAGGCGCGAACGGGGTCCTCATCCTCGACCAATAATATAGTGCCAACGCCGGTTAAATCGGCCGGGGTTTGATCCGCCTTATCATCGTCTTCATCGGCTTCGATGGGGCCGTCATGGCGCGGCAACAGCACGCTGAACGAGGTGCCCTGATTGATGGCGCTGTGCACCGTTACATAACCGCCGGTTTGCTTGACGATACCGTAAACCGTTGACAGCCCAAGCCCCGTGCCGCTGCCGGGCGATTTGGTGGTGAAAAACGGCTCGAAAATGCGGGTTAAGTTTTCCTTGGAAATACCGATGCCGGTATCGGTGATATCGATGCGCACATAAGAACCGGGCGCGATGACTTCCCCACCCATGCGCGCCGCTGTGGTCAGCGCCAGGTTGCTGGTTTTAATGCGGAGCGTGCCGCCTTGGGGCATCGCGTCGCGCGCATTCACCACCATATTGATAATGATTTGCTCGAACTGGTTGGGGTCAACCTTGATCAGCCATAAATCGCGTTCATGGCTGATATCGAATTTGATGTTTTCGCCGATCAGACGTCGCAACAGGTTGCTTAATTCCGATAACAGCTCGGTCACGTTCACCACCCGCGGCTTTAATTGCTGCTGGCGGGAGAAGGCAAGCAATTGCCTTACCAAATTGGCGGCGCGCGTGGCGTTTTGCTTGATTTGCATAATATCTGCGAAAGACTGGTCGCCCGGCCGGTGGCGCAGCAACAGCAAATCGCAAAAGCCGATCATCGCCGTCAAAAGATTGTTAAAATCGTGCGCCACGCCGCCGGCCAATTGGCCCACGGCCTGCATTTTTTGCGATTGCACGAATTGAACTTCCAGATTCTTTTGCTCGGTCACGTCGACCATATGCACGACAAAGCCGAACACCGTGCCATATTCGGTTTCCATCCGTCCGATATAAAGCGAGGCGACTTTTTCGGTGTCGGTTAAAATTTTTGTTTCAAGCGAGGGCAGCGTTTGAGCGCCCATCACGCTTTGGGTGAAAATTGCGGCCAGCTTTTCACGGTCTTCCGGCACAATTGCTTCGCTGATAAGGCGGCCTTCGACATTGCCCAAATTCTTTTGCATCATTTTACGGAAAACGCGGTTGGCCTCGGTGATGCGGCCGTCTAAATCGACCAGGACAATGCCGACCGGCACATCCTCAAACCAGCGCTTGAATAATAGGCGGGCGCGGCGGAACGCTTCTTCCAGCGAAATATGGCTGTCCATTTGGCGCAAAATCAGGCCGCCGCTGCGGGTTGGATTGTTATCGTCCTTCGCCTGGCCCTCGTTCAACGGAATACGCACCAGCGTTGCCGAAAAACTATTGCCCTGCCGGTCTTTCATGGTGATGGGATAAGAGGTGATGCTGCGCGCTTTATCGCTGGTAACCCCCGCCTCCTGCCCCTCGCCCTGGCCCAGCATAATGTCATCAAGCTGCACCTTAGCCTCGATCAATTCGCCCGGCGTATAACCCAGCCAGCGCGCCAGCGTATCATTGGCGCCGATAATCAGCCCCTGATCGCCCAGCGCGAACAACCCAACCGGAATTTGATCGAGAATATAATAAAGCTCGGCCATGCCGGGGGCCATGTCTTTATAGCTGCCCGAACGCAACGCGCCCTGCACAATCCGCCACGTCGAAAGCCCAAAGGGCATGGGCGACACCAAAATCAGTAAATGCGCATTAAAATTGGTGGGCGAATAAACCCTAATATCGGCCTCGGCATTGCGGCTTTCGGTGGCCGCTGTGCGGAGAAGCGCCAAATTGCCTTGCGCCATTTTATCTTCGGGCAATACCAGGCGGTCGAGCGTGGCCAAAAGCGGCTCGTTGCGGTTGCGCAAAAATAATTGCCCGGCCGCGTTCATGGCGACGGTGCGGAGATTTTTATCCAAAATAAAAATCGGATCGGCGGCGCGGTCGAACGCGGCGTTAAACACATCCGCCTGGAGGCGCAACGCGCGGTTGGTTAGCACCTGGCGCATCAGCCAATATAAGGTGAATAACAGCGAAAAAGCGGCGATCAAACTTAAAGTGGTGTTGATCAAGCCGGTTTCCGGGCTGATATAACTCCAAACCGTCTCCATCGCCAAACTGACGAAGCCGACAATAAACGTAATCACCCCCGGATCGTTCAAGGCCGATGCCGGTTTGATATCGTGCAAATTATTGAACTGAGACTGTTCGTTCACGGAATAACCATTGCGTGGAAAAGGGGCTTTTTATTATTAGGTCTCCCCGGCGGCGATGGCAATGGATAAGGGGGTGGCGGGGTTAATTTGGTTTGAATCTATTCTTCAAACGCATCACATAGCCGATGATTTCGGCGACGGCCTTATAATGCTCTTCGGGGATTTCGTCATCCAGTTCAACGGTATAGAGCGCGCGGGCGAGCGGGGCGTTGGCGACGATGGGGATGTTGTTTTGATCGGCGACTTTGCGGATGCGTTCGGCGATGAGGTCAAGGCCCTTGGCCACCACCACCGGCGCATTCATGCGGGCCTGGTCATATTTAAGCGCGACCGCATAATGGGTCGGGTTGGTGACGACCACGCTGGCCGAAGGCACGGCGGCCATCATGCGCTTCCTGGCGCGCTGGACGCGGATTTGGCGCAAGCGCTGCTTGACGGCCGGATCACCCTCGGATTGCTTGAATTCGTCTTTTAATTCCTGGCGGCTCATGCGCATTTGCTTCATAAATTCCATGCGCTGATAAAGCCAGTCGAACGCCGCCACCACCGTCATAATCGCCAAAACGCCCAAGATCAGGCGGGTGATGAGGCGGTGGATAATAGCAATCAACCCGCCCATTTCGAGGGGAATAAAAGCCTGCACCTGATCCCACATCGGCGCCATCAATAAAAACGCCACCGCGCCGATGATGGATAATTTCAAAACGCCTTTCAGCAACTCGACCGTCGCCCGCATCGAGAATAAACGCTTGAAGCCGGCCAAGGGCGACACCCGCTCTAATTTCGGCATTAAAACTTCGGGCGAAAACACCAGCCCATGCTGCAAAATATTCCCCAGCACAGCGGCGGCGATTAGCACGGCGAAGGCGAAGCCCATGATCAATAAAGCTTTGGCGAAGGTCGCCGTCAATAGCGGCCCAATCACCGCAGGCGCGCCGGAATAGGCATCGGCATTCGCCAGATATACCACCAGCAATTCTTTTAATTGCCGCATAATGACGGGCGATAGCAGCATCACCACCACGCCGGCGGCCAAAATCATGAACCAGTGATTGATTTCGCGCGATTGAAGGACTTGGCCGCGCTTTTGCGCCTCGTCCAGTTTCCGCTGCGAAGGTTCTTCGGTTTTCTGGGAATCGTCCTGCTCTTCGCTCATGCGCTATTGGCCTGCCACCAGCGCGATGACATTATCGTTAAAGCGGTCAAGATACCAGGTCATCATCGCGGCCAAAGTCACCGCCAGCAATAAGAAACCTATCATCAATTGCAGCGGCACGGCGATGAAGAATACCTGGATTTGCGGCATCAAGCGCGCCAGCAAGCCAAGGCCGACATAAAACACCAAGCCTACCACCAAAAACGGCGCCGCCAATTGAATCGCCAAATAAAAACTGCGGCTTAAGGCCATAATCACCGCCATGCTGAAATCATCGACCGGCGGCAATTTGCCGGGCACGAACATTTGATAGCTTTCGATCAAGGCCTGAATCATGACGTGATGGGTGTTGCTGATGAAAATCAGCACCACGCCGGTGATTTGCAAAAACACGCCGGGCAATGAGCCCTGCCCCGCCATAACCGGGTTAAACGCCATCGCCGCCGACAGGCCGGTTTGCATCGCAATGACGCTGCCGGCCAATTCCAGCGCCGAAAGCAAAAGCCGCGTAATCGCGCCGATGAACAGCCCCACCCCGATTTCACCGCCGATTAATAACGCCGTACCCGCCACACTGGTGGGTAATGGCGGAAATTGCCCGCGCAAAATCGGAAACAGCAAAACGCACATCGCCAAAGAAATGGTCAAGCGCATGCGCGGATTAACAAAGGTTTCGCCAAAGCCTGGCAACAGCATCATCGCCGTGCCGATGCGGGCGAACAGCAATAGGAATAGAAAAACTTCGCCCGGAACTAAACTGGTAAGAGGGGACGCCATCGCCTCACAAAGAACCGACGCGTTCCATCAAACGCTCGGTAAAGCCGATTAAGGTGGCGAACATGAAAGGCAGCGCAATTAAAGCCGCTAAAAACATCGCGACGATTTTGGGCACGAAAGATAAAGTGGTTTCCTGCATTTGCGTTAAAGCCTGCAGCAAGGAAATGCCGACACCGACCACCAACGCAACAATCAGCATCGGCGCGCCTATTTTCAGCATAACAATAATCGCTTCCTGGCAAATATCGATAATATCGGCTTGTTCCATAAGGGAAGTCTAGGAGGATTGATCAGAAAAAGCAATTAGATGCGTAATATTCATGGTTCGACAGGCTCACCATGAGCTCATCCTGAGCTTGTCGAAGGATGATTACTAAACCGGCATCCGCATGATTTCTTGATAAGCGCCGATCACGCGGTCGCGGATGGCGGTAAATTCGTCAACCGCAACTTTAGCGCTGGCGACGGCGGTGACCAAATCACTTACATCGGCTTTGCCGGATAGAGCCTGCAAGGTGGTCTTTTCGGCGGCGCGGGTGGCGCCGGCTAGATCGGTCAATACCCCGCCCAGCATGCTGCCAAAGCCGCTGCCTTGGTTGCCGGCGGCCTCGTTGCCCTCTAACGGATTCGAGTTGATTTTGCCGTAAGCGGCGGCGGCTTGAGCGAAATTGGGGGTGAAATTAACCGGCATAATTCAACTCCTATCTTAATAGGTCCAGCGTTGAGCGCAACATATTCCGCGATGATTCCAGCATACTTAAATTCGCTTCGTAGGAACGCTGCGCTTCCCGCATATCGGCCATTTCAATCATCGGATTGACATTGGGCAAGCTGACATAGCCATTGGCGTCGGCGGAAGGATGGCCGGGCTCGTAGCGCATTTGAAAAGGCGAAGTATCGCGCCTGGTCTTATCCATTTTTACGGTATTGGCGCCCAGTTCCTTATCCAAGGTATTTTTGAAAGTCACGACTTTGCGTTGATACGGCGCCTTGCCAGGAGCCGGGGGCAGCGATTCGGCATTGGCCAAGTTTTCGGCGATAATGCGCAAGCGCTGGCTTTGCGCTTTAAGGCCGGAGCCGGAAACTTGCATTGCCGCGTTAAGATCCATGACTAATTCCTTGTTCTATCTCTATTATTGCCCTGGGCCCTTGCCCAAAGCGCTGCGTAATAAATCGGTGTAGCTGCGGTACAAACCCGTGCTTAAGCGGTAATGTTCCTGGGTTTGAGCGTTTTTCATCATTTCATCTTCCAAACTGACGTCATTTTGGCTGATGGTCATATCGGTCGCCTTTTGCTTATTCGCCAAGGGAAAAGACCCGGCGGCGCCCTTAGGAGCGATGTGGCCGGGCGCGGTTTGAGCCAGGCCCATATGCGGCGCGCTGGCTTTTTTGACCAATTCTTCAAAACTCAACGGCTTTAAATCGCGTGATTTAAAGCCGGGCGTGTTGGCGTTGGCGACGTTATCGGCAATAACCTTTTGCCGCGTGGCCGCCCATTTCATGCGGCCCTCCAAAACTTGGAATAAAGCGGTATCGTTTAAATTCAAGCTTCATCTCCCCCTGGCTGTAACTTCCCCAAGCCAGATAACTTTACCCATTCAAGTTTTATACCAACTGGGTTAATTTTCGGTAAAAGTCGCTTTATCAATGGTATTAGGGGTGGTTATGGGCTAAAAGGATATATTCTTAGCAAGACAGGAAGTTATGCTTTATCTCACTCGAAAAATTGGCGAATCCGTCGTTATCAATGGCACGATTGAAGTGATTGTCACGGAAATCCGCGGCCGTTCCATTAAGCTTGGCTTTACCTTTCCCCCCAGCGCTACCGTTTTGCGCCGGGAGGTATTTGAGCGTATCCAAGAGGAAAATCGTGCCGCGTTAGAGGGGCAAAATCTTGCCGCCGGATTGATGGCCTCCTCCCCTAAAAAATAATGGCAAATTTGCCACCCAATAATCCCCCCCAGCCGCCTGAACGGCGCAAGCCTAAATCTACCCAAAAACTGGCCGTGGCGATCGAGCATGATATTAAAACCGACACTGTGCCAACGGTGGTGGCGACCGGACGCGGCTTGGTGGCCGAACAAATATTAAGCATCGCTTTCGCCAATGGGGTTAAGGTGCGGGAAGACCCCGATCTAGCGCAAATGCTGGCCGAATTAGAGGTGGGCTGGCAAATTCCGCTCGAAGCGTTTATGGCGGTTGCCGAAATTCTATCTTACGTCTATCGTGCCAATGGAATCACCCCGCCCTGGGAAAAGAAAGACGAATCATGACCAAGCCTTCTTTATCACAGCAAATTGACGCCGTCTTTGGCATGACGGCTTCGCTCCGCACCCAAGTGAAAGCCGGACAGGCGCCCGACATCACAGGCTTGCAAACCCGCATTCAAGAAATTTGCGAAGCGGCGGCCCAGGCGCCCGCCAATGACCGCCCGGCCTTGCACAAAACCTTAAGCAATTTATTGGCCGAGATGGATCAATTGCATCAGGATTTTTCTCAACTCAGCGGCGCTTTGAGCGAGGAACTTAAAATCCTGAACCAGCAGCGCCATGCCCTAACCGCCTATGGCAAGCCGAAGAAATAAGAATTATGGATAATCTTCTCTATTTAAAATACATCGCCGCCTTAATCTTCGTGCTGGGCCTGATTGGCCTTGCCGCCATCGCACTGCGGCGGACGGGCTGGGCCGGCCCCTTGACTTCACCCGATAATCAGCGCCTGAAAATCAAAGCGATGAAAATGGTCGACAGCCGCCGCCGCCTGATCTTGATTGAGCGCGATAATCAGGAACATCTGTTATTACTGGCGCCCGAAGGAAGCCTTGTGATAGAAAGCAACATCACGCCCCCTCCTTCGCCACCCGCCTCATAAAACCGGGAGTTCTTTTGAGATGAAAATAAAAACTCTTCTTCTTAGCCTGTTTGGCGGCTTGCTGGCGGCGGCGCTTTTTGTAAACCCGGCTTTCGCGCAAAATTTAAGCCTGGATTTGGGCGGCGCCGAGGGCGGTTTTTCCAGCCGCTTGGTGCAATTAATCGCGCTGATTACGGTTTTAAGCTTGGCGCCATCTATTTTGGTGATGGTGACATCCTTTACCCGGATCATCGTGGTGCTATCGTTTTTACGCAGCGCTTTGGGCCTGCAGCAAACCCCGCCTAATGCGGTCTTGATCAGTTTGGCTTTATTCTTAACCGCTTTTATTATGATGCCGACCTTGGAAAAATCTTATACCCAAGGGATTGCGCCCTATATGGCAAATGACATTCAAGAAGAGGAGGCCTTTAAGCGCACCATGGCGCCGGTAAAGGAATTCATGCTGATTCATACCCGCAGCAATGATTTGGCCTTATTCATGAATGCCGGAAAAATGGAACCGGTCGCAACACCCGCCGATACGCCGCTAAGCGCCCTCATTCCCGCCTTTATGATCAGCGAGCTTCGCCGCGCCTTTGAAATCGGCTTTTTATTGTTTATTCCCTTTTTAATTATCGACATGGTGGTGGCCTCGATCCTGATGTCGATGGGGATGATGATGCTGCCACCCGCCATGATCTCGCTGCCGTTTAAATTGATCTTCTTTGTCATGGTCGATGGCTGGCACCTGGTGGCCGGCAGCTTGATGCAAAGCTATGGGTTGGGATAAAGCAATTTATAGCCGGTGCTGCGGCCCCCGCCGGCGTCTTTTCTAAGAACATCTTGATTGATTAAATCTTGAATATCCCGCAAGGCTGTATCTTGCGAGCATTTGGCCATTTTCGCCCATTTCGAGGAAGTAAACTTCCCTTCAAAACCATCCAGTAATTTATTCAGCATCAGGCGCTGGCGTTCATTAAAAGACGTGGCGGCATGGGCTTCCCAGAAACGGGCTTTGGCAAGCACTGCCGATAAGGTTTTTTCGGTTGAGGCGATAGCCCGCTCCCAACAGGCCAAAAACCATTCCAGCCAATCGGTGATATCCAGGCTGCCTTTTTGGGTTTCTTCCAGCTTCGCATAATAATCTTTCCGTTCCTGCTGGATTTGATTCGACATGCTGTAAAAACGCCGCGCGCTGCCGTCGGCGCGGGCGAGCTGCATATCGGCGATAGCGCGGGCGATGCGCCCATTCCCGTCTTCAAAAGGATGGATGGTGACGAACCATAAATGCGCGATTCCCGCCTTTAAAACCGGATCAAGCGGCAAAGGTTTATTGAACCATTCTAAAAAAATTTTCATTTCGCGCGGCAAGCGTTTGGCGGCAGGCGCTTCATAATGCACCCGTTCCCGCCCTAAGGGGCCTGAAATAACTTGCATCGGCCCTTTCTTATCATTGCGCCATTTGCCGGTGGTGATTTTCTCTAAGCCGCTTTGCTGCCCCGGAAATAGCGCCGCATGCCAAGTAAACAATTTTTTTTGGGTTAAGGCGGATGAAAAATTTTGTGTGGCATCCATCATCATCTCGACCACGCCATCCACATTGCGGCTGGAGGGGATAAGTCCGCCAATATTCATTCCCAATTTCCGCGCGATCGAGGAACGCACCTCGGCGCGCGCTAAAATTTCGCCTTCAATTTCACTTGATTTTAGAACATCCATTGTCAGTGTTTCCAACACCGCTTCATCTTGCAAGCGAAAACCCAGCGATTCCATCCGCCCCATAAGACGGCCTTGGCGATGCCGCGCGGCGGCAAGCCGGGAGGTTAGTTTTTCCTGGTCCCAGCTAAAGCCGGGCCAGTTTTTCAATTGATGGATATAGGGTTTCATTCTCCGCACCTTATGCGGTGAATATACAATTTATTCTCCGCATGTGCAAGCATAATCTACGCATAAAATGCGGTGAATATATTTAAGCTATTGAAAACAAAAGGCTTTAATTCCTAATTAATCTTGCTCAATCCGCCCTGCTTGATCTTGGTCATATAGGTATTCATGAAAGACTCTATCTCCTTCACGCTCGCCAATTTTTGCGTCAGATCGTCGATGGTGTTGGTTTGACCGCGCTCGATGTCGGTGACGATATTAAACGCCTCGCCCTTGCTGGTCGGCTTCATCATGTCGCGGTAACGCTCGCGGATGGTTTTTAGCGCGACTATATCGCCCGACAACGAGGTGGCCACCGCCAGATTCAAAATTTGCTGCGCTTGATCTTCGCTCAATTTTTCTTCAACCGCCGTCTCGCCGATAACCTTGGCCAAGGAACGCGCCGCCAGCGACCAATTGCGCAGGCGCCAATAAATATCGGCGCGCAATAAATCGGCCTCGTGGCCGGGGTCGTTCAAAATTAAAGGCAGCGCCTGATTGGTTTGGTTTTGCATAAACAACGCGCGGGCGCGGAGCAAGCGGCGCTCTTGCTGCAAAGCCTCATCCATATCGGGGGAGTTACTGAGATCAAGCGCCTTCACCGCGGCTTCGGGTTTGCGGTCAAGCAAATAAATCAGCGCCAGGCGGTTGGCGACTTTGGTGCGCTCGATGCCGTTCAGGCGGAAATTGACTTGGTGCTCCAGCAATTCGGCGGCGCGCGGCAATAAATCGACCGCCACCAAGCGGTCGACCAGCGAGCGGATAATTTCATCGCCTTCCGGCCCGGTAGGAGTGAGTTCGCGGAACTCATCAAACATTGCAAGCTGGGTTAAGGGCGGCATTTCATTGACGCCGCCTTCTAAAAATAATTTTTTAAAGGCGTCGCCCAATTGCTCCAGCACTTCATGGGTGCCGGGTTCGCTTGGATACATGCTAAGCGCGCGGCGCAAGCCCCGCATGCCGTCGCGCCAGCGCCCCTCCTCCAATTGCAAACGGCCAAGCAGGACCAAAACCTTATATTCAAACGCATCGCCGCGCCAGGCGAACCGCAAGCGCTCTAACCGCGCGATTGCCTCATCCCGCTTAATGGCTTCGCTTTCCAAACCGTATTTAATGAGCGTCAATTCCGAACGGGTGTAAAGCCACGGGTCTTCCTGTTTTAACAACGGCTTTAAAACTTCCTGCGCTTGCTGGTATTCACTGCGCAAGGCCAGCATCAAGCCTTTCCAATATTGCCATTCATTGCGGAAAAGACTGGCATCGGGGCTTTTTTGATAAGCAACGATGGCTTGCTCCAGCCCGTCGAAATCTTCGCTTTCAATCAGCGCATTTAATTTAAGGCGCAAGATAGCGCGGCGCAAATCGGACGGAATCGCCGGGTTTTCTTCGCCAGCGCGCTTGAATTGTTCGGCCGCGGCCAAATAATCGCGCTGCTCCGCCGCAACGACGGCGCGCCACATGATAATATCGCGCTTATCGTCAAAACGCGGGTCTTTTAAATAATCATCGGCGGTTTTAACATCGCCGTTTAATAGGCTGGCGACGCCGTAAATAGCGATGAAATTCAAATCGCGGGCGAACGCTTCATCTTCCTGGACGATGGTTTTTAAAATGCTTAAGGCTTCGCTCATCCAGCCATGGGCGAAATAGAAGGCCGCCAAATCAAACCGCGCCGCAGAGCGTTCCTTCAACGGCAGGCTGACAATTTTTTGCCATAGCTGCCGTTCGATCGATAAAAAGCTGCTGGGCTTGCCTCTTTGCCAGCCGGCGAAATCCAAAACCGGGCGGTCCATTTCCGCGGCGGTAGGAATGGGCGGGCCGTATTCTTCCTCGCTGGCCATTTTTTCCGGCGCCTCTGCGGATGGCGGCGGCGTAATCGCCAAGCCCTGCTTGCTGGCGATTTCAACCCCCAGCGCTTGCGGCATCATCGCCACTTGATCGGAAAAACTTTGCATCACAATGCCCTGTATCGTCGGCAGCAAACGGAAAGGGGCGTATTCGCGCAAACCATTAACCCCTAGCCCATATTTGCTTAAGGGCGCCACCAAAAATTGATCGCCGACTTCCGGATCGGTGATGGTGAAAAGGCGCTTTACTTCAACGCCGGCGCTTAAATATAAATACGGCCTGCCGTTTTCATCGGTCAGGGTGTCGATTTTTAAAGCGACATTGGGCACGCCGCCTTTTTTACGCATGATGATTTCAAAATTTTTCGGGTCATTGCCCAGCGCCAATTCCAAACCGGGGATCGATTGCAAGCGCAGCGCAACGCCGCCATTTAAAGAAATGGTTTCAACCTTCCCCAACACCTTGGCGACATTTTGCGCCACCGCATCCAATACAAAATCGGCGTCTTGATCGAACACTATCCACACATAGCCCGCGCGCTGAAACACCGCGGCGCCGGGCAATTTATCCCAGGAAAATTTCAGGCTGACGGTTTTTTCGCCGCGCTGCAGCGATAATGGCACCGCCGGTTTATTGACCAATTCGCGCGGCGCATCGTGCTGTAATTGCTGCCCGTCAACCGCCTCACGGGGAGCCGCTTTTTCAGGCGGATATGGCGAGGCCGATTTCGGCTGCGCCTTTACTTCCGGCGCTTCCGGCGGTGGGGCTTCGGCTTTTGCCGGTTCTGGTTCTGGCTTGGGTGGTTCGGCCTTTACTTCCGGGGCTTTAGCCGGGGGTTTTTCAGCCGAGGCTTGCGGCGCTAAAATATCAAGCGCCACCGTTTTGCCGTCCTTAAACCAGCGGCCTTGGGCCGGTTTAATCAAAGTGAAAACCACTTTTAACTTGCCGTCTTCCTTATAGGCAGCAACATCGGAAATTCCATCGCCTAATATTTTGCTGAAGGGTTGGGAATTCAAATCGCCCGCTTTGGAAAATTGCAAAATCACTTTGGTATCGCTGACCTTAACCGTGTAATCGACATTTTCCGGCCAATCGAAACTAAAACGGATAAATTCCGGATGCCGGCCTACCCGCACCACCACGGCGGAAGAGACCGCCGGCGCCGGAGCTGCAGGGGCAAGCGGTTCGGCCAAGGGGATATTATTTTCGGGCGCGATTAAAGGGCCGTCTTGATTCAGCAAAGGCTCGGGCGCTTCATTGGTTTGTTCGGCGGCGGCCGACGCCGGCTGGGTATTTAAGGCCGCATAACTTGCGCCCGGGATCGAGACCAGGAAAAGCAAAAGCGCAAGGGGTAAGAAAAACCGCATGAATTAAGGTTGAGTCGGATAAAGTACCATATCAACCCGCCGCGCCAAGGCATAGCGCTCGGGCAAGAAAAGGCCGGAATTTATTTCCGATAGTCGCGTTTCGGCAAAGCCCAGGCTGGCAATTGGCCGCTCATAGCCTTCTTTGATCAAGGCCGCCGCCACTTGCTGGGCGCGGCCGATGGATAATTCCCAATTGTCGCCATAAGAGCCCTGCCCCCGGACCGGCGAAGGATCGGTATGGCCATAGATCACCAGTTCATTGCGGATATTGCGCAAAATCGGCGCCAAGGCTTTGACCGCATCCAGCCCGCGCGGCGTTAAAGCGGCCTGGCCGGTGACAAAAGTGGTATCGCTGGGCAAAGAAAATACAAGCGTTTCGCCGCGCACTTGAAACCGCCCGCCTTTCAAGCGCTCGTCTTTGCTGGTTTCATTTTGCAAGAGCGCCGCCAGATAATCGAGGTTGACGGCCGGGCGGCGGAATACGCCGCTGATGGTGGGCGTGCCGGCCTTGCGGAATTCATATGGTTGCGCCAAAGGGCTGGCTTCGCCGCGGAACGGTTTGGTGATTTGATACCATTGCTGCTGATCCATGGTTTGCATGGCGAATTGCAGAATAAAAAATGTCAGCATCAGCGAAATTGTATCGACCAGGCTGACCAGCCAGCTTGGATGCGTATCGGGCGGCGGCTTTAAGCCAAAAGGCGGCTGTTGCGTCATAGCCGCCCCCGGTCGATGGTGAGAAGAAAGCGGGTTCGCCCTTCGCGCCCCACATCCAAGCCGCTGGCGATATCGCCAATCCCAACGCCGCGATTTAAAAATTCCCGGGCCAGCGCCGCCGCGCGTTGCCGCGCGAGGCCGGTTTGCGCCGGATCTTCAGCAGCCGCCACGCCGATGCGCACCTCTAACAACAAACCGCGGTTAGGGTTGGCAAGCATGATTTCAGCCAGTTTCGGCATTAAAAGAATGCCTTGCTTATCTAAACTTACTTCATTGGCGGAAAAAAATTGATCGCTGGCGACATTGACCTCTACCCGGTTGACGCCCTTGGCCACGGCGCCAAAGCCGGGCGGCAGGGCCAGCGCCAAACGTTCGATCGCGCTTTGATCGACCGGCAAATCTTCCCGCGCGTCCCGGCGGGAATCGAACGGCATGGCGCCGCCCGCTAAGGGCGCATGGCCGGGCGCGCGGTCGGCGGTTAAACTGTTGCCGCTTACATGTTCCAATTTTTTTCTAGCCGCTTGTTGTTTTTGAAAGACGGCATGCGCATTCATGTAAATGAAAAATGTCATCAAAAACAAAAACAAAGTCAGCAATACCCACAAGACCGGTTTCAAATTGCGAACCGGCGGGGTTAGCGAATCGGGAAATTGCAAAGAGCGCATGAAAAACCAAAGCTAAAAAAGGGAAAGCCCAACCAATTTTAAGCTTTAGTTTACCATTGGGAAAACTAATAAAAAGTGAATAAAGACCTATACTTACCGCTTTTCTAGGCTAAAAGGCTTAAGGATCAGGATTAACGCCGCCGCCTGCACCCTCGGGCCCGCCCTGATTTTGGGTGGTGCCATCGGCCAGGCGCGGAATGGGCGCACGGGAAAGAAGCACCGCCAAAGTTTCGCCATCCGCCGCGCGGGGAATGGTTGCTAAAGAGGCGCTGTCCGTCCGGCTTGCGGAAGCTTCGGGATTGGTTTCAGCCGCCACATTCACGCTTGCATCCGCCAGGCCCAATTCGAGAGGCGAGAAATAATTGCGGGCCTCGGCCACGATGCGGTCGGTCTCGGCGGTGCGCACTTTGGGTTTGGCCACCAGCCAGGCGCGGTTGGAGCCCAAAAAATAATGGAAATCGAATAAAGAATTTTCCGCTAAAAAATCTTCCCCGCGGTTGCGCGTATTGCGCGCATCGGAAAATAAATAAACATTGGAAGTGCCGGGCGTGGTAGCAGTTAAAGTTAAATTATCGACCGGGCATAAGAGATTATTGAGGTTGGAAGATATCAAGCAACCACTATTAGGCGTATTAGCCATCATGCCGCATTTGGTGGATTCTTGATCTATAAAAACCTGGCAGGTTTGTTGAGGAAAACTTAAAGACTGATTCTGGGAATCCTGATTCATCCTACAATAAGGCATATGATCCATAGCGATGGTGGCGCGGGTGCCGCCGCTGTCATAAATCGCCGCCCTGGCCCAATCGCGGGCGTTGATCTGGCCGCCCACATATATTCCCCTTCCCGCTCCTCTTTGCACGCAATCTTGCATAACGGCGCGGACATGGTGAATAGCATTCACCAGTTTCGGTGTTTCGATTTCGCTGCGCACCGTGCGGGCGGTTTCCCTTGTCATCATCGTAGCGGCAATAGCGCCAATGGCTAAAACCGCCACCGCCGCCAATAGCAGCGAGTAAACCCCAAAGCCCCGGCTATTGGCGATTTTCGGCGGTTTCATTGGATTTCTCCCGTCTTTATATATAAATATAAATTGTATATATTAATAAATATATAAATAATATTTATATATGGTTAACGCTATGTTGCCGATATGGCTATATACAAATATTTTTATTATAAATTATGGCGTGTATAATTAAAATTTTGCTTTTCTTCTTGCCTTTAGAGGAGTTTTTTCTTAATAATTCCGGAGAATTCCACCGCAAGGAGATTTTCCATGCCCCCCAAACCCGATTCTTTGTTCATGGATCTCGACGATATTAAACATGAACCCGCTTTAAGCTTCCGCTTTACCGCAGGCGCTGATTATGTGAATTTCGCCGTTGTCACCGCCGCTAACTTCACCGGTGATTGGTATAATGCCGGGGCGGGTAATGACACCGTTTTCCTGCCCACCACCGCCCACGCCGCCCAGATCGGATTTGATTATTCTCAAATTCCGGAACGGGGGCTTTATCAAGATTGGGCGTTTGACGCCGGTGATGGTGATGACGTTATTTACGGCAGCGATATGACAGCGGTTGTATATGGCGGTAACGGCAACGATATTTTATACGCTGGCACTGGCGGGGGTCTTTTATTCGGCGGCAATGACAATGATGTAATTTATAGCCAGCAATACAACGCTCTTATTGAGGGCGGCTCCGGCGCCGACCGGATTATTGCCGGAAGCCTGACCATCAACGGCATGCAATTCAGCATCTGGGGCGATGGCCCCAGCAGTGCCGCCATGAATGGCGGCACCGGCATTGATGGCAATGATTATATTGTCGTTCTGGGTAATAACCTTGGCATAATCGATGGCGGCGGCGGCGATGACCGCATTCTTGGCGGCAATGCCGGCAATAATATTTTTGGCGGCGCGGGCAATGATTATATCGTAGGTGGAATTGTTGACGATTCTCTCAATGGCGGCGACGGCAATGATACTATCTATGGCCGCGGGGACGATGATGCCATTACCGGCGGCAGAGGCAATGATCTTCTCTATGGAGAGGATGGCAATGATTATATTAATGGCAATGACGGCAACGACATTATCTATGGCGGCGCGGGTAATGATGAAATTATCGGCGGCCGTGGGACCGATATTTTATATGGCGGCGAAGGGGCGGATGTTTTCCGCTATCTCGTGGGCGATCTTGGCAGCGGGATTGACACCATCATGGATTTTCAAGTTGGAATCGACCGCATTCAGCTTAGCAATTTGATCAATTACAACGGCAATCTTAGCCAATATGTTTCTTTCACCCAAAATACCGACGGTAGTACGCGCGTGATGGTCGATTTAGACGGCAGCGGCGGAACTTCCGTGGCGGCGCCTTTGGCTAATGCCCACGTCTCCGGCGGCGCGCTTGCTTTAAGCGATTTTGTAGTCGGGTGAAATGTATCAACTTCCCTTACTGATGTTGTGGTGGGGTATTTCCCCGCTCTAATACCCCACCACTCTTTTTCAGGCCACCCTTTTTGGCCGGTAGGCGTTGCGCGCGCGGGCTTTGCGGAATTCCTCCATGACTTGGAGGGCATACCCAATCCCATAACGCAGCTCGAGATATTCATAAAGCTGCTTTTCATCCATATTGGCCCAGTCGGCCCGGCCGTAAGGGTTGGTAGGCCTAGGATTATGTTGCAAATCCAAGCGCATTTGACGCCGCTGTTCGAGATCGCCCACCAGTTTTTGCGCCAGGCGGTAAAGTTTCCAGGCGCGCCGAAGCTTGGTTTGAAAGCCGATATGGGTTCTGGCCACCACCTCGCCATTGGCCTGGCGGTAGGCGGCGTCTCTCAGCCATAATCTATAGCGCTGCACCCATTCGCCGATTTCCTGCCGGTAAAACGCCACCATAAAGCGCGCCCGTTTTAGCTGCTGGTGATAGGGCAATTGCCCTTCGGCCATATGCTGTTCGAAAGACAAGGCATATTCGCCGTAAAGTTTTTCCTCCCCGGGCTCCATTGGCGGCAAGCCCTTCTCCCCTGAATTATCGCTGGTCATTTACCTTCCCCACTCCGTTAAATGTGTGTTTCCCTAAACAATAAAGGGACATTAGCGTGGAGGGGTTAAGAGATAGTTAAAATATTTATATATATTGATAAATATACAAATATTATTTGTACTCAAGGAATGTTCGGAAACCGGGCCGTGAAACGGCCTGACTGGCAATATTTATATTAATTTACTGCTTGGCTTTGGGCGCGGCCTTGCCGGCGGGCGCGTCGGGAGTGTTAGGAATACTGGCGGCGAAAGCGGGAATTTCTTTTTTCTTGGCCAATTCCATGGTGACGCTTTTGGCTTTGCCGGCATCCATCGCCGCCAAGATGGGGGAAATTTTGGCTTCCTTCATGCCGCCGATAATATCCAGCAAGACCGGCATTTCCAGTTGATCGAAAATCCGCGCCGCGTCTTTTGGTTTCATATTTTCATAAGTCTTGATCAGGGTTTTGATGCGCTCATTTTCCTCGCTGCGGGCTTGCTTGACCAGGCGCTCGATATCGACGCGCGCGGTTTCCATTTCCTGCTGCAGGGTTTTCATTTCACTCATTTTCTGCTGTAAGCGCTCCTCGGCGACTTGAAGGAGGCTTTCTTTTTGCTGAATTTGCTCTTCGCGCTTATTCAACTCCTCGCGCCGCGCAGCTAAAGATTGCAACACATCGATTTCAGAATCGGTGAATAAAACCGGGTCATGCTCTTCGGGTTTTTTGGCGGCGGCGGGCTTGGCTTCTTCTTTGCCGTCTTTGGCTTCTTCGGATTTTTTATCTTCGGCTTTGGCCTCTTTCTTTTCGCCGTCTTTTGGCGCTGCGGCTGCGGCTTCGGTTTTCGCCTTATCGGCTTCCTTGCCGATTTCCTGGCTGGCGGCATAAATCATATTGATGCGCAGGCCCAAGACCAGGGCGCACACTATAATCAAGAAAGGCAGCAAGCGCAGATTCATGATTTAGCGTAATCCTTTCAAAGCGCGCAAAATTTCATTTTCCGCCTCCGCCCGCTCGAAGGGTTTTTCTTCTTCCGGTTCGGCTATAGTAATATCGCGGCGCACTTTCGGCAAACCGCCGCTGATGGAGGAAGCCAATTCGCTGCTAAGGCGGTCGCCGCGTTCCAGCATGAACGACATTTCATCGCGCAGAATTTGGCCGCGATCCATAATTTCTTGCAAGGCCTTGCCGGTGCTATCGGCGGTCGCCTTCATGCCCTTAACGCTTGCTTCGGCGCGGGCCGAAGCCTCGACGAATTGCTGCAAGAGAGCCCGCAATTCCTCGCGGCTGCCGCGCAGGATGGTTAGTTTTTTATTCAACACATAGGCATAGAAGATGGTTGCCGCCAATAAGATGGCGATAATAATGTCCAGACCCAGAGAAAGCAGCGAATTCGTCATCGCGGTTACTCTATACCTTCCTCCCCGTTAGGGGGATTAATCTTCGGCAGCGTTAATATGCCGTTCTTCGATCTGAACTGCAATGTTTTGTCCGCGGCGGCCCATCCGGCCGCTGAACATGGTTACTTCGCCGCAGCGCATTTCGATGATGGAATTGGGGCTGGCATCCAGCAATAATTGGCTGCCGACCTTCCAATTCAAGACTTCGGCCAAGGTGGCCGGCACTTCATCCAGCACCGCGTTTAAAGGCACGTCGGTTTGCCACATTTCGTTGGCCAAGTGGGTTTCCCAAATCGTATCGCGGCCGAATTTTTCCCCCATGAACATTTGCAAGAGTTGATCGCGCACCGGCTCTAAAGTGGCGTAAGGAATCAACAATTCCAGCCTGCCGCCACGGTCATCCATGTCAACGCGCAAACGCGCTAATACGGCGGCGTTGGCCGGGCGGGCGATGGTGGCAAAGCGCGGATTGGTTTCCAGGCGCTCTTGGCGGAAAGTAACGGGGCTAACGGGCTCGAACGCGGCCGTGAGATCGGCCAGCACCACATTCACCATGCGCTCGACCAGGTTGCGCTCGATGGTGGTATAGGGGCGGCCTTCGATGCGCATGGCCGACGTACCGCGGCGTCCGCCTAAAAGCACGTCAACGATTGAATAGATCAGCGCCGAATCGATCGTCAATAATCCGTAATTATCCCATTCATCGGCTTTGAATACGGCCAGCATGGCGGGCAAGGGAATGGAATTCAAATAATCGCCAAAGCGGATCGAGGTAATGTTATCGAGCGAAACTTCAACGTTTTCCGAGGTCAAGTTACGCAAAGAGGTCGACATTACGCGCACCAAACGGTCGAAGACGACCTCGAGCATCGGCAAACGTTCGTAAGATACCAGCCCGCTATTGATAATCGCCTGAATGCCCGAAGCGGGGCCGGTAGCGGCGGCGGTTTCATCAAAACCCAATAACGAGTCGATTTCTTCCTGATTTAAAACGCGCGCCGCAGCGGCATCGTTCATGCCGACGGTGTCGTTCCAATTCGGGTCACCCGGCTTTGGTTCTTCGGCCGGTGCTGCCGCTGGCGGAGGGGTTTCGGTATCGGCCATCGTTTCCTTCTATTGAATTAGCAGTTCTTTGAAATAGACACCATGCACTTTAACCGGTTTTACCGCTAATTGCACGCGTTCCAGCAATTCTTCGCGCAAACGGTAAACGCCGGCGTTACCTTGTAAATCTTCTACCTGCAAGCCGCGCAAATATACCTGGAATTTATCGACAATGCGCGGGCTTAATTTTTCCAAGACCGCCACATCGGCCTGGCTTTCCACTTCCAAACTGACCGAAAGCTTTAAAAACGTATTCCGCTTGCCCGAAGCGTTGCTTAAATTCACGATAATATCGGGCACATCGAAAAACACCGCATTTTCATTCGGCTTGGCTTCTTCGGCATGTTCGCCGCCTTCGGCCGCTTCCTCACCGCTCTTCTTAGCAACAAAGAAATAATATCCGCCGCCGCCGGCCGCCGCCAGCAAAAATACCGGCAAAACGATAAAGAGCACTAATTTTTTGGCGTCTAATTTTTTCTTCTTACCGCCCTCGGCGTCATCGCCGGCGGGTTTTTCTTCGCCCTCTTCTTTTTCTTCTTTCTCTTCTTTTTTTTCTTCTTTTGCAGCTGTCATTACATCACCTTTATTGAAACGGAAGATCGCGCCAAAAGACCGTCAGCCATTTAAGGGCAGACGGGCACAGTTAAAAGTTAACGCATTTCGGTTAACAAATCCTTGCAAAACGTTAAAAGCTATTCCATTGCCGCCTTTTCACTGTGGCTTTGGGCCAAAATCGCACTCTTTTTGACATTCGGGCAAAAATTGCCCGTCTGTTTAAGAGAATAATCGTAAAATTCATTCTATCTAGTTGATTTATCTGGGATTTAACTTGGCATGCCCCCTGCAAGGCAGGGATGGGCCGGATTATGTCCGGTGGGAATTAAGTTTAGGGAGTGGAGACTAGCCATCATGGCTGACAGTATTAACTATATCGCTCTTTCGCGCCAAATGGCGCTGCACCGCCAGCTGGATGTGGTGGCGAATAATATCGCCAACGCCTCGACCCCCGGCTTTAAGGTGGAAAGCATTATGATGAAAGAGTTCCCCGTTTACTTGCCAAACGGGAACAAGATTTCTTTTGTGCAGGATATGGGCTTGGCGACCGACTTTACTCAAGGCGGCATGACCCGCACCGGCGCCCCGCTTGATATCGCTATTAATGGCGAAGGATATTTCGCCGTCGCCGGCCCCAATGGCAACCGCTATACCCGGTCGGGCCATTTCAAGCTGGATGCCAATGGCCAAATCATAACGCCGAACGGGGATGCGCTTTTATCATCGAGCAATACGCCGCTTTTGGTGCCGACCGATGCGCAACAAATCACCATCACTCGCGACGGCACGGTATCAACCGAGCAAGGCAAAGTAGGCAAGGTCGGGGTAGTGACTTTTGATAACCCGCAAGTTTTGGAACGTGAAAGCGGCGCTTTATTCGTGCTGCCGCCGAAACTGGCCGACGCCAATGCGCCCAAGCAATCCAAAAACGCCGAGATGACGCAAGGCATGCTGGAAGAATCAAATGTAAAAAGCGTAGTCGAAATGACCAAGATGATGGAGCTTTCGCGCGCTTATGAAGCCAGTCAGAAATTACTTGACCGGGAAGACGAGCGGGTGCGGCAAACCATCCGCCGGCTCGGCCAACTTAACCAGTAGGATAGATTAAAAAGGAGAGAACTATGCGTGCTATGAATATTGCGGCGACCGGGATGATGGCTCAGCAAACCAATGTTGAAGTCATTTCCAACAACATCGCCAACATCAACACCACCGGCTTCAAACGCCAGCGGGCTGAATTTCAGGATTTATTGTATCAAAACGAGCGCCGCGTTGGATCCGATGCGACCGATCAAGGCGGTATCGTGCCTTCGGGCGTGCAAATCGGTTTAGGCGTGCACACCGCCGCCGTCAACCGCTTGTTTGAACAAGGCAATCTGGTCAATACCGGCAATAAACTGGACGTTGCCTTAAGCGGCCGCGGCTTTTTCCAAGTCACCTTGCCCGACGGCAGCAAAGCCTATAGCCGCGCCGGCTCTTTCCAATTAAGCCCGAATGGCGTGATTGTGAATCAAGACGGCCACCAAATTGTGCCCGGCATCACCGTGCCGAATGATGCGATCGACATCACCATCAATGAAAGCGGTCAGGTACTGATAACTGTTCCGGGCCAAACCGCGCAACAGAATGTGGGCCAGCTTGAATTGGCCAATTTCCCGAACGAAGCCGGCTTGCAATCGATTGGGGATAATCTGTTCACCGAAACCGCCGCTTCCGGATCGCCGACCACCGGCGTGCCGGCCTCGACCGGTTTTGGCAGCGTACGCCAAGGTTTCTTGGAAACATCGAACGTGAACATTGTGCAAGAAATCACCGATTTGATCACCGCGCAACGCGCTTATGAAATGAATTCAAAGGTTATTGAAACCAGCGATCAGATGATGAGCACCGTTACGCAGATTAGATAGGATTAGATAAAAGGGGATAATCATGCGCCATATTAAATGTTTTGCTTTTCTTGCTTTATGCCTTGCGGCTTTTGCCGCGCCGGCCTGGGGTGCGGCTGTTTTAAGCCAAGCCGAAATCGAGGAAGCTATTAGCCGGTCCTACCACCGCAGCGGCGGCAGTGAATTTAGCCGGCTGCAATTGGACATGCGGATTCTTCCGCCGATCAGCCCCTTAAGCCGCAACACGGTGGAAGTAAGCCGCCTGAAAGTTGATGCCGGTTCTTCCCGTTTCACCGCCAGCGTCACTTGGACCGATCCCTTCAAAGGCCCGCAGCAGCAACCGATTAGCGGCGTGCGCAACGAAACGCGGGAAATTCCGGTATTGGCGCGCGCGATCGCCGCTAATGAAGAAATTCATCCCGATGACGTAATAATGCAAACGGTGCGCGCCGAAAATTTACGCGCCGGCATCATTACCCGCAAAGCCGACTTGATCGGCAAAAGCGCACGGCGTACAATCAGCGCCGAACAGCCAGTGCGCGCCGAAATGGTGAAAATGCCCACCCTCGTGCGCAAGAATAGTTTAATCACCGTCACTTACGCCGCCCCCGGCATCAGCTTGACCGGGCAAGTCATGGCGCTGCAAGATGGCGGTGAAGGCGATGTGATTAAGGTGCAAAACACCCAATCCAAACGCCGCTTTGAAGCAACCATTACCGGCACCGACGAAGTGCGGGTCGGCCCCAACCCCCAACAATTGGCGCAACGTTAGTCGAGGATATTCAGAAAGGTTTATATCATGCCTATTTTTATCAACCGCTCTTTCAAGCAAATCGCCAGCATCGGCGCCCTTCTGGCCTTGACCGGCTGCAGCGCCCTTGACCGGCTTTCCGCCATCGGCGAACAGCCTTCGTTAAGCCCGATTGAAAACCCGGTGCAGCGCCCCGGCTACATTCCGATTACCCTGCCGATGCCTGAAGCCATGACCAATGTGCGCGAACCAAATTCCTTGTGGCGTTCAGGTTCACGGTCTTTCTTCAAAGATCAACGCGCCTCCCGCGTGGGCGATTTGTTGACTGTTGTCATCGACATCGATAATAAAGCCGAATTACAAAATAAAACCAGCCGTGAACGGAACAACACCGACACCGCTTCGGCCTCCAGCCTGTTAGGATTGGAAGCTGAGTTAGGCAAAGTTTTGCCCGATGCGATCGATCCGACTTCGTTGTTGGATACCGCGTCTAAGTTGAAAAACGAAGGCACCGGCAAAATTAACCGCGATGAAAAAATCAAGGTCAATGTCGCCGCTATCGTGACCCAAGTTTTGCCGAACGGCAATTTGGTGATCAGCGGCCGCCAAGAAATCAGCGTCAATTTCGAATTGCGTGAAATCAAAGTCGCCGGCATCGTGCGGCCCGAAGACATCAATTCGACCAACACCATCAGTTCGGAAAAAATCGCGGAAGCCAGAATCGCTTACGGCGGACGCGGCCAGCTGACCGATGTGCAACAGCCCCGTTATGGCAGCCAAGTGTTGGATATATTGATGCCCTTCTAGTTTAAAAATTACAACCCGTACCCTCCCCCCCTCTACTCCCCCTCAACGGGTTGAATCACAGCCACCGGCTAAAACCGGTGGCTGTTTTTTTGGGGTTTAGGAGCGCCCTTAACTAGCTCTAGACGCGCCGGTTAAGATGGCCTATCACATAGGGATGGCGATCTCCTATTCCTTCCTGCCTGCCCATCGCCAAGGGTTGTTAATTTGGCTGTATGGATGCGCAATTCTTATCGCGATCATGGTAACGATCGGCGGCGTTACGCGTCTGACCGAATCCGGCCTCTCCATTACCGAATGGCGCCCTTTAAGCGGCGTTTTTTATCCGCAAGACGAGGCCGCCTGGCAAGACGCCTTTAGTAAATATCAGAAAATTCCCGAATATAAAATTCAGAATAAAGGGATGACGCTGGAAGAATTTAAAAAAATATATTTCTGGGAATATTTTCACCGCCTGTGGGGGCGCTTGATTGGCTTGGCCTATGCGCTGCCTCTAATTTTTTTCTGGGCAAGAGGGTGGATACCCGGCCATTACAAACCGGCTTTCGCCGGCATTTTAGCGCTGGGCGCTTTGCAAGGCGGGCTGGGCTGGTACATGGTGAAAAGCGGCCTAAGCGGCGGCATTGATGTCAGCCCTTACCGGTTGACGATGCATCTGGGTTTGGCGTTTATTATTTTTGCGGCAATTATTTCACTGGCGATGCGCCTGAAAAATGAAGGTAAGATTTTTATTGAAAAAACTTACACCCCCGCCTGGATCGCGGCCGGAGCCAGGCGCTTGATGATGTTTTTTGCGCTGGTGTTTATTTATGGCGGCTTGATGGCCGGATATAAAGCGGGATTGGTTTATAACACCTGGCCCTTAATGGATGGCGATATTATTCCGAAAGGCATTGCTGAATTAAGCCCGTGGTATAAGAATTTATACGCCAATGTTATCACCATCAACTTCCTGCACCGCTGGCTGGCGTTTATTTTCGCGCTCACGACAATTATTTTCGGCATTATGGCGCTGCGCGACGATTTGCCGCGCAAAGCTAGAATCGCGCTGATTCATCTCATGGCAATGGTGATTATTCAAGCCGGGCTTGGCATTGTCGCTTTGGTCAAGGCCGTTCCCCTTCATGCCGGCGTGGCGCATCAATTGGGCGCGTTATTGGTGCTGGCCTGTTTGGTATGGTTTACAAAAAGTATTAAGCAGTAAAAACAAGCGCTTAAAAAGCGCCGCCGATAATCTGCTTTATATTAGTGCGGGCCTTTGATAGAATGATATTAAGAAAAATAAAAATCAAAGGAGCAAAATAAATGGCTGAAGAACCCATTTATGTTTTCACTTACGGCTCGTTAAAAACAGGATTTCGAAACGCCCACCGTGCGGTTGCTGGCGAAGGCGAAGTTTCAAATAATATTGGCGAGGCCGAAACAGTTGAGCGCCATTTTGTCTTGGCGCCGCTTGCCCTGCCCGCTCAATATTTAGATCCCGGCCAAGAACCTTATTCTTATCCTAAGGGTATTATTGCGGAGCAATCCCCGCCGCCGCCTCGCGGCATTACTGAATCGCCCGGCCCCTTAAGCGGCGAGGTTTACGAAGTGAATGAGAAAAAATTGGCCGCCCTCGACGCCCTGGAAGATGATGGGGTTGAATATAAACGCCAGCAAATTGAGGTCAAGCTGGCGGATGGCAGAACCGTTAAAGCCTGGATTTATCTTTATATTTTAGGTGAACCCACCAAAGATTTAGGCGATCACTATGTGGGGGTGGATTTATTGAAACCCACCGCGCCGCGCAGCTGGCGGGCTTGCGATCATCTTGGCAACTTATCTCCGGCAATAGCCGCCCGGTTTTTTAAAACCAGATAATTAATGCGCTAATTGCTGCCCAGCCAATTGGCGGCGGCGGTAAAGTAATTGATCGCTGCGTTTGGCTTTCTCGCTTAAATTTTTAATTATTTCTTGAATGGATTCGGGAGATTGCCGAGTCAAAGAGCCGATTAAATGCGCAAAGCCTTGTACCGCATTGGTCATGGTGTAACAGCCTGCAGCGCGGATGATGGCCTTGCTCTCGGCCAAAGGCAGAATGCGCAAACAGGCCTTGACTAAATCTTGCGGCGTTAAATTGAAACCGCCAATCGCATCCCCCGCAATTGCATCGCAGCCAAAGGTGATAATGGCTAAGGTGGGCTTGAATTCACGAATACGCGGCAGCACTTGGTGCGTCATCACATCACGATAAAGCCTGCCGTCCGTGCCTTCGGGCAAGCCGATGTTCAAAATATTGGATGCGGTAATTTCTTGCCAGCCAATCGGGCGGTAGGGATATTCATTTTGGCAAACCGGGTCGCCTCTTTTTTTCGCCGCCTCGCTAACGCGCAGATGCAAAGAAACGTGCAAAATATTTTTATTATCTTTTACAATATCCGCCGTGCCATTGCCCTCATGAACGTCGCAATCGAAACTCAGCACTCTGACGCCTTGCTGGGCCGCCGCCAAGGCGGTCAGCCCGACATTGCCGAAGGTGCAAAAACCCATCGGGCGCAGGCGCTCGGCATGATGGTTGGAATTATCAAGGCACACGATAACATCGGCTTCATCGGCTTGCAGGCGGCGCAAGGCGTCTAAGCCCGAACCGGCGGCGCTCATTAAATGATCGCCGGAGCGGTGATCAAGCCATACTTCCTCGCCGAATTCCCGGGCGCGATTTTTGGCCGCCAGCGGATCGCCTAAGGCCTGCAACGCCAATTCATAACCCAAATCGATGCTGCCATAGCCCGGAATAGCATTCATTACCGCCTTCACATAAGCGGGAGGATGGGCAAGAAACAAATCTTCCATCGTGGCGGGGCATGGCGCATAAAAAGCTTCATCGGGCAAGAATTGGCGGCACACCTCATGCGCCAATAATTTGACGCGCGGCGAGGTAAAGGGGTCGTTTCTTACCCGGTCGTTCATTACGGCATTGCGGTCGAATGATATTTTAAGACGCATTTTCCACCCGCCAAACTGTTATCTTTAATTAAGCTTGAGTCTATCAATAAATAGTAAATTCTTCTCTTATATTTTTTATTTTTATACGCCTAGCCGCCTTGGCCTACCGCCATTTGCCGGAAAGCGCGGGAGAAAGCGGGTTGAATATATTTCGCCTCTTTCATCACGGTTTTTCGCCCGATTCTGGCGGTCCGGCCGATCCATGCCCCCATGGTGGAGGTATGGGTTAGCGGATCAAAAACAATTTCCCCTAAGGGTGTTGGAATTTTTATTACCTCGATTGCCGCGAGCGCGGCCTGGCGTTGGGCGGCCAGGCCGTTTTCCGCCATTGCCGCCTCAGCAATTTCCAAGGCGGTTTGCGCCATGATATAGCCGACCAATGCGCCCATATAAACCGCCTCGCCGGTGGCTTGCTGATAGCGTTTGATAAAATCGCGGTGCAGGGGATCTGCATTTTCCGCGCCCGGATAACCGGTGACGATCCAGCCTTCCGGCCCATACTCATTTAACATGCTCAAATATTCGGGTTGGCCGGTTAGCATTCCCACAACCGTCAATTTTTGCGGCGAGGCAGTATTCATCGCCGCGCAGAAATCAGCCAATTGCCGGCCATAGAGCGCGTTAAACAACCCATCGGCCTTAGAATTCCGCAAGCGTTCGGCCATATCGGCGGCTTGGAAATTCCCCATCGGCACGCGCGGTAAATCAATGAACGCCGTGGTGGGCTGATAAGCCCCTAGCGCCTCCCTGAATTCTTCGGCGGCGCGGTTGGCATGCGTCATGTCGGGCGCCAAAATCGCCCAGCGCTTGGCGCCTGTTTTCGCCGCCTCGGCCGCCAGCAGGGCGGTTTGAAATTGGGTATTGGGGCGCAATTGATAGGTGGTATCGCCCGGCAACTCGCTGCTTAAAGGTTCGGCGATAAAAAGCGCCCCCGCCTTACCTGCCACCTCTTTCACCTTCAAAGCGCAATGGGAAAAAACCGTGCCCAGCAAAAAGACGGCGCCTTGCCCGATCAGGCTTTCCGCCGCGCTGGCGGCTTTTTCAGGGCGGCCCTCATCATCGATCGTCAATTGTTCGATGGCGAAAGGCAGCCCGGGCAAAAACCGCTCTAACGCCAATTGCCATCCTTTGGAATAAGCCTGGGTAAAAACCGGCACGCTGCTATGGCTGGTGATGACACCGATTTTAAAAGAAGGTTTTTTCATTTTTTTTTAGAGTCATTAAGTTTTTATTAGTGATTTTTGCCGATAGTCACCTTTACAGAAAAGTTGTCTTGAAAGCAAGCGTACAGGGAGTGGGTAAGGGCCTGGCAAGATAATCAATAATAAATGGCCCGTGTAACAACCAACATTCATTCGAGAGGAACTATAATGGCGGGGAAAAACCAACCCATACCGCTAAAGCGAAGGCCTTGCGCCCAAAAGGCGGCGAATAGCAACGTTGCTTCAGCCAAAAACGCAACGGCGCGTTGCCGGACTTGCCAAACACAATTGGCGCGGCTGTTTTATCAAACCGCGGATATGGAGGAAGCTTTGAAAAAAATCCGCAACAAATTGCGGCAAGAAGAATGAGCGGGATAAAAGGCGCTTAGAACGCCCGCCTGGCTTGACTCTTTTTTAAGAGAAGGTGAAACTTAAATTTCTAGTCAACCCTTTACAAGGAGTCGAATCATGGCAGTAGCAAATTATACCGGTATGAACGGCAACCGAAGCGGAAAAACTAGAGGGCGCACCACGAGAAAAAGCCGGGCGGCAGCTTCCAGCCGTTCGCGCAGCAATGGCAGGAAAACATCTTCCAGCCGCAGCAAAAGCAGCGCTGCCCGCCGCTCCGGCGGCCGCAGCTCTTCTTACGGCGGCACAATGATGCAGTAAGGAAGAAAATAAGGAAAGGGCGGCTAATGAAGCCGCCCTTTTCGTACCCTACCATAACCTAACTTTTTGGGTTTCCCTGTACGCTTTATCTTAAAGTCGGCGGTGTATTATTTTGCGAACCTTGAATCACCGCGAACAGCCGGGGCAAACCGCCCGATTGGCAATTTTGCGCCCAAGCCGCGATATTCCGTAATAAAGGCAACGCCCCTTGCGGGTCTTGCTCTTCTTGAATGATGTGGCGGGCAAGGCGGGCCAGCGCTGCGACATCATCAGCATCTTGCGGGACCGTGGTGGCGATGCGTTGTAAAACCACATCCGCCTCATGCCCCAGGGGGTCGTTTTCAACGTCACATTCATTCAGCGCGGCATTAATGGTGTGATACTGCGCGATTAGCTGCGATAACTTCATGTCTTGCTCCCATTCCCGTACCTGGTGATGGTGACACGCTCAAAAACCTCTCCTAAGCGCGCCTTTTCCACCCCGAGCCTCTATTAATTTTTGCTTCTATCCCTCCACTCTATCGGTGCGATCCTAATAGCTGGTTAAAGCGGAGAGCTTTTTGCGATTTAAAAAGCTAAATTTTGAAATATGTCCTTGAAGGAAATAGACTTTTTATGAGCTGCGCCGGGTAAAGGGCTGTGATAATGATAAGAAACAAATAAACTTTCTCACCGGCGCGAGATTGGATTTGACTAAATTATTCTTTTAAGATACATTCTTGGCAGATTTAAACAAAACCAACCTGACGGAGGGTATTAGAATGGGTAAAACTAACGTATTAGCTGTTGGCGCTTTGGCTGTTTCAGCGATGGGCTTAACCGGTTGCAACACCCTGGTAGGCCGCACCTTTCAAGATGCTAAAGATGCAATAGTTGGCCCCGCGGTCGGCGAAGTGCGGGATGATATTATCGTATTGGTTAATCCCACCTCTCCGACCCTGCTGTTGGTTTTAGAGCGCGATGGCGGCAATGTTACCGGCTACCGTTTATTTAGCGCCGAAGCTTCGCCGCAAGAAGCCTTAAACAAGCAAATCGATGCCGATGCCCCTACCGGCTTTTACGCCACTGAAATCACTGAACCGGCCGCCGCTTCATCCGTTTTACAAAATCATCAGCAAGCGCTGGCCCAAATAGTGGAAACTTCACGCACCACCGACGCCGCCGGCAAAACCCAATATAAGCCGGTTGAAATGCTGGTTATGCAAATGAAATTGAAAAAAGTACTTGCCGCCGAAGGCAAGGTTATCGGCATCAGCGGCCATTACCTGAATGTGGTAATGCCGGAAAAAATCGGCCCGATGCTGGATCAGTATTTGCAAAAGCAAGTGGCTCCGGCGCTGCAATACTTTCAAAATGGCGGCAAAATGCCCCAGCCGGTTACTCTTAACCCCCATATTTCCGCTTATCAGCGTCAACGGGCAAGAGCGTAGCTACTTATATATAATAAACCAAGGGCGGTATTCCGGTACCGCCCTTATTTATAGGAGACAAATGATGAAAAATAACAAAGCCGTTTTCGCGGGTGTTTTAAGCGCAACTTCTATTTTAGGGATAAGCGGCTGTCAAAGAGACGGCAATACCGCCGCCGCTGTTTCACTTCAGCAGCAAACCCCGCCCCGGTTGATTAATACCGCCGTCGACCAATTGGATGAGTACACCGTGGTGCTGGTTAACCCAACCGCGCAAGACGGCTCCACCATCGTCTTAGTGCCTATATTTAGCCAAGATGCCGGCATGATGTCTTATAAGCCTTTTCTTATGGAACCTTGTGGAAAAGAAGCATGGAATTACATCACCCAAAAAACCGGCGATAAATTGTTCCCTTTGCGCAAAATTCCCGATATTAAAACCGCTTATGAATTGGCATCGGCCCAAGAAGAAAATATGATGGCAATTCTTAATTCACAAACAACGGCGCGTGTATACTTATTGCAATATAATAATGTGATGGCGATGCGGGATCCGTTGGCGCGAGGTGAAAGCTTGTTTCTTTTTGGCGATAATTTACGGTCGGTGCCAGTGGATAAAGTAAAGAAAGTCTTGAAGGATTATCTTGATAATCAACTTGGCCCCACCCTTGATGAGCTGTCTCAGATCAAAGCTATGGAAATCCCGCGCCGCTTGCGGGAAGCCAATCAGCGCTAAGGCAGGGATAAGCCGGCTTTGCCTTTTGGGCGGAAGTTTGATAGGAATACGCCTATGGCAACCGCCTCCCCCGCTAAAAAACCCCGCCGCAAGAAAAACGCCTGCGACACTTTATGGCCGCTTTCCGGCGCCAAGCAAAGCGTGCTGGATGTTATTGCTAAAAGCAAACAGCCCATCGGCGCCTATGCGATTTTGGAACGATTGCGTAAAATTTTGCCCAAAGCCGCTCCGCCAACCGTATACCGCGCTCTTACCAGTTTGGAAGAACAGGGTTTGATCCATCGCATTGAAAAACTAAATGCCTATGTCGCCTGCCATCATCCGCATGCGCACCATCAGCAGCGCGCCGGATTTTTAATTTGCTCGAAATGCGGCTCAACCCAGGAATTATCCGAACCATTATCGGCCGATAGCACGCTGGCCGCCGCTAAAAAAGCCGGTTTTGAAGTCGAGCGCCAAATCATGGAAATTATCGGCACTTGCGCCGACTGCCGTTAACCCCTTGCCTACCGAAGTATGCAAAAGGCGTGACATAAACCTCCCAAAAATAAAATTTTCGTATACAACTAACAGTTGCATACTCCTATATTCCCCTTTTTTTCCTGTCTTAGCTTAAACTTCTGGGTAAGGGTTGGCGCTTAAGCGTTAACCGGGGGATTCACAAGGAAATCAAGTACGGAGGGTGTCATGCGCGTGTTAATTCTCACCGATCAGAATGATTCATTTTGTCAGGACTTATTCGACTTTGTGCAAACGCAATGGCCCCAGGCCGAAGTAACTACCGCACCGAATTTAGGCCATGCCTCCCACCAAAGCCCTTCGGGCCCGCCCGATTATGTAGTGCTGGATATGCATAGCCATTGGGAAGCTTTTCTTCCTCCAACCGCCAGCGTGAACAGCGCGATCGCCAATGTGGCGTTGCCGCAATCGGCCGCTGTTGGCGAAGCGCTGGCGGCTTTAAATCAGCACGGCTTGACGGTTGAACCGATCACTTCCCTGCAGCAAGACATTCCGCGCCTGGCGGGGGTGCCTTATTACGGGGAAAAATTCGCCTATGGTTTGGCCGAGGAAGAAACCCCTTTTATCGCCGCGCCCGCCGCTAATGACTTGCCGCAAAAATTAAGCCCGCGTGAATATGATGTGTTGCGCTATTTATTAAAGGGCATGTCGAACAAACAAATAGCGCGTGAACTGGGTTTGCAGGAAATCACCATTAAAGTTCACTTATCCAGCATTTTCCGCAAACTAAATGTGCGCAACCGCACCCATGCCGCAACCGTGGCCCTGCAAAAGAATTTGGTAGCCCAAGCCGCTTCTTAAAATTCCGCGCTTCAAGACGCTTACCCCTGTATTTTTAAACGGACAAGCGCTAAAGTGCGCTTCATGCGCTTTGCCTTTCTTGCCGCCAACCTTCCTTCCGCCCAGGCGGCGAAGGAGGAATTGGAAAAACTTTATTCCCCCGCCAGCCCCGATCAGGCCGATGTGATCGTGGCGTTGGGCGGCGACGGGTTTTTGCTGGAAATTTTGCATCGTTTTTTAGACAAGGAACGCCCCGTATTCGGCATGAACCGCGGCAGCGTCGGGTTTTTATTGAATCAATATAACGCGGCCGATCTTCCCGCCCGCGTGCAAAACGCCAAGCGGGTGCGGCTGCCGGTACTTCGCATGCTGGCGCGCGATGTAGCCGATATAACGCATGAATCTTTCGCCTTTAACGAGGTTTCGCTTTTCCGCGAACGGCAGCAAGCGGCAAAAATAAAAATCGAAGTCGATGGCGTGGTGCGCCTGCCCGAATTAATTTGCGACGGCGTATTAATCGCAACCCCCGCCGGCAGCACCGCCTATAATTTATCGGCGCATGGGCCGATCATTCCTTTGGATGGCAATGTGCTGGCGTTAACGCCGATCAGCGCTTTCCGTCCGCGCCGGTGGCGCGGAGCGTTATTGCCGCGCGAAGCGAAAGTGTCATTTGAAATTTTAGAAGCCGATAAACGCCCGGTCAGCGCCGTTGCCGATGACCGGGAAATCCGCGATGTCCGCCGGGTGCAGGTCGAAGAAGACAAAAAACACGGCGCCACCCTGTTATTTGATGCCGCCTTCCCCTTGGAAGAGCGTTTGCTGCAAGAGCAGTTTGTGTCATAAAACGCCATTAAATCCCGCGAGCGTGCCTTAAAATCCATAAATTCCCCAAGGAAATAGCGGGTTTTATTGCTAGTATATTGTTTTTAAACAAATTACTGCTAGGTTAGGGAGTCGTCGCCCTATTCAGGAGTAGCAGTTTCATGTTTAAGCCTTCCCTTATTCTCGGCGCTGTGATTATCGCAGCCGCTTTCAGTTTTCCCAGCCAGGCCGCAAGCCCGGCGCCAACCGCGCCGGTTGCGACACAGCCTTTGCCGCTGCCTGGCCCTAATGCCCCCACTGTCGGCAATCCGCAAGACCCATACAATCCCTTAAGCAATAGCGCGCCGGCGGCAAGCTCGCCGCCGCCCGCTAATTTCGATCCTTTTGCCGCGCCATCATCCGCCGCATCGGCGCCGATGCCGGTTCCGCCGCCGCCGGTTGCGGTTGCGCCAATGCCCCCAATGCCGGAGGCATCCTCTGACAGCAGCGGCGCCCTGATTGTGCCTTCCACCCCCCTAACCGTGCCAACGCCGCCGATTCCGCCGGCTTCTTCCACCACTATTACCAGCACGACTTCTTCGGGCAGCAACCCCTTGGGTCAAGGAATCAATATCGAGGGCGCCCCGCCCGCTATGACCGGTACTTCTGCTATGGAAGAACCGGCACCCGTAGAAATGCCGAAACCGAAACCCAAGCCAAAGCCTTTCAAGCCCAGCATCGCCAATGGCAAAAAAGCTTTGGAACGCGGCCAGTATGATCTGGCGCGGCGCAATTTGCTGCCCTTCGCCAATAAGGGCGAGGCGGTGGCGCAATATTGGATGGGCATCACTTACGCGCAAGATAAGAAAAAGCGCAACTTCCAAAAAGCCATGGAATGGTATCAAAAGGCCGCCGAACAGGGCAACGCCAACGCTCAATTCAACCTGGGCTTTATGTTGTACAACGGCTCGGGCCAGGATGATGAGGATCATATGGTAGGCGTCAACCGCGCCGAGGCTTTCCGCTATCTCTTAGCCGCCGCCAACCAAGGCATGCCGATGGCGCAGCATTTGGTCAGCTTGCAATATCTGCGCGGCGATGGCACGGAAATGAATTTGGAACAGGCTTTGCGCTGGTCATCCGCCGCCGCAGAAAACGGCATCGCCGAAGCGCAATACAACGCCGCCATGATCGGCGTGCGCCATGACAACGCCAGCATGCAGGATTACGTAAATTCCTATAAGTGGTTTACGATTTTGGCGGCGCGCGGCTATCCCGGATCGATTCATAACCGCGAACAAATCATGCAATTCATGACGCCCGAAGCCATCGACGAAGGCAACCGCCTGGCGCAACAATGGCAGCCGCCGGCTGATTCCGAAATGGGCCTGCGTGAGGAGGAAGCCGGAAAACCTGGGATGAAAGTTAAGGGCGGCAAAGCCAAACCGCGGCGTTAATTAGGCTTCAAGCTTTAGCAAAAACCCCGGTGTAAAAGCCGGGGTTTTTTATTTACACATTAAGAAGTAAAAACTCCCGCTCCCAGCTGCTGATCACGCGGTGATAGGCTTCGTATTCGGCTTGCTTGACTTGCGCATAAACCGTGCAAAAGCGGCTGCCGAGCAATTCGGGCAATTTGCGCGAAGCTTGGAAACGGTTGATCGCATCGACCAAATCAAGCGGCAAGGTGCGCTCGAATTTATAAGCGGTTTCCTCAACCGGTTCGGAAGGCGATAAATTCTCCACCATCCCCAGATAACTGCACACCAGCGATGCGGCGATCGCCAAATAGGGGTTCACATCGGCGCCCGGAATGCGGTTTTCCAGGCGGCGCGATTCCGGCCCTGAAACGGGCACGCGCAAGCCGGCCGTGCGGTTATCACGGCCCCATTGCAAATTAATCGGCGAATCAAAATCGGGGCGCAAGCGGCGGAAGGAATTAACGTTCGGCGCCACCAGCACGCAAGCTTCCGGCATGTATTTTTGCAAGCCCGCAATATGCGATAAAAAGAGCGGCGAATTATCGCCATTTTCCAGCGCGAATAAATTCTTGCCGGTTTTTTTATCGACCACGCTTTGATGGATGTGCATGGCGCTGCCGGGTTCATTCATCATCGGCTTGGCCATGAAGGTGGCGTATAATTTATGGCGCATCGCCGCCTGGCGCACCGTGCGCTTGAAAATGAAAGTTTGATCGGCCAGGCTTAACGGGTCGCCATGGTTGAAATTGATTTCCATTTGCGCAGCACCCGCTTCGTGGGTCAGCGTGTCGATATCAATATCCTGCGCTTCGCAAAAATCGTAAACTTCTTCGAACAGCGGGTCGAACTCATTGACCGCGTCAATCCCATAAGATTGCGGCGCGGTTTCGTGGCGGCCGGAACGGCCCTTCGGCGGTTTTAACGGATAATCGGGGTCAACGTTGGTGGAAACTAAAAAGAATTCCACCTCCGGCGCCACGATGGGTTTCCAGCCACGATCATCGTAAAGCTGCACCACTTTGCGCAACACTTCGCGCGGGGCCAGATCAACCGGCTTTTCATCGACATAAACGCAATCGCAAATCACTTGCGCGGTGGGTTCGGAATACCAGGGAACCAAACGTAAAGTAACGGGATCGGGCCGCAAATACACGTCGGAATTGGTTTCCTTGGTAACGGTTTCATCTTCGGGATATTGGCCGGTCACGGTTTGCACAAAAACCGATTCAGGCAAACGCAGGCCGTTTTCTTCCAAGGACGAAAGCAGTTTTTGCGGCGGCAAAATCTTGCCCCGCGCAATGCCGGAAATATCGGGCACCAAACATTCAACTTCGGTGATCGCTTTTTCCTTGATCCAGCTTGAAATAGCCTGCACCTGGGCGATTTCACCCGGGGTTTTTATTTGACTAGTCTCCGCTCTCAAACGAATTAGGGCCATTATGGCCTCCTTGCCTTCATGCCTTCTTTCTTATGAAAGAAGGGCCTTTATTGGGAACGGGGGAATAGCGCTTAAGGCTATTAAAAATCCCCCGCCTCCAAGGCGCGCAGCAATTCAATTGTTGCGCGCTGGAAATAGGAACTGGGATAGGAACGGCATTGCTTGCCGACCCAGCCCATCATGTCGTCCATTTTCTTGCCATTGGCCACATTGCCATTAGCCGACACCAAAGTGTTGTAGGCCGATAAAAATCCGTTCAGCCATACTTGATAATTTTTTACAATTGCGGTTTGGTTTTTATCCATCGCTTCCAAAAAATCGCTGCAGCGCGCATTGCCATGGCCGTAAATAGCGATGACATCTTTATTATCTTTCACCATGCCCATACCGGCGCCGGCGCGTTTTTGATACATGTCCTTCATGCCTTCGGCATGAGCGGGGGTTGGGGAGAAAGCCAAAACGGCGATCAGGAAACTGGCGAAAATACAAAAGCGCATTACAAATCCTCTTTTCTAGATGTTTATGGTCAAAGGTCCCTGTTTGGGGTCGACGGGGACTATACTAAACCCCGCGCGCAAGCGCCACCAAAAGCTGGGAAATGTTGTTTTAAAATGAAAAGAAGTGCCTGTAATATGATGATATTAAACGATTCTTGATATATCTATAATTATTAACAAAACCCCGATCAGGAGCTATCTACCGCCCCTTTCATTAATAATTGGATGGGCCATAGAAGTTGAAGAAGAGGGAGTTTTAGCTGCATAAAACGTACCCCCCAGGCCTACTGCCAAACCAGCCAATGCGCCCAAGGCGCGGCTGGTCGAGCGGGTTTGGGTATAACGGCGGGCAAAAGTTTCCGGCGGCATGCGGCGGTAAATGCCTAAGGGAGCTATGCCGAAAAATCCTATAAATCCGGCAGCGCCTCCCACAATAATTCCTAACATGGCGCCCCCAACACTGGCCGCCAGCCCCATTCCCAGCACCGGCAAGCCAGCAAGGCCAATAATTAGCCCAAGCATCATGGCGATTGCAAAAAGCGTTTTTTGATTAGGGCCATCTAGAAAATCGATTATTTTATTCATGATTTATCTCCTGAATTTCTTTATTCTTATTGGGAGACAATAGAAAACACCCTCCCCGGTGTCAATATCCAAAAGGAAGTGGGGGGATTAACCGTCCAACAGCTTGCATTTTCACGATAAGTTGGATTAAATGCCAGCCATGAGCACTGCCTTGAAATCCACCATTAACGCCATTCCTTTTACCGACCCGGCGGCGGGTGGAAATGATAATTTATTCCTGGCATTGGGCAAGGGCGGGATTGGCACGGTTGAAGGCGGCATGATGGTGCAAAAACCGTCTGTGCTGGCCGCGCAAAAAGCCTTGAAAGAAAAACAGGACAAAGAACAAGAACAGCGCGAAAGCGGCGATGTCACTCCGCCAGAAGCTATTGAAACCGAATTGGATTTGGAAAAATTGCTGGCGCTTTTGGCGCAGCAGCAATTGAACATCGTCGAGCTTGATGAATTCATGGCCGGCCTGCCCGATAGTTTGCAGCGCGCCCGTTCGCGCCGCGAAGTTCAAATCGCGGTGCAGGCGATGATGATTATGCAAATGATGGCGCATTTGCACTTGCAACGTTATCCGCAAAGCGTGCCGCCGCCGCAAATTGCCGCAATTCAGCAATTGATTCAGCAACTAACCACTCTCGCCAAACAGCCGGTCATTGCGCCCGACGCCGTTAAAAACCTGCCGCAATTGGCGGCAGCCGCGCAATTGAAAGAAAGCCTGCAAAAAGCGGGGATTGCCCCTTCGCCCCTCGCTTTTGCGCAAATGGCGGCCAAACAAATTGGCCCTGCTTTGGATAAGGTTTTGCAAAATTTGCAAGCGCGCGTAATGGAAGGGAATTTAAGCCCGACCAGCGCAAAGCAATTGCAAGCTTTAATCATCAATTTGCAGCAAGCGCGCATGCAAATGGCGGTGATGATGGCGCTTAACCCCAAGGCCCCGCCATCGCAGAATTTGCAAACTTTGATGAATAAATTGCAGCAGCAAAATATCACCCTGCCCCCGCAAATGTTGCGCACCCTGCAGCAGGCCTTAGCAAGCCCGGCAAACCGCGCTTTGAATATGCAGGCGCTGAATTTGATGGTAAGCCGCAACCTCGCCAACATGGTTGGAATCCGTAACCAAATAATGACCGCCCAAGCGCAAATGCCGCCTAGCTTGCGGCAATTAATGGCCGCAAACGCGCGCGACATCTATCGGGCTTCGCGTGTGACGCTGCCGCAAACAATTATTGCTTCATTCGCCAATTTGCGCTTTGCGCCGCTCAAACCCGGCAGTGTGCAAATGGTGATTCCACAAAATCAAGTCCAGTTGGAGGGGCGAATAGTAAGTAATATATCAGCACCGACTCCAATACCGGCTATAAAAACAACCGAGTCTAGGCCTGAACCTCCGCGGACTTGGACATATCCTATTGGTGATGCACGGCCAGTCCCGCCTACTCCGCAACAATCTCCACCTCTGCCTGGATTGGGGGATGTAATTAATTCCAGTGGACAGTCTGTACAATCACTACCTTTACCTCCAACTAATACTGGAACAAATCCTTATGTTGTACCGGTTGTTCCTTCACCAATTATTACTTCACAACCGTATAATAGCTCCCCCCATACACAACCTATTTATAGTACTGGGCAAAACAATAATTCCGGTGCAGTATTAAATGAAACAGGGATCAATGATTCAACTTCTTTGCCATCGGGTAATAATGTAAGCACAGGAACACCTAAAACATCTCCAGCGCAAACGATGGTCACTACGATAGAGACAGTACAAAGTGCCGACGTACAAAGACTTTTCCAAGCGGCCTTAGATCAATCTAAAAACCCAACTGACCAGTCATCTCCTCAGCTTTTAATTATTGAAGATGATGGTAAAGGCAATAAAACCAGCCTTGAAGCAGTAAACACAAACGTTGACAAAGCAGCCCTCGCTTCTTTAAAACAAGCCGTTGCTGATATGCCGGATTTTGGCAATATGAGCACCGCCGATTTACAAAAGGCTACACAAGAATTAGAAGAGCAACTGAAAGATAAAAAAAGAGGCGGTGGCATTGAAAATTGTCCGGTACTGGGTGGAAAAGCCACCAAGGGAACTGATACAAAAGTTCTTGAAAAATTAGGCACTCAAGAACGCTGATAACAAAATCAAGGAGAGAGGAACATGACAGTAGATTTACCGGCAAAGGCCAGTGCTGCTCTAGCAGAGTTAAGCCGAACAGATAGAGCTATTGGCCTTCTTTATACCGCCCTGAATGGTCAGTTTACTTTTTCCATCCAGCCAGATACCGGCGCTTTACAAATGGAAGCTGATTGGAGCCCTCTAAAAAATAAAACACGGGCTCTTTTTACCGCCACACCGCTCTTTGCCTGTATAGGATGGCTATCTGCAAGAAGCAAAATTTCCCGTTTTTGCCCTAACACTTTTATTAAAGAATATGTTTTGCCTATTTTAGGTGAAAGACTAAAAACAACTGGTCATACATTGCCCGGCCAAGGCGTTATCATTCTAAAAGGCAAAAATCTAAAAGACATAGAGGGTTTACTACCACAAACTCATCAAATCGACGCGGCTGGTGGAGTTAATAGCAGTGGAACAGCAGAAACATTTGATGTTGAAAAGTACAAGAAAGAAGATCGCGCTAACATAGCAGTTACTATAAATCCTGAGTCCACAGAATTTCGCCTTCGAAGCTCTGATGGAAGCGAAAAAACATTAAGAATTCATCTTCCCATAGAAGAAGACCTTGAAGCTTTTGCTGCGGTCAGAGAAAAAAATCGTGATACCAACAAAGGCGATATAGACCGCTTAGAAATTGAAAACGCTATTCTCTCCCTTAGTCCGGCAGAAAAAACGGAATTAGAAAGAAAATTAACAGAAGGATTAGAAGAAACCCTTTTGAAAAAAGGCATATATCCTGTAAAAGATTCGACCAAACCACCACTTCCAGGAATGAGGCGGATTAACATCTTTCCTTTAGGCCCTCATGATATTTCCATAAAACCAAGAAACCAAAAAGAAAACGAGCGCTAATTCTTCCTCGCCACCGCCGGATTTATTACACGGTCATAGAAGCTGGTGTTGATCACGCCCTTTAAATCCACCTTGGCGGACAGGGTGCCGTAATTCACCATATCCTGCTGCAAAATTTCGGTTGAGGCGAAAAGATCGCGGGGATTATCGAAAAAGGCGCCTGTGCTTGCCGTTACTAGCTGCTCGATAGCAGCGGCGGAAAGAAGCCCGGTTGCCACATATTTATGAGAATCAACAGCGGCTTTTTGCGGGTTTTCTTTTATAAAATTAACCGCGCGATGATTGACCGCCACCAGTTTTTCCACCTTTTCAGGGTGTTTTTGAATCATATTGCGGCTAACCATCATCACCACGCCGGCCTGGCGGGGATATAATTCCTCGCCCTGGGCGATGATATAAATCCCCTGGGCTTTTTGATTTAAAATCTGGCGCATCGGTTCCCACACAATGGCGGCGTCGATATTGCCGGCCATGAAGGCTTGCTCCATTTGATCGACGTTGAAATAAATGATTTCCACGTCATCCTCGCTCATGCCTTGGGTTTGCGCCAGCCATTTGCGGGTGACAATATCGGTAATGCCGCCGCGCAAAAAGGTGCCGATCTTGGGTTTGCGCAAGGCCAAATGCTGTAATTCTTCGGCCGCTTGCTTGAAATTTTTATTCTTGAACAAAGTGGCGAATTCGCCGCGCGCCACAAAAACCATTTGCTGTTCGCCGAGCGCCGCTACCGCCGGAAATTCAACGCCGCTGCTTTTCGCCACTAATGAAGTGGTAATAGGAGCGATAACCACATCGACATCGCCCGCCAATACCCCCTGGTTTAATTGCGCGCCCGAGCCATAACGCACCAGTTCGACATCCAATTTTTCTGCTGCAATCCACCCTTCTTCTTGCGCCACGAATAAAGGCGCGCTGACCAATACCGGCACATAGCCGATTTTGATTTTGCTGGGCATCATTTGCGCCGCCGGCGGCGTTGGCTCCCACCAATTTTTCACGGTTTGCACATAAGAACAGCCGGTGATGAGGAGAATGATCAGAAGGGAAGAAAGCTTTTTCATGGAAAACCTCTTGTGAATAACAGCAAGGCGTAAGCCACCCGAAGCCGAAGGCGTAGGGTGGTGCCCACGGCCAGAGTCGAACTGGCACGGGCCTTACGGCCCGACGGATTTTAAGTCCGTTGCGTCTACCATTCCGCCACGTGGGCAGGGCAGGCGTGAACCTAGCGCGTCAATTCAATGAAGGCAAGCTGGAATCACAAAACCCCCTAGCCTTCCCCCTTCTCTCCTGCTAAATAAATCGAATGATGCAAATGACCTCTTCTTTCGTTCCGGCGCTGGCCAAGATTGGCCATACTTTTACCCTGTTTCTAGAAGGCACGGGACGGCTGGCTTTATTCACCGGCCGGGCGATCGGCTCGATTTTCCAGCCACCCTTTTATGCGCGCCAGCTTTGGCGGCAGATTGTGGATATTGGTTATTTTTCGCTGCCTGTCGTGGGGCTTACTTGCGCCTTCTCCGGCATGGTTTTAGCCCTGCAATCCTATACCGGCTTCGCGCGTTTTTCGGCCGAAGGCGCGGTCGCCAATGTGGTGGTGCTTTCCATGACGCGGGAATTAGCGCCCGTCTTGGCAGGCTTGATGGTGGCCGGACGGATTGGCGCCGCCATGGCGGCCGAACTTGGCACGATGCGCGTGACCGATCAGATCGATGCTTTAACCACCCTTTCCACCAATCCGATGAAATATTTGGTGGCGCCCCGGATTTTGGCGGGGCTTTTAATGTTGCCCTTATTGGTTTTGGTAGGCGATGTAATCGGCGTGTTTGGCGGCTTTATTATTTGCGTTTACAAGCTGGGTTTTAATCCCGCCTCTTACATTAAAAGCAGCTGGGATTTTCTGCAATTCAACGATGTGTTCAGCGGTTTGGTCAAAGCCGGGGTATTCGGCTTTATCGTTACCTTGATGGGCTGCTATAACGGATATAATTCCCGCGGCGGCGCGCAAGGGGTTGGCACGGCCACCACCAATGCGGTGGTGTCGGCCTCGATCATGATTTTGATCGCTAACTACATCATCACTGAATTTTTCTTCGCGCAATAGCCATGCCTTCCTCCAGCACCCCTAAAATCGAAGTCCGCGGCCTTTATAAATCTTTCGGCCCCAAAAAAGTTTTGCAAGGGCTTGATTTGGATATCGCTAAAGGTGAATCAGTTGTGGTGATCGGCGGTTCGGGCAGCGGCAAATCGGTTTTGCTGAAATGTATTTTAGGAATCGTGCCTCCCGATAAGGGCAGCATCAAAATCGACGGCGTTGAAACGATGGGTATGCGCGGGCATGAGCGGGAAGAAGTCTTGCACAAATTCGGCATGCTGTTTCAGGGCGCCGCCTTATTCGATTCTTTGCCGGTGTGGGAAAACATCACCTTCGGCCTGATCCAAGGGCAACGAATGGAGCGCGGTAAGGCCAAGGAAATCGCCATCAAGCTGCTGGGCCAAGTCGGCCTGCCGCCCGAGGCGGCCGATTTATATCCGGCCGAATTATCGGGCGGAATGCAAAAACGGGTGGCGCTGGCCCGCGCCATTGCGGCGCAGCCGGAAATCATTTTCTTTGACGAACCCACCACCGGCCTTGACCCCATCATGGGCGATGTCATCAACCAGCTTATTAAAAAGCTGGTGCGCGATTTGGGCGCAACCGCCCTTTCCATCACCCACGATATGGCCAGCGTGCGGCGCATCGCCGATAGGGTTGCGATGCTTTATGAAGGCAAGATCATTTGGCACGGCCCGGTGCAGGATATCGACCGTTCCAACAACGCCCATGTCGACCAATTCATCCACGGCCGCGCCGAAGGCCCGATTCAAATGGCGGTAAAAGTGGCGTAAAGCGCCCTTGTCTTTTTAAGCTTAATTATAAATATCTGGGCAAACGGGTGATGCCAAAAGCCAATCGCGCCGATTCGTCAGTGACTTTTAAATTTGCCGCTTTGGGAACTAACGGCGGCTTCTCTATACCGCCGACAAGATGGCAACCGAATTCTTGGCAAGCAACTTTTTCTGCAATACCGCGGATATCTTCCAATCTCACCGAATTCAATGCGGCTAAATATGCGCCTACCGAATCGTATTTTCCGGTATGCAATATATCCCTCTCTATTTCCCGCCGGCGGGCTGCGATATTTTCCAATTCCTGTAAATATACACGTTCTTTACCTCTTTTCCGCACCGTCAATCTTTTTTCATTAATTAAGGCGGGCATGTTTTGAATAATGGAAATTATTTTGTCCAAAGCAGGTTGAAGTTTTTCTTTCTTACTATTGGGAATTTCAGCTCTTATTAACAATGTGGCTATTCCATGTTCAGGCACGTCATTATAAAAGGCCTCTGGATGTGCGTAGCTTCCCTCATTATAGCGAAACTCTTTACGAAAAACTTCCGCCAGCATAGAAGCGTATAGACCATAAGCCACATAGGCCCCGTAATCTTGCTTTTTAGCGGGCGCCGAAAAAACTATTCTTATTCCCACTTGATGTCTTTCTTCGGTCAGAAAAATGTGCGCAGTCGGCCGGAATTCATATTTTGGCCGCACCTTTTGAGGCAAAGGCCCTTTGGGCATATGATCCCCCATTTCACTGGCCAAATCACAAACTTCTGCATGAGTTAGCTTGCCAACCGCAACTAGTATTTGATTAGCGGCGACAGAATGGGTGTTATAAAAAATCTGTAAATCAGCGGGTGTGATAGCATCAACGCTTTCACGGGAGCCGATAATGGGCTCTTTAAAACCTGTATAACCACAGGCAATAGCTTCGCTTAAGCGGATTATTTCCAAAGAGAGTTGTTTGTTTCTATCAACATCGCGCTCATCGTCGATAATCACTTTCTCATGGGCACAATTTTCAGAGCTAAAATCAGGATTCGCCCGCATTAAAAGAAAAGGCGCCCAAATCGCTGAAAATTGCGCAGCTACGCATTTTAGTTCATAGCTAATACGTATATTGGTGGTAAAAGCTCCAACTTCGCCGCCTAAATTTTCGATTCTTTCATATTTATGACGCGAAAAAAGCAAATGTTCTAACAAATGCGCCATTCCCTCTTTACCGGGAGGGTCATCATAAGCGCCGCTTTTGATAGTCAGGCTCATATCCACGGTTTGCGACCAAGGCAAATGCAATGTCGCCACTTGCATGCCGCTGGGCAAGGTGCTGATTTCGGGATTATCCAGTGGATTTAAACGGTTCATTCTCTTTCCTAATTCTGGCCGACTATATCATATATTTTCTTATTGGGAAACGATTCTGTTGATAAAACTTCCTTTAGACAAAACAAGAACATTTGGCTATACTCCCTCCATGGCCAAATCTTCCACTTCCTATGTTTGTCAGGCGTGCGGCTCGGCTCATTCGAAATGGGCGGGCAAGTGCGAGGCGTGCGGGTCGTGGAATTCGTTGGTGGAGGAGATATCGCAAAGTTCTGCCACCTCTTCGCCTCGCGCGCGGCAAATTAAGGGCGGCAAAAAAATTGAATTCACCGAGCTTTCGGTTTCAACGCCTGAACCGCCACGTGTTTTAACCGGCATGGCGGAACTTGACCGAGTTACCGGCGGTGGCCTTGTTTCCGCTTCCGCCATTTTAATTGGCGGCGATCCGGGGATTGGGAAATCGACGCTTCTATTGCACCTGGCTGCAACTTTAAGCCGCAAACAGCGCGCTGTATATATTTCGGGCGAGGAATCTTTGGCGCAAATCCGCCTGCGGGCGCGGCGTCTGAATGTGGCGGATGCGCCGGTGGAATTGGCGGCGGCCACCAATTTGCGCGATATTCTGGCTTCGCTTGATGGCCCGAACCCGCCCGCTGTGGTGGTGATTGATTCTATTCAAACCTTGTATTTCGATGCGCTGGATTCCGCGCCCGGCACGGTGGCGCAAGTGCGCGCCTGTGCGCAGGAACTTATCCGCCTGGCCAAGGCCATTGGCTTTACTTTATTTTTGGTCGGCCATGTCACCAAGGAAGGCATGATTGCGGGGCCAAAAGTATTAGAGCATATGGTTGATACCGTACTCTATTTCGAGGGCGAGCGCGGGCATCATTTCAGACTGCTCCGCGCGGTCAAAAACCGCTTTGGCCCTACGGACGAAATCGGCGTCTTTGAAATGACGACCGAGGGGTTAAGCGAAGTCGCCAACCCCTCCGCCCTGTTTCTGGCGGAAAGAAAGGGCGATGTTTCCGGTTCTTGCGTTTTTGCCGGCATGGAGGGAACTAGGCCCGTTTTGGTTGAAATTCAGGCGCTGGTCGCCCCTACTTCCTTCGGCACGCCCAGGCGCACCGTGGTGGGCTGGGATTCGGGGCGCCTGGCGATGGTGACAGCCGTGCTGGAAACCAGGGCCGGTGTTTCTTTATCCATGCATGATATTTATTTGAATGTCGCGGGCGGCTTGCGCATTAATGAACCTGCCGCCGATATGGCGGTAGCGGCGGCGCTTATCTCGGCCGTATCTGGCATGGCGGTGCCCTCAACCACCGTGGCGTTTGGCGAAATCGGCTTAACCGGCGAAGTGCGCCGTGTAGCGCAGCAAGAGGCGCGCCTTAAAGAGGCTTCCAAGCTTGGTTTTAAAACCGCCCTTATTCCCGGCGGCAAATTCACCCGTAACCCCGATATGCAATTAACCGCCATCGAAGATGTGCGCGATTTGCTGGGTGAATTGGGGCGCGGTGCGTTGAAAAAAGTGCAAAGACTGGCGGGTTAGACAAGCCTAACTCTTTCTGCTACACAACCCCCATGAATGAAAGTCTTTTTACCGGGGGCGATTTGATTGTTATTGCTGTGCTGCTGATTTCCGCCCTGCTTGGCGGCATGCGCGGCTTTGCCAAGGAAATGTTTTCGATATTGGGCTGGGTGGTGGCGTTTTTCGCCTTAACCCTGGGCTATGCCCCGCTTTTGCCTTTGATGGAAGACTGGCTTGGCGAGGGTATTTGGGCGCAAATTGCAACCGCCCTGACCCTTTTCGGCGGCGCATTAATTTTAACATCCATCATCAGCCATTTAACTTGCGGCTTTTTGCGCAAAAGCGCACTTAATTCGGCCGACCGCTCGCTGGGTTTTCTTTTCGGCTGCGCCAGGGGGGCAGCGATTGTGTGTTTGATGTATTTTGCGGCTACCCAAATTTTCCCCGCTAGCGATGATCAGCCCGCATGGCTGCGGGATGCCTATACCAAACCCTATATCGCGGCGGCCACCGATGGCGCCAAGCACTTTATCAGCGGTTCCTTCTTGCAAGATGACGCCTCTCTTCCCAATTTAGAGGATGAAATCGGAAAAATAGCAAAAGAAGATCAAAAAAAGGCGCAAAAATCAGGTGAAAAAAAACAAAAAAAGCCCTATAAGCAAGGGGAACTATAATCCACTCATGGTGAGCTTGTCGAACCATGAGCCTATGTATAAAAATCGCTCATCCTTCGACAAGCTCAGGATGAGCTAGTTTTTTAAACGGTAAAATGCCCTACAATTTCACCACCCATCCTTTTGACGATGACAAGCTGAAAGAAGAATGCGGAATTTTCGGCATTTACCGCACGCCCGATGCCGCTGCGCACGCGGCGCTTGGGCTGCATGCCTTGCAGCACCGGGGGCAAGAGGCGGCAGGGATTGTCACGCGCAACGGCGCGCAATTTTACGCCCATAAAGAAGCTGGGCATGTCGGCGATATTTTTGGCGCTGAAAAAGTCATTCAATCTTTGCCGGGCGATGTGGCGATCGGCCATGTGCGCTATGCCACTTGCGGCGGCGCCGGCCTTCGCAATGTGCAACCGCTTTATGCCGATTTGAATTTTGGCGGCTTGGCGATTGCGCATAACGGCAACTTAACCAATGCTATGACGATCAAGCGCGAATTGGTGAAAAGCGGCTCGCTCTTTCAATCCACCAGCGACACCGAAGTGGTGATTCATTTAATGGCCTTAAGCGGACAGCCCACCGTTAAGGACAAGCTGATCGAAGCCTGCCGGAAAATCGAAGGCGCTTATTCTTTTGTGGCGCTAAGCAAGGACGGCCTAATGGGCGTGCGCGATCCGCATGGCGTGCGCCCCTTGGTATTGGGGCAATTGGATAGCGCCTATGTTCTGGCTTCGGAAACATGCGCGCTTGATATTATTGGCGCCGCCTATTTGCGCGACATTGGCCCCGGTGAATTGATTGTGATTGATGAAACCGGCCTGCAATCTTACTTTCCCTTTCAAAAAGTTTCCCCGCGTTTTTGCATTTTTGAATATGTATATTTCGCGCGGCCCGACAGCAAAGTTGAAAATAAAAGCGTGTATGAAGCGCGCAAAGCAATCGGCGCGGTGCTGGCGCAAGAAGCGCCGGTCAAGGCCGATGTGGTGGTGCCGGTGCCCGATTCCGGCGTTCCGGGGGCAATTGGTTACGCGCAAGCTGCAAAAATTCCCTTTGAATTAGGGATTATCCGCAACCATTATGTTGGGCGCACCTTTATTGAGCCCAGCGACAAAATCCGCCATTTGGGCGTGAAGCTGAAACATAACCCCAATCAAAATCAAATTACGGGAAAACGGGTGATTTTAGTGGATGACTCGATTGTGCGCGGCACCACCTCGAAAAAAATTGTCGATATGGTGCGGGCCGCCGGCGCTAAAGAGGTGCATATGCGCATCGCCTCGCCGCCCATCACCCATTCCTGTTTTTACGGCATCGATACGCCAACCCGCACCGAATTGGTGGCGGCAAATTATTCAGTGGCGGAAATTCAACAAGCTCTGGGGGTTGATTCACTGGCCTTTATTTCGATCGATGGGCTTTACCGCGCCGTTGGCGAAGTCAAACGCAATAAAGATATGCCGCAATATTGCGATGCTTGTTTCACCGGCGAGTACGCCATTAATCTGACCGATGAGCAAAATCAGGTAACAGCCCCCCTTCCCCTCTTTGCCGAGAAGGCTAAAGCATGAAAAAGAGACTGGCCGGGCGCATTGCCCTAATTACCGGAGCCTCCCGCGGCTTGGGCGCCGCCTTGGCCGAGCGTTTCGCCGTGGAAGGGGCGCGTCTTATTTTGGTGGCGCGCAACGCCGAGGCTTTGGAAGAAGTGGATGACAAAGTGCAAGCCGCCGGGGGCGAAGCCACCCTGGCGCCGCTTGATTTAACGCAACATGATAAAATTGACGAGCTGGCGGTGCAAATTTCCAAAAAATTCGGCAAGCTCGATATTCTGGTCGGCAATGCCGCGATGCTGGGCACGCTTACTCCGGTGCAAGACATCAAGCCGCGCGAATTCGCCCAAGTGATGGCGCTGAATGCAGCCGCCAATTACCGCCTGATCCGCGCTTTTCATAATGGCTTGCTGGCCTCAGGTTCGGGCCGCGTGATTTTCACGACCAGCGGCGTTACTGAATTCAACCCGGCTTTTTGGGGCAGCTATTCGATCAGCAAGGCGGCGATGGAAAGCATTGCCTTAACTTATGCCGCCGAAACCGAAAACAGCACGATCCGCGTGAATATCGTCAATCCCGGCATTTTCCAAAGCGATTTGCGGGCCGAAGCTTTTCCGGGCGAAAACCCTGAAAAATTGCCGGCGCCGGAAACGATTACGAATATCTTTGTTGACCTTGCCCGCGTTGAATGCACCCAGCATGGTGAAAAAATCCGCGCCACCAATATGGCGATTGCGTTTTAAATAAAAAACTTGTTATCCCCTGATGAGCGGGGATCCACCTATCACACGGCGCCATGGATTCCCGCCTTCGCGGGAATGACGAAAAGAAAATATTAGCCTTTTGCCCCTGTCAACAAAGGTATTGTTAGGCTTTCTTGGCTTTTATCATTCACAGTCAAAGGCTGATCAACACTGCCAATTAAGCACAAAGCCCCATCTTTGTCCTCGCAATAATAAAGCGTGCCTTGCAGACGGTAAGTACCGTCTTTTAAGGCCGGTAAAGCGATTTTCTTTTGTTTTAATTGCGCTAGATTATACTCAGCAACCGCCTTATTGCCCTCAAATAAAACCAGGCGCGAGGGGGCTTCCTCATTGATTTTCCAGCCCCTCGGCAAACCCAGCATAATCTCGGCGCCTCCTTTGACGGCGGCTGGGGAAGCGGCGATTAAATTCGGCAAAGTTTTGGGGTCTTGCAAGGCAATCGGCGCCGCCTTTGGCATGACGTTAAATGCCGCCGCCTTTTTACTGGCCAAATCATAGCGTAAGAGGCGCTGGTTATTGGTATCGGCGATCAGTAATTCATTGCCGGATACGATCACCGCATTCGGCTCATTCAACTCGCCGCGTTTGCCATTGCCGAGAATGGTGGAAATTTCACGCGTTTTAAAATCATATTTGCGGATGGCGTGGTTATAGGAATCGGCGATATAAACGCCATCTTCCAGCGCCGCCAAACCCAGCGAATGCTGCAATAACGCCTGGCCCTGTTTGCCATCCCTAAAACCGAAATCAAACAAGCCGCTGCCGATCAAGGTTGTGATATTGCCTCTCTTATCAATAACGCGAAGCGAGCTGGTTTCAGAATCAACGAAATATAACTGATCGCCAAATACTGAAAGCCCGCTTGGCTGCGATAAGGAATTGCTGGGATAAATCCCATCATCAATCGATTCACGGCCATTGCCGGCGAAAATGCGCAAAGCTTTGGTTTTGATATTATAAGTCCATAATTGATGGCTGCCCGCATTAGCAATGGTGATTTCATCACTGCTTGGAAACAGCGCCAAATCCCACGGCGAAGCTAGGGCCGTTAATTTAGCTGGGCCGCTTGGCTCTCTATAGCCGCCGCGTTCGCCTGTGCCGGCCAAGGTGGCGACTTGACCCGATTTCAAGTCAACCGCGCGCAAAGCATGATTGCCGGTATCAGCCACATATAAGATACCGTCTTTTACCAGCAAACCTTGCGGGCTTTTGAATTGCGCCTGATCGGCGGGGCCGTCTTTAAAACCTTCAACGCCGCTGCCGATTATCTTTTCAATACCGCCATTGGGATTGGTGAATAAAATCCGGTGATGGCCGGAATCGCTGATAAACAGCCCGCCTTCAGCGGCAATTAATTTGCCGGGGAAATTTAAAACCGTTTTCGGCATTTTGTTTTTTTCCAAATCCAGCGGCAAGGAGGATTTATTTAAAGCCCGGCTGTTTTTGGCGATCAGGTTTTCAACCGCATGCTCGATGGCCGCGCGGTTACCTTCGCCCGAAAAAACATCTTCAATTTTGCCTTGAGGATTGATTAACACCAAGGTCGGCCAGGCGCGCACGGCAAAGCTTTGCCAGATACGGAAATTGGCGTCGTTCACCACGGGATGCTCAATGCCATAGCGCAATATGGCCGAGCGGATATTTTCGGCGTCTTTTTCATTGGCGAATTTGGCGGAATGCACGCCGATCACCGTTAATTGATCGCCAAAACGGTGTTCCAAATATTGCAAATCGGGAATAACGTGAATGCAATTGATGCAGCAGAAAGTCCAAAAATCGAGCAGAATAATGCGCCCTTGCAAATCTTCCGGCTTAAGCGGCCGCGATACATTCAACCAATCGCTTTCTTGGGTAATCGCGCGGTGAATGGCGGTGGGAATTGGGGCAGCATTAAGGCGGGAAGTTGAAAACATCAGGCTGGCTCCTAGAATAAGGCTGAAGAAAATGGTGGCGCGCATGATCGTTCCTTGTTGAAAATAAATATAGGAACGATCTTACTCCTTTTCCAGGGGCAGTAAAATATGCAATAAAGCTTTCATGCGCTTTTGTTTTCTTGCCGTTTTTTTGCTATGTGCTTGTTCGCTCACGCCTCATTGGCTTGCGCCCGACGTCAATACACCCAAAAACTTCAGCGAAAAGCTTCCGCCTGAAATAAAAATCTCTCACGCAAAATTGGAAAAATGGTGGGAAAGCTTTGAAGACCCCGTCCTGACCCGCGTGCTGGATCAGGCGCTTAAAAGCAACCTTGATTTAAAAATCGCCGCAGCCCGCATCCGCGAAGTGCGCGCCGTCAGCAATATTGCGTATGGCGATTTATTTCCCACGATCGACGCCACCGGCGCTGCGGTGCGCCGCCGCGGCAGCGAAAACGCTTTCAGCGGCTCGGGCGCCACTTCGGGGCAAGTCACCAACCTATATTCGGCCGGTTTTGATGCGTCTTGGGAATTGGATTTCTTTGGGCAAAACCGCAGCGCCTTGGCCGCCGCCCGCGCCGACGCCAAAGCGGCGGAGGAAGCCTATCGCAATACCATGGTAAGCATGCTGGCCGAAGTGGCGCGAGTATATGTGAATATTCGCTCGTTGCAAAAACGCCTGGATTTGAACGCCAACAATATCGATGCCGCGAAAAAAACTTTGGATTTAACCACGCAACGGGTGGAAGTTGGCCTGTCGCCCGATACCGACCGCACGCGGGCGCAAGCCCTGTTAAGCGGACTAGAGGCACAGCGCCCGCAATTAGAGGCCGCCCTTAAGCAGGAAAGCAATAATTTAATGGTCTTGCTGGGCAAACAGCCGGGCGTAATTGATTTTGAATTGCAGCAAAAACAGCCTATTCCGGAAGCCGATGGCGTTATTCCGGCCGGGCTTCCTTCCGATTTATTGCAACGGCGCCCCGATATCCGCCAGGCGGAGCGTGCGCTGGAGGGCGAATCGGAACGTATCGGCGTGGCGCGCGCCGATTGGTTTCCGCGCTTTAGCTTAACCGGTACTTTTGCCCTGCAATCGCAGCGCACCAGCAATTTATTTGATTTCGGCAGCCGCGCTTTTTCGGTTGGCCCGGGGGTGGTATGGAATGTGTTTGACGCCGGGCGTATCCGCAACAATATCAAGGCGCAAACCGCGCGCCAGGAACAAGCGCTTAGTTTTTATGAAAAAACCGTTCTTCAAGCCTTCGCCGATGTTGAAACTTCGGTTGCTTCCTACAGCAAGGAATTGGAGCGCCGCGGCGCGCTTACCGACACCGTCATCGCCAACCAGCGCACCACATCTTTAAATAAACAATTATATGAACAAGGCCTGACCGATTTTTTAAGCGTGCTGGATTCAGAGCGTGAACTAAACGCCTCGCGCGATGCATTGGCGGTCAGCACCCAGCAAGCTACATTGAATTTAATCGCGCTCTATAAGGCGCTGGGCGGCGGGTGGGAAGAAGCCCCGCAAATGCCCGCGCAAATCAGCCAAGCGAGATAGCTAAAATTTTAGCTATTTTTTCATATCTCCGGCACGCTAGTTATTAATTAAGACTTTGAAATTCAATGTTTATGTCATTTCCATTAAAGAACTGTTTAACCCTTTCTTAAAGCATTCTGCGCGACAATATACGTAAGGCCAAAAAGGCCAATAAAAGCTATTGGGTAAAGGGGAAAATGATTACAAGCGTCAACTCCAACGGTTATGCGTTGGCGCCGCCGACGCGTCAACTGAAAAGCGCCCGCACCGAAGGGCCGCTAGCCTTTTCTGTTACCTCTTTAAGAGAGATTGAACTGGCCTTTGGCAGCCGTAATGGCGTTACAACGAATCAATTAGTGAATGGAATTTCCGCGGCTGTTGCCACTCAATCCGATTCGAACGACAGCCAAGACACGATTGAAAATTTACGCTCGAAGCTTTCGCAACTGCGCGACATTGTCGAGCAAGCCGCCAGCGCCACCATCGGCACCGGCGAACGCGCCGTTTTAGATGGCCAGGCGCGCGATTTGCTGGCGCAAATCAAGGCGGCCGGCGTCGGCAGCAACCGGACCTTAAGCACGGCAGGGGATGTAAACACCACTCTGGATAAGTTGAATTTGGGACTAAGCTCGCTTAATCTTTCCAGCGCCGCGGCCGCCACCACTTCTTTAACATCGGTCACCAATGCCAGCACGACGGTGGAGCAATATGGCCTGGCCCAGCGTGCCCAAGCCAATGAAGAACTTAATGTCGCCCGCGAGGTGGTTTTGCAGCGGCAAAAAATTGAAAATGCCGATAGCTTGTTCAACCCGAATAATTCGGGCACCGATATTTACAATATTACGCAACGCTTACTGCAGCAAAAAGGTTTTGCCGGTTTGGACGCCGTCAGCGGCGTTAAAAACATTCAGCTCTTAAATTTGCTGCAACAAGTTTAAAATAAGAAACTTCCGGTTCGGTAGAGTTTTATTGTTTAGACTGGGGTAACGATTCGGCCATAACAGTTTGCATCACCTTGGCCCCTGGCTTCGCGCCGGGGGTTTTTCTTTGTTTCTCTAAGGTTGACAACCTCTTAGATCTTTGATAGATTCCTCCAAAATCAATGGCTTAGGGCAAAAGAGTGGTCAAAATCGCAAAACAACATCGGCATGAGGTAATTCCAGCCGAACAGACTTTAAAATACATCGATCGCGGCCTGCGGCGGATGCTGCTAACACGCGGCCAAGATGCGCGCACCGGGCAGAGTTTTGTCGGTGGCTTTGACCGCCACACCCCTTTCCGCCCCACACAAAAAGAAGCGGCACAGGCGCTGGTTGACCGCATATCCGATCCTAAAATCCCTCTCAATGACCGCCGGATCGGTTTTTATGATCATGCCACTGGCTTAGGTAAAACCGCAGAATTTGCCGCCGTTTTGCAATCGGCCTATAGCGAAGCGGAAAAAGACGGAAAAGCTGAAGAGCTGGTAAGTTTTATTGTAGTGCCAACCACTAATCTACTCCACCAAACCAAAGCTGAAGTCGAAGATTACGCACCCATTCTAAAGCGCCCCGGCATGATTGGGGTTTATGGGGATGGTAAAAAAGAATTAGGCAAACCGGTTACCATTATCACCTATAATTCTTGGATCGACTTGGTTGAAAGCGGGCAAATCAACCCAGCTAAAATCAATATTCATATTGCCGACGAAGCGCATAAAAACACCTCCGACCGCCGGGAAGAGGTCACCCGCGCCCTACATACCGGCAATGGTAATGGCCTAGACCATCCGGATGCCGATTCGCCGCAGGCTTTTTGCTTAGCTGTCACCGCCACCTCCCGTTACGACGATGAAAAAACGGTTGAGCGCACCTATAAGCATAAGCTTCATGAAAAATCCATGATGGCGGGCGTGGAAAGCGGTGAATTATGTGAATATATCCGTCCGCAGGAATATCTGATCCGGGTTGATAGCGGCACCAAAGAAGATGGCTGGAAAAAATTTGTTATCGACCACTTCGCCACTGGGAAAGATTTGGAATCTGGCCAGCCTTTGCACAAGATGGTGGCGGCGTTTTATGTGAATGGCACCGCCTTTGCCGATGATGTTGCCAAAGATTTAAATGCTCATCCTGATTTGGCTAAGCTAGCCAAAGAACGCGGCATGTTAGGCGTAGCAGTCTCTATCCATTCTAACATGTCGCCCAAAGAACAAGAACGCCGCTTGCGTGATTATATGGGATATATCGACGAAAAAACCGGCCAAAAAGTCCCGCCTAAATATATGGCGGTGGTTGGCGATGAAAAATTCAAAGCCGGATGGAACCATCCGCCCTTAAAATGTATTTTTGATTATACGCGCGGTTCATTAGTGGACAAATCTCAAATCGCCGGGCGCGGCGGGCGGCGTTATCTTGACCCAAAAACCGGCGAGCCTACCGGTTTGGTACTGATTGATACGATTCTTTATTTTGGCGCGCCAAGCGAAGATAAATTCAATGAAGGCAATCGTGACCGTGCCCTAGCAAACGCTGTCACCTTTATTCAGCTTCTTGAGGGCCGGAGCGCTGTATACCGCGCAGGGCGCAAACCACGCGAAGAAGAAATTGAATTGGATGATGATATTGAACGCGCCCCTCGTAGCGGAGGGCGCCATATTCCCGGCATTGGCAAGGTTGAGTCCTTCGTTAGTCTGTCTCAGGTGCGCAACTTTAACCGGCAAACTGCCGCTGCTATTGCCGCCAGTCAACGGGATGTGGTGAGTGATGAGGAGCATAGGCAGTTGCTGGAGTTGATGGCTCAAAAAGATATGGGAGCTAAAGCGCTTTTTGAGCTTATTCCGTCAGAGCGAGCGAAAACAGCGGATTTAACAGTTAATAAAATAGCAATCTGCAAGAGGGGCACCAAGCTAGAACGCCCTGCTTGGGAGGTAGTAGTAGATATATTAAGACAGCAGCCAAATGCAATCACGGATAAAGAACATCAGCAGTTATTGGAATTGGCAGAGAAAAAAGGCCTAAGAGCGTATTTAATTTTTAAACTTCTTCCTCCAAAAGAAGCTGAAGCATTAAATATAAAGCAAAGTAAAATTAATGCCTGTATACATAGGGGCATTAGGTTGAAACGTTCAGCCTGGGAATTAGTAATGCAACTCTTACAGCAGCAACCTGATCAACCAAAAAAGGAAAGGGTAAGTGACCAAGAACATCAACAGTTACTTGAATTAGCAATGAAGAAAGGATTAGGACCACAGGCAACTTTTATACTTATTCCACGAAAACAAGCCAGAGCAGTAAGTTTAACCGAAGCCAAAATGGCAGGATGTTGGCGAGAGGGAACTAAATTAATCCGCCTTCATTGGGAATTGGTGATGGATGTACTGCGCCAGCAATCAGATCCATTACCTGATAAAGAACATCAGCAGTTTGTTGAGTTAGCAAATAAAAAAGGATTGAAAGGACGGGCAATCTTTAAACTTATCCTACCAAAACAAGCCAAAGTAGTAAATCTAACTGAACATCATATCGGAGGGTCCCTTAACAAAGGAACCAAATTAACCCGCCCTCAATGGGAATTGGTAATGGATGCTCTGCGTAAACAATCCGATCCAATAACTGATGAAGAGCATCAACAATTTCTTGATTTAATGAAGCAAAAAGGATTAGGCGGTCATGCGCTTTTTAGCCTTATCCCATCTCAAGAGTCTAAAAAATTGAATTTGAAAGGCCATAATATTGAGGCTTCTAAGAAATTAAATACAAAACTTGAGCGCCCTGTATGGGAACTAGTAATGCGCACCCTATGTGAACAACCTGATCCATTAACAGACAAAGAGCATCAGCAACTAATGGAACTGATGAGGAAAAAAGGACTGGGAGGAGGTTCAATTTTTGAGCTTATTCCTCAGAAGCAAGCTAATGCGGTGGGTTTAAATGCATCCAAAATATCAAGCTGGCAATATGGAATTAAGCCCATCCGCTCACACTGGGATATTGTGATGAATGTCCTACGTGAGCAACCTGATCCAATAACTGATGAAGAACATCAACAGTTGGTTGAATTAGCTCATAGAAAAGGATTGGGAGGACGTGCGATTCTTGAACTTATTCCCCAGAAACAAGCTAAAGCAACAGACTTAACTGGCCCCAAAATTGCAGGGTGTTGGCAATACGGAATTAAATTAACCCGTCCTTGCTGGGAATTGGTAATGGATGCCCTGCGTACACAACCTGATCCATTAACAGATAAAGAGCATCAGCAATTTCTTGATTTAATGAAACAAAAGGGGCTAGGGGCCATATCACTTATTAAAATTATTCCTCCATTAAAAGTTAAAGGGGTAAATTTAACAGTGCCTAAGCTCGAGAACTGTAAACATGGAAATACCAAACTCTCCCGCCCCGCCTGGGAAGTGGTGATGGCCACCCTCCGCGCTCAGCCGGATAAACACGCCACCAATGACAACCACCCATCCGACGGCAAAGGGCATCATAAAAATATCTCTGCCGCCGCAGCTCAGCACGTCCACGCCAACTCTCGCGCCCGCTAATCCCCAACAAAAAAACCCCTCCGCGTTTCCACGAAGGGGTTTTTATTCTTAATCGCTTAAATCAATTAAGCGGCAACTTTCAAGTTGACGGCGGAGGTTTTACCCTTTTCGCTTGCCAATTCAAAGCTTACCTTTTGGCCTTCCAGCAAATTTTTGATGCCGGCGCGCTCCAAAGCAGTGATGTGAACGAACACATCTTTGCCACCATCATCAGGTTGAATGAAGCCATAGCCTTTAGTGGCGTTAAACCACTTTACGGTACCAGTCGCCATATTATAGATCTCCTATCATAGCGTAGTGATGCCCACGGCCGACATTGACCGGGGGCCGAGCTAAGCAAAGGAATTACTTCCCCCTCTTAACCGCTAGACGCTAAATCTAGGAAATAGCAGCTTGCAGGCAACGAGTAGCTTAAGTCTCAAGCGCTTTTATACACAGAAAACCTGAAGAAAAGCAAGGGACTTGGCGGATAGGCTAAAGAAGGGCTATTATTAACCTTTATTACCCTTAAGATTTGCCCGAAATTCCCCTATGTCTTTCTTTTCCATGAGAAATAAAGCGGCTTTTGCTACCGGTGGCCTAACAGCGCAGCAAGGTTAGATCAAATGTGCTATATAAAGCGGATAAAGGATTTGTTTCATCGTAAAACTTCGAAAGGAGATACAATTATGAATGCAAAAAATTTACGGCTGGTGCGTAATTTTTTACTTAAAACTTTTGTCATCGGCATCGCTTTTACTTTGCTGATGGGATGGGCGACCGTTAATGGCTGGGCGATGTGGACCGGCCTTGCCAGCACCTGGTTTCACACCGATGCCGCAACCTTGACGCCCTTAGTGCTGGAATTCTTTATGAATGTCCGGTTCTTCTTATTATTCATTGTTCTTGCCCCCGCCCTGGCCATTCACTGGATGCTGCATAAAGAACTGGCGTAAAAAATCCTTAGCGGCGGCTTGGGCGCGTCAGCAAGAAAAGCGCCAGAGCCGCCGTCAGCAGCGCATCCAGCATGGGCACGGTGGTTAATCTAAATAGCTCCAAGCCCATATTGGATTTGTCGGTCGTCGATAATCCAACCGCCAGGCCAATGCCCCAGGCGGCTAGCTGCTTGACATGAAAAGCGGGAACATCGCCCAACTTTTCATAGCGCTGGCGGTTTAGAAAATAATCGGCCACATAGACGCCGGCCATGGGCGCGTAAAGATTGCCCGAAAAAATCAGCCACTCCATGAAATGCTCAAAAATTCCGAAAATAGCGGCGAAGGTGCCAAGCACGCCCGCCCCCACCGCCAATTGCCAGCGCTGGAATTGCGGCAAAAAAACATTCCCGGAAACGGCGGCGGAATAAACATTGGTGTCGTTGGTTGTCCAGGTAGCCAGGAACAGCACAACAATAGCCAAGCTGCCAAAGCCCAAATTCAGCATAATTTGCATGAAATCGCTTTCATTGCCAGCAATGGCCAAAGCGCCGGTTACTATCAGCAAAACCGGATAGGCCAGGGTAAAATTGGCGATCAGCCCTTTTACCGTTTCTTTGCTGTTGCGCATAAAGCGCGTAACATCGGGCATGGTGCTGGCGAAGGAATAGGCGCCCGCCACCATCGCCACCATTGTGCCAAAGGCAAGCGGCGCAGCAGGCACATGGGCGGAAACCCCGGCCAGCAGCCCATCCCGCGCAAAAACATACAGCGGCAAAATCAGCAAAACGATTAAAAGCGGCGTTGCGATATAGCTAAGCCTGCCAAGCCCGCGAAAGCCGATAACGGCGGTGGATGACATCAACAAGCCCGCTACAAGAATAACAGGCACCCGGGCGAATTCGATTCCCCATACTTGCATAGAGAGTTTTAAAAACGCCCCCGAAAAAATCGCGGTTTGAATGCCGAACCAGCCAATCGCGCCTAAAACCATCGCGGCGTTGGCCAGAATATAGCCCCTATGCCCAAAGGCGATTTTCGCCAGCATGGCCGTCGGCAATCCCGTGCGCTGGCCGATAATGCCGGTCGCAATGGCGATAGCGGTCGCTAAAATCCCGCCTAAAAAACAGGCGGCGACAAAAGGCCAAAAAGCCTGCTGCGCCCCCATTTGCGCGCCCATGAAAAAAACCGGCACGCAAATAGTGCAGCCGATCAAAACGCTGGCCACCCACAGCCAGCCCTGCTTCGATTTCGCAAGAGTCGGTTGAAGGGGATTATCTTCGTTAAGCAAGCTTAGAAGGTCGGACATAGTCGTAACGCTCCTTAAAATTCTTAATTGGCGTAAGCCACCCGAAGCTGAAGGCATAGGGTGGTTGCGGGGGGAGGATTTGAACCTCCGACCTTTAGGTTATGAGCCTAACGAGCTACCAGGCTGCTCCACCCCGCGATAAAAAATCCCAGCGATTATAAAGCAGCCTGGTTCTTTCTAGAAGAACGGCTCGGCCTTCCGGCCTCACCTTGGGCTGCTCCACCCCGCGATAAGATTAGGTAGAAATACTTATTCAGGAGCAAGGGAGCTTTATATAGTAAGCCCGGTTAAAAGGCAATCTAGGAAAACCCCTTTAATTCTGCTATTTTCCTGCCATGAATTTCACCCCTGCCCTTGTTATCCGCCCGATTCGCAATGAAAAGCGCGATTTAGAGGCCCTAGCGCGCATGGCGCATGAATTGGCCGCCCATGACGGCTATGATTCCGGCGCCAACACCGAAAAGCTTGCCAAAGGGTTGTTCGATTCAAATAAAACCGTGCATTGCCATCTGGCCGAGTTAAAGGGCGAAATTGCCGGCTTTATCTTGTTCTATGAAAATTTTTCCATTTACCGCGGCGAAGGTGGCGTGTTTGTGCCGGGACTTTATGTAATGCCGGAATACCGCAAACAAGGTTTAGGCAAAAAATTAATGGGCATCGCGGCGCAATATGTGAAAGACCACAACCGTTCCTACATCAGTTGGTTCGCCGAGGAAAAAAATGAAACCGCCCTGCCCCTTTACAAAAAATGGGGCGCGCGCATGGAGCCGGGCTGGATTTATTGCCTGCTTAGTGGCGAAGCTTTGGAAAAAATGCTGCCTAAATAATTAATGCACCAATTGCGCCTGACGGTTAGCAGCCAAACGGGCGCCAACCGCTTTTTCCCTCTCGCGGCAGAGACAGAAGGTGATGGCACTAATGCCTCCTGCGAAGAAGAACCAGCAGGCTGGATCATAGGAAGCATAGACTGGCTGGAATTTGGCATTATTTTCCACGCCCAAAATTTGCAAAGGATTTTGCACGGCCTGATTAAACACGGTGGCCTCGAGGCCGGTTAAGGTAATTGATGTAGCACCCTCATTTTTAGCGGTGATGATGCGGTCATAAATTTGATTGGCGTCAATGCCGGTGGGAACAACCTCCTCTAAGGCAAATTTGCTTCCTGCCTTTTTAAAAGTTAGGCTGCGATTTTCGCTATCGGCAGCGACTTCGATGGTCATGCCGGCAATGGCGGTGATATTTTCATTATGCGCCGCCTTTATTCCATCGGTGCGCGCCCAGCAATGGTTATGAATAAAATTCCCAACCGCTAAAAGCGCACTGCCTAAAAAGAAAACCGGCGCTGCGCCCATGGCGGTGTGTTTAACGGTGGTAAAAAGAATTTTTCTTGCTTCAACGCCCAACCAACGCGCGCCTTGTAGCGAAACTTGTGCCCATTCCGGTGTTTTCATTTTTTTCTCCTGATATTTTTTTAAGATAAAAGAAAGATAGGCCTTTGACTTGAACCGGTCAAATAAAAAAGGCGGCCTTTTGAGGGCCGCCTTTTCCTGAATAAAATTAACTATTCGATCGATTCGCTTTGACCAGAGCCAGGCAACATTGGCTTGGTTTCTTTATTTTCCATGCGGCCTTCGCGTTTTTCCATGCGGTGCTCGCGACGTTCTTTCATGCGCTGTTCGGCGCGGGCGCGGCGCTCGGGCGACATTTTTTCAAGGCGTTCCTGACGGAAGGCCTTACGCTGTTCGGGCGTCATGTTTTTCATTTTTGCCTGCATTTCTTCGCGGTGAGCTTTGCGCTCTTCCATGCGCTTCCTGACTTCGGCTTGTTTTTCGGGCGGCAATTTGCTTAAGCGTTCTTCCATGAAAGCCTTGCGCTGTTCCGGAGTCATGTCGCGCATTTTATCGCGCATGTCATCGCGCTTTTCGGCGCGCTCATGGCGGCGCTCTTCCATTTTGGCGCGCTGTTCGGGCGTCATTTTTTCGGCGCGTTCCTGGCGGAATTTTTGCCGTTCTTCCGGCGTCATGGTTTTGATTTTTTGGCGCATTTCATGGCGCTTCATTTCGGGCTTAGTGGCCGGCGCGTCTTCCATCGATTGCGCATAAGCGGCAGGAGCAAGCGCCAATCCCAAAATCAGCGCAAGAGTGGAAAAATATTTCGACATTTGGATTCCTTCCAAGACAGTTAATACGACAGGCGGGATGCCTGTTTTAAAATATGGCGGGAGTTTATGGCTTTATTAGGGAAAGAAAAAGAAAAATCTGCGTAATTTTGTTTCTAAGAAAACGGGGCGGCCCATGACGCCGCCCCATTCTTATTGCAGCACCGGTTTAACGTGACCCAGCGCCGGAAGAGCCGCTTGTATTATTGCCGCCCGGAATGCCGGTGCTATCCCTAGGCGTCATGGCCGGCGGATTAGCGCCTTGCAAAGAAGGATTCGAGCGGTTGGTATCTTCCTGAAATTCACCGCGCCCATCTAAGCGGGTTTCAGTGCGGCTATCGGGACGAGAGCCGCTGATGCCCTGCTCGCGCAAAAAACGGCGGCGATCCGAAGCGCTTAAAGCGTCATATTCCCGCAAACGCCTTTCCCACTCTTGCCTTGCTTCGGTTTGCCGGTCGGCAGGAAGGCGGCGGAATTGACGATCCATAAAAGCGCGCCGTTCCGCCGGCGTCATGGTGTAAAGGCGGTTATTCCAATCCACCCGGTTTTCAATAGTGGCGCCGGTATTAGCCCGGGTAGTGGAATCCATCGATTGCGCGATCGCTGCTGTACCCGCCACCAAGGCGAAAGCAAACACCAGTAAAGGAAAATATTTCATAATAAAACTCCTTTAGTTAGTAGTTTTGGCTGCCGGTGGAATTGGGGCTGGTATCGGGGCTGGCTCTGCCATCGGCATCGCTTTTGAAACGCCCGCTGCTGTTTACGCGGTCATCGGTGCGGTCGACATCGGTCGGCATTTGCCCGCTCCGGCGCATGGATGAACTCGACATTTCACCATATTGCATTTGCATATATTGGCGGCGCTGAGCAGGGGTTAGGCTTTTCATCAGCCTGTCTTCGCCCCAGCTATGCTCAATATTCATGCGTTGGGAAGGGGTCATATTGTTCCAATCGCGCTGAAACGCCCGGCGTTCCGACGTGCTAAGGGCGCCGCTATAGCTGCTCCACTCGCTCATGCTTTTTGAGCCATAGCTATCGCCGCGCGCCAAAGCGCCCGGACTTACGCCCAGAATTAAAATTAAAGTTAGAATGCTGAAATATTTGGCCATAAAAAACTCCTAGACTTAAGGTTAAGAACATATCTCAACCCTCTAGTTTTTATGGATTTTTTGAAGATTTATTAAGCCGCCTATTCTGGTTATTAATTAAAACATGAGCTTTGGCCTTTGCCAAGTAAGATAATTATAAATAATGGGGGTAAAATTCCCGGAAAGGTAAAGCAAAGCTTACTTGACCTCTTTGCTCTTAACCAAGCCTTTGGATTTTCAAGGAAATTTTTAGCTAAAATTTTAGATTTAAGAAGCTGTTAAGCCCCTTCCCCTAAAATAGAAGATAGAATGAAAATATAAAAAATAAAGCTATGGAGGGGAAATTATGAGTTTGAAGATAGGGCAGCCTGCGCCCTTATCCATCTATAAGAAGCCGGAAGTTAAAAATGAGGCGACACCGCTAAAGGTGTTTAACGACCTAACGAAACCGAAAAACCCGGCCGAATATTTACAACCTTCGCCGCAAACCCAAGTGGTCAAGCAATTGGCCGAAAGCCCGGTTTATGGCGAGGCGCAAAAGATTTTGGCCGAGGCCAATGGCCTGGCGCAGCAAGCCAGCGATCCGAATTTATCGGATGAAGAAAGAAGTATTCTCAATACCCAATATCAAGATTTACAAAGCCAGCTGACCAGCCTTGGTATCGGCACTAATCCGACCGGCAGCGATGCTGCGAAACTGGAAAATCTGGATTTGGGCCTGGCCGGCACCGACTTAACCAGCGTCGCCAATGCGCAAGCGGCGGCTACCGCCAATGATGCCGCCTTCGGCACATTGTTGCAGCAAAATAGCAGCGTGCGCGCGGAAGGATATAGGCTGGAAAATCAAGACCGCGAGGCATCAACCCAGGCCTTTTTCGCCGACCAAGCGCTGGGCAACCCCGATCAAGAGCAATTGGATAATTTGCTGGCGCAGAAATATACCGCCGCCGTGCAAAGCTATTCCATCCGCCAGGGCCGGGAAGAACAGAAATCGATTTTGAATTTGATTCGGTAGCTGAAAGCCAAACAAAAACCCCCGATGTTCGCACACCGGGGGTTTTTATTTTACGCTTTGAACAGGAGTAAATAGGAAAAGAAGAATCCCGTTTCGCAGAGTTGGCAGCGTCCTACTCTTCCAATACTTAAGTATTAGTACCATCGGCGCAGGCGGTTTTCACTTCCGAGTTCGGGATGGGATCGGGTGCTTGACCCGCCGCTATAACCACCAACTCGGCGAAAAGGGATTCATCTGAATTGCTAAATCATGGTTCGACAGGCTCACCATGAGCTTCATATATAATTATGCTCATCCTGAGCTTGTCGAAGGATGAACGATAGAAAATCGAAACAGAATTTGTCTTCTCAATTCTGCAAACAATCAAGCCAATCGAGTTATTAGTACCGGTTAGCTCCAAGCCTTACGGCTCTTTCACATCCGGCCTATCAACGTGGTGGTCTTCCACGACTCTAATGGGGAAAACTAGTCTTGAGGCGGGTTTCCCGCTTAGATGCTTTCAGCGGTTATCCCTTCCGTACATAGCTACCCAGCGGTGCCGCTGGCGCGACAACTGGTACACCAGAGGTACGTCCACCCCGGTCCTCTCGTACTGGGGGCAGCGCCTCTCAATTTTCCAACAACCATAGCAGATAGGGACCAAACTGTCTCACGACGTTTTGAACCCAGCTCACGTACCGCTTTAAATGGCGAACAGCCATACCCTTGGGACCTTCTACAGCCCCAGGATGCGATGAGCCGACATCGAGGTGCCAAACCTCCCCGTCGATGGGGACTCTTGGGGGAGATAAGCCTGTTATCCCTAGCGTACCTTTTATTCGTTGAGCGATGGCCCTGCCACGCAGAACCACCGGATCACTATGACCGACTTTCGTCTCTGCTCGACTTGTCAGTCTCACAGTCAGGCGGGCTTATGCCATTGCACTCAACAGCTGATTTCCGACCAGCTTGAGCCCACCATCGCGCGCCTCCGTTACTCTTTGGGAGGCGACCGCCCCAGTCAAACTGCCCACCATACACGGTCCCGGCCCGGGTTTCACCAGGCGCGGTTAGATATCAAGAAATCTTAGGGTGGTATTTCAAGGTTGTCTCCACGATGGCTGGCGCCACCGCTTCATAGACTCCCACCTATCCTACACAAAAATTTCTTAATACCAGTGTAAAGTTACAGTAAAGGTGCATAGGGTCTTTCCGTCTAACTACGGTTACTTCGCATCTTCACGAAGAATTCTATTTCACTGAGTTGACGTTGGAGACAATGGGGAAGTCGTTACGCCATTCGTGCAGGTCGGAACTTACCCGACAAGGAATTTCGCTACCTTAGGACCGTTATAGTTACGGCCGCCGTTTACTGGGGCTTCAGTTCGGAGCTTGCACTCCTCCCTTTGACCTTCCAGCACCGGGCAGGCGTCAGACCCTATACGTCGTCTTGAAGACTTTGCAGAGCCCTGTGTTTTTGTTAAACAGTCGCTACCCCCTGGCTTGTGCCACCACTTCTTGGTTGCCCAGAAAGAGGTCTCCCTTATTCCGAAGTTACGGGAGCAATATGTCGAGTTCCTTCAACGTCATTCTCTCAAGCGCCTTGGTATACTCTACCAGTCCACCTGTGTCGGTTTGAGGTACGGTCTTACGTCCGGGCTATTTCCTGGAAGTCCTGGCTTGCCCCAACAATCCAATAAGTTGGAACAAATTTCGGCCTTCGTCACCACGGACAGGCTTAGGAATATTAACCTAATTCCCATCGACTACGGCTTTCGCCCTCGTCTTAGGGGCCGGCTTACCCTGCGCGGATTAACCTTGCGCAGGAAACCTTGAACTTTCGGCGACAGTGTCTTTCACACTGTTTATCGTTACTCAAGTCAGCATTCTCACTTCCCATGCCTCCAGCACTGCTCGCGCAATGCCTTCGCAGGCGTAGGGAACGCTCCGCTACCACTTGATCGTTCTAAAAGAACGATCAAATCCGCATCTTCGGTCGATAGTTTAATCCCCGTTACATTTTAGGCGCGAACCAGCTTAACTAGACCAGTGAGCTATTACGCTTTCTTTAAAGGATGGCTGCTTCTAAGCCAACCTCCTGGCTGTCTTGGCCGATTCACATCCTTTCCAACTTAACTATCAGTTAGGGACGCTTAGATGGCGGTCTGGGTTGTTGCCCTCTCGACGATGAAAGTTAGCTCCCACCGTCTGAGCCTTAGACTGTACTCCTTGGTATTCGGAGTTTGGTTAGGTTTGGTAGAGCTCGCGCTCCCCTAGCCTATCCAGTGCTCTACCCCCAAGGGTAATCGTCTAAGCCTATACCTAAATATATTTCGCGGAGAACCAGCTATTTCCGGGTTTGTTTAGCCTTTCACTCCTACTCACAGCTCATCCCAAACTTTTGCAACAGTTACGGGTTCGGTCCTCCAGTGGGTGTTACCCCACTTTCAACCTGGCCATGAGTAGCTCACCACGGTTTCGGGTCTAATCCATCCAACTAAACGCCCTATTCAGACTCGCTTTCGCTTCGCCTCCACCTAACGGCTTAAGCTTGCTGGATAAATTAAGTCGCTGACCCATTATACAAGAGGTAGGCCGTCACCCCCGAAGGGGCTCCGACTGCTTGTAAGCATTTGATTTCAGGTCTGTTTCACTCCCCTCATCGGGGTTCTTTTCACCTTTCCCTCACGGTACTTGTGCACTATCGGTCAGTAAGGAGTACTTAGGCTTGGAGGGTGGTCCCCCCATGTTCAAACAGGATTTCACGTGTCCCGCCTTACTCGAGGATCATTATGCTTTCTACCTGTACGGGGCTGTCACCCTCTAAGGCATTTCTTTCCAGAAATTTCCAGTTCTTACATAATGACCGCTGGCCTAGTCCGCGTTCGCTCGCCACTACTAACGGAGTCTCAATTGATGTCCTTTCCTCCGCCTACTGAGATGTTTCAGTTCAGCGGGTTCGCTTCTTGCTCCTATGTATTCAGAGCAAGATAACACTTGCGTGCTGGGTTGCCCCATTCGGAAATCCACGGATCAAAGAGTATTGGCCTCTCCCCGCAGCTTATCGCAGCCTATCACGTCCTTCATCGCCTCTTACTGCCAAGGCATCCATCAAATGCCCTTAAACGCTTGATTGCTTACAGAATTCAGAAGACGTACCGTTTGAAAACTTATTTACATAAGATTCCGAACGATAATTCATTCATGAATCGATTCTCTATATTAATAATATGATGTCGGGTTTTCCGGATAACAGAAATGGAAAACCCAACAGCAACTCAGACAACGCTAAGAACTTTATGTGGGCCGCACCTTCGGAGGGCGCGAACCAACGACCGGTCACCTAAGCTTAATGAAAAGCCGATTACCGGCATCCTAGCGTTATATATTTCCTATTTACGATGTCAAAAAAGCAACCTGAACCATTTTCTCATTCGAGAAACTGGACAGGGATTTTGTTACTTCCAATGAAAATCAGTTCTTACTGGCGTAAGCCACCCGAAGCTCCGCAGGAGCGTAGGGTGGTGGAGGTGAACGGGATCGAACCGATGACCTCCTGCTTGCAAAGCAGGCGCTCTCCCAGCTGAGCTACACCCCCGTTAGGAGTAAATTCTATTTCGCTTCGCGTAAGAGAGGCGATTGTTCGGTCTCACGTTCATGAGCCCATTGTTCCAAGGTGCGCCTTACAACCTCTAATACCGGAAAACGCTTTTTCCAAGCATCGCGTAAGACCGTGGAAACAAGCCGTTTTTGCTTGGCCTGATTTTTGGCTTCCGCGTCATGGAAGCGCATGAACCGGTCGGCTAAGGGGCCACTCATTATCCGGTAACCCTGGCCCACCGCATCGCGCCATTCATTTTCGGTTTGGCGGATTCGCTGGACAAACTTCAAAATTTGCGGCGCGGTTAAACTTTCCACCAAACGGTATAGTTGTTTATACCCGTAAACGGTTAAACCGCCATCCGTTTGCAAGGGCAAATCGCCCAGACTTGCCACGAGGTCTTCCATTTCTTCCATATCCTGAATATCCAACACGCTAAGAGCGCCTAAGCTGGAATCTTTGGAAAATCTGGTATTGAACTTAATCTCCACCATGGAAAACCTCTTTGGTCTTGCTGGAGCAAAGGAATCTGCTCCGGAGTAAAGCTTAGTAACAAAAAATGGTTAACAAAAGATTACCAATTGCCATTTTGTTATTTACTAACAGGTTTTTTGGGATAGTTGGCGCCAGCCCTCCTTCGCTAAAGCTTCGGAGGGCATCCTACACATTTATTTTGGCTTCATCTGGCTTACTGGCGTAAGCCATCCGAAGCCACTTTAATGGCGTAGGATGGTGGGCCTGGCAAGACTTGAACTTGCGACCCCACGCTTATCAAGCGTGTGCTCTAACCAACTGAGCTACAGGCCCTCTCAGAGTCAAAGGCCGTAAATCAGAGGTCAGAAGCCTTGGTCCTGATTTTCATGGAAGGGATGTGAGGGCGGCGATGATTTTTTTAGTATGTAAAGAGCCGCTTCATGAGATGAAGCAGCATCCTTAGAAAGGAGGTGATCCAGCCGCAGGTTCCCCTACGGCTACCTTGTTACGACTTCACCCCAGTCACTAGCCCGACCGTGGTCATGCGCCTCCTTGCGGTTGGCAACATGCCTTAAGGTAGAACCAGCTTCCATGGTGTGACGGGCGGTGTGTACAAGGCCCGGGAACGTATTCACCGCAACCTGCTGATCTGCGATTACTAGCGATTCCAACTTCATGCTGTCGAGTTGCAGACAACAATCTGAACTGAGGCGACTTTTGAGGGTTTGCTCCATCTTGCGACTTGGCTTCCCACTGTCATCGCCATTGTAGTACGTGTGTAGCCCAGGGCATAAAGGCCATGAGGACTTGACGTCATCCCCACCTTCCTCCGGCTTGTCACCGGCGGTTTCCTTAGAGTGCCCAGCTTGACCTGATGGCAACTAAGGATGAGGGTTGCGCTCGTTGCGGGACTTAACCCAACATCTCACGACACGAGCTGACGACAGCCATGCAGCACCTGTGTGCAGTGTCCTTGCGGAAAAGCCAGGTTTCCCCAGCCGGTCACTGCCATGTCAAGCCCTGGTAAGGTTCTTCGCGTATCGTCGAATTGAACCACATACTCCACCGCTTGTGCGGGCCCCCGTCAATTTCTTTGAGTTTCAACCTTGCGGCCGTACTCCCCAGGCGGAATGCTTACTGCGTTAGCGACGACACGGAGAGGAAACCTCCCCACGTCTAGCATTCATCGTTTACAGCGTGGACTACCAGGGTATCTAATCCTGTTTGCTCCCCACGCTTTCGTGCTTCAGCGTCAGTAATGGCCCAGATAGCTGCCTACGCCATTGGTGTTCTTCCAAATATCTACGAATTTCACCTCTACACTTGGAATTCCGCTATCCTCTACCATACTCTGAGTATCGCAGTTTCAAATGCAATTCCCGGGTTAAGCCCGGGGCTTTCACATCTGACTTTTGATACCGCCTACGCACCCTTTACGCCCAATAAATCCGAGCAACGCTAGCCACCTTCGTATTACCGCGGCTGCTGGCACGAAGTTAGCCGTGGCTTATTCTGCGGGTACCGTCATCATCGTCCCCGCCAAAAGAGCTTTACAACCCGAAGGCCTTCATCACTCACGCGGCATGGCTGGATCAGGGTTTCCCCCATTGTCCAATATTCCCCACTGCTGCCTCCCGTAGGAGTCTGGGCCGTGTCTCAGTCCCAGTGTGGCTGATCGTCCTCTCAGACCAGCTACCGATCGTCGCCTTGGTGAGCCATTACCTCACCAACTAGCTAATCGGCCGCGGGCCCCTCTGACAGCGATAAATCTTTCCTGTCTCCAGTATATCCGGTATTAGCCTCAGTTTCCCGAGGTTATCCCAGACTATCAGGTAGGTTCCCACGTGTTTTTCACCCGTTCGCCGCTGCTGTATTGCTACAACCGCTCGACTTGCATGTGTTAGGCCTGCCGCCAGCGTTCGCTCTGAGCCAGAATCAAACTCTCAAGTTCATGGGTACCGTTGATCGAAACCAACGATAATCAAGAACGTTACAATTGACATTGACCTAAATAATTTCCGCTTCGAAGGGTATCGAAACGGAAAAGCGATTTGCTTGACTCCAACAAATTCGCCACGAGCAAGAAATACGGATGGAATCCGATTCCCTGCCTAGGCTTATAAGTTGGTGCCTATTAATTAGGATATGCAATGCAACGAAACATTCAGCCATAGAACATAGCTATGGCGTGAACGACATCGCCGCCCACATATCCCTTCCATTCGTATTCACTTGTCAAATAGCATCCTCAGATTAAGAGGCTCAATCAGCGCAAAAAACCTTCTCAGAATTCTTCAGGAATTCTTTAAATAGTTCCTCAACACTGGTCGAGAGAGACGCTTATACTTAAAGCCCCTAGGGGTGTCAAACGCTTTCTTTAAAAAAAATGCAGATTTTTTAAGGGGCTATAGAGGGAATCTGGGGATAATTTAATGGATTTCAAGGGCCTGAATTTGCAGCATAAAAGAGATTTTTAGTAAGTAAAGTATCATATTTTATAATATTATTTTATTGTAATATTTTATAGTGAAACTATTTAACTAAAAATCGTGTTAAAAAAAACTAATATTACTATTCGGAAGCATTATAAACCTATCTGCTTAGCGGTTTTTTTGCGCTTGGCGGCCGGATAAATACTGGGCAATAGCGGCCTGAATCGCTTTTTCTGCGGCTGCTTGAATGAGGCTTGCCGATTCCGGCGAAACTTTTTCATAGGAAGTTTTCCAGCTCATTATTTTTGCGCCCGCTTCTGCTTCAGGCAAAGGGGTGGCGCCAAAACTGGGATGCTTAAAAGGAATCCATAAATGAAAAGCGCCGCCGCATTGCTCGAAACTTTCCGCGCCGAAATTTTTGCTATCGAAAAATAAAACTTTGTCAGCAGCGGCCACAGCGATAATTCCCGCTTTTTGATCGGGGGAAGTGAATATTACGCGCTCGCAATTTTCTAATTCCTGCCAAGAAATCCGCGCCGGGGAAAGCGCCGTTTGAATCCCCGCTCCGCCCGCCAATAAAACCCCGCCGCTTATAAGCGCGCTTGCGGCGATCAAGCTGCGCCGCGTTGGCGGTTCAATAAATTTTACGGTGCGCGCTTTATCTAATAATTGCTCAAGAGTAAGCGGCACAGGACGGCGGCGGCGGAAGGTGAAAGATTTTGTTTCATCCAAATTGCAGCGCCACCAGCATACTTGGCGGTACACAAATAAAGATAATCCGCCGCCTGCCAAGCCAATGCCGGTAATCGCCAAGGGATTGCTAAAAAAAGCTGCAACGCCTGCGCTTGCCGCGAAGATGCCGCTGGCGATTAAGAGGCAGGGAATATGGGGCAAGATAAGAGCGGCGATAACTCCTAAAGCGCCTTTAATGCCGATTTTATGAATACCGGAAATATTCATCATCTGAATAAGGAGCGCACTAAATCGGCGCGTTTAGCTAAACTTTCCAACCAAGCTTTACGTTCATTGACCACCGTCCTTTTGGCCGCGGTAAATGGATCATCGCTTTTTTCAAAACGTACCGGCCAAGAAAAAGGCTTATCTTTGGGCAAAAAACCGATTTGACCTTCCATCATTACCAGCAAGCGCGGTTCACCTTCAATCATTTCAGGAAGCAAAGCGCGCGCGATCCGTCCAGCAACAATGCCTTTTTGGCCTTTATCATCTTGCCACCGCACCACGGCACAACAGGGCAAACCTATTGCTCCTTTCACCCTTAATGAAACAGGCCACCAAATTTCTGCTTCAATGCCTGATACCGTTAATTGGCCGATCAATTGCAACGGCATAGCTTCCGAAGCCACGCGGTACAAAGCCTCTATGGCATGCGCGGAAAGCGAATTCCTTACTTGCTGCACCCGTGCCGACAATTCAGGGGATAGAAATAGCGGGCGATGGCCCATGGCGGTGACAATTGATTCTTCGAGTAATTGCATTACGCTCTCCTATATTTTTTTATTCACGGTCTTTATTAAATATTTTTTCCCAAACATTCTGGGCCATTTTAAAGCCCGACTCAACCCTTTGCTTCAACGTCGGAGTGCAAATACAACCCGGCCGCCCGGTTTTTGGGCAAACGCCTAAGGTAGAAGCTTTTACTAATAAATCATCCGCCTCTGGCATCACTGCCGGCGGCATATAGGTGGGAAGTGGAATAGCGGGTAAAGCTATGATTTGAATTACTTCTGGCTTTACCTTTACCTCCGCCTGCTTCGTTGTTCCTCCCCGGCGGCCGCGGGGAGAAGGGCCGGGACGACGGCCTGATATAGGCTCTTCCTTACGGGACGGCTCAGTATTCCAATGGCGGCGGCGCAAAACGGGGCGGAGGCGTGGTTGAGTTTGAGGCTGATCTTTTTCTTCAACTCTTTCTTCTTTTTTCTGATGAACAATAAGGCGCTCCTGCGGTTGATTATCATTAGGAGTATTAATTCGCGGAGGTGTGATAGTCGTAGTTAAAGAATCAATCTGCGCCGCATTCGCGGCAATCGTGTTTTGCTGCTGAAACTCCGCCGCCAGCGGAATATCGCGGCGCACTGTCAAAGGATTTTGCGCGGCCTGTTCCAGCAAAGGCTCTATTTCTTTAGCAACCGCCTGCATGGACGCTGGAGTAAAAACGCTTTGCGCCTGGCGGTTAATTTGCACCGCCGCCTGTTCAAGCGGCGCTAAAGAAAGCGGTTGCAACAAAAGCGGTGCGGCTGCTTTTGTTGCAACCGCCGCCGGCAAAAGCGTTGCCGCCATTTGGCCTTTTGCGCTCAAGACGATTTCCAGCATTTGGCGCAGTTGGCGCTCAACGGTCGCCGCCTGCCCGGCTTGAATATATTGTTCAATCCGGCCGGCGGCCAATTGCAAAGCGAAGGCGCTTTCGCGCGCAGCTGTTTGCATAATAACCCGCACGGCTTCGGTATGAGACAAAGGCCCCAGCGCCCGTATTTGCGGCTGCGCCATACTTTGCTGAATGGTTTGAAGAAATAACTGGCTTTGCAAAATGGTTTCGATGCGCGTGACCGCCAAACTTTCCGGCAGCCGCTGCGCGATCGTAATTTCACGGTTTAATTGCTGCAGTTGCTGTAAAATCTGAATTTGAACGGGCGACAGTTTCGGCATATGCGTAGTTTGCGCCAGTTGCAAAAAATACAGCATTTGAATGGTGCAAAGCGCCCGCCGCCCCCGCCCTTTACGGCTGCCGCGATAAATTCCATCGGGCAGGGATTCGATCCATTCCTCGTCAAACCCCTCCTCCATCTCATTTTGCGCTAATAATTTTAACAGCGCTTGAAGCTGAATTTCTGATTCTTCTAATTTTTTCTTAGCCTCTTTTTCATCCGGCTGGCGGAGTTTATTATTCGGCTCTACCGGCTTTTTAACGAGCGGCGCGATTTTAAAACCGCCGCGCATAGCGGGCGTGGCGCGGATAATTTCTTCGCGCAAATCGGCATCTTCTGCTAAAGGTATGGTATCGAGCATTGAATAAAAAAGTAAAGAAAACCAGGAGTTGCTTCTCGCTTACGCTAAAACCATACCCCAAGCAAGGAGGCAACCTTCTTGTCGTTAAAATTATAACGCCTGGGGATGGATAGGCTATCCTAAAGCTTGTTTTAGGATTAGAAAGTTATCTTCCATTTTATACAAATTCCTTCTTTAGTCTTTTTTCAAATAAATTCCGCTATCCTAGAGGTGTGACATTTATTAACCAATAGGGCCAAAAATTGGCTTTATTTTGCAACAAAATTACAAAAATTATCGCTTATCCCCATAACAGGGTTGCTAAGGGGTTGACAGGACGGGCAAACTTAAGGAAATTTCGGGCCAATTAATTTATGGCGGTTTCTGGCCTTCGGGCTGCCCCGTCAACGACGTTAAGGAAGGTACATCTTTCCCTCGTGAGTAACTGGATCGGTTTCACTACGCTATAGGCTTGTTTTGACCAACGAACTCTTTAGGCCGGCTAAAGCCGGAAACCGTTTTTTGATGCTAGCCCGCCAGCTTCTGGCGAAGGCGGCTTTCTGCGCCTGGGCGCAAATCAAGATCGAGGCCGAGGCGGCTTACCGCCTGCTGTTGCCGCGTCTTCTTTCCCGTAATTCCTATGCCGTCAGCCTTGTGGCGGCTTTGTTGTTATTGGGCGCAGGCGCGCCGCCGGAAGTGGAACCCGGCATTAAGCTTTTAGCCCCCCGTCTATCGGCCCAGCTATCAGTGGTCGAACAGGCGGTTGCGGCATTGCCTAATGGCGATCATTTCAAGGAGCTGGCCGATCTTGAAACCAGCGAAGGGCCGGAACTAGCCAAAGCCACAACCCGCACCCTAAAGGTCGGCAAAGGCGACCGGCTTTACACCATGTTGCGCCAAGTGGGCCTATCGCAAGACGAGGCGCAAAATGTCTTGAACGCCATACGCAAAGTTTACGACCCGCATGATTTGCAAATTGGCCAGGAATTAACGCTTGTGTTGCTGCCGGTTATCCCCTTAAGCGCCGGCGCAGCGGAAGATAAGATGGCGGCGGCGCAGTTCGATTTAGAAAGTTTGCGCTTCCGTCCCAGCGCCGAACGCGAATTGGTGCTAAACCGCAAAGACAAGGGCGTCTTTAGCGCCGTCATGCTTAAACGGGAATTGAAAACCAAACTGGCCTTGGCCGAGGGCAAAATCGGCTCCTCTTTCAGCCAGTCGGCCAGCAGAGCGGGCATACCACGTTCGGTCTATAATGAAATGGTCCGCGCCATGTCTTACGATGTCGATTTCCAGCGCGATATCCGCAGCAACGACCGTTTCGAAGCAATTTTTGAACAAGTCTATGACGACCGGGGCCGTTTTATCCGCACCGGGAACCTGGTTTATGGCGCGCTGCGCTTAAGCGGCAAGGAACATAAAATGTTCCGCTATATTTCTGCCGATGATGGCCGCGCCGATTTCTATGATGAAAAGGGCCGCAGCGTGCGCAAGGCGCTGTTACGCACCCCAATTGCCGGCGGGCGCATCACCGCGGGCTTCGGTATGCGCAACCACCCGATTTTGGGCTTTAGCCGCATGCACACCGGCATTGATTTCGCCGCTAATGTCGGCACGCCGGTAATCGCCGCCGGGGATGGCGTGGTGGTGCAAAAGAATTGGAATGGCGGCTATGGCCACTATGTCGAAATCCGCCATAACCCGACCTATGCCACCGCTTATGCTCATTTATCGCGCTATGCAAAAACTTTGAAGGTTGGCCAGCGCGTGCGCCAGGGCGATGTGATCGGCTATGTCGGCACCACCGGCATGTCGACCGGCCCGCATTTGCATTATGAAGTTCATAAAAATGCCGCCGCCGTAAATCCGATGGGCGTGAAATTCCCCACCGGCCGTCAATTGGCGGGCAAAGAGCTGCAAAAATTCAAAACCGTGCGTTTGCATCTAGAAAATACGGTCGCCCAGCTGCAGCAAAAATCGCTTAAATTGGCGATGCGGTAAGCTGGTTAGCTGACTTCTTGAACCCTTTTGTGGCTTCTAAGCCGTTCCTGGTGTTTATGCAACTCCCGCCCGATGCGCATCGCTTCGCGGTCGCGCATAAACAGGGCGATAGCTTCTTTTACTATTCTTTCTATAACTTCCGGCTGACCGAATGGATATTTATGAGGCTCGGTGCTTTTATATTCTTCCCTAAGGTTATTCCCTACTGCGTGGGCCACATACGCCAAATAGTGCGCGTAGGTTTTACGGCCAGAGGCAGCTAGCTTGGCTGGCTCGGCAAGCGGATGATCTTCAAGATATTTACCCCGCTTAGCTTGTGCTTGCTCTGCCGCAAATCTTTGTAAATTCTGATCAGAATAGATCACCCATAAAATCTCAGTAGCTAATTTGCTATAAGCATTGGTCAAAGTAGCCCGATCATCTCTATCAAATATAGAAACATCAAACTTTCCTTTTAAGCCTTCTGCTAACATATTCATTAATTTGCGGCAAGAATCTGTAAAACCGTCATGCCAGAATGTTGGCTTTTCCAGATATGCCTCTAATCTTTCAATAAAAAGCTGATGGCTCATTTTGCATCTCCTCGTACTCGGTTCCTGATAGGCCTTCGAAACGAAGCTTCCTGTTATTTACTATTATTCTTATGCCGCCCTTGTAGCGGGTTTTAAGGAGTATTTCAATAGCCCGGAAGGTTTAGAAATGGATTTTTTTAGGCCGCTTCGGCCTTGGATTTGCTGGGGCTTAGCTTTAAAGCGCCGTCTGAAGCGGTGACCTTAACTGTTTGGCCATCCTGGATTTCACCGCGCAACAGCAAATCGGCCAGGGCGTCTTGGATGTTCTTTTGGATCACCCGTTTTAAGGGCCTGGCGCCGTAAACCGGGTCATAGCCTTGGTTGGCAAGCCAGGTGCGGGCGGTATCGTCCAAGGTAAGGGTGATTTTCCGTTCGGCAAGCAATTTGCGCAATCTGCCCAGCTGCACCTCAACAATCCCATCCATTTGCAAGCGGGTGAGGCGGTGGAAAAGCAATATTTCATCCAACCGGTTCAAAAATTCGGGGCGGAAAGCGCGGCGGACAATATCCATCACCTGCGGGCGCACGGCCTCGACCGGCTCCAGCTCGCCTTGGGAAGCCAGAATTTCACTGCCCAAATTGCTGGTCAGAATAATAATCGTATTTCTGAAATCAACCGTGCGGCCCTGACCATCGGTAAGGCGGCCATCATCCAGCACCTGCAAGAGCACGTTGAAAATATCGGGATGGGCTTTTTCAACCTCATCGAATAATAAAACTTGATAGGGCCGGCGGCGTACGGCTTCGGTCAGCGATCCGCCCTCCTCATAGCCTACATAGCCCGGCGGCGCGCCGATCATGCGGGCGACTGAATGTTTTTCCATATATTCCGACATATCCATACGCAGAAGCGCCGATTCATCGTCGAATAAAAATTCAGCTAAAGCTTTGCCCAATTCGGTTTTACCAACCCCCGTTGGCCCAAGGAATAAGAAGGAACCCATCGGGCGGTTCGGGTCTTGCAAGCCCGCCCTGGCGCGGCGGACGGCTGAGGAAACGGCTTTCACCGCCTCCTCCTGCCCGATCACGCGCTGGCGCAGTTTTTCTTCCATTTGCAGTAATTTTTGTTTTTCGCCTTCCATCATACGTTCGACCGGAATGCCGGTCCAGCGGGAGACAATGGCGGCAATATCTTGCGCCGTTACTTCTTCCCGCAGCAATTTGCCATTGCCGGAAGAAGCGGCATTAGCCAGTTTCTTTTCCAATTCCGGAATCGTGCCATATTTTAATTCCCCGGCCTTGGCCAAATCGCCTTGGCGCTGGGCCTGCTCTAATTGCTGGCGGGCTTGATCTAGCCGCTCTTTTATATCCCGCTCGCCGCCGATATGGGCCTTTTCTTCCTGCCATTGTTTGGAAAGCTCGATCGATTGTTTTTCAAGCGTGCTTAATTCTTTTTCCAATTTGCGCAGGCGGTCTTGGCTGGCGGCATCGCTTTCGCGCTTTAAAGCCTCGCGCTCGATTTTTAATTGCATAATGCGGCGGTCAAGCTCATCCAGCGATTCGGGTTTTGATTCCACTTCCATGCGCAGGCGGCTGGCGGCCTCATCCATCAAATCGATCGCCTTATCGGGCAGGAAACGGTCGGTGATATAGCGGTGGGAAAGCGTGGCCGCCGAAACAATCGCGCCGTCGGTAATGCGGATGCCGTGGTGAAGTTCGTATTTTTCCTTCAAGCCCCGCAGGATGGAAATGGTGTCTTCGACGCTGGGTTCGCCAATGAATACAGGCTGAAAGCGCCTGGCCAAAGCCGCGTCTTTTTCAATATATTTGCGGTATTCATCCAGCGTGGTTGCGCCAATCGCATGCAATTCGCCGCGCGCCAATGCCGGCTTTAGCATGTTTGAGGCATCCATCGCCCCTTCCGCCTTGCCGGCGCCGATTAAAGTATGCAGCTCGTCGATAAATAAAATAATTTGGCCTTCGCCGGCTTGCACTTCTTGCAAAACCGCCTTTAAACGCTCTTCAAATTCGCCGCGATATTTAGCGCCCGCCACCAAGGCGCCCAAATCAAGCGCCATTAGCTTTTTGTCTTTCAAACTGTCGGGCACATCGCCCCTGACAATGCGCTGCGCCAAACCTTCGGCGATGGCGGTTTTACCAACACCCGGCTCGCCGATGAGGACGGGGTTATTTTTGGTGCGCCGCGCCAGCACTTGCACGCAGCGGCGGATTTCTTCATCGCGTCCAATGACGGGATCAAGCCTGCCTTTTAACGCCAGCTCGGTTAAATCGCGGGCATATTTGGCCAGCGCGTCATAGGAATCTTCGGCGGCGGCGGAAGTGGCTTTTTTGCCTTTGCGCAAATTCTTAATCGCCTTATTCAAATTTTGCGGCGTAATGCCATTCGCCTTTAAAATATCATGCGCCTTGGTGCCCTCGGCGATTGCCATTGCCAGCAACATTGTTTCGGCCGTGACAAAACTATCGCCGGCTTTCGAAGCCGCCTCTTCGCCCGTGGTAAAAACACGCGCCAATTCGGGCGTCATTTGCGGGCCGGAAGCCCCTTCCCCCTGCACTTTCGGCATTTTATCGATTTCGGAATGAATGCTTTGGGTAATTTTCCGCAAATCGCCGCCGGCTTCTTTAATCAAAGAAGCGGCCATGCCTTCCTTATCATCCAGCAAAACCTTCAATACATGTTCGGGCACAAAACGGGGATGGCCCTGACCCAAGGCATAGCTGTGGGCGGATTGAATAAAGCCTTTCAGACGGTCGGAATATTTATCGAGATTCATATCTATAAATATGCCTACTAAAAATCAAATTTCAAGAAAAAGGGGCCGGTTTTTATGCCGGCCCCTAATTCCTTAACAAAAAGCTAAAATACTGTGTCTACGCCGCATCCGCATCGGCGGGCGGGGCCTGAACCGGCTTGGCGACACGCTCGACCGTTGCTTCGCCTTCCAGCATTTCGCCTTCCATCGGCGGCAGGTTCGGCACGTCGGGCGAGAAAGCAGGCTGCATCGCCGGTTGCTGCTGGCGCGGTTCGGCGTTTAACAAACGCTGATAATGTTCGGCATGCTGCAACAAAGCCTCGGCCAAAACATGATCGCCTGAGGCTCTGGCATCGCGCTCAAGCGCGGTGTATTTATCGCAAATTTGCTGCGGGTTGCCGCGCACGCGGACTTCGGGGCCGTTGCTGTCAAACATTTGAAAACGGACGGGCATATGCTGCCCGCCGCGATTGGGGTTAGGGCCGCGGCCTGGGCCGTTGTGACGTCCGCTATGATGGCCGCGGTTACGGCGATTGACTCCACCTCTCATGATAGCTCCATATGTCTAGTTGTGAATCTCAAGTATTTTTTCCTAATAATGTCTTTGGCAATTATTGCTTATGCATTCTCTTGTCGCTTCGCTGTTCAATTTGACTGCCAAATGCGTTTATATTTTTAACGGCTTTTGCCTTATACGCATCTTACTTGCTGCAACCTACGACATAAACCTTTTAAAAGCCAAGTGTTTTTTACAATTTTGACGATTTTAACCGGCCTTGTGGAAAATAAGACACCTTTCATACCCCGCTAAATCCTTGGCTGAATGGTTAAAAGCAAGGTTTTGCTCCCGGGCCAGTTTTTGAATGGCTATAATCTGGCTGGGCGCCGATTCCAGGGCCAAAATACCGCCTGGCTTTAAGAGGCCGGGAATATCCGGCAGCAACGCCTGATAGGCATCCAGCCCGGTCGGCCCGCCGAATAAAGCGGTGGGCGGATCGAACAATTTAACTTCAGGCGCTAAATTCACCGCTTCCAGCTCAGCGATATAGGGCGGGTTGGAAGTGATAATATCAAACTGTCCGCCAATGGCGTTTGCCCAATTGCCCACCATAAAAGCGGCGCGATTTTTTAGGCCTAATAATTCAGCGTTGCGATTGGCCGTTTGCGCGGCACCGAAACTAATGTCCACACCAACACCAAAGGCGTTGGGCAATTCCTTTAAAAGCGCCAGCAAAATGCAGCCCGTACCAGCGCCCAAATCAAGCAATTTCAGCGGCGCCTTCTTATCAGGCGTTAAGCGTAAAATTTCTTCGACCATGGTTTCGGTATCCGGGCGCGGATCGAGGGTATCGGGCGAGAGCAGAAAATCCATGCTCCAAAATTCACGCCTGCCCTTAATGCGCGAGACGGGTTCGTGCGCCAAACGGCGCTCAATGAGTTGGTTATAAAGCGCTGCTTTATCGGAAGAAATTTTTTCTTCCTCCCGGCCCCGCAAGCCATGCGAAGAAGTTTGCATCACATGTTCCAGCAGCACCCGCGCCACCAGGGCGGGCTCCTCGATACCGGCTTTTTCCAGCTTTTGGCTGGCGCTTTTCATGAGCTTTTCAATGCTAGCGGCCATCGCCTAAACAACCAGGAAATCCCTGCCACGTAAAGATGAACTTGAAAATCTGCTTCAAAACATGTATCCTAATAGGAAATAATATTACAAGGGGCTTAAGGGTGGACGATTTAAAGGCATTAGCCGAAAGCCATGTTTTGGCGCGCCATTTCCAAGATGATTTAATGCGGCTTAGCGAATTAAGGCGCACGGCGCCGCCCGGGCCGGAAAGAAGTTTTTTCTTTTCTTGGGGCGCCGCCTCGAAACGCCATGCCGCCCGCGCCCGGGAAATAGAAAGAATGGAAGAAAAAATCGCTGCTGCCGCCGGAACAATCAACAGCCGGGTAAGCGGCTTGGTGAAACCCGATCAAATGCTGGATCTTCAAAAGCCCGACCATTTACTGGGAAATGCCGGAATCATCGCCAGCAAATGCGTGGATATGGCGTGGCAACGGCATCGCTTCGACGCCGATCGTGAAAATGGCCTCTCCCCCGCCACCGTGAAAAGATTTATCGACGCCAGAACCGGCTGCCAGCGGCGCATTACGCACCGGCCGCCTTGCAGCAAAGAAGCATTGGTTAGAACGTCGCGTTAATTCAGCGCGGCTAATTTCGCGGCTTGGTCTTCCGAGATAAGGGCGCTGACCAATTCATCCAATTCGCCTTCCATGACCTGATCGATTTGATGCAACGTCACATTGATGCGGTGATCGGTGACGCGGGTTTGCGGGAAATTATAGGTGCGGATGCGTTCCGACCTATCGCCCGTGCCGATTTGCCCCTTGCGGTCGGCCGCCCTGGCGTCGGCGATTTTTTGCTGTTCGATTTCATAAAGCCGCGCCCGTAAAATCTTTAAGGCCTTGGCGCGGTTTTTATGCTGCGATTTTTCATCTTGCTGCTGCACCACCAAACCGGTCGGCAAATGGGTAATGCGCACCGCGCTGTCGGTGGTGTTGACCGATTGCCCGCCGGGGCCCGAAGAGCGGAACACGTCGATGCGCAAATCTTTATCTTCGATTTTAATATCGACTTCCTCGGCCTCCGGCAATACGGCGACCGTGACAGTTGAGGTATGCACGCGGCCAGAGCCTTCGGTATCGGGCACGCGCTGCACGCGGTGCACGCCCGATTCAAATTTCATATGCGCGAACACGCCCTTCCCCGTAATTTCGGCGGTCGCGTCTTTAAAGCCGCCAAGGCCGGTGTCGGAAATGCTCATGACTTCGAATTTCCAGCCCATGCGGGAGGCGTATTTTTCATACATGCGGAAAAGCTGCGCCGCGAACAGGGCCGCCTCATCGCCCCCGGCGCCGGCGCGGATTTCTAAAATTGCGTTCCGTTCATCATTGGCGTCTTTGGGCAAAAGCATGACTTGCAATTCACGCTCCAGCGCCGGCAATTTTTCCTTTAGCGCGTAATATTCGCTTTCCGCCATCGCCTTCATATCGGGATCGGTTAACAGCGCCTCTAAATCCTTCATTTCTTTTTGCGCGGCTTGCAGCGCCGTGATTTTTTCGGCCAAGGGCGAAAGTTCGGCATATTCCTTGGAAAATTTGGTAAAATCCTCCGACTTCAGCGGAGTCGATAACAACTCCCCCACTTCCTTATGCCGCGCCAAAACGCGCTCGAGTTTTTGTTCTAGGGCCATAATTAATCCGCTACAGTTTCGCGCTGTTTATGTAATCAGTTATCTTACCACGCGCAAGTTTTTCTTCCTTGCCGGAATCCATCGCGCGCACGGTGACCTGGCCGTTTTTCACCTCTTCCGAGCCTAGAATCAACGCAAAGGCGGCGTTGGCCTGGTTGGCGCGCTTGAGGCGTTTGCCCATATTGCCGCTATAGGCCATATCGACGGCGATGCCGGCGTTGCGTAATTCTTGGGCTAATTTGAGAGCTTCGCTTTGCTCCTGGTCGCTGACCGGTATAACGGCCATGGGGCGCGCCATAGCGGGAATATTTTTGACCATCATGGCCAGGCGCTCGATTCCTGCCCCCCAGCCGATGCCGGGTAAATCGGGGCCGCCCATGACCTTCGATAAATCATCATAACGCCCGCCCGCCAGCACCGTGCCTTGCGCGCCCAGCGAGTTAGTTACAAATTCAAAAACAGTGTGGGTGTAATAATCAAGGCCCCGCACCAAGCGCGGGTTTAGATTATAGGAAATACCAAGCGCGTTCAGGCCTGCTTGAACCTCATCAAAAAATTCACGGGAGGCCGGGTTTAGAAAATCGCCATAGAAGGGCGCCTTCATTACCAATTGCTTATCGCCCTCATCCTTGGAATCAAGAATGCGCAACGGATTGCGCTCGAGACGCTTTAAACTGTCTTCGGAAAGCTGGTTTTTATAATGGCTGAAATAATCGACAATGGCTTTACGGTAAAGCTGGCGGCTTTCGCTGTCGCCCAGTGTATTTAATTCCAGGGTGGCCTCGTGGCTAACGCCAAGCGCCTTTAAAATGTCAAAACCGATGGCGATTGCTTCAATATCGCCTTGTGCCGAATTAACGCCCAGCAATTCCAAACCGATTTGGTGAAATTGGCGCTGACGCCCTTTTTGCGGGCGTTCATAGCGGAAGAGCGGGCCTTGGCAGAAAAACTTTAACGGCGTTTTATGCGTCAAGCCTTCGCTGATAACGGCGCGCATAATGCCGGCGGTGAATTCGGGGCGCAAGGCGATACTGTCCCCGCCCCGGTCGGCGAAAACATACATTTCTTTTGATACCACATCGGAAGTTTCCCCCATTGAGCGGGCGAATACGTCGACAAATTCGATCAAGGGCGGATCAAATTCCTCATATCCATAGCGCGCGGCAAGGTTGCGCGCCGTCTCCACCACATAGCGGTGGCGGCGCATCGCATCGCCGTATAAATCATGCGTGCCGCGTACTGATTGAAGAGCCGACATTGCTTCCTTTCGCGCTTTAAGCGGCATGGGATTTTTTGGGGGCAACGGCCTCGATCGCCGCCACCTTTTCCTCGACCATTCTTACCATATAATCCACCAGCGCCTCGTCTTTAATGCGGTGATCCTGTTTGCCATTCACATAAATCATATGCGTGTTATTGCCGCCACCGGTAAGGCCGATATCGGTCATGGCGGCCTCGCCCGGGCCGTTAACCACGCAGCCGATAATCGAAACGGTGAGCGGCGTTGAAATATGGGCCAACCGTTCTTCCAAAGCCGCAACCGTTTTAATCACATCAAACTGCTGGCGGGCGCAAGACGGGCAGGCAATCACATTCACGCCCCGGTGGCGCAGGCCCAAACCCTTTAGAATTTCAAAGCCCACCCGCACTTCTTCGACCGGATCGGCCGATAGTGAAACGCGGATAGTATCGCCAATCCCCGCCCATAGCAGCATTCCTAAACCGATGGATGATTTGACCGTGCCGGTGCGAAGCCCGCCGGCCTCGGTAATTCCCAGATGCAAGGGGCAATCGATTTGTGAGGCTAATTGCGTATAGGCTGCGACCGCCAAAAACACGTCGCTGGCTTTGACGCTGATTTTAAATTCATGAAAATCCAAATCCTGCAAAATCTTGGCGTGATTCAAAGCGCTTTCCACCATTGCTTCCGGGCAAGGTTCGCCGTATTTTTCCAGCAAATCGCGCTCGAGGCTTCCGGCATTGACGCCGATACGCATGGAGCACCCATGATCTTTGGCGGCTTTCACCACTTCTTTCACCCGTTCTAATGATCCGATATTGCCCGGATTAATGCGCAAACAGGCGGCGCCCGCCTTGGCCGCCTCAATCGCGCGCTGATAATGGAAATGAATATCGGCCACAATGGGCACATCAACTTGGGCCACAATTTCGGCTAGGGCCGTGGTTGACTCTTGATCAGGCACTGAAACCCGGACAATATCGGCCCCCGCCTCTATCATGCGGCGGATTTGTTCAACCGTTGCCTTAACATCGGTGGTTAAAGTGTTGGTCATGGACTGAACGGAAATCGGCGCATCGCCGCCGACCAAAACTTTGCCGACTTTAATTTGCCGGCATTGGCGGCGCGTGATTTGACGGTAAGGGCGTAAAGCGTTGGTCATTTTTTCTCCTCGTCATTCCCGCGTAGGCGGGAATCCATTTATCAGCCGTTCCATTATTAGAACGATGGACCCCCGCCTTCGCGGGGGTGACGGTTGTTTTTTAATACAATGCCTTCAATGCCTCGGGCTTTAGCGATTGGCCGTTTAACACCTGGCCTTGATCGCCCAATATTCCTAGAATCTGGCCATCGACCGCTACTTGCAAGCCGCCGGCATTGCCGGTTCTTAAAACCGGATTTTCCACATTCATTGGCACGCCATAAACTTCGCCGGGTCGCATGACGCGGCTGATCAAGATTTTGCCCGTGGCTTTATCGGTAATTTCAACCCAAGCATCGGCATCGGCCTTCAAATAAACCCGGGCGCGGGTAGCCGCCGCTTGCTGGGCTGCCTGTTCGCGCTTGGCGATTTCGGCGGCCTGCTGTTCCGGCGTTAACACCGGTGCGGCGGCTGTAAGCGCCGGATCGGCTGGCGCGGCCATAGGAGCCGAAGCATCAGCCGCCGGCGTTTGATCGGTTGTGGTTGGCGGCATTGCCGCCTCAGCCGCAGGCGCCGCCGGAGTTTCCGGCGTGGTTGATTGCGGCGCAAAGGAAGCGACATTCGCTTCAGCCGAAGTTTCCTCGGGCGGTGAACCCGACATCGCCGCCCATAATCCGTACAAAGCGAATACCGCCAGCAAACAAGCGATGATCAATTTTTTGCTGGGCAACCGTTCTTCCGCCGGCGTTGCGGGGAAGCTTAGTTGCGGCGTTGAGGGTGCGGCGCCCAATTGTTTTTGTAGGAGCCGGACAATTTCTTCGCTATTCAATCCCAAATATTCGGCATAAGAACGCACAAAGCCGACGGCATATACCATGGCGGGCAGCGCGTTAAAATCATCTTCTTCGATCGCCGCCAGCAAGCCTTGGCGGAAACATAAATCATGCGCGACCTTTTCGCGTGAAATCTTTTTTTCCTCGCGCGCATGACGCAACAGCGTGCCGATGGTCGGATGGGTGCGGCTTAAGCGCACGACAACATCGGTTTCGGGGCCGGGTGTTTCAGGTACGGCGGTATTGGGCTGGACGGACATTGATAACCTCTTTTATAATTAAGCTCATGGTGAGCTTGTCGAACCATGAGCTTACCCTATTCTATTGCCATCCCGAACTTGGTTCGGCATGACGGAATAAAGAAGGCTCATCCTTCGACAAGCTCAGGATGAGCTTAATTCATACTACAAAAGAACGCCATGATCACGCGCAAAAGCGGCTAGGTTGCCGCGTAAGGAATGATTCGTTGACGCCAAAAGCGCATGAACATAGGGCTTTAATTCGGTAATATTCACTTGGCGTATCAACGCTTTAATGGGCCCTAGGGCGGTTGAAGATAAAGAAAGCCGGTGCATGCCCAAGCCCAGCAAAGCCATAGCCTCTAAAGGCTGGGAGGCCATTTCGCCGCATAAAGTCACCGGAACGCCGGCCTGATCGGCCTCGGTCACGATTTGCCGCAAGAGGGATAAAAAAGCCGGGGAAAGCGGATCATAGCGCCCGCCCATCTTGGCGCTGCCCCTATCGCTGGCGAAAGTGAATTGCAATAGATCGTTGCTGCCGACCGACAAGAAATCAACCCGCGGCAATAGGGATGGCAATTGCCATACGATCGACGGCACTTCCACCATTACGCCGACGGCTACATGAGCGGGCAAGTCCTTGCCGCATTTTTGCGCCTCTTCCATTTCACTTTGCAACAGCTGGCGTGCGGTGATGAATTCGGCGACTTCGGCCACCATCGGAAACATCACGTGCAACTTCTTGCCTGCGGCGGCGCGAAGCAAAGCGCGCAATTGTTGCCGCAAAATCGCCGGCGTATCAAGCGATACGCGCATGCCGCGCCAGCCCATCGCCGGATTTTCCTCGCCCATTTTGCGCATATAGGGCAAGACTTTATCCCCGCCCACATCCAGCGTGCGAAACACCACGGGGCGCGAACCCGCCCGCTCCAAGACTGTGCGGTAGAGTTCGGTTTGCTCGGACACGGTTGGAAAGCGCCCTTGCACCATGAAAGGAATCTCGGTGCGGAATAAGCCCACGCCATCGGCGTTTTGCGCTTCCAATTGATCCATATCCATCATCAGGCCGGCATTGATATACAGCGCGACCGGCACCCCGTCTAAGGTGATTGCGGGCAAGGTTTTTAAGGTGGCGTAAGCCAGTTTTTGTTTTTCCCGCAAATTCAAGCTTTGGCGGAAAATTTGCACCACATCTTCGCCGGGGCGGATATAGACTTCATCCTGCCCGCCATCGATAATCAGAATGTCGCCGGTTTCAATACGGCTTAAAGCCTGCTCGATTTGTCCCAGCACCGGAATATCCAGCGCGCGCGCCACAATCGCCACATGCGAGGTTTGCGAGCCTTCTTCTAAAATCAACCCTTTAACATGGGTACGGTCAAATTCAAGAAGCGCGGCCGGGCCCAAATCGCGCGCGACGATAATAAAATCCTCCCCCTTAGGCGGCTCGGCCTTGGCATTCTTGCCCAAGACATGCAGCAGCAAGCGGCTGGTCAAATCTTCCAGATCGCTAAGCCGCTCACGCAAATAGGGATCGGCGATTTGATTCATGCGCACCCGCGTTTCGTTATGCACGCGCTGAATCGCCGCCGCCGCGCTTAAGCCGGTTTCGATCGCATCGCGCATACGCTGTTGCCAGCCCCGGTCATGGGCGAAAAGGCGGTACGTTTCTAAAATCTCGACCGGTTCGGCGGCATTCAGGCCTTCGGCTTCCGATAGCAAGGCATCGAGCGAATGCTGCACGGCGGCCAAGGCGTCGGATAATTTTTGCTGCTCTTGTGCCGGATGTTCGGCCAATAATTTGCTGACATCGGGCAAAGGCCGGTGCAGCCAGGCTTTGCCGATGCTTAAGCCCCGGTGAATCGAAGTGCCGTGAAGCTTTAAAGGTAAAAGCGCGTTGCCATCGCTCCACATCTGCTCTTGCGGCGGGATGAGTTCGCCGCCGGTAAGAAGCGAAGAAAGCAAAATGGAAATATTTTCTAAATTCTCGACATCTTCTTCGGGATATTCAAAACAACTGGTGTCTTGCACCGCCAACACCCCCATCACCCGCCCGCCCGCTAAAATTGGAACGCCGGCGAAGGCGTGGTATTTATCCTCATCGGTTTCAGGACGGTAGGCGAAGCTGGGATGTTTAAATCCATCGCCCACGCTTAAAGGCTTGGCCGTGGCGGCGATGGTGCCGATCAATCCCTCGCCAAAACGCAGGCGCGTGGCATGCACCGCTTTTTTATCCAAACCAACGGTGGCGTAAAGTTCCAGCATATCGCCGGGGCGCGAAGCATAAACCGAACACACCGGCGAATCAAACGCTTCGGCAATGGCGAAAACGCATTCCTGCAGCCGCTTGTCAGCGGGGCCTTTGGCGGTGATAAATTCACGAATATTTTTTAATAACCGCCTTGAAGAAGACGGCGTCAAAGGTGCAGGGGTTTTTGCCTTTGCTTTAGCCACACTTTGCTCCTGCCGCCGGCGGATGACGGCGGCCTAACGCATCGAACGCCTGGCCCAGCAATTCATCGATAATTTCCCCGGTCGATTGCTCTTTCTCCACCATGCCGACACTTTGACCGGCCATTAATGAGCCGGTTTCAACATCACCATCCACAACCGCGCGGCGCAAAGCGCCTGCCCAGTAATGTTCGATTTCCAATTGCGCCTGATCCATAGTCAATTCGCCGCTGTCAAAACGGGCGATGACTTGGCGCTGCGCCTCCATGAATTTTTGGGTGGCGGCATTGGCAAGCGCCCTGACCGGAATGACCGGAAAGCGGGGATCAAGCTGAATAGAGGGCACCGCATCGCGCGCCGCAGCACGGATAAAAGCCTTTTTAAAATTCGGGTGGGCGATGCATTCATGCGCGCAGACAAAGCGCGTGCCGAGCTGGCAGCCCGATGCGCCCATTTCAAGATAAGACACAATCGCCTCGCCCCGCCCTATCCCTCCGGCGACAAAGACCGGAACGTCCCTGATTGCGGGCAATATTTCTTGCGCCAATACGGAAGTCGCCACCGGCCCAATATGCCCGCCGGCTTCATGGCCTTCGACAATCAAAGCATCGGCGCCCGCTTTGACTAAACGCTTGCCAATTACCAGCGCCGGCGCGAAGCAAATAACTTTAATGCCGCCCGCCTTTAAAGCCTGAATAGTTGCGGTTTTCGGCATACCGCCCGCCAGCACCACATGGCTGACTTTATTATTGATGCAAATTTGCGCCAGCTCCTCCAATTTCGGATGCATGATAATCAAATTCACGCCGAAAGGCTTTTTGGTCAGGCTTTGCGTCGCCTTGATTTCCTTGTCCAAAATTTCCGGCGGCATGGAACCGCAGGCCAGCACGCCAAAGCCGCCAGCATTGGAAATCGCCGCGACTAAATTGCGTTCCGACACCCAAGTCATCGCGCCGCCCAAGATGGCATAGCGGGAGCCTAAAAAATCGCAGCCGCGCTGCCATAAATTTTGTAAAATAGTTTTAGTCATTTTTTTCCAATCCATAAGCCGCATGCAGCGCGCGCAACGCCAGTTCCAAATATTCCTCGGCAATCAACACGCTGATTTTAATTTCCGAGGTCGTGATCACCTGAATTTTAATGCCCTTTTCCGCCAGCGCCTTGAACATGACTTCGGCGATCCCGGAATGGCTGCGCATGCCCAAGCCTACCACCGAAACTTTGACCACATGATTGTCGCTTTCGATATTTTTGAAATTCTTTTTTAAAATTTCGAGCGCCTTATCCAAATCGCCTTTCGGAACGGTGAAAGTGATGTCGGTATGGCCTTCGGCCGATCCAGCCTGGGCGATCATATCGACGCTGATATTGGCGCGGGCAAGCGGCGTGAAAACCGATACTTGCGCATCGGGCGTATCGGGCAAGCCACGCAGGGAAATTTTGGCGTCGTCCTTGCTATAGGCGATGCCGCTTACGGGTTTGACGGAACTTTGATCCATGTCTTTTTCATCCACCACCAGGGTGCCTTTCTCCCAAGTAAAGCTTGATAACACTTGTACCTTAACTTTGTGCCGCATGGCGATTTCAACCGAGCGGGTTTGTAAAACTTTGGCGCCTTGTGAGGCCAATTCCAAAATCTCTTCATATGAAATCTTGTCCAGTTTCCGCGCGCCCGGCACAATACGGGGGTCGGTGGTGTAAATGCCGTCGACATCGGTATAAATATCGCATCTATCCGCCTTAATCGCGGCGGCGATCGCCACCGCCGTGGTATCCGAGCCGCCGCGGCCAAGGGTGGTGATTTGCCCGGTTTGGGTGATTCCTTGAAAGCCGGCAATCACCGGCACCATTTTTTCCCTTAGGCATTTATTCAAATTGGCCGGTTCGACCTTATGAATAAAAGCATTGGTAAAAGCTTCATCGGTATAAAGCGGAATTTGCCAGCCCTGAAACGAACGCGCCTTCACCCCAATCGCCTGCAAGGCCAGCGACAATAAACCGGTCACCACTTGCTCGCCCGAAGAAATGACCGCATCATATTCCGGGCCATCGGCAAGTTTCGATGCCTCTTTGGTCAGCGCCACCAATTGGTTGGTTGCGCCCGCCATGGCGGAAGTAACGACCGCCACCTCATCCCCGGCCTCGACTTGCGCTTGAATAAGGCGCGCGATTTTGCGGATGCGGGAAATGCCCGCCACCGACGTTCCGCCAAATTTCAATACAATCCGCGCCATCAATTCCGCCCATTGCCTTGCGAATAAGCCTTGCCAAGGAGAGTAGCGTTTTACATACTGGCTTGCATGACGAAGCGCAAGAGCAAGGATTGGGTGCACAGCAGCATTGACGGGGAAGAAATCGGCCGTTTTCAAGCTATTGCAGGCGATTGGTGGAAGGAGGAAGGCAAGTTCCGCCCCTTACATTTGATGAACCCCGTCAGGCTTGATTATATTACGGAAACATTACGCCGCCATTTTGGCGGGATTAAAGGCCTAAGAATATTGGATATCGGCTGCGGCGGCGGGCTGATGGCCGAACCGCTGACGCGCCTTGGGGCAGATGTAACCGGCATCGATGCGGAAAAAGACACCATCGCCATCGCCAAAAACCACGCTAAAAAATCGGGCCTGGAAATAAATTACCGCGCCGCTACGGCGGAAACCTTGCAGCAGGAGGGTTTGGAATTCGATGCGGTCTTAGCGCTTGAAATTATCGAGCATGTGAACAAGCCGGCCGCCTTTATCAAAACCCTAGCGCAATTGATAAAACCGGGCGGCATGGTGATTCTTTCCACCTTGAACCGCACTCTTAAATCCTTTGCCTTAAGCATTATCGCAGCTGAATATGTTTTGGGCTGGCTGCCCAAAGGCACGCATGATTGGCAAAAATTCATCACGCCCGAGGAATTAACCGCCCTCTTGAAAAAATCCAAGTTAAAAGCCTGGCCAGCCCAGGGAATCGCCTTTAACCCCATAGGCGGGCATTTTTATTTAAGCAAAGATTGCGGCGTGAATTATTTGCTGGCGGCGAAGAAATAATTTAGCGTGAACCACGGCTTACCCGGTGATGGTGGTGGCGATGACGGCGGATTCTCATACTGGCCGATGAAAAATTGGCGGAAGGGCCTTCTATGGAAGTTTGATTTTCAGAAGCCCTCACCGGAGGAGAAAGAAACGTTTTTCTTGCTAGCTCTTTCGGCTTTGCATCAAGCGCCAATAAACCAACAACCCCTAAAGCAATCCCGCCCACAACAATGCTAAGGGAGTATAGCCCAATAACGATAATGAAAAACGTTTCCATTCCCTACTGAGCTGGGGCAGGAGCCGGAGTTGCGGGCGCGGGCGTAGCGGCAGGCGCCGGGTTGTTATTCGCCTTCGCCATCGGCTTTAAATTCTTTATGCCATCGGCGCGGGTGACGGGATACCAGCCAAGGCCCATGCCTTCGGGCTGCGCCAACAGCCAGGTGTTGCCGGTTTTGGTGTCGACCAAAATGGGCTGGGCGATATCGATATTTTTATCGCCCGGCACGGTGATGGTGGAATTCATCACCACAAAATTGCCATTTCTATCGAACGGGCACATGCCGGATTTGCGCAGCATGCTCCATCCTGCGGCAACAATCACAACAACGGCGATGACAACTAAAATATTTTTCAGATTGGTATTCATTTATAACTCCCCTTTAATTTTCCTCTCCCTTGAGGGGAGAGGAAGACAAGTGCTGAATAATAGAACCAATTCTACAATTAGTCCAGACACACTCTAGCCAAAGTTAAAACATCCGCCCTTGCGGCCCCCGCCTCTTTCAAAACCCTGGCCGCCGTATTGACGGTGGCGCCGGTGGTTAAAACATCATCAATCAATAAAACCCGCTTGCCTTGAATCTTGGCCCGGTCTTTTTCCCTTAACCCAAAGGCCCCTTGCACATTACGGGCGCGGCTAAGCCTGCCGAAACGGCCTTGCGACAAGGTGGCGCGCTTACGGTAAAGCAATTGCGGCAAAAATTCCGCTTGGCTTTGTTTCGCCAAATGGCGGGCCAAAAGCGCCGCCTGATTATATTTGCGCGAAAACAGGCGGCGCCAATGCAAAGGGATGGGGGTGATTATTTCGGCATTTTGCAATAATTCAGGCGCGGCTTGGCGCATCCAGGCAGCCAGCGTGGGCGCTACAAAAGTTTGATCGCTATGCTTAAAGCGCAAAACCATGCCTTTGCTGGCCTCGGTATATTTAAGGGCGGCGCGCGCCTGGATATAGGCAGGCGGCTGGCGCAAACATTCGCCGCATTTGCCTTCGCCGATTGCGGGAATGTCAAAAGGCGCGCCACACTGCACACAGAGCGGCGGCGAAATAAACTCCACTTGCTTCCAGCATTCCGCGCACAGCCCGTTTTCCCCCGCCACCAAATTGCGGCAAAGGAGGCAAATAGCCGGCAGCAATAATTCGCTGATGCGCGCCAATGGCGCTTTTGGCAAGAGGCTTAGCATATTGAAGTTTTACCTGGTATAAGTGGGCAATGGAACAGCCAATTTTTAACCGTAAGGCTTGGCGGCGTCATTTAAAGCGCTGGAAAGGCGCGCCCGCCCCCCGGTTTTTGCTGGAAGCCGCAGCGGAAGATATGCGCCTGAACCTGGCCGGCTTAAAGCGCGAATTTAAGCGCGTCTTGATTCTTAACGATTGGGGCGGCGTGGTGCGGGCGCAAGTGAAGCATGATTTTGCCGTAAGCCTGGAACCGGTTGAAGATTTTATTTCTTCCCCTTTGTCGGCAGTTGGCGAAGAAGAGGCCCTGCCCTTCGCCAAACACAGTTTTGATTTAATCATTGATTGTTTCGGACTCAACTTCACCAACGATGTGCCAGGCGCGTTAATTCAAATCAAAAATATTTTAACGCCCGACGGTTTGTTTTTGGGCGCGCTGCTGGGAGCGGAAAGCTTTATCGAACTGCGCCAGGCGTTGCTGCAGGCGGAAAGCGAAGTCAGCGGCGGGGTTAGCCCCCGGCTTTTACCCTTGCTGCGTTATGATATGGCCCCTGGCCTGTTGCAGCGGGCGGGGTTTGCTTTGCCGGTATGCCACCGGGAAGAAATCACCGCGCTTTATCCGGATTTTCAGGCGCTGATCAAAGAATGGCGCGGGATCGCCACAAGCACGATGCTGCATCAACACCGCCGTCATTTCACCGCCAGGCGGGTGTTTGAACGCACGGCGGAAATTTATCCGAAAATAGACGGCGAATTGCCGGTTAATCTGGAAGTGATTTACTTAAATGGCTGGGCGCCCGCCGCCACTCAACAACAGGCCTTGCGGCCCGGCAGCGCTAAAATACGCCTGGCGGATGTTTTGCACACCCAAGAGATTTCGACGGGCGATAAAGCGCAGCCTAAATAATCTTAGGCGGCAGCGCGTTGGCGGCCTTGACGTTTGAGATTCAATCCAATTGTTTGAACATGGCTTAAAATACGGTCCGTTAACGCAGGGGCTTTGCCCTCATCAATATTTTCACCATCTTTACCAATTTTTGTGAAGGGTTTTGTTCTCTTTTTGACACCAGGTTTTTCTCGTTTCTGTCTATTTGGCGGGCAATCGAGTTTATAAAAATCTTGGACCGTCACAGGTGGATCTCCCGAATTACGGTTCAAAGATTGCCAAGTGCCCCATAATTGCAAACGGCACTCATTTTCCGCCAGCACCGAAGGATGGCGCATGAGATAGGAAATAAGCCACTCTTTAGCGATTGCGCTATTTTCCGGCTGATCAGGCAGACGGAACAGCCTTTCCCTTTGAAAACTTTGGATAATCGATAAATTAGTTACGACCTTCTCAGGTTCGCGGGAAAATAAGGCCGGCTGGCGCAAGGCCGCCGCTAAATAAGACCCTAGCGATATCTGAATATCATATCGCTTAGCTTGCTCTATTACGCCGACCAAATTGTTCCAGAGCGCCTCTGGCGTTTCACAAAATAAATCGCTATTGCAAAGCGCTGCTTGATTCCACTGCCAAGGCGTAAGCCTGACCCCTTCTTGATCCAGCAATTCGATGAGACGCGCTCGCCTGGCAGCTAATTTCAAAGACGCAATATCAGAGATGGAAAATAAACGCTGAGCAGCCTCCTTAATCATTGCCCGCGTTAAGACAAAAGACGGATGATTGCCTTCGGGAATAGAAATCCCTATAGCCTCAAGCTCGGCCAAAATTTGGTTCATTTTTGCATTATTGGAAACACCTAGTTTCCTGCATAAAGTGGTGCTTTTCCCTGTCAAGTCCTGCTCCTAAATAGTTGGAGTGAAAGCCCATTATTTATTTTTTATAAAAGGGCCGCCGTAAATTCAGGAGTGCAACCTATCATAGAGGTTCTTTTTTGACAAGGGGCGGAGTTTTTTATTCAGCCAGCCGTTTTAAAAGGGGAATTAAAGGTTCATCCGCCGCCAATAATGGGTAATTTTCTAATTCCGCTATTTCCACCCAGGCTAAGGGCTGGCCCTCGGCAGCGCGGATTTCGCCCCGCCATTTCCGGCAGAAAAACACTTCCATCGCCAAAATAAATTGGGGATATTCATGCCCGACCATAGTAAAAGGTTCAAGCGCTTGGGGCTCAACTATAATACCCAGCTCTTCCTTAAGCTCGCGGATTAAAGCATGGGCTGGAATTTCGCCATCCATTATTTTTCCGCCCGGAAATTCCCACTGGCCTTTGAAATCGCCCTTTATTTTTTGTGCGATTAAAATGCGCCCCTGGTTATCTTGTAAAATGGCGGCGGCGACCAACAGCCGGGATTTATTTGTTAGGTTCATAAATATAATTCGCCAGCCTTACCAGCCTTCCCCGCGCCGGAAAGTTTTTTAAGTAAAAATCTTTAAAAACAAAACCGGCTTTTTCCAATACACGGCGGGAGGGCAGATTATCGGCCAAGGCGCTGCCTTCCAGCTTTTTCATTTTAGCAACATCAAAAGCATATTGGGTGATGCGTTGCAATGCCTCGGAGGCATAGCCCTGGCCCCAATATTCGGGGATAATCCAATAGCCGACATTGGAATCATGCTTGGCCGCTTTGCGAAAACCGATGACGCCCAGAAATTTCCTGTCTTCCCGCCGCTCGATCGCTAAATCGACCCGGTCTTGGCGCGATAAGGCTTCATGGGTGTATTTGATGAATTCCTCGGCCGCACCCAAGGGATAGGGATAAGGCACCTCGGCTAAACTTTCCGCCACATTGCGCTGATTCATGGTGTGATAAATCAACGGCGCATCGGAAAGGCGCAAAATGCGCAGGCTAAGGCGTTCCGTTTGCAGCGGGGGAAAGCGGGGATGACGGATAGGCGGCGGCGCGGTTTTGTGCATGTTAGATAAAATTAGACTCACCCTTCGACAAGCTCAGGGTGAGCCAATTATTACACCTTGCTCATGCTGAGCCTGTCGAAGCATGAGCTTTTATTATGTTTATGACTTCGTTTCGGTCTTTGGCGCTGCCGGAATTGCCGGCGGCGTGGTTGAGGCGCTTACCGGCTTGCCATCTAAGCCAAATTTTTCGATTTTCGCCTGGGCGCGCAGCTTTTTCAGCAAATCGCTTAAAGCCTCGTCGGTGACCATGCGCTGAAGATCATTCTTGGCTTCATCGTAAGTCGGGATTTTCGACTGACGGTGCGCAGTTGCCTGAATAATATGATAACCAAATTCGGTTTTGATGGGCTCTTTGGTGATTTCATTGTCTTTCAGCTTGAACGCCGCGTCGGCGAAAGCCGGCACCATCATTTCCTTGGTGAAAAAACCCAAATCGCCGCCATTCACGGCCGAGCCGGTATCGGTTGATTTGGTTCTGGCCAGGGCCGCGAAATCGCCGCCCTTTTGCAATTCCTGAATGACTTGTTTGGCCTCGGTTTCGGTTTTCACCAAAATGTGGCGGGCCTGGATTTCGGGTTCAGGCTTGAAATCGGCGGCGGCTTTTTTATAACGCTCTTTCAGCTTATCTTCGCTGATATTTTTTTGCACTTCGCGCGCCAGATAAATTTCTTGCATAATGCGCTCTTGCGCTTGACGGGTGCGTTCCTTCACTTCCTTGTCATCGGCCAGCTTGGCTTTTTTAGCGGCATCGGCTACCAAGCGCGAATCAATAAGGCGTTCTTGCAGCATCGGATAAATCATTTCGAGGGGCATCGCATTCATCGGCGGGCGCAAATTGGCCTGTAAATTCAACATATCGCTGCCGCTGATGGCCTCCCCATTCACTTTGGCAATGGTGCTGTCCTTGCTTAAAGCAGCGGGCTTGGCGGCAGGGCTTGCGGCCATTTTCTCGGCGGGTTTAGCGGCCGGAGCCGGTGTGGGCGCGGCGGTTGGAGCAGCCGGGGCATCAGCCGCCAAAGCGGCGCCGGTAATTAGCAGCACGGCAAAAAAGGAAAGGATTTGGGATAAAAAGCGCATGGCAAAACTCCGCAAGGAATATGAGGTCAAGGACAAGGTATCTTGATGTAGCGGAATTAGACGTAGATGTCGATAGCGCTGCTGGAATTAGGGGCAAGAACCGCGGTTTTTGCTGCTCTTTCGTTCCGGGGTTTGACGTTGCGGTCAAACCATTGGGGCGATTTTTGTTCTTGCTGATAAGTTGTAAAGCTGGCCTTTTCGGCAGGCGCAAAGGGGCTATAGCGCGCCACCATAATATCGGCCTTGGCTTCGGCCTGGGCGGCGCCATAACCCAAACCCAAATAATAATTGATAAAGGCATGACGCCAGGTATTTTCAGTGCGCGCGGCCGGGCTGGGCGGCGCCTCGGCCCTTAGCGGGCGCAGCGCATAGGTGTAAGCCAAAACGGGTGAAATGCTGGGCATGTTCTTAACCATATTTTAACCCACCAAAGCCCAAAAATCCAGCCTTTTTACCAATTTATTAACCTTTAGAGAAAAACTGGAACGATGCCGTTGAAAAACCACAAAAAGCTGGGATTGACAGAGCGGGTTTGTCTCCCTAACTAAGTGCTTCGTTATCGTATTAAGAAAGCCATCTCGATGTTCTCTTCCCTCGCCCGTAAAATTTTCGGCACCGCTAATGAGCGGTACCTTAACACGCTGCAAGACAATGTCGCGGCGATTAACGCGTTAGAACCCGAACTTGCCAAACTAACCGATGCGCAATTGCGCGACCGCACTTTTCAATTCCGCCAGCAATTGCCGAATATCGCCAGCCTGGATGAATTGCTGATCCCCGCCTTCGCCACCGTGCGCGAAGCCGCCAAGCGCGTTTTGGGCCAGCGTCATTATGATGTGCAATTAATGGGCGGCATGGTGTTGCATGCCGGCAAAATCGCCGAGATGAAAACCGGCGAAGGGAAAACCCTGGTCGCCACCCTGCCGGTTTATTTGAACGCCCTGCCGCGCAAGGGCGTGCATTTGGTGACGGTCAATGATTACCTGGCCAAGCGCGACGCCGACTGGATGGGGCAAGTTTACCGTTTTTTGGGCCTGACCGTCGGCTGTTTGACGGAAAACATCAGCGACGCCGAACGCAAAGTCGCCTATGCCTGCGATGTAACTTACGGCACCAACGCGCAATTCGGTTTCGATTATTTGCGCGATAATATCGCGCCGCGTTACACGCGTGAAGATTTGGTGCAGCGCGAATTCAACTTCGCCATTGTCGATGAAGTCGATTCGATTTTAATCGACGAGGCCAGAACGCCTTTAATTATTTCCGGCCCGGCCGAAGATTCAACCGATATGTACCGCGCCGTCAACCGCCTGCTGCCGAAGCTTAGCAACACCGATTACGAAAAGGATGAAAAGGCCCGCGCCGTTACGCTGACCGATAAGGGCAGCGAGCATATTGAAAAGCTGTTGCGCGAAAGCGGTTTGTTAAAAGAAGGGTCGCTTTACGATGTCAACAACACCATGCTGGTGCATCATGTGAACCAGGCATTAAAAGCCCATATTATTTTCAAACGCGATGTCGATTACATTGTCAAAGACAGCCGCGTTGTCATTATCGACGAATTCACCGGCCGCATGATGGAGGGCCGCCGCTATTCCGAAGGCCTTCACCAAGCGCTGGAAGCCAAGGAAAATGTCGAGGTGCAAACCGAAAACCAAACGCTTGCCTCGGTCACTTTGCAAAATTACTTCCGCATGTATCCGAAATTGGCCGGCATGACCGGCACCGCATTGACGGAAGCGCAGGAGTTTGGGGAAATTTACAATTTAGATGTCATCGCCATCCCCACCAACCGGGAAATGGTGCGCATCGATCATGAGGATGAAGTATACCGCACCAAGGCGGAAAAATACGCTGCGGTCCTGAAATTGATCCAGGAAGCCCATTCCCGCAAACAGCCGATTTTGGTTGGCACCGCATCGATTGAAAAATCGGAAGAATTGTCGGGCATTCTAAAGAAAAAAGGCATTAAGCACGAAGTTCTAAACGCCCGCCACCATGAACGTGAAGCCGCGATTATTGCCCAAGCCGGAAAGCCGGGCGCCGTGACTATCGCCACCAATATGGCGGGCCGCGGCACCGATATTCAATTGGGCGGCAATTTATCGATGATGATTAAGGAAGAAGAAGCGAAACAAATTGGGCCGTTAAGCGAAGCGCGCATCGCCTCGCTGAAAGAAGAAATCGCCAAAGCCAAAGAAGCGGCGCTGGCGGCTGGCGGATTATTCATCATCGGCACCGAGCGCCATGAAAGCCGGCGCATCGACAACCAATTGCGCGGCCGCTCCGGCCGCCAGGGCGATCCCGGCGCATCAAAATTCTTTTTATCCCTGGAAGATGATTTAATGCGCATTTTCGGCTCCGAGCGCATTCAAGGATTGCTTGGCAAAATGGGCCTGCGCGATGGCGAGGCTATTACCCACCCCTGGATCACCCGCGCCTTGGAGAAAGCCCAGCAAAAGGTCGAGGCGCGCAACTTCGACATCCGCAAACATTTATTGCGCGAAGATGATGTGATGAATGATCAACGCCGCGTGATTTATCAGCAGCGCCGCGAAATCATGGAAAGCGATGATGTATCCGGCATGCTGGCCGAAATGCGCCAGGAAGTGATTGGCAATATGTTGGCACGCTTCATGCCGCGCGGCTCGATTCCCGAACAATGGGATATTCATGCGCTGGAAGAAGAAGGCAAGCGCCTATTCGCCAGCGATTTCCCCTTTGCCATTTGGGCCAAGGAAGAAGGGGTCGATGAAGAAGTGGTGCAAGAGCGCATTACCAAAATCGTCGAAGAAAAAATGGCGGCAAAGCTGGCGCGTTATGGCGCCGGGCTGTGGCATGGCGTTGAGAAATGGCAATTGCTCCGCATTGTCGATCATTCCTGGAAAGACCATTTATTGGCGCTGGATTATTTAAAGCAAGGCACGCGCCTTTCGGCCTATGCGCAGCGCGATCCCTTGATTGAATATAAGCGCGAAGCGTTTAACCTGTTCGAAAATATGCTGGCCGCTTTGCGCGAACTGGCGGTAGCAAGCTTGGCGCGCGCCGAAATCAACCCCGCTACGGTTGAGGCCTGGCAGCAAGCCGAATCGCAAAGCCGGCAATCTTCCGCCATCACCCCGCCGCCTAATTTCGCCATGCCAGATAAGAATGCGGCGGCGCGCATGCAATATTCAGGGCCAGCCAAAGAAACGCCCATAAATGAACCGCATCAATCACGGGAGGCAGGTGCAGCGATTGATCCCTTGAATCCCGCCACCTGGGGCCGCGTGCAACGCAATGCCCCCTGCCCCTGCGGCAGCGGCAAGAAATACAAGCATTGCCACGGGGCCGGGTAAAAGCTTATCTAGCAGAACGGCATAACATATGCGCGCGGCGGAGCTGGCAGGCGATGCCCGCCCATGCTTCAGGCCAGGAAAAACAATTGACATTGTGGGGATTCGATATATCGGCATAAACCGCCGCCTCTTTATAAAGCTTGGCGATTTTTTCTTCGACCAAGGGCGCCAGCAAAGCCCCGTCTTGCGCCATTATTCCGGCAAGCCTTTTGCAGAATTCCGCCGCCTGTATATATTCCTTCATTTCCACCGCCCTGCCTAAATTCTCTAATACCTGCAGTGCGGTTGCTTGAATACCTGAGGAATAGGAAATCTTCTTCAATGCCAATCTTGCTTTAGAGCGTGAACGCGGCGGTGGCGGTGGGATAGCGCCTCCTATATTGATTGCTGCGTGCGTTAGCAATTTATGCACTTCAAGCTTGACGGTCGGATCAATATGGGGGCTTGCTTCCAGTTTTTCTTGTAAAGACTTTAGCCTTTTGCGGTGTTTGGCCTGGCGCAAATGAGCATAGGTTTCTGTCCACTTCACCAAACATTCGGCATAATGCGCCGCTGTTTGCGGCTGAGCTATGCCTTGCGTAGTTTTGAATAAGCGGTTGCGCAAAAATTCAAACATCACCGCGGCGGGGCGCGGTTCTAAACCGGCAATATCTTGGGATTGGATGCGCTGACTAATTTCATGCGCTAGCGGTGAGTTTAATTGAGGAACTGGCGAATCGCGCAACAATCTTAAAGTTGTCAGCTCTAAAGGCTGGACAGTAATAACCGACATCTAAATTTCTCCTGCGGGGAGAATTTAGCACTTTATGGGCCGGAAGAAAGGGGTTTTATATAGTTTGCGGCGCGCGGGGCATTAAAACCCAGAGCAGGATATATACGATAATCCCCGGAAAAGCGGCGCTGCAAATGCTTATAACCACATATAAAAAGCGCACCAGGGTTGAATCCCACCCTATCCATTTCGCCAAGCCGCCGCACACGCCGGCGATCATTTTATCGTCATTGGAAAGCTGTAAGGGCATCGGTCATTCTCCTTTAGATGGAAGATGAACTGAAGCTGCTATCTTATTCTTTTTTTGGGGAAAAGGGAAGATGGCCTTTACGCCGCCGCCTCGCCCAAATCGCGGCCCATTTTGAGGAATTTTTGGGAACGCTGTTCGCGCAACTGCTGGGGGGTGAATTGCGCTAAAGATTTCAGCGCATTTTCAACCGCCTTGCTTAAATTTTGCGCCGCCTCTTTCGGGTTGCGGTGCGCGCCGCCCAAAGGTTCGGGCACAATGCCGTCAATCACTTTAAGCTGTTCCAAATCTTGCGCGGTGAGTTTTAAAGCCTCGGCTGCTTCCTTGGCTTGCTCGGCGCTGCGCCATAAAATCGAAGCGCAGCCTTCGGGTGAAATGACGGAATAAACCGCATGTTCCATCATCAAGACGCGGTTAGCGGTGCCGATCGCAATCGCACCGCCGCTGCCGCCCTCGCCGATCACGACAGCGATAAAGGGAACTTCCAAACGCAGGCTGGTTTCAATGCAGCGCGCAATCGCCTCGGCCTGGCCGCGTTCTTCGGCATCAATGCCGGGATAGGCGCCGGGCGTATCGATTAAACTGATCAAGGGAAGGCGGAATTGACCGGCCATTTCAAATAATCTTCTGGCTTTGCGGTAGCCTTCGGGGCGCGGCATGCCGAAATTATGTTTGACGCGGCTTTGGGTGTCTGTCCCGCGCTCCTGGCCCATGATGACAACCGGCTGATCTTTAAAGCGCGCCAAGCCGCCCAACAATGCCGAATCTTCGGCGAAATTGCGGTCGCCGGCCAAAGGCGTGAAATCGGTCACCAGCTCCGCCACGAAATTGCCAAAGCGCGGGCGGTCGGGATGGCGCGCCAATTGCACCTTTTGCCAAGGGGTAAGCTTGGAATAAACTTGGCGCAAATTGCGCTCTAACTTGCGTTCTAAGCGGCCGATTTCTTCGGCGATATCAACGGCGCTGCCGCCATTTAAGTGGCGCAGCTCTTCAATTTTTCCCTGCAGCTCGGCGATGGGATGTTCAAAATCCAAAAAAGTTTGCATGCGTGCTTATGTAGCCGATTTCCTGGCTTTTGTCGATAAGGGATGAAATTTCGCAATGGTTTGCTGCAAATGCCCTTCCACCATATGGGTATAGATTTGCGTGGTGGCGATATCGGCATGGCCCAGCATTTGCTGGAGCGAGCGCAAATCGGCCCCCCGGTTCAACAAATGCGTGGCGAAGGCGTGGCGGATCACGTGCGGCGAAAGCTTGGCCGGATCAAGATTAATTTTACACGCCAGGATTTTTAAAACCTGTCCAAAGCGCTGACGGGTCAAGTGGCCTTGCTTGGCCGGAGCGGGAAACAAATAAGGCGATTCTTTTTTTCCGCCCAAAAAATAAGGGCGGACAATCAGATAATTCTCCAGCGCCTGATGCGCCGCCTCGGTCAAGGGCGTCAAGCGCTCTTTATTTCCTTTGCCACGGACGCGCAAGGCCAAATCATCGCGCGGAATTTGCGATAATTTCAAGCTCACCAATTCCGAAACCCGCAAACCTGTCGCATAAAGCAGTTCCAGCATCGCATAAAGCCGCGCCCCTTCGGGCGAGGTGTCGGCTGCCGCGGCATCAAGCAGCGCGATCACCTCTTTTTCGCTTAAAATTTTGGGCAAGGATTTGGGAAGTTTCGGCCCTTCCAGCAAAGCGGTGGGGTCATCTTGGCGCAATTTTTCGCGCACCAGGAATTGATAATATTGCCGTAAAGCTGAAAGCCTTCTAGCCGAGGTGCGTTCCGTCATGCCGCGCTTGGCCAGATTTTGCAAATATTCCCCTAAAATTTTTTCATCGGCATCGGCCAGGTTATTTTTTCTTTTAATTAAAAATTCCGCCGCATCCTGCAAATCGGCGCGGTAGGATATCAGCGAATTGCGGCTTAAACCGCGCTCGGCCGTTAGCATGTCGAAAAAAAGCTCCAGGCCCGCGGTCATTTTCAAAATTGCCGGGCGGCTAAAAACCGGGCTGCCGCTTCCCGCCCCTCGTTGGCCAATTCCAGCTTGCGTAAAATTTTGATGGCGAACAAGTCAAGCCCCGGCTCGTTATGCGCCGCCGCCGCCGAAAGGCGCAGCAAGGCCGGCGCGGTTTGATGCTTCATGCCATCCTGCACCAAGGCCGCACGGGCAAGAATGGAAAAATCTTCCCGCTTTTCCACTTTTGCGCCGCCGCCGCTGGCGGTGATAACGGCGGGAAGCTTTTGCTCTATAGTTTCGGCCAATAACAATAGAAACGCCGGCTTAGCGGAATGGGGGGCTTGCGCCTGCATCCATTCCTTAGCTTCATCCGGGTTTTTATCGAGCAGCCAATAATAGGGCCATAGCATATGGGTGTTGGCCTGATCATATTTGGCGATTTTAAACCATACTTTGGCTTTATCGAATTCGGCTTGGTTGAGAAAAATTTTACCGAACTCCCCTGCCTGCGGCGCTAGATCCGGCCGTGGTTCGATCTGATCGAGATAATAGGCGGCAACGCTGTCGGGCAATTCGGCAATCAAGGGCGCTTTTAATAAAGGATCGGTTTCTTTTTCAATCGCCTGCGCCAATAGCGCGCGGCCCTTCCACAAAGGCGCCTTGGCCTGCCGCCATTCCAGCAAGGTGGAATGCAAATTGGCAAGCATCGCCTCATTAAAAGCAACCGCACGGTAAAGTTCCAGCAATTCTGCAACCGGCAAAGCGCCCATAAAAGCGGCGCGCTCCGCCGCCTGGATGCGCACCGGCAGCGCCAAGCTTTCTTGCCGCGCCGCCAGCACCGCCTGCCATAAAGACATTTTAGGAAGATCGACGGCAAGCGGGGTTTTCGTTATTCCGGCCAAGATGATCTCGAAAATATCCAACTGCGAGGCGGCGAACTTCTTGGCCGGGGCATCGCCGCCCAGCGCGGCTTGCATTAAAACAGAAAAGGGCGTGTTTTTAAATTCGGGATTTTTTTCGCGCAGCAAATCCAGGCTTAACCGCGCCTGGTCTTTCAATTCCTGATGCAGCTGGCAAAGGTTTTGCGCTTTGGCCCACCATTCTTCAGCGCCCTTAGCGCTATCGGAAATAACGCAAATATTTTTTTCATCCTCTATCAAGGCCGCCATCATCGCGATTTTTTCGATCGCGACGTTGCGTGCTTTGGGAGGAATTTCTTTGTATAAAGCGATGACATCCGCCCATAAGCCAAGCTCGAATAATTTATTCAGCCGCATCTCTAATAGCCGGTCGGCATTTAAGGCATCGTCCAAGGGCGGCGTTGTGGCGGCGCTTAGCAGCACGCGGCGTACGGTTTTACGCCAAAAGGCGTCCGCTAGCGGCGCCGGCGCCGCATCGATTAAACTTTGCGCTTCCTCGCGGGTGATATTGCCCCACATATCTGCGCTAAGGCCGCCCTGCCCGGCGCTGAGCGTGCCGATGGCGTCGAAATTGACCGGCGGCAAAATATCTTGCACCACCGTGTTTTTCGCGCTGGCGGCGTCCGCCAACGGGAGGCACAGCAAGACGCCAAGCAAAAAGATATTTAGGCTATTTCGCCGAAGCGGTTGTGGCAGGGGCATGCGGAATTTCTTGCTCGGCCATAATGCGGGGCGCTGGCATAAGCATGATATAAACAATGCATCCGGCGATCCCCAGCCCTGCCAAAGTCAGCAAGAGCGGCTTGATGATGCCGGAAGAATCACGATGGGAACGGTAGGCCATAGTTTATCCTTAAATATTGTCGAAGCATGTTAAGCAATTGATTATGCTTGCTCTCTTCGCCGGTTTAGCTTAGAGGGAGGGAGTGTAGAACAAAAAGCGGGATTGATAAAGTCAAACTTTCTCCCCTATATTCTATGCCTTGGAAAGAATTTGAGTGAATATAATATATGTCTAGCCTTCCCCTTTCGCCCGTAACCGCCGATTTAACCGCTTTAGAATTATGGACCACCGGCGGGATTCTGGCGTTATTGTTGTTATTATCGGCGTTTTTTTCAGGCTCGGAAACCGCCTTAACCGGGGCTTCGCGCGCCCGCATTCACACCCTGGCCAAGGATAATAACCGCGCCGCCAAGCTGATCATCAAATTGCGCGCCCATAGCGAAAGTTTGATCGGCACGATTTTGCTGTTTAATACTTTATTGAATATTCTGGCGTCAGCCCTGGCGACAAGCCTGTTTTTACATATCTTTGGCGAAACGGGGATATTATACGCCACGGTTTTGATGACGACGCTGATTTTTATTTTCGGCGAAGTTCTGCCCAAAACCTATGCCATCAATAACGCCGACCGCGGCGCTTTATTTGTCGCGCGCCCGGTTTATTTACTGGTGCGGGTGCTTGAACCGCTTAATTGGGTGGTGCGCCGGATTGTGCGCGGCTGCCTGTCCTTGTTCGGCGTTTCAATTACCGCCGGCCTCGGCGCCCATTTGGGCGATGAGGAGTTGCGCGGCGCCATCGATTTGCACGCCAAAGGCGGCAGCGAAGAACGCGACCGCAGCATGATGCTGCGGAGCATCTTGGATATGGCCGAGGTCGAGGTAAGCGAAATTATGACCCACCGCAAAAATGTGGTGACGATCGATATTAATCAAAAATCCAGCATGGTGGTGGACCAGGCGCTGGCCAGCCCCTTTACCCGCATCCCGTTATGGAAAGACCAACAGGATAATATTGTGGGCGTCTTGCACGCCAAGCAGTTGCTGCGGGCCTTACGGGCCAATGGCGGCAATGCCGATGAAATCGATATGGGCGCGATCATTACGCCGCCTTGGTTTGTACCGGAATCGACTTTGCTGCTTGACCAGCTGCAAGCCTTCCGCGAGCGGCGGGAGCATTTCGCCATCGTGGTCGATGAATATGGCACCCTGCAAGGCATCGTCACGCTGGAAGATATTTTAGAAGAAATTGTCGGCGATATTATCGATGAATATGATGTTTCGGTGCCAGGCGTGCGCCCGCAGGCCGATGGCAGCTATATTTTAAACGGCACGGTCACCATCCGTGATTTAAACCGTGAATTTGATTGGCATTTGCCCGATGAAACCGCCGTGACGATCGCCGGATTGATTTTAAACGAGGCGCGGCAAATTCCTGAAGTAGGGCAAGTGTTCGAATTTTATAATTTGCGCTTTGAAATTTTGCGCCGCCAGCGCAATCAGGTAACATCGCTTCGGGTGCTTCCCCCTCTTCCGGCCAAGCCGTCTGCCCTTCCGGCTGCTTAAAAAATACGCAAGAATTGCATTTATACTATTGTACTAAATGTCCAAAATAATGACCTTTTTTAGAATTTTATCCATTTTTTGTGGATAAGTGATCACGGCTAAAGGTGGATTATTTCGTCTAAACGTATGAAATAAATTGATATGTAATTATATTTTGTTACATATTTGTTATTTGTAATTAAGCCATAAAAATATACAGAAATTCACGTTGACAGTTTCTTAATAATTCACGAAGATTAACTAGTCGCTTTTGTACTTTTTCTCTTGTTTAAACCGGAGGTATGCCGCAATATTGGTAATATTCTAAAAATCCAGGGTTGTTCTTTTTATCCCTTCTAAAGAAGGGGCGGAAGATGTAGTCGCTCACCGGTCAGGCCGGTTCTGTTGGAGCGGTCGTCCTCGTCTACCCCGCAAAGAATCTCCCCATTATCATTAGAAGTACGCAAGTACCGCCACACAAATAAACCTGATGCGTTTCCATTCAAGGGCTGTAATCCTTGGTTTTAAGGAAGGCACGTAATTTAAGTCGATGGTACGCTTAACTGCTGAAATTATTAGAAAGGGAAGCAACATGACTCAGAAAATAACACCTCAACTCTCCCGTTACCGGGTGAATGTCACTTTACCGCCCAAGGCTACCGTTAAAGCGGCCGCCGAAATGATGGCGCGCCATCAAGTGGGCGCCATTATGGTAATGGCTGAGGGCCAGTTGCAGGGCATATTCACCGAACGCGACCTTCTCAATCGTGTGGTTTCGCCGGGCCGCGACCCTGAGCAAACTTTGCTGCAAGATGTTATGACGGTTGCGCCCCTTACCATCCGCATTGGCGAAGAGGTAAGCGAGGCGTTAAAGCTGATGACCGATTATCAATTGCGGCACTTGCCGCTGGTTGATGGTGAAAAAGTGATTGGCATGATTTCGATGCGCGATCTGTTTCACCTGCATTGCAGCTATTTGCAGGATAATTTAAGCACCTGCAACGCCCTGTTATTCGGAGAAGCTTACGGCATGGCTGCCTAAGCATGCCGGAATACGGTTTCCTCTCCTAAGCCGCCTCGGTGGCGTTATTCTTGATCGACGCCACCGCTTCTCCGGCTTCAGCCAATGCCGAGCGCGCCATAACGCCGTTTCCTTCGGCTGCTAAATTGCGGGCGACGCTGCGGAAATAAGCCAGCACAAACACCCGTACCGCCGACGTAAGGCTGGATGCGCCGCGCTGAGTATCCACCAGCGTGCAAATATCGCGAATAGTGCATTTTTCCCGCCGGCAAACATCGGCCAAGGCGTCCCACATTTCCGGCTCTAAGCGCATGCTGGTGCGATGGCCGGCAACCACAACGTTGCGATTAATCAATGAACTCATACGACGGCTCCCTGTAAATTGCCTATAATCAAGCCTTGGTGCCTTTCGAGCGGGATAAAATGGCCTGAAACCGGCCGCAAGAATACATCCATAGGTAGTACCTGATTTTTGTATGCTACCTATGATTGTATGGTCCTACAACACTAAATATTATTATGGTTTTGTTATTTTTGCCTATAAGTTTTATTTATATAAGGCTTGCGGCTACAAAGCGCGGCGTAAGGCGCTAAGCCTGCCTGCCAAGCCCGGAAACCCTTACCATTTGTAGATAATTTTATGCCAAAATAAAATTGTTTCCCTTGTTTTAAGGCCAAGCTTCGGCCACATAATAGAGTGTATAATTATGCTATAAGGAAAAATCAGACCAAAGTATGCCGCCCCGTAAATCCACTTCGTTTTTCGATCAACCCAAAGCCAATGGCCGGGGCCGCGCTTGCGATCATCCGGGGTGCGAGGGGCACGGCGAATACCGCGCCCCCAAATCGCGCGAACGATTAAGCGATTATTTTTGGTTCTGCCTTGATCATGTGCGAGACTATAACCAAGCCTGGAACTATTACAAAAACATGCCGATGGAAGAAGTTGAATCTCATGTCCGGTTTGACAGCGTGTGGCAGCGCCCCTCTTGGCCGCTCGGCGCCCGCAAGGCTGCGAATAAATTCAATTTTTCCTTCACGCCGGAATCTTTCTTCGATCCGTTCGAATTATTCGCCGCCGAGCGCGATGCGCATTATCAGCATAAAAAGGCCGCCCAAAGCCGGATTCAAAGCGAAGAGGAAAAAGCGCTTAGCACCCTTGGTTTTCACGGCCCGGCCGATTGGTCGCATATTCGGGCGCGGTTTAAGGAATTGGTCAAGCGTTATCATCCCGATGTCAATCAAGGCGATCCTTTGGCCGAGGAGCGTTTTAAGGAAATCAACGAAGCCTATCAATTGTTGCGCCGCGTTACCGCCCTTGCCACCGGAGGAGCTGTGTCATGAGCCACCCTACCCACCCCTTTGCGCTTGCGCCCGATTTAATGGTTTCGGTGCGCCAAACTTTTGGCTTGGACAGCGACATGAAAGTGCCCGCCTTTTCCCAAGCGCATGAGCTGGTGCCCGAACGCGATGAAGCCTACCATTTTCACGCCCCTACCACGCTGGCGATTTTGGCGGGCTTTGCCCATAACCGCCGCACCTTGATTCAGGGCTATCACGGCACCGGCAAATCGACGCATATTGAACAGGTGGCCTCCCGCCTGAACTGGCCAACTTTGCGGATTAATTTAGACAGCCATATCAGCCGGATCGATTTATTAGGCAAGGACGCGATTGTTTTGCAAGACGGCAAGCAAGTCACCACTTTCAAGGAAGGGCTTTTGCCCTTCGCGATTCAAAACCCGGTGGCTTTAGTATTCGATGAATATGATGCAGGGCGCGCCGATGTGATGTTCGTTTTGCAGCGCGTGCTGGAAGCCAGCGGGCGCTTGACGCTATTGGAACAAAATAAAGTCATTACACCGCATCCTTATTTCCGCTTATTCGCGACCGCCAATACCATTGGTCTGGGCGATGCCAGCGGGCTTTATCACGGCACGCAGCCGATCAATCAAGGGCAAATGGACCGCTGGAATATGGTGGTGACGCTGAATTACATGAAACCGGAAGATGAGGTGGCGATGTTAAAAGCCAAAGTGCCGGGCCAAAAGCAATTGCCGGAAATGGTGGCGCTTGCCAATTTAACGCGCCAGGGTTTAATGGCCGGCGATTTGTCGACCGTTATGTCGCCGCGCACGGTTTTAACCTGGGCCGAAAACACCCAGCTGTTCGGCGATTTGAAATGGGCCTTCGTCGTGACTTTTTATAACAAATGCGATGACAGCGAAAAACCCATCTTGCAGGAATATTACCAGCGCTGCTTTGGCGAAGAATTGCCGCATGAATATAGCCCCGTTGGGCGCGCTTAAGTTTTTATATGACCAAAGAAAACACCGATCTCGATCCCTTTAAACGGGCGACGGCTGCGGCGTTGCGGGCGGTGGCCGAGGCGCCTGATACCGAAGTGGTCTTCCGCGGCATTGCGCCCAAGCTTTATCCGCCGCGCGCTTTAATTCCCGATCCGCTGCCATCGCCGGAGTTACGGAAATTAACCCGCGGCCAGGCCGACATGCTGGCGCTGAAATTGCGCTTTCATAACGCGGAAACCCACGCCGTCGAGCGCCCGGCTTTTTCGCAAAACCAGGCGCAAAACCTGTTTGACGCCGCCGAGGAATTGCGCTTGGAAGTTCTGGGCGGCAAATTGGGCAAGGGCATTGCCGAAAATCTGGATGCCGTTGTTTCCGATCATTTTCTGGGACGCATCGCGGCGCATCCCGAACCCTTATTCCTAAGCGAGGCGGTGCAATTGCTATTGCGTGAACATCTGCTGCATAAGCCCAGCCCCGGCTTTTTGCATTCGCCGCTTGCCCCCTTCCGCGCGGAAATTGAGCCGGTCTTAAATCAAATTATTCCGCGTTTGAATGAAAAGCTAAATGATCAAGCCGCCTTTGCGGAAATTATCAACTCGCTGCTGAAACAGCTAGATTTTAAAGGCGATGAAGGCGATCAAAAAGAGGAGCGGCCGGAAAGCGCGCCGGAAAAAGCCGAAACTTCCTTGCCGGAAAATGCCGGGCAAAATCCCGATTCCACCAGCAGCGCACCTGGCCAGCCGCGCGAAGGGCTATTGGGCGATATCCCCCCAAGCTCCCTTACCGGCAGCGGGAATTTGAATGAGGGCGGCAAAATGAATGCGCAAGCCTCTCTTCCCTTCGGCCGTCCTGGCGCCACGCATTTAGAACCTCATTATCAAGTATTCACCGCCGCCTTCGATGAAATCATCGCGCCGCCCGCGATTTGCGATCATCAAGAGCTAAGCCAATTGCGCCGGTTGTTGGATGAGCAATTGGATTTATTGCCCTCCATCGTTCCGCGCCTGGCCAACCGTTTGCAACGCGTGCTTTTGGCCCAGCAAACGCGGCGCTGGCGCTGGAATGAGGAAGAAGGGTTTATCGATACCGCGCGCCTGGCGCGCCTTGTCGCCAATCCTAAGCAAACCGCGATTTATAAAACAGAGGAAGAAAGCGATTTCCGCGATACGGTGGTGACATTGCTGTTGGATAATTCCGGCTCGATGCGCGGGCGTCCTGTAACGATTGCCGCCCTTTGCGCCGATATTCTGGCGCGCACCTTGGAACGTTGTTCGGTGAAAGTGGAAATTTTGGGCTTCACTACCCGCGCTTGGAAAGGCGGGCAAGCGCGCGAGGCGTGGCTTGCCGCCGGCAAACCGCGCAACCCCGGACGCTTGAATGATTTGCGCCATATTATTTACAAAGCCGCCGATCAACCCTATCGCCGCGCCCGGGTGAATTTGGGATTAATGCTGCGCGAAGGCTTGCTGAAAGAAAATATCGACGGCGAAGCTATTTTATGGGCGCATGAAAGATTATTGGCGCGGCCGGAGGAACGGAAAATTTTGATGGTGATTTCCGACGGCGCGCCGGTCGATGATTCGACATTATCGGTCAATAATGGCGGTTATTTAGAGGCGCATTTGCGCCAGGCGATTAATTGGATTGAACGGAAATCGCCGGTGGAATTGGCCGCGATCGGCATCGGCCATGACGTAACGCGCTATTACCGCAAATCCGCCACCATCGCCGAAGTCGAGGAATTAGGCCCGGTTTTATTGAACCAAATGCACCAATTACTGGCGCCGGCTTAAGCGCCTTTACAATTCCCCCACCTCATGTTATATCCCTAAAAGAAAAATTAGGAGGGGATATGGCCAAAACTAAACAACCGACAATAGATGAAATTATTCAACAAGCCTGCGCCCGTTTAACCGCGGAAACCAAGCGCTTGCCCGGCTCGGAGGGCCTGGTGTGGAAAATGACGCTGGAATTGCTGCGTTCTTGCTCTCCCGATTCATTATTCGAAATTTTTGAGCCGGTCGAGCATACGACGGAAGGAAAAGCTAAAAGCTTAATTTCATCTTTAGCGCTGCTGGCTGCTCCCAGTTCTGTTAGCACTGAACGAGGGCCGCGTTTAGCCTTAGGCTCGTCCAAAGCCTTGCGGCGCTTAAAGGCTATTGCCGAAGAACATCCCGCTCTTAGCAATGAAGTTTTATCGGCGTTAAAAGAAAATGTGACCGAGCCGCTTATCAAAAACCGGCGGGTTTTTCAAAGCTATGAAGCAGAATATGCCAATCGCCTGAGAGCTTTGCTAGGAAGCCAGATTGAGGAAGGCAATGAATATAGCCTCGTGATTTTTTTACAGCTCATGCCTTGCTATGAGAATTTTATTGAGGGCGGCAAGAAGGCAATAGGAAGCGGCGCGTATCAGCTGGCGGAAAAATGGCGCGTTCTTATCCCAGACGCCCAAGTTTTGATTGCTTCGCTGCGCGACCGTCCAAAGCCGGGCGGGCCGCTTGACGCCCATCTCCGCCACCTGGAATGCAAATTGGCCGCGCTGGAGCGCTAGTTATTTAGTGCCAAATAGCCGGTCGCCCGCATCGCCAAGGCCTGGCACGATATAGGCGTGATCATTTAAATGATCGTCCAATGAGGCCACATAAACCGGCACTTTGGGGTGCGCTTTGAAAAATTCGGCAACGCCTTCGGGCGCGGCGACTAAGGCCAAGAAGCGGATATCGTCATCGGGGATGCCGTGTTTGTTCAACACATCCACCGCATAGACAGCCGAGTGGCCGGTCGCCAGCATCGGATCGCATAAAAAGAACGGGCGGTCGGCATTGTGCGGAAGCTTGACCATATATTCAACTGGCCTATGGGTTTGCGGATCGCGGTACAGGCCGATATGCCCTTCGCGCGCCGAGGGCATTAATTCGCGCAAGCCATCAGCCATGCCCATGCCGGCGCGTAAAATGGAAATCAACGCCATCTTTGGGCCGGCCAATACCGGCGCGCTCATCGGCGATAAGGGCGTTTCGATTGCTTCAGTGGCCAATTTCAAATCGCGGGTGATTTCATACCCCATGAGCAGGGAAATTTCCTTCAGCATCTGCCGGAAAGTGACGCCCGACGTATTCTTATCGCGCATATGCGACAATTTGTGCTGCACTAAGGGATGATCGACAATGAATAAATTGGGAAAGCGGGGATCTTTTTGCATGAGTAACTTTGAACTCCCATCCTTCGACAAGCTCAGGATGAGCTGGATTTACACTAATAGCTCATGGTGAGCTTGGTCGAACCATGAGCTATGCAGCTTTAGCGCGCCCGCGCCAATCTTGCAAGGCGCTTGAAAAACTGCCAGCGATGATATGGCTGCGGATATCGGCCATGAGTTGATTCATAAAGGCCATATTATGGGCCGCCAGAATTTGCCCGGCCGTATGTTCGTCGGAGCGGAAAAGATGGTGAATATAAGAACGGCTATAATGTGATTCAGGGCATTTTGAATTTTCATCTAATGGCTTATGGTCAAAACGATAGGCCGCATTCTTTAAGTTCAGGAAAAAGGCGGGGCCCTCCCAGCTTAAGGCACGGCCCGTTCTAGCAACGCGGGTGGGATGGACGCAATCCATGGTGTCAATTCCAAGCGCTACCATTTCCCATACATCTTGCACATAGCCAACGCCCAGCGCGTGGGTAGGCCGGTCATCGCGCATCGGTTCGCGGGCGAAGGCGATGGTGTCGTGAAATTGCGCCTGATCCTGGCCAAAACATCCGCCAACCGCTTGGCCGAAAAAGGGCTGTTCGTTCATCCAGGCGGCGCTTTCGGCGCGCAATTTGGGATATACCCCGCCCTGGCTGATGCCATATAAAACTTGGGTGCCGTCATGATGGCGCTTGAATTCTTCCAGGCTGCGCATGCCCCAACGGCAGGAACGCGCCATCGAATCGGCGGTATATTTTTCGCTGTCGCGGAAGGCCGTGCATTCATCGAACATCATCACCAAATCCGCCCCCAATTGCCGCTGCAATTGGATCGAGATTTCGGCGGTCAGCGTATGAATATCGCCATTGCGGTAGGAACGGAAAGTGGCGCCCGCTTCATCAATGCTGATCAATGTTTTATCGCGCTTGGCGGTGCCCCGGCTTTTTACCTCGTCCAGCACGCCGCCATGTTTCATTGAAAAAATTTGAAAGCCGCCCGAATCGGTCAGCAATGGTTTTTGCCAGCGCATGAATTTATGCAGGCCGCCCGCCTGTGCGGTTACTTCCGGCACCTCATGCAGCCAGGCTTCGTAAGTGTTCACGAACATCGCCTGCGTGCCCAATTCACCGGCGCGGCTGGGCAAGATGCTTTTAAGCGCGGCATTGGTGGCGCAAAAAACAATGCCGGGCGTTTCGATAACGCCGTGCGGCGTTACAAGTTTTCCCGCCCGCGCCTTGGTGATTTTATCCTGGGCGGTGATGGTAAAGGAAAAATTGGGGTAGTCGATGGCAGCGGACAAAAGCGGTTACGCGGCTGCCCGGCGCTCGGTGGCCTTTTTTACCCGTCTTTGCAATTTCTTGCCTTCGGCGGGTAAAGCCTTTGCCGGCGTGCTTAATAAAAAGGCATCCAGGCCGCCTTTTTTATCGATGGTGCGCAAAGCGCGCGCGGCCAGGCGCAGAGTGACCATGCCTAAGGAATCGCTCAATAAAGTGCGCTCCTGCAAGTTCGGCAAAAAGCGCCGCTTGGTTTTATTATTCGCATGGCTAACATTATTACCAACCAGCGGTGATTTTCCTGTCAATGTGCAACGACGGGTCATGGCCTGCCTCTTTCCTTCAACTTTGTGGAGGGGGTTTTATAGGGTTTTTTCTTATCCCCGTCAAGGCCTTGTGCATCGCAAAAATAACCCGATTTGCCTGGCGATTTCTAGGGTCTACCATAGGTTGCGGGGCGTGGGGCATTGAAAAATAACGCAGAATTCCTTGGCTTTCTCGCAAGTGCAATATTGCGCTGCATGACAAGGGGCTTGTTTTAAGCCGCCCTTTAATGAATCATTAATCAAATTCGGAGAAAGTAGACAAAGTTTTTTCTACCAAAAACTCAATTCCGGGAAGCAAAGGGCAGCAAGATGCACGCATTTTGGGACATCAGTCCCGCCAAAACGGAGAAAAGGATGTTGCAGGTGGCCAGCGATCGCCGCAAAAATTTATCCCGCCGGGCAAGTTATGTGCTCACGCGCAAGCTCGCCCTCTCGGCTGAGGCGCTCGATACGGATAAGGCAAGCTATATCGGCATTTGCCGCATTATCGATATTGAACCTACCTTCTTCATCCGCCCCGCTCATGTCAGCCCCTATTTATTCGGCCTGGCGCCGCGCGTGCTTTTGCGCACAAGGGCGAAGAATATTAAAATCTATCCGGTCTTGATGCCGGAAACCATCGACCTGCTTCATGTTTCAGGCGTGCGCGTGATTGGAATTGATACGCCTTCGATCGATGCGCCGGCTTCGGTTGACAAAACCGCCTATACCCGTATCGCCGAATACGGCATGGCCATTTTGACCAATTTGGAATTGGGCTCAATGCCGATGGGCGATTATGAATTAATGGCTTTAGCGGCGCCGCAAAGCGCCATTGAAAAATCGACTCCGTCACGGGCCATCTTAAAGCCCTTGGCGGCATAACTTCAAGCAGGGACATAGAAAGGAACGATAATTATGGCAAAAACTTCAACCGCAGAACGTCTGGAAAGCACCCGGCCCTACATACCGGCCTTTAAGCAAAAGACTAAGGCAATGCCAAGCTTTAAAGCGCCGCAAGCCCCCAAGGCCGCGCCCGTTGAGCCAACCGACATCGAAACGGTTGCCATCATCGGCGGCGAGCGGGATTAACCAGCCTAAACTGATTTAAAAGAAAATTATCACCACTAGCAGAGGTGCGCTTGGCGTTTTCGGCTATTTCGCCTATGATGCCCCCGCGAAGTGAGTTTTAAAGGAAGTTATGTTATTATGCGTTTTTCCCGCTCAGCAATTTATATTGTTTTAATTGCCATTCTAGCGGCGTTATTTATTTTATGGCCTAAACGGGAAGATACGCCCCCGCTTAACGGGCAACAAAAAGTTACGGTAGCTCAATTCGGTAAGGAAAGATTTTTGTTATACCTACCCTTCTATATCGCCATGGAAGAGGGGATCTTTAAAAAGAACGGCCTGGATGTTGAACTCACCTTTGCCGGCAATGACGATCAAATCTTTGCCGCTGTAATTGGTGGCAGCGCCCAATTCGGTATGGGCGATCCGGTTTTTGCTGCGATTGCCAAGGAAAAAAATGGTCCCGGCAAAGTAGTGGCGATGATGATTACCAAATTGGGTCTATCGGGCTATACCAATAATCCGAATATTTCCGAAATTAAAGCCCCGCAAGATTTGCAAAATTTGCGCGTCAGCACTTTTCCCAAACCGTCAACTACCTATACAATTATGACAGAGTTGATCGCTAAAAATAATCTGAATACGCAATTGATTGAGGCGGCTTTCGGCGCACAAATGGCGACCTTGGAATCGGGCAAGGTTGATATCGCAGTGGACATCGAGCCTACCGTTTCAATCGCGGAAAGCAAGGGATATCGGGTTGTTCTTTCGATGGCGCCTTTTATGGAACCGCAAGCGATAACTGGCATTACTACCACCGAAACTGTTATCCAAAAGAATCCCGACACGGTGCAAAGACTGGTCAGCTCTTTGCAAGAAGCCTTGACCGTGCTTCATACCCAGCCCGATGTGGCGCGGAATGTGGCGCAACGTTTATTCCCCAATCTTGGCAAAGAAGTAATTGATGCCGCCTATAAGCGCATGATTAAGGAAGCAATGTATCCGCAGCATGTGCTGATCGATGATATACTGTGGCAACGCACTTTAAAAACGCGCCTTGATTCGGGTGAATTGAAAACTCCTCAAGCAACCGATCTAGCGGTTGATAACCGCTTTGCCGAACGCGCCGCCGCCGAAGCCGCAGCCAAGCAACCGCGATAAAATGCTCAATGTTGCCGGCATCACCAAATCTTTCGGCCAGCAGCGGATATTGGATAATATCTCGCTTGAGATAAAGCCGGGTGAAGTTGTGTGCTTAATCGGCGCTAGCGGCAGCGGTAAAACCACTTTGTTATCTATTCTTGCCAATAGCCTGGCACCGGATATGGGGAAAGTTGACAGTGCAGTTAAGCGCCCCAGTATTGAACTTGGATTTTTGCGCCAAGCCGAAGATTTACTGCCCTGGCGCACCGCCTTGGAAAATGTGGCGCTAGGCATGATTTTACAAGGCCAGCCGCAAAATGAGGCGACTTTAAATCAAGCCCGTTATTGGCTGAAAGAAGTTGGCCTGGCAGAGGCTGCTAACCGCTATCCCAAACAATTAAGCGGCGGAATGCAGCAGCGTATTTTATTGGCTCGCACTCTGGCCTTAAAACCGAAATTGCTGCTACTGGATGAGCCGCTTGGCCATCTTGATGTGATTAGCCGGCGTGACATGGCAAAATTAATTCATGATTATGTAGCACGAGAAAAAGCCGCGGCCCTTATTGTCACCCATTCAGTAGAGGAAGCGGTATTTTTGGCTGACCGCATTATTGTCCTTTCCACCCGTCCTGCCCGGATTGCAGCCACCTTAACGCAAGGCGCTGGGCTTGATCAGGTACTGGCAGCCTTAATCGCAGCTACCAAGAGAGAAGCGGCATGAAGCTTTTTCTGTTGCGTCTTTTGCCACTTCTACTTTTCTTGATTTCTTGGCAGTGGATTGTAAGCGGCGATGATCGGCTGCAATTTTTATTTGCTTCGCCTTTCTTAGTGGCGGGAGTTTTTATCCAAGAAATCTTCACTCCGGCTATTTGGCGGGATATTAGTGTTACGGGCCTTGAAACTATCTTAGGTCTAATTCTGGGTTCCACCCTTGGCACTATCACTGGCTTACTATTATGGGGCCGCGGCAAATGGGAAGCGGTTAGCCGTCCCTACGTAGTGGGATTAAGCGCGATTCCAATTTTTGCCTTGGCGCCGATGTTAATTATTTGGTTCGGCACAGGGTTGCTATCGAAAGTATTGATGGCAGCTTTCGGCTGCTTCTTTATTTCTTTAAGCCAATCCTTCACTGGCGCAAAATTGGCCGATGAAACTTATGGCTCTTTTGCCCGCAGCTTGGGCGCTTCGCCTTCTTTGATCTTGCGGTATATTATTTTACCGGGCGCTTTGGAGTGGGTGTTAGTCGGATTTAAAATAAATGTTGGTTTCGCTTTGCTCGGCGCTTTTATTGGCGAATTTGTTAGCTCGCAAGCAGGCCTTGGCCATTACATTATCGCCGCAGGCGGAATTTACGATATGCCGCGCGTGCTGCTTGGCGTGCTGTTACTATCAATTTTCGCTTTACTATTAAACGCCCTTATCAACCGCTTGGTGGTAACGGCAGCGCCCTGGCTAAAGGTTGCCTAAGCCTCTTACCAAATCAATCCGGATGAGGTGTAGATTGGCCTAGCTTTATGCTTGGCTAAATATGCCTCTATTTCCGCTTGCGGCGGGGCATGAATGCCGCTTAAGACCCACAGCGTGCCGAAGCCTTGTTTATTTCCACCCTCGATATCATGCTCTAGGCTATCACCCGCCGCCAAAATGCGGTTGGGGGCAATGCCGGGTAATAATTTTAAACAACGCTCATAGACTTGCGCATAAGGCTTGCCGCGAATCTCAACGCGGCCGCCCCTGGCTTGGTAATAATCGGCGAAAGCGCCGGGGCAAATGACTCTTTGATCGCCATGCAAAACTTCGCGGTCGGGATTGGCGCAGACCAAAGGCAATTTGCGGCTTAAACCCTGGTTCAGAATAGGAATAACGCTTTCTATCTTATCTTCAATATGCGCTACGCCGGTCGCCAGAATAAAATCGGCTTCATCGATTGTTTCAACCCGCTGATAGTTTTTTAAATCACGGTAAACCGATTGATGCGGGTGCATGCCCTGGTGATAGAATTTTTGGCCCAGCTTGGCTTCATCGCGCAAATATAAGTAGGTTTCCTCGCCCGAAGAATGAACGGCGAAATACAGATCGGGCGTAATGTTCATTTCCTTCAATTGCGATTCGATCAAATCAATGCGGCGCGGCGCATTGGAAAGCATGATTACTTTTTTGTTTAAGTTTTTTAGCTGCTGCAACGCCTCGACCACGCCCGGCAAGGGCTGCGCGCCGTTATGCACCGTGCCCCAAAGATCGAGGATCAGGGCGTCGTAATTATTGATGATGGTGCGCAAGCCCCCTACCCAAACACTCATGCGGCGGTGACTGCGCCTTCCTCACTCTTGCTTAATTTTGGCTCGCCGAATAGATATCCCTGGCCGAAATCAAGGCCGTATTCCAGGAGTTCTTTTAACATTTTTTCATCTTCGATCCGCTCGATGATCAAATCGATTTGGCGGTCGGAAACCTGGCGCTGGAAAGCGCGGTAATCGAATTTGCTATCCCGGTTATGCAACTCTTCCAAAAGTTTTTTACCGTCCAGCTTCAAATGCTTCACATGGTTTTTGGTAAGGTCGGAAAAATTGATTGCCGTCATATTCGTTACCCGGTCAATCGCCAGGCCGCAGCCCAAGATGCTAAGGCGCAAGAGCAGTTCCTGCGCTTCCGCATTGCGGTTTTCCCAATCTTCCTGGGCGATTTCAAACACCATTTTGCGCGCTAATTCGCGGTATTGGGTTAGATATTCAACAAAATCGGCAAAGAATTCCTTATCATGCAAGGTGTGCTTCGACAAATTGATGAAAAACAGGCCGGTCAAATTATAATAATTGGCGCGGCGGATCAGCTGCAGGCAGCGGAATAACAGCATATTGTCAATTGCGGCGATCAGGCCTGCGGTTTCGGCCACCGTGACATATTGTTCGGGCAGAATGATCGAGCCATCGATATCGCGCACGCGCGAGAAACATTCAAAATGCCGGCGCTTACGCTGCGGCAGGCTGACGATGGGCTGGATATATAAATCGATCCGGTCGGATTTAAGCGCTTCTTGCAGAATCGCCAAAATGCGCGCCGGTTCATGGTCGGTGCGGACAATGGGGATGGCGTCGCTGGGCTTGTCTTTGACTTTGCCGCTGCTTTGAATATCGGCGACAAAACCGTGGCCGACTTTGCGGCTGACGGCCAATTGTTCGACCAAGCGCTGCAACACGCGCACTTCGCCGACTACGGCGTCGAATTCCTGTTTTTTAATTCCCTTGGTTGATTTGCCGACTTCTTCCAACAGCATGACTACTTCGCGTAAATCGCTGCGCGAGCGGGTCATTTGCTCGTCCAAATCAATCACATCGCGGCGCAAATCTTGTAAATGGCGGCTGGAAAGTTTTTCCGATTCAAAGCGGTAGCGGCTGTCCTTGCGGTATTGATGATTCAAATATAACAACCACCCGGCCACAGCGGCGAGTGTGATGGATTGCAGGAACAAGAGCAAGTTAATGGTCACGGTGTAAATTTAGCCGTTATTTTGCTAAAAATCACTCTCTTCGCCGCTTAGATCGCGCTCGATACCCACGGCATCATCCAGTTTTGCCACACCGTCCCGGCGCAAAAGCAGGGCTAAATCGGTCAAAATGCGCTCTGCCAGGCCGGGGCCATGATAGATAAGCCCGGTATAAAGCTGCACCAAAGAGGCGCCCGCCTTGATTTTGCGATAGGCATCATTGGCGCTGGAAACACCGCCGACACCAATTAAAGGAATCTTGCCCATGGTCAGGCGCGCCATTTTACGTAAAATAGCGGTTGAGGGTTTGAACAAGGGACGGCCGCTTAAGCCCCCCGTCTCTCCCCGATAGGCCCCTTCCAAAGTTGGCGGGCGGGCGATGGTGGTGTTGGTTAGAATCAGCCCATCGATGTTTTTTTGCAAAGCCATGGCGGCGATTGATTCCAACTCTTCATCTTTTAGATCAGGCGCCAGTTTCAGCAAAATCGGCTTTGAGGTTAACGGGCGGGCGGTATCCCACAATTTCGCCAGCATGTCGGATTTTTGCAAATCGCGCAGGCCCGGCGTGTTAGGGGATGAGACATTGATGGTCATGTAATCGGCGAATGGCGATAATTCGCGCACCAAAATTTCATAATCTTTAAGCGGATCGGGCACATCTTTATTCGGGCCGACATTCACGCCGACAATGCCGCTAAAATTTTTATCGGCGCGAAGGCGTGTTAGCCGTCTTTTCGCCGCCGCCAAACCGCCATTATTAAAGCCAAGGCGATTAATAACCGCATAATCTTCCGGCAACCGGAACATGCGCGGCTTGGGATTGCCCTTTTGCGCCTTCGGCGTAATAGTGCCGACCTCAACAAAGCCGAAACCAAAGCGAAGCATTATTTTCGCCACGCGCGCATTTTTATCGAAACCCGCGGCCAAGCCTAAGGGATTGGGAAATTGAATGCCAAAACGCTTGATGCGCAGAATCGGGTCATCCAACGTTAGCTTTTTGATCGGCGCTAAAGGCAAAAAATCAAGCGCCATTTCATGCGCGGTTTCGGCCGGCAGGCAGCGCAATAAGGCAGTGGCTTTATTAAGAAAAGAATTGGACATTTTATTCTCTTGGCAATTTTACGCCGCTTTGTTGAAGTTGCGAGCCCAAATCCTCTAATAATATGGCTGCGGCTTTGGCGTCAATTCCCTCGGCGCGGGCGACCAAAAGCGGCTGGGTGTTTGAGACGCGCAAGAGCCACCAGCCTTCGGGGCGTAAAACCCGCACGCCGTCAATGCCGACGAAAGAGGCTTTATCGGCCGCCAAGCGGCTGCGCACTTCTTCGACCACGGCGAATTTGCGGGCATCATCGCAAGGAAAGCGGTATTCAGGCGTAGAGGCAAGCTGGGGCAAAGATTTCTGCCATTCGGATAATTTTTGTTTCGATTTACTAAGAATTACCGCCAGGCGCAAAGCCGCCAATAGCGCATCGTCAAAACCATAATAATCTTCGCCCAAGAATATATGCCCGCTCATTTCACCGGCAAGCGGCGCTTTTTCTTCCTTCATTTTGGCTTTGATTAAAGAGTGGCCGGTTTTCCACATAATGGGCTGCCCGCCCAATTCTTTAATGCGGTCGAATAAAACTTGGCTGCATTTCACATCGGCGATGATTTTGGATCCGGGTTTCCGGCGCGCCAAATCTTCGGCCAAATATAACAGGATTTGGTCGCCCGCCCAAATATCGCCCGCATCATCGACAATACCGATGCGGTCGCCATCGCCATCGAAGGCGATGCCAAGATCGGCCTTTTGCTGCGCAACCGCTTCCTGCAATTGGCGCATGTTTTTAGGATCGGATGGATCGGGGTGATGAGCCGGAAAAGCGCCATCGATTTTTTCATTCAATAAAATATGCAAGCCGGGCAGGGATTTGGTGGCGCGCGCCATCGCCTCCCCCATTGCGCCATTGCCGGCATCCCATACGATGGTGAGATTGCGATCGAAATAAATTCCTTCAAGCAGGCGCTTTAGATAATCGGGATAGGCATCAAGCTTGGTTAGGCTCCCCTCTTTTTCATGCGCCGGCAAAGAAGTTGCCAGGCGCTTATAAATTTCCTGAATCCCCGCGCCATGCAGCGACTCCCGCCCCAGCATGAATTTAAAACCATTATGGTTAGAGGGGTTGTGCGACCCCGTAATCATCACCCCGCCATCGGCCTCATAATGCAGCACGGAAAAATACAGCATCGGCGTGGGACCGCAAGGAAGCTCTATCACATCAAGGCCGCTGGCGCGGAGTCCCTTGATAAACTGATCGCGCAGAATGGGCGAAGATTCACGGCCATCAAAGCCAATGCAAATCTTTTTGCCGCCTTTTTCTTTCACCATCGAAGCATAGGCAGCGGCAATTAACGGCGCATGCGCGGCGTGCAAAGTTTCATCCACCACGCCGCGGATATCATATTCGCGGAAGATGGAGGGGGAGATAGAAGAATTTAAGGTCATGGAATTTTATAGCACCCACTTACCCAACCTGTCACCCCCGCGAAAGCGGGGGTCCATCTTTCAAGCAATTGCATATCGGCGCAATGGATTCCCGCCTTCGCGGGAATGACTAAGGAAGGCAGAACTTTCTACCCTTTCACCAACTTCACTGCCGCTTTCAAGGGGCGCGCTATGGGCCGCCCTACCGATATATAAGTAAATCCCTGCCCCGCCACTTCGTCAGGCTCATAAATATTGCGCAAATCAATCACCAAGGGCGCTTTTAAATTTTCGCGCACGCGATCCCAATCAAGCGCTTTGAATTCATTCCATTCGGTTAGAATCACCAGGGCATCAGCGCCCTTCATGGTGGAATAGGGATCATCACCTAATTGTAAAAATGGCATTTGCGCCTTGGCGATTTTCATCCCTTGCGGGTCATAGGCGGCAATGGAAATTCCGGCCGCATTCAACATCGGCAAAATGGTAAGCGCGGGCGATTCGCGTAAATCATCGGTATCGGGTTTGAAAGTAAGGCCAAGAACGGCCACTTTTTTGCCCTTGCCGACCGCCTCGATAATTTTTTGCGCCAAATTTTCTTTGCGTGCTTGATTGGCGGCAATCACGCTTTCCACCATAGTAAGGGGGGCCTTATTATCGCGCGCGGTTTTGGCAAGCGCCTTGGTGTCTTTCGGAAAGCACGAACCGCCATAGCCGGGGCCGGCCTGCAAAAATTTGCGGCCAATGCGGCTATCCAGGCCGATGCCGCGCGCCACATCTTGCACATCGGCCCCAACCTGTTCGCACAAATCGGCGATTTGATTGATGAAAGTGATTTTGGCCGCCAGAAAAGCGTTGCCGGCATACTTAATCATTTCACTGGTTTCGCGAGTGGTGAAAATAATCGGCGTTTCGATGAGGTGCAGCGGGCGGTAAATTTCGCGCATGACGGCTTCGGCCTCGGGCGATTCGCAGCCGATCACGATGCGGTCGGGGCGCATGAAATCATCGATCGCCGCGCCCTGGCGCAAAAATTCAGGGTTGTTGACGACATCAACTTCAATATTGGCGCGCGCGGCGCGGATAATTTCCTCGACCCGGCGCGTGACGCCAACCGACACGGTCGATTTGGTGACCACCACCGTATAGCCTTGTAAATATTTGGCGACTTCCTCGGCGGCGGCGAAGACGTAGGATAAATCGGCCTCATCCTCGTCTTTTTTGCTGGGGGTGCCAACGGCGATGAACACCGCATCAGCATCTTTCACTATTTTAATATCGGAACTGAAGCTTAAACGCTTGGCGCCCGTGTTTTTTTGCACCAAGGCTTCCAACCCTGGCTCGTAAATAGGCACCTGGCCGGATTGAAGCGCGGCGATTTTTTGCTCATCTTTATCAACGCACACAACCTCATGCCCCAGCTCGGCAAAACACGCGCCCGAAACAAGGCCGACATAGCCGGTGCCGATCATGACTAAACGCATTTACTTTTTCCTTTGTCATTCCCGCGCAAGCGGGAATCCATAGCGCCGCGGGATAGATGGATCCCCGCCTTCGCGGGGATGACGATAATTTCTGAATTCTGAATTCTGATTTTTGACATCTGCTAAGCGGCTTTAGCCCGCGCGTGGCGGTTGATGATGTCTTGCATGTCGGCGGCGAGTTCGGGATTTTCCAAAGCCAGCGCTACATTGGCCTCTAAGAATCCGGCCTTGCTGCCGCAATCAAACCGGCGGCCGTCAAAGCGTGCGCCATGCACCGGCTGTTTGCCAAGCAGCGAGGCGATCGCATCGGTTAGCTGAATTTCACCCCCGGCGCCCTGGCGTTGCTTTTCAAGCTCGCCGAAAATTTCGGGCTGCAATACATAGCGCCCGACAATCGCCAAATTCGAAGGGGCTTTGCCCAGCTTTGGTTTTTCAACCAAATTTTTCACGCTGACAATCGCGCCATCGGCAACGCCAATATCGATAATGCCATAGCGCGGGGTGTGATCGGGCGGAACTTCCATCACCGCCACCACATTGCCGCCGGTTTTTTCGTAAGCCTCTTGCATGAATTGCAAACAGGGTTTGACGCCGCGCATTAAATCATCGGCCAACAGCACCGCGAAAGGCTCATCGCCAATTAAATTTCTGGCGCACCACACCGCATGGCCCAGGCCCAAAGGTTCGGGCTGCCTTGTATAGGCGACTTGGCCCGCCGGCGGAATGGATTCGCGCAATTGCCTGGCCAACTCATGCTGGCCGCGCGCGTTTAGCAAATCATCCAATTCCGCAGCATTATCGAAATAATCTTCAATCGCGCTTTTGCCGCGGCCCGTTACGAAAATAAATTCCTCGATACCCGATTTCCGCGCTTCCTCGACCGCGTAATGGATCAAGGGCTTATCGACCACGGTCAGCATTTCCTTGGGCATGGATTTGGTGGCCGGCAAAAACCGCGTGCCAAGCCCGCCGACCGGGAATACCGCTTTCCTTACTTTTTTGTATGTTGTCATGGGCTTATGCCATACCAATTAAACAGCCAAATTACCAGCCTTTTATGCTGCACCGCACCACGGATTATGCAGCAATTTTAATAACTTAAAGTCTAATGGGCGGTTTTGTATAGAGTATCTTTACCAAATTCCTTTACCCTTCCCCTATGAACGTTTTTTCCGCGCCCGATTTCAATGGCCATGAGCAAGTGGTTTTTTGCCATGATCCGACCTCGGGCCTAAAGGCGATTATCGCGATTCATAATACCTGGTGCGGCCCCTCGCTTGGCGGCTGCCGGATGTGGAATTACCATGATGAATCCCAGGCTTTGACCGATGTGTTGCGCCTCTCCCGCGGCATGACCTATAAAAATGCGATGGCGAATTTGCCTTTGGGCGGCGGCAAGTCGGTAATTATCGGCGATTCCAAACGCGATAAAACGCCGGCATTGATGCAGGCCATGGGCCATTTCGTTGACCGCCTGGGCGGGCTTTATATTATCGCCGAAGATGTCGGAACCAGCCCTGCCGATATTGATGAAATGCGCAAGCACACCGACCATGTGGCGGGCCTATCGGATATCAGCGGCGATCCTTCGCCCATCACCGCGCATGGGGTGTTTCATGGAATTTTGGCCAGCGCCCGCTATGCTTTTAAAACCGATAATTTAAAGGGCGTTAAAGTGGCGGTGCAAGGCCTTGGCCATGTTGGCTATTATGTATGCAAATTCTTGCATGAGGCGGGCGCGCAATTGATTGTGACAGATATTGACGCGCAAAATTTGGAAAAAGTGGTGAAAGATTTCGGCGCCAAGCCGGTGCACCCCTCTTTAATTTATGATCAAGATGTTGATATTTTTTCGCCTTGCGCCTTGGGCGCGGTGATTAATGACGATACCTTGCGCCGCCTGAAGGCCAAAATTGTCGCGGGCGCCGCCAATAACCAATTGGCCGAAGTGCGCCACGGCGAAGAAATTATGCGCAAAGGCATTCTCTATGCCCCCGATTATGTGATTAACGCGGGCGGCGTTATTAATGTGTATCACGAACGTTTCATGCCGAAATACAATAAGGCGGCAGCGCTGGCCCATGTCGAAAAAATCGCCGACACGTTAAAAGACGTGTTCGAGCGCGCTGCGGCCGAAAAAATCTCAACGAGCTTAGCCGCCGACCGCCTGGCCGAGCAGCGCTTTCATTCCTGCCCGTTAAAAGATTCCAACGGGCCCAAAGGCGCTGCGGCTTAAAATATTAACCTTTTTTCATTTGACCTATTCCCCAAGGTTGGATATTTTTCTTAAAAAAACAAGCCAATTAATTATTTGGGGGAAATAAATGTCGCTTACCATTATCCGCTCTTCCGCTTCAACCAATCATGTTTTAGCCATTCAAGATGGAATGGCTTTTTTGTTTGACCGCACCCATAAAAGCAAAATACCTGTTCTGATTGGCCCCCTTGACCAAAACCAATGGGGCGTAAGCGTTGCTGCAGCAATAGAAGATACAGAAAAAGCTGATCCTTTAAAAAAAATTTTATGGGAGCTATTTCCCCATTCCATCCATCTAATAAAAGATATTAAGCCTGGCAAACTTCCTGGTATCGAAGAAGAAGAAAGATTTTATTGGCAAGCCAATTACAACGCAAATTTGCTCATGGTAATAAATGAGCTTTTTAGAGTCGGCCTGATTCCTGAAAGAACAGCAGCGGAATTTACCGGTTTAGTACAACAGGCATTAAAATCACAATTAGAACCCCGGCCTATCAACATGCCTACCATGGACGTTGTTGCCCAAGTCAGACAGGCGATTGAGCGTTCTTAGAATTAGTCATTTTTCTTACATTTCAGCCTGTTATTATGCTGTCTTGACTATTCCCAAAGCGCGTGTTAGCTTTAAAGAAACTTATTAAATGGAGCTGAAAATGCTGACTTATAAGGAAGGCGCAACATCTCTTGCCTTAGAGCCATTAAATGATGGCATGGTTCGTATGTACGACTTAAGCCCCGATGCCCAAATTCCCATTCTCCTTGGTTCGCTCGATCAAAATACCACCGGCGCTACGGCTATCGCGCCATTTGGCAATGATTTTGCAAAAGCGGAAAAATTAAAAGAGACATTAAGAGATTTTGTTGGCTCAGGCCGGAGTTCTAGCGGCGCTGAAGTGCGCGATGAAAATTTAAAAAGTGCGGGGCCTTCTATGGTCGCGCAATATACCGGACTAAACTTAGGGTCCTTAATTCCGGCGCTGGGCAAGGCTGGTTTAATAAAACCGGCGGCAGTATATGGATTTCAGGCTTTGCTAAGGCAAGTCTCCTCAAAAACTAAAGCTCCTTCTCGTGAAGATATGCTTGCTTTAGCAAATCAAGCCGTGATGTCCAGAGAATAAGACTCTTTATCCCATCTCCGCCAGTAAGCTCGCATTGCCGCCGGAAGCGGTGGTGTCAACCGTCACCGTCCGTTCATTAGCAAAGCGCAACAGATAATGCGGGCCGCCCGCTTTAGGCCCTGTGCCCGATAATCCCTGCCCGCCGAAGGGTTGCACGCCCACCACCGCGCCGATCATATTGCGGTTGATATAGCAATTGCCGGCCCGCACCTGCGGCACGATTTTATCAACCGTTTCCTGAATGCGTGTGTGCAAGCCAAAGGTCAGGCCATAGCCGGCGCGGTTGATCGCGGCAATGACTTGCTCGATTTCATCGGCGGCGAAACGCGCCACATGCAAAATGGGGCCGAAAACTTCTTTTTTCACTAAATGCGGCGAATCGATTCCCAAAATAGTGGGCGGAAAGAAACTGGCCTGAACATCTTGCGGGATAGAGGCCTGATATAGCAAACGCGCCTGGCCGCTTGCCAGCATGTCCTGGACGTGCGCTTCAAGTATGTCTTTAGCGCCCTTATCAATTACCGGGCCGATATCATGATCCAAATAGCGCGGATCGCCCACGCGCAGTTCATCCATCGCGCCGGTCAGCATGGCGATGATTTTATCGGCGGCATCTTCTTGCACGCATAATAAGCGCAAAGCCGAACAGCGCTGCCCGGCGCTTTGAAAGGCCGAAACAATCACATCATTCACCACCTGCTCAGGCAGCGCCGATGAATCGACAATCATCGCATTCAACCCCCCGGTTTCGGCGATGAAGGGAATGATCGGGCCTTCCTTGGCGGCAATCGCCTGGTTGATGCGCCGGGCGGTATCGGTGCCGCCGGTGAAGGCAACGCCGGCGATGGCGGGATGGCTGACCAACTGCCCGCCCACCACCTCGCCCGTGCCGGGCAGCAGTTGCACCACCGCTTTGGGAATTCCGGCTTGATGCAGCAATTCAACCGCGCGCATGGCGATCAACGGCGTTTGTTCGGCAGGCTTGGCGATGACGCAATTGCCCGCCACCAGCGCGGCTGTCACTTGGCCTAAAAAAATCGCCAAGGGAAAGTTCCAGGGGCTGATGCAGGCGAATACGCCGCGGCCCTCTAGCCGCAACTCGTTTTTTTCGCCCGTTGGGCCGGGCAAGAGCAGCGGCGTAAAAGATTTTTCCGCCTGATCGGCATAATAACGGCAGAAATCAACCGCTTCCCTAACTTCGGCCAGTGCATCGGGCAAAGTTTTACCCGCTTCCCGCACGCATAACGCCATTAATTCGGCGCGGTTTTCTTCCAGCAACCCGGCGGCGCGGCGCAAACATTCGGCGCGGATTTCAACCGATGTCGCCTGCCATTTGGGGAAGGAATTTTTGGCGACTTCAATCGCTGTCAATACCTGGCCTGTCAGCGCCTCATAAACGCGCCCTACTACATCATAGCGGTTGGCGGGGTTGGTGACGGGTTCGGCCTCCCCTTGCATTTGCTTAACGCCGTCAATCAAGGGCGCCGCCAGCCATTTCTGATGCAGGAACATTTCGATTCCCGCGGCTAAATTTTTAGTAGCGCTCAAATCCGACCAATCATGCCCCAGCGAATTTTGACGCGGGGCAAGAATTGAAGCTGGCAAAGAAATGCGCGGATTGGCTTTCGGCGTTTGCGCCGCCAGTTTGGCGGCCGGGTCTTCCAGCAATTGAGCAATGGGCAAATTCTTATCCAGCAATTGATGCATGAAATTGGCGTTTGCTCCATTTTCCAACAGCCTTCGCACCAGATAGGGCAATAAATCCTCATGGCTGCCGACGGGGGCATAGACGCGGCATTTTAAGGCGCTATCTTCGCCTAACACTTGTTCGTACAAGCCTTCGGCCATCCCATGCAGGCGTTGAAATTCAAAATCGCGGCCATTGCCGGCGAATTCCAGCACGGCGGCGATGGTGTGCGCATTATGCGTGCCGAATTGCGGGTATATATTTTTTGCCGCCAATAATTTTTGGGCGCAGGCCAGGTAGGAAACATCGGTAGTGTTTTTACGGGTGTAAACTTCATAACCTTTAAGCCCGCGTTCTTGGGCGCGTTTTATTTCACTGTCCCAATAGGCGCCCTTAACCAGGCGCACCATTAAACGGTGTTTAGATAAAGCGGCCAAATTTTCAGCCCATTCCACCACACCCAGCGCGCGTTTTTGATAGGCCTGCACCGCCAGGCCCAAACCGTCCCAGCCTTGCAAAGACGGCGCATAGCGCGTGGCGGCGACTAAATCTAAGGATAAATCAAGCCGCTCCGATTCCTCGGCGTCAATGCATAAGGAAATATTGGCCGCTTTGGCCGCCTCGGCCAGGCCCAGCAAATCCGGCCCCAATTCGGCCTTCACCGCGGCATAGTTTGTGATGTCATAGCGCGGATGGAGGGCCGATAATTTCACCGAAATGCCGTTACCCGTAATTGGATTTTGGGCGGATAATTTTTGAATCGCATGATGATAAGCGGCTAGATAGCGTTTGGCGTCAATCCGGGTTTTCGCGGCCTCGCCCAACATGTCGAAAGAATAGCGCCAGGGCGGCGGGGCGTTCGCCAAGGCTTCTTCGATATCGCGGCCCAGCACAAATTGCTCGCCCATCATTTTCATCGCGTGCTTTAAGGCGGTGCGAATGACGGGCTCGCCCAAACGCGCGATTAAATTTCCCAAAAAATTTTCCGAATGCGTGAAGTTCACCACCTTGCCGGTAATGAGCAAACCCCAGCTGGCGGCGTTCACAAACAGCCCTTCGGCATGATGCCCGCGTTTATGCCAATCACGGGCGCCGATTTTATCGCGTATCAAAGCGTCGCGCGTGGCGGTGTCGGGAATGCGAAGCAGCGCCTCGGCCAGGCACATCAGCGCAATGCCCTCATCGCTGTTCAATTGATATTCTTGTAAAAACGCCTCGATCCCGGCGATCTTGTGGGAAGAGCCGCGCAAATTCTTGACCCAAATTTCCGCCCTTGCCGCGGCTTTCTTTTGCGCCGCCTCGTCCCAGCGTAAATTTTTTAATAGCCGCGCCGCCGATTTTTCCTCGTCCTCGCGGTAATAAGCGTTCAGGCGCTGATACGCTTTTTCCTCTAGCAACTCCAGAGGAGAGGGAGACAAGGCAAATATCATTTGTTTATTTCAGCAGCAATACCAAGATGGCCGTGCCCAGCATGGCAAAGCCGATCGCCTGCAGCGGCTTTTCGCGCACATAATGTTCCAGCCTTTGTTTGAATTCATCCCAATTTTTAACATTGAAAAGATTTTCATTGGCAGGCGGGGATTTTTTTAATTCCTCGATTTGATCTTCCAGAATTTCAACCCGGTCGCGTAGCCGCGTTACCGTGGTTTCCAGGCTTTGCATTTTATTGTCGGACATAAGGGGATCGGACATCATGGGGGCATCCAAAGGGTAAGAGACGGGGCTGACTAGTTTTAGCGTAACTTAATGTTTAAGGCAACGGCGGAAACAGGCGTTCCGCCAAATCGCGGGCGACATTAGGCGGCTCGTAGGTATAGGGCTGAAAATTGCCGCCAAAGGCCTGGGCCAATTTGCGTTTGAACAGGCTTTGATGCAAACGCTTGTGCTTGTCGGAGGCGATTACGCCCGGCGCATAGATATAAACCGGCTTGCCGGTGGCGCAGGCCTCGCTGCACATCGACATGGAATCGCCGGTAGCCACGATATAATCGGCGCAAGCCAAAATACCCTGATAAGGATTCTCGCCGCCGCTATGCCAATCATAGAAGTAATGCGGCACTTTAAGGCCTTTTTGTAAAGCCTTGATAATTTTTGAAGGTGTCCGGCGGCTGGTGGTCACCAATAGGCTGCCCCCCGCCTCTTTGGCCATTTCCTGCACCCGCTCTAATAGCTGGGCGGCAAGGGCGGAGCTGAGATTGTTTTTCTTACTGCTGCCCCCTACCAATAAGGCGATATGCGGCTTGGGCAAATGGCCGAATTGCTTTTGCCATTGGGCGCAAGCCTCGTTCAGCTTGGCGGGCGTTAGGCGGTGGGGGCTGCCGGTGGTATAGACGATTTTGCTGGTTAAGGGATGATCGCATTTTTTATCGTGGCGGAAGAGGTTATTATTCAATTCCAGCGCCCGCAAGCCGGGGGTTTTATCATGTTCGGGAATGGCGATCAGGTAGAAATCGCGGCGTGGCGGGCCGGGGTCCATTAGCTGCACCAACTTCGCCATGCCGCCGGTTTGCTTTTTAATCCAGCGCGCAACCGGCGCCGACCTTCTGCCGGCTGCGATCACCCAATCGGGCCACGGTTCTTTTAATTCATTCAGCGTGGCTTTATCGATGCCCAAAATTTTTGTGCCGCGAAAAATATTCGGGATTTTCGCAGCCGGGGTGTATTTCAATTCCTTGATGATGAAAGGCTGGCCAACCGCCTCGGCCAGGCCCAGCACTTGATTGGCGGTGCCGGGACGGTCGTCGATTAAAGCCCAAATAACAGGTGATGACCTGGACATATCCCTATATCAAGGTTTAAGGGCGTTTCTGTCAAGCGGCTTAACGGGCGTGCTGCAAATCCTCGCGCGCTCTCGCGCCTGCATGATAGGCATTGACCATCTTCTCTATACGGGGACTGATTTTGGAGTATTCCGGGCGCTGGCACATAAAGGCGATTAGTTCGGGCGTTATAAACAGGGCATCGCCCAAATTTAATAGCCGGTTTTCCCCTGTATCGCCCTTGTAGATGACGGCTTTATGCGCGCTGGAATGGCTGTCGCTATGCACGCATTTTCCATAGGTAAGCAATGTCGTATCGCCGATTGACTGGCGGTTCAATAATCCGTACCGGGTGAAAATCCAGGGCGAATGGGCGGTAATGCCGGCGGCATAACTTAGATCCAACGGCTCGCAAGCAGATAACATTTGCGGGCACAGGCCTTTGGCGCAGTAAGGCGGGTTAAAAGTGGGATTATCAATCATCGCCCGCATCATCCAATTCGCCATATCAGGAAAAGAAATTGGTTCGCATTTTGCTATGACGTTGACGATGAATTTGCTTAAAGCTTCCAGGGAGGAAAAATGCCTTTCCAAATTTAAATAGACTTCATGATGATATCTGCCGCCTGCCCGCGCTTTTTCTTCAAAAACCGGCTGGCGCATTGCGGGGGTATAGGTTTGCAACAACTCAAGCGCGGTTCTGGCCTGTTCTACTAACCTGTTCTTTTCTGCGTCAGAGGCGCAACTATCGGCTCTTTCTAAAGTTTGCGCAGGCGGCCGGGCGCCAAATAGCTGATAAAAAGAGGCGGCGAAAGGCTCCTCAAAATCAATAAAGGCGCCAAGGGCATGGGCGGGGGTGGTTGTCATCTCTCTCTCCTGGTGTTTTGATGCTGTTTTTGCTATAACGCAAAAACTTTAGGCCGGGGATGGCAAACTGTCAATCATTCATTCCTTGCCGGAAAATGAGCAATCTGTCTAAATCACAGGAAAACCCATGCCCCCATCCACTACCCAAGCCTATGCCCCTGCCGCGGCCGAAGTCGCCAAAATTTTGCTGGACATTAAGGCGGTTAATTTCCGCCCCGAACAGCCCTATATTTTAACGTCCGGCCATGCCAGCCCGGTTTATATCGATTGCCGTAAAATCATTTCTTTCCCGAAAGAACGCAGCATTATTATCAAGCATATGGCTGCTGCGACTAAGGCCATGAAATTCGACGCCTATGCGGGCGGCGAAACCGCCGGCATTCCCTTTGCCGCCTGGCTGGCGCATGAAATGAACGCGCCGATGCTTTACATCCGCAAAAAACCCAAGGGATTTGGGCGTAACGCGCAGATTGAGGGCGACTTAAAAGACAACAGCAAAGTCCTGCTGGTGGAAGAATTGGCCACCGATGGCGGCAGCAAGGTCAATTTCGTTAATGCCCTTCGCACCGCTTCGGCCGAAGTAACCCATAGCATCGTGATCTTTTATTATGGCGCCTTCCCCTTAAGCCCCGAATTTACCAGCCTTGGAATTAATCTAATCCATCTTTGCACCTGGAAGGATGTGCTGGCGGTGGCGGAAAGCGGCAAGTATTTCGACGCCGCCAAAATCGAAGGCGTTAAGCAATTCCTGGCCGATCCCATCACCTGGTCCCATGCCCATGGCGGCGGGTTAAAGGAAAAGGCGGCTTCATAAGCCTGTTGCCTACCCCTGCTTTTATGATATAACCCCCCTTAACAACTTTAATTATAAAGGCTGAGGGATAAATGTTTTCACGCAATGATATTTTGTGCGTCTTGAGCGGTGTTATTTTTGCCAACGGCGCTCTTGCGGGCATGTGGCTCTATAAGCGCGCTAATACGCCATCAGCGCCTGCCATTACCAAGGCTGAAGTACAAAATACGGTTTTGATTAGCGAAGGCGACCAACGGTTTCTGGTTTTTATGCGAGGAAAACTGATTATCCACCGCATTGAAGGCGGGATAGTCAATGGCGGCCCGCAAAGCTTGAAAACGAGGGAAATTCGTTTTGATGAATTTTGCCAAGCTACTGTCAAGAATGCCGAGAGGGTTTTAGAAAACCTAAGTGAAAGTTTTTCAAAAACTGCATTAGAACCTTTGCGCGCCCGCTATGAGCGTTTGCAAAAAATTCAATCTTCCAGCGCCATAAATCCCCAACTTCTTTGGGTCAAAACCAACAGCCGCTAATTAAGCCGTCGTATCAACTTGCTGGCCGCGCGGGGCTAGTAATTCGGCTTCGCGCCGGCTGGCCGGATCCATGCGCAGGCCTAAGGCGAAGGGCACGCCGATCAGCACCGCCAAAGCGCCGGTGATTTCATTCCAGCCTGGCATTTCGCCCAAGAAAAATATTGCCAATAAAATAGTTAGAACAGGAATCAAGCCGTTGGTGACGCCGGCCGAAGCGGCGCCCAAATTTTTGATCGCGACATTAATGGCGATCATGCCGATCACGGACGTCATAACACCCTGGTAAAAACCCTGCACGGCCATATCTTGCCAAGGCACTTCGCTAAAACGCCAGCCATAGAAAACCGCGTAAAAGGGCAAATACACCAAGGCTGAAGTCACAATCACCGTGGCCGCCCCTGCCAAGGGGGGCACGCGCCACAGCCGCATCAGCACCATATAGCTTGACCACAGCAAAGCCCCGCCCACGAACATCAAATGCCCCAGCCATTGATCCTGGTGCGTATGCGCCAGATTATCCATGCCGATTAAAATCGCCCCTACAAATACCAGGGCAAAGGCCAATAATCTTTCGCGGTACATCGATTCATTTAAGACGAACCAAGCCAAGGCGGCGGTAAATACAGGGGTGAGCCCTGAGGCCAAAATCGCCCCATGCGCCGCCGGAGCAAAGCGCAGGCCGCTTAAACCCAACAAGGCGTTTAACAGAATGCCAAATAGCGCCAGAATCAAGGCTTGCCACCAACGCATGGCCCAGCCCATGCGCCAGACAAAGGGGGCAAAAACCAAGCCAGCCACTAAAAACCGCAGGGCCATAATATCGGCCGGGGCCATGCTGACCGTAACCCCATAGCGCGATAAAACCCACCAGCCCGCCCAAATCAAGGCGGCTAAAAGGATGCAGGCAACCCCGGTAAGAACCGGCCGCGGGATAAACGAAGGGTTTAAGGCTTGATTCACCATATTTTGTTACTCTAGCAAAGAGCGTGGATTTAGGCTAATTAAACACTTTCTTAAAGCAATTTTGTTCTGATAGCTTGGCAGTTTAGTATCTTATTTTAACTACTTATTCCTTCCTTTTTCATGACTCTTGAAACCGACGCCCCCGATTTTAACCAGCCAGGCTTAACCTGGTTGAATGTGCCCAAGCCCATTACGCTGGGCCAAGTATTCGGCCGCATCGTTATTCTCGATTTTTGGACTTTTTCTTGCGTTAATTGCCTGCACATTTTGCCCTCGATGCGGCGCATCGAACGCGCTTTTGCCGACGATGTGGTGATTATCGGCGTGCATTCGCCGAACTTTCCCTATGAACGGCAAGTCGAACGCGTATCCAAAGCCATCGCCCGCTATCAAATTGAACATCCTATCGTTCACGATCCCGAACTGAAATTGTGGGATGCCTATCAAGTTAAAGCCTGGCCCACCTTGATTCTGCTTTCGCCCGAAGGAAAAATCTTCCAACGCCAAGCCGGCGAACCCGATGCCGATAAACTCTTAGAAGCCGTCGGCAATGCGGTGCGCCGCTTTAAGGCCATGCGCAAATTGCGCTCTGGCGAAACCGAATTGCAAAAAGCGCCGCAGGAAGGCGGCTCTTTACGCTTTCCTGGCCAAATGGCGCGTGTAACTATTAATGGCAATAAATTCTGGGCGGTGGCCGATACCGGCCATCATCAAATTGTTTTACTGAATGATCAAGGCCAAGAAACGCAACGCATCGGGCGCGGCGCTCCCGGCGGCTTTAAGGACGGCGAATTCGGCGGCGCCGCTTTTGATAATCCGCATAGCCTGGCCGGCAGCGAAGACGTATTATATGTCGGCGAAATGGGCAATCATGCGATCCGCAAAATTGATTTCAAAACCAAAACCGTTGAAACTTTGGCGGGCAACACCAGGCGCGGCCTGACCCTGACCAAAGAAGTTCCGGCCAAGGAAACTTCGCTGGCTTCGGTGGCCGGCCTTGCCTTGCTGGATGAGCGCCTGTTCTTCAGCAATATGGGCACGCATCAAATCGGCGAATTGAATTTATCGACCTTAACTCTTCAGCCCTTTGTCGGCAGCGGGATGAAAGAAATCAAAGACGGCAAGGGCAGAGCGGCGCAACTGGCGCAGCCCAGCGGCCTGGCTTTTTCGGGCGACGGCAAAACGCTTTATTTCGCCGACAGCGATAATTCTTCGATCCGCCAGGTTGATATGAAATCGGCCGAAGTCACCACCCTGGCCGGCAAGGGCATGGCCGATAGCGGCAAGCGCAACGGCGCCTTTAATCAGGCGCGGTTTCAACACCCCTTAGGGGTGGCGCGCTGGCGCGATGCTTTATTCGTGGCCGACACTTACAACCAAAATATCCGCCGCATGGAATTGAAAAATAAAACGGTCGAAGATTCCTTCAAAGATTTCACTAGTGATGATGCGAATCCTATTCCTCTTGCCTCGCCGGAAGGTTTGGCGGTCGAGGACAACACTTTATATGTAGTGGATAGCAGCAACCACCGCATTATCGCGATGGATTTAGTGCGCAAAACTTGGAAAGCTTGGGCAGGTTAATATGAAAAAAATCGCGGTGCTTGGCGGCGGCAAGATCGGTTCCTCGGTAGCGCAGCTATTGGCCTCGGCGGGCGAATATACCGTCACGATTTTCGATCAGCAACCGGGAATGCTGGGCTGGCTGCAACATCCGCATCTGGCGGTGGCCGAGGCCAATTTGGCGGAAAGCGAGCAAGTGAAACGCGCGCTGAAAGGCCAGGATTACGCCGTCAGCACCGCACCCTATTATTTGAATAAAACCATTGCCGGAATCGCCGCTTCAATGGGCGTGCATTATTTCGATGTGACGGAAGATGTCGCGACAACCAAGGCGGTGCGCGATTTGGATAAGGGCGCTAAAGGCGCCTTGATTCCGCAATGCGGCTTGGCGCCCGGTTTTATTTCGATCGCCGCGGCCTCGGTCGCTAAGAAGTTCGAAGTGGTGCATGATATTGAAATGCGCGTCGGCGCTTTGCCGGAATTTCCCACCAATGCCCTAAAGTATAATTTAACTTGGAGCACCGACGGGCTGATCAACGAATATTGCAACCCGTGCGAAGCGGTGATGGATGGCAAGCTAACCCTTTTACAGCCATTGGAAGGCCTTGAACATTTCCTCCTCGATGGCAGCGAATACGAGGCTTTCAATACCTCAGGGGGCATTGGCAGCATGGCGGAAACCTGGGAAGGCAAGGCGCGCAATATTTCCTATAAAACCGTCCGCTATCCCGGCCACTGTGAAATCATGCAAATTCTGCTGCAAGATTTGGGCCTGAAAGATAAACGCGATGTTTTGAAAAAGATTTTGGAAGATTCGATCCCCTCCAGCAAGCAGGATGTGGTGCTGGTGTTCGTCACCGTTACGGGCCTGCGCAACAAACGTTTGGCGCAGGAAAATTTCTTGCGCAAAATTTATGCCCGCGAATTATTGGGCCGCAGCTGGAGCGCGATTGAACTGACCACCGCGACCGCCCTTGCCGCCATGGTTGATCTCCATGCCGAAGGCACCCTGCCGCAAAAAGGCTTTGTAAAGCAGGAAGACGTGACCCTTGAGCAATTCCTGAATAATAGATTCGGGCAATATTACGCCGGGTAATTAAATCCTGGCTCATCCTGAGCATATTGTTAAAATAAAAAGGCCGCCTGTAAGGGCGGCCTAAATTTGCGAGGATTTAATGAAATCTAGTTGTTGACCTTGGCATTTTGCATAGCCTTGGCGCGCATTGTTTTATCGGTAACTTTGGCGGCTTTTGGCTTGGCGGCGGCCAGCTGGGCTTTAACTTCGGCCAGCGGATCGCTGTTGCTGTTTTCGTCAACGAATTTGGTAACGGCGGCTAATTCTACGGCGGCAGCCTTGAGCATCGAGGCGGAAATCATGCCGAGGTTATAGACGCTGTGGCTGGCAACCTTGCCAGAAAAAACCAAAGTGGATTTGATAATGGGCGCCTTGCCTGGTGCAGACACGGTCTGGGCAGCTGCCGCTAATTGTTCATCCCGCAAGCTAATTGTTTTTGTCATTGTTCCTCTACTCCTTCTACTTCGGGCTAGTTAGCCCAACCGCCTAATACTGAAATTTATGGTTTCCCTGTTTCTTCGTTTTTTGGCCTAGTTTCCGCCACTTAAGTACTACCTATCTACTAATATCTCTTTTTTGTGAACATTGCGCAATAGAAAATTCTATATAAACCGGTAATAAATGTGAATATTTTATGACAAACAGTATAAAAACTCGTGTTTCCAAAGGCAATATTTTATGATAGAAATGGCGTTCAAGCGCAGAAAACCTATAGTGGAGAGGGGCTAATTATGAATACAGCACATATCGGCGGCAAGAAATTTGTTAAACCCACCCCCCAAGCGGTGGCGGAAGCCTTGGGCGCTCTTTTGCACGCCCGCAGCGTTAAGATGTTCGGCCTGGCCGCTTTGGCGGCCATGGGCAATTTCCTGGGCGGTTGCGCCAATGGCGGCATTAGCGGCGCTTTGGGCTGGCGTGAAGAATATGTGCCGGGCCCCAATAATCTTTACACCCGTTCCCCCGACATTAATGTCAGCGGCTATGCGGTAGGCAGTCACGGCGGCGGGCCGGTTGACGCCAGGCTTGGCAGCGGCAATGACTGGTGGAGCCATGACAAAAGAGATTTCAAACCGTCCAGCCAGGATTCCAGCAGCAGAGATGTCCGCGTTACCCGCGACCGTAACCACCGCTAAGATCTAGCGCGATAATTCCGCCCTTATCCATGTGCCGACTTGCGCGAGGCGCGCGGCATCAACGCCATGGGTGATTTTCTGTCTATTAAGCAGCGCCAATACTTTTTCGGTCGCCACATTCCCCTTCGCGCCCGGCGCAAAGGGGCAGCCGCCCAAACCTGCCACGCTGCTATCCACCGTGCCGATGCCATAATCCAGCGCCGCTTCAATATTATCAATGGCGCGGTTATGGGTATCGTGGCAATGAATCGCCAAATTCCCCCCCGGGATATGCGGAATGAAACGATCTAGCAACGTCTTGGTTAAATCCGGCGTTCCGGCGCCGATCGTATCACCCAAAGAAACTTCATAACAGCCCTGGGTCAAAAGCCAATGCGCCACGCTATAGACCGCCTCCGGCTTAATCGCGCCCTCATAAGGGCAACCCAAGACACAGGAAACATAGCCGCGCACCTTTATTCCTGCGCGGAGCGCGCGGGCGATCACCGGCTTATTGCGCACAAAACTTTCCGCAATCGTGCAATTGATATTTTTTTGGCTGAAGGTTTCACTGGCCGCCAAAAACACCGCGATTTCTTTCACCCCCGCCGCCAATGCCGCATCCAGCCCCTGATCATTGGGCACCAAACAGGGATAAGACACGCCCGGCCTTTTCACAATTTGCCGGAAAACTTCATCAGAACCGGCCATTTGCGGCACCCATTTAGGGGAAACAAATGCCCCCGCCTCGACCGCCAGCAAACCGGTTTCGCTCAGGCGGTTGACCAACTCAACGCGGATTGCAACCGGCAAAATCTTTTTCTCATTCTGCAATCCGTCGCGGGGAGAGACTTCAACGATTTTGACGAATTTGGGCTGGGTCATTTATGTTCCACATAATTCAAATCTTTGCCATAAGTTTCCTTAAGCCATGACCAGCCAATAATAGCCAAGCTAAATATCACTGTCCCAATGACGCTAATGGCAAAAACCGGATCAACGATTTTTAATTCCTTATAGGCCAAGTTCATGGGCACCGCCATGCCACGGGCAAAATTGGGAACGGTGGTGGCGACCGTGCCGCGAATGTTGGTGCCAAAATGCTCGGCGATCCAAGCAGCGGTAATAACCCAAATACCGCCGGTCAAAGCCATGAAACCGTTGAGAATATAAAACTCCGTCAGGCTTTGAACCGGCCAGTTGGCGTAAAGCGCGAATACCAGAATTTGCAATATCCACAAAATTAGCACCGCTTTTTTGCGGCTTCGCAATTTGTCGCTAAGCCAAGAAGCCAAAATATTGGCCAGAATAAAGCAGCCAAAACCAATGCCCAGAACAATATTCGCCTTAACCGGCTCGGGTAAATTCATGCCACGGCCGATTTCGGGCGAAAGCGTCCATAAAATTTGGGGCGCGAATACAGCCGAGCTCATTAAAAAAATTGCGCCAATGTATCTTTTGAAATGAAGCGGATTGCTGGTAATCAATTTAAAGCCGCCGCGTATGACATTAGTCTTGGCCGCCTCTTGATAAAGCCATGATTCTTTCAGCATGGCGCGGGTCAAGAGTAACAACAAACCAACGACACCGCCGATAATGTAAGCATAACGCCACTCCACCAACTCCACTATCAAGGCCGCCAGAAAAACGCCGATATAGCCGAAAGAAATAAATATCATGGCGCCCGAACCGCGCTTTTCCGCATTCAATTTTTCTAAAATTAACGCAACACCGCCACCCAATTCACCGGCAATTCCAAAGCCGGTGATAAAGCGCGCTAACGCATAGCTTTCAACATTAAAAACGGCGGCGCTTAATAAAGAGCCAATGGAATAAAATGCAATGGAAAATAACAACGCAAGCTTGCGCCCTTTCCGGTCGGCTAAAATTCCCCAAAAACAGGCGCCCAAAATAACGCCCACGGCCTGGCAATTCAAAATAACAATGCCTGCATCGGTTAGCGCATCGCCGCTTAAACCCAAATCCTGCAAGCTGGCGACGCGCACCATATTGTACAAAAGAAAATCAAACATATCGATCAAATAGCCAAGACCGGCGATCACAACGGTGGCGTTAAAAACTTTGCTGGAAAGCGGCGGCAGGGAAGAAGTATTCATATTTTCGGCACTTTAGGTGGTTTTCTCGAGCCGCACAAGCTCGGCTCCCTCATTAACTTGATCGCCCTTATTAACCAATAATTCGGCGATTTTGGCGGCATGCGGCGCGGTTAGGGTATGCTCCATTTTCATCGCCTCTAGAATTAACAGCGGCTGGCCAGATTCAACCTTATCCCCTTGTTTGACGAAAAGCTGAATGATTTTGCCGGGCATGGGGGCGGTGATCAGGCCGCTTGCGGCAATCGCGGCTTTTTTATCGGGGTGCAAATCGAGAATGACATGCCGGCCCTTTTCCCATAGGTGCAATTGATCGCCGATGCGCCGGATTTTGATACCGGAACTGGGCGCAAAGCTGGTGGCGGTCAATTTTTGGCCCTGCCAAAAGAAATAGCGCAATGTGGCATCTGCTCTTATTTTTTGCCAAGCCTTAGAAGGGCTTGGGCGGCCGGCTTGAAGCAAAAAATGACAGGCAGCCTCCAGCATTTTAGCGCTGGGCGGCAAGGGCTGTGGAATCAAATCCGCCTCATGGCGGGCGATGAAGCCGGTATCCAATTTTCCTGCTTTAAATTCTTTATGGCCGATGACTTGCTGTAAAAATTCCAAATTGGTGGCAAGGCCCGCCAATTCAATTTTAGCTAAGGCGTTTTGCAAATTTTCAATCGCAGCAGCGCGGTCTTTGCCGTGGGAAATGATTTTGGCGATCATCGGATCGAAAAAGGGCGTAATCGAATCGCCCGCCCTGACGCCCGTATCGATGCGGGCGTTATCCGGAAAAACCAAATGCGCTAATTTGCCGATCGCGGGCAAAAAGTTTTTGCGCGGGTCTTCGGCGTAAAGGCGCACCTCGACGGCATGGCCTTTAGGATTTAAATCTTTCTGCTTGAAGGGAAGCTTTTCACCCGCTGCCACGCGCAATTGTAATTCCACCAAATCAAGCCCGAAAATCATTTCGGTGACGGGATGTTCGACTTGCAGCCTTGTATTCATTTCCATGAAATAAAACTCGCCGCTTTCAGCACGGATAAATTCAACCGTGCCCGCCCCCACATACTTAACCGCCTCGG
>JBFXCK010000002.1:0-241719 GCA_050182275.1 Dongiaceae bacterium | reverse complement strand
CAATTAATTTCAACGAGGCGATCAATTCTTTTTCAAAATACGCCGCCCGCCGGCCTTCATAGGCCAAAGTGGCAAGCGCGCTTAACGCGTCAAACCCGCCCTTTACTTCGCCATAGCGGGTTTCAATTGCCCAAAGCGCTAATAATATTTGCGGCTCAACGCCATATTCCTTTTCCAGGCGCTGGAACAGCTTTTGATTGGCGCTCCATAATTGCGCGCCTTGCGCGATGCGCGCCGGGGTTAATACGCGGCTTTGATATTCTTCCAAACTTAATTTGAATTCGGGCTGCTGGCGGTCAAGCTCGATCACGCGCGGGACGAAGCTAAGTTTGGGAAGCGTTTTATCGATGGTTTTTTGGCTAATGCCCGCCAATTTGGCGCGCGGCGCGAATTCCTGGCGCCATTGATTAAAGCCGGGATCGGCGTCAACGGTCGTGGCGCAGGCGCATAAACACAAAGCGATAAAAGCGGTTTTGAAGCGGTTTGTCATAAGCGATTTGTAGCGGGTTTGGGGCAGAGCCGAAAGAGGAAATCTAATAGTTCAGCCAATAATAGACTTTTGCGTATAGATTCAGTACCTTCCAAGCAGTCCCCCTTCGCCATCTCCCTTCGCTAAAGCTTCGGGAGACAGGAGGCTTCGGGGGACGAGTAAGTTTAACTTTGTTAAACTTGCTCGGATGGGTGGCCGAGTGGTTTAAGGCAGCAGTCTTGAAAACTGCCGTACCGGCAACGGTACCGTGAGTTCGAATCTCACCCCATCCGCCATTATTAGTCCCCTGCCAAGTTATGAAAGATACGCTGAATGCCAAAACAAAAAACCCGCTGCGCTTGGGTAGGAATTAACAAGCCCTTTTACGAGGAATATCACGACAAGGAATGGGGCATTCCGGTTCATGATGACCAGCGCCATTTCGAAATGCTGATTTTAGAGGGCGCGCAGGCAGGTTTAAGCTGGGAAACGGTTTTAAAAAAGCGCGAAGCCTACCGCAAAGCCTTTAAAAAATTCGACCCCAAAAAAGTTGCGAAAATGAGCGATGCGGAATTGGAAAAACTTCTTCTCAACCCCGGCATTATCAGAAACCGCCTAAAAGTTTTCGCCGCCCGCAAAAACGCCCGCGCCTTTCTTGAAATTCAAAAAGAATTCGGCTCCTTCACCAAATATATATGGGGCTTTGTTGGCGGCCGCCCGATTATTAATAAGCGCAAAACAATCCGCGATTTGCCGCCCCGCACCCCCGAATCCGACGCGCTTTCCAAAGACCTAAAAAAACGCGGCATGAGCTTCGTCGGCTCGACCATCATGTACGCCCATATGCAGGCGACGGGCCTGGTGAATGATCATGTGGTTGATTGTTTTAGATGGGCGAAGGCTTCGAAAGAGGGGGAGAAATAATGAAAAAATTGCTTTTAGCTTCCGATTTTGATAGGATTTTTTCCAAGCCATCTGTGCAGGCGATTTTATCCGGCTACAAAAATCTTCTTTTCATTCCAACCGCCTCTTATCACAAAGATTACCAAACCTATTTCGAAAATAATGTTAGAAAAGTTTTTGAAACAATAGGAATTGCTTCCGAATTGCTGGAAATTTCCGACAAAAGCCATGCGCAGGTAAGAAGCGCCTTAGAAAAATGCGATATTGTTTATATAGGCGGCGGCAATACTTTCTTTTTGCTGGAAAAGCTGAAGCAATGCAATTTCAAAGAGGCGCTTGACGATTTCCTTAAAAAAGGCGGCCTTTATATAGGCTCCAGCGCCGGCGCAATAGCCGCCTGCCCCGATATCGGCTTTATTGCACCGATGGATGATCCGTCTATCGCAAAATTATCCGACAATAAAGGGCTTGGCCTGGTTGATTTTTCCGTTCTTCCCCATTTAGAGAATAAAGAATATGAAGAATACGCGGCCGCCGCCCTGGAAATTGCGAATAATCTTATTAAACAAAAAGGCCTGTCTTTCGGCCTGCGCGATGACCAGGCGCTTTGGATAAGGAATGAGTATGTGGAGATTTTGTAGGCGGCGATAGGCTTTACTTGTAATAAAAAATATGCTAAAAAGCTACAAAAAATAGCTGAGGGACATGGCTGAGGGGCAAGCAATACATGCTAATAGAGCATTTAAAAGGGATTAGCGATAATCTAATTGATGTTGTTTATACGCAAACAAATGATCCGGATTTGCCTGTTTCTACTATCGGGCAAACATGGATTCTTATTGATAAGAATGTCCTAAATCATCAGGCAAGCGCTGAACTGATTAATAAATTTCCTGCCCAGCAAACTCTTGTTACTTCTCTTAGCGGCGGTGAGAACATTAAATCGTATGATAATTGGCTCAAAGTAATGGCAGAAGGTTATAACTATTTTCCTGCCAAGCCTCCCCAAAGAATAATAGTGGTTGGCGGCGGAACAATTGCAAATCTTGGCACATATATAGCCGCATGCTTTGATCCAACAAAACCGGAAGAAGGCCGGTATTATATCCCCCCTAATAAATCTTATGTTAAAGGCGCGATTCCTGAATTTATTATGGTTCCAACAAATTTGGTGTCGATTTCAGATGTTGTAATCGGCAGTAAAGGAAATCTTAATCATGGTGATTTAAAACACGCCCATAAGCTTTATCGTGATTTAACGAAAGCTATATTGGATCCAAGATACATCACCGATTTACCTTCAAACAAAAGAAAGCGCGGCTTAAGCGAAATCATCAAACATGCGTTATTACAAACACGGGAAAGTGTTTCTGAAGATCGTTCCGCACAATTGCCTCCAAGCTTAAAAGATGTGTGTGATTATATTTTCAATGATAATCCCGACCCCATGAAATCTTTTCATTTAGCATGTCAAACTATGCATGCCAAAGAAGGGATTCTAAGCATGGATAAATTAGAAAGGGGGTGGACATCGGCTGTTTTAAATTATGGACATCTCCACGCGCACGCGTTGGAAATGGCAAGTCATCTTACCATACCCCATGATAATTCGGTTTATTTTGGTATTTTAATGGATTTAAAGCTGGGCGGCAGTCAAGAAATTTACAAACTAGTTTTAAAGCTTGCCCCATTTCTTCCCATTTCAGATCATAGTGAGCAATTTAGAGTAGATCAAACGCTTTTACGTGAAGCTTATGCTCGAGAACCCAAAGCATTTTTCAGAACACCAGATGGCCGATTTAAAGTTTTACCTGTTCCAAAGATAGGGATATATAGCCGCCCTCATATAGATATTGCGCCGACAATGCCCGATCCTATGCAAGCAATAGGACTTGAAGAAATACTAAAAGCTTATCATGAAGTTGTATTGGAGATTGAGGCTCAAAGATTTTCTTCTCGTGTAGCCGTCGATCTTTATAAGACCAGAAGTTATAACTAGCGCTACCCCTCCGCCGCCAGCTTCTTCGCTCTCGCCCGGTCGTTGATGTCGAGCATGCGTTTGCGGAGTCTGATGCTTTTCGGGGTCACTTCCACCAGCTCATCATCTTGAATATAGGCAATTGCGGCTTCGAGCGTTAGGCGTTTGGGCGGAATCAGGGTTACAGCCTCATCCTTGCTGGTGGTGCGGATGTTGGTGAGTTGTTTGCCTTTGATCGGGTTTACATCCAAATCATTATCGCGGCTGTGTTCGCCGATGATCATGCCTTTATAAACCTTCACGCCGGGGTCGATCAGCATGGGGCCGCGCTCTTGCAAATTCCATAGGGCATAGGCAACCGCCTCGCCATCGCCATTCGAAATCAAGACACCGGTGTGGCGGCCGGAAATCGGGCCTTTAAAGGGGCCGAAAGAATGGAAGGAGCGGTTCATAATGCCCGTTCCGCGCGTATCGGTTAGAAATTCGCCGTGATAGCCGATCAGGCCGCGGGCGGGCGCCAGAAAAGTAATACGCACGCGGTTACCGCCCGAGGGGCGCATGCCGGTCATTTCGGCCTTGCGGCGGGCCATTTTTTCAACGACAACGCCGGAATAATTTTGGTCGACATCGACCATGACTTCTTCATACGGCTCTAATTTTTCGCCATTCTCGCCGGTTTGGAACAAAACGCGCGGGCGGGAAATGGAAAGTTCAAACCCTTCGCGGCGCATGGTTTCAATCAGCACGCCCAATTGCAATTCGCCGCGCCCCGAAACTTCCATTGAATCCTTATCGTTGGATTCGGAAACGCGAATGGCCACATTCCCCTCCGCCTCGCGCAGCAAACGGTCGCGGATAAGGCGCGAGGTAACCTTATTGCCTTCGGTGCCCGCCAGCGGCGAGTTATTTACCGAAAATGTCATCGCCAGCGTGGGCGGATCGACGGGGACCGAGTGAATCGCCTCCTCCACCGCGATATCGCAGACGGTATCAGACACGGTTGCCTCGGGAATGCCGGCGATCGCCACAATATCGCCCGCATGGGCTACATCAATCGGGTTGCGGTCAACGCCGCGGAAGGCCAAAACCTTTACAATACGGCCCTGCCCCGCCATTTCGCCGGTGCGCTTTAAAACCTTTACTTGCGCATTCACGGGCAAGGTGCCGCTGTAAATACGGCCGGTTAAAATACGGCCAAGGAAATTGTCATATTCCAAAATTGAAATCAGCATCGAGAATTTTGCGTTACGGTCAACGCGGGGCGGCGGCACATGGCGCACCACCAAATCAAGCAGCGGCTTCATGGTTTCGCGCGGGTGATCCAGGCTTTCGGCAGCCCAGCCTTCTTTCGAGGAAGCGAACAGGGTTGGAAAATCTAATTGCTCCTCATCGGCATCCAATGCTGAGAATAAATCGAATACTTCGTTATGAACTTCGCTGGCTCTGGCATCGGGGCGGTCGGCCTTGTTGATGACCACAATCGGGCGCAAGCCCAAATTCAAGGCCTTGGCCAAAACGAATTTGGTTTGCGGCATGGGGCCTTCGGCCGCATCAACCAGCAGCACAACGCCGTCAACCATGCTTAAAATACGCTCAACCTCCCCGCCGAAATCAGAGTGGCCGGGGGTATCAACGATGTTGACGCGGGTTTTATCCCACACGATCGAGGTGCATTTCGCCAGAATGGTAATGCCGCGCTCTTTTTCCAGATCATTGCTGTCCATCACCCGTTCGGTCAGTTGCTGATTGTCGCGGAACGTGCCGCTTTGGCGAAGCAGCTTATCGACCAGGGTGGTTTTACCATGGTCAACGTGGGCGATGATGGCGATGTTACGTAACGGCATAAATCCTCGTGCTTCTTCCTAATTTAAGGGATACCTCGTGTACGTGGAAAGGGGTGCTTTGGCAAGGGTTTATATTCCTTTCCTCCCCCCTTGCGGGGGAAGGAGATTGTTAAAACCCAGCGCTAGCCGTATAAATCGTCTCCCCATTATAGCGCAGCATATCGAGATAAGTAGAGGCCGGGCCTTCCCGGCCCGATAGCGCATCGGCATATAAAGTGCCGCCCACTCTGGCGCCGGTTTCGCTGGAAATTTGCTCGATCAGGCGGGGATCGCTCATATTTTCAATAAACAGCGCCTTTACTTTTTCGCGTTTAATTTGAGCGATTAGGGCCGCCACTTCCTTGGCGCTGGGCGATGAAGCGGTGTTGATCCCTTGCGGCGCCAAGAATTTTAAGCCGAAAGCATGGCCGAAATATTGAAACGCATCATGCGAGGTAATAATGGTGCGGGCGTTTTTGGGCAATTTGGAAAATTTCTGGCGCAATTCTTTATCGGCAGCGTTAAGTTGCGCCTGATAGGCCTTGGCGTTTTTTTGAAAAACCGGCTCATGCACCGGGTCTAATTTTGATAAGGCCTCGGCAATATTGGCGATATAGATTTTACCATTTTGCGGGTCTTGCCAGGCATGAGGATCTATTCCCTCATCCAATTCCAGGGTGTGAACGCCCGCCCCCGCCTCGGCCACTTCGCCTTTGTAATTCACCGCGCGCAAAAGTTTAGGCAGCCAATGTTCAAAGCCCAGCCCGTTGGCGATCACCAAATCGGCATTGGACAGGTTTTTCATATCGCGCGGGGTTGGTTCGAACATATGCACGTCGGTATCAACGCCGGCCAAGCCCACCACTATGACATGCGGCCCTGCGATTTGGCGCGTCATATCGGTTAAAACGCTGAAACTGGTGACCACCAACGGCTTGGCGAAAGCGGGGTTCGCCACCAACAATAGCACCGCCGCCAAGGCGGCATGGCGCGGGCGCAGGCTTTTCCAGGCAATCACAAGCGCATATTCAAGCCCGCAAATCAAAATCACGGTCGGCCCCGCCGGGAAATCGCCATAAAAGGATAATAACAAACCGGCGACGCTGGCGATCGCCGCCAATACAAACGCGGTCAAGCAAAGTTTGGGAATGGTGTTGGCGATCAAGCGCGCGGTCACGGCCGGCAGCATCATGATTCCCACGGCCAATAAAGTGCCCAAAGTTTGAAAAGCGGCGACCAAATTCAATACCAGCAGCAATAAAAATAATTGATGATAAAGGGCCGGATTATTGCTGATCACGGAAAAGAATTTGCGGTCAAAACATTCCATCACCAAGGGGCGGTAAATGAAGGCCAGCGCCAATAAAGTCGTCGTCGCAATAAGGCCAATTAAAAATAACGCCGCTGATGAAATCGCCAACAAATTGCCGAATAAAAATCCCAGCAAATCGGAACTATTGCCATAAAGCGAAACCAAAGTTACGCCCAAGGCGATTGAAATAAGGTAAAGTGCCGCAAAGCTGGCATCTTCTTTCAAGCGCGTATGGCGGCTGACAAAACCGGCGGCCAAGGCGATGAATAAGCCAGCCAGTAAGCCGCCCAGGGTTAAAGCCCATAAAGATAATCCGAACCACACAAAGGCCAGCGCTACCCCTGGCAATAAGGCGTGGCTTAACGTATCGCCAACCAGGCTCATGCGGCGCAGCAATAAAAGAACGCCGATGGGTGCAGCGCTGGCGCTGATGAACAACGCCGCCATCAGGCTTTTGCGCATAAAGCCGTATTCGATGAAAGGATTGACGATTAAATCATATAAATTAGCCATGGCTGTGACCATGCTGATGGGTACAAATGCCGGCGAAGGAATCCATGGCGCGGCGGGCGCGCTCGATATTAACGGGGGTCAGCACCGCATTGGTGCGGCCCCAGGCAATAACCTCACGCGCCAGCAATAAGGTTGAAGGAAATAAACGGCGCACCATTTCCAAATCATGCATCACGGCGATGATGGTGCGGCCCTGTTTGTGCCAGGATTGAATAATGCCATACAGCGCCTCGGACGTCGCCTCATCCAGCGCATTGAAAGGCTCATCCAAAATAATACAGGGCGCTTGCTGCACCGACAGCCGTGCGAATAAAACGCGCTGCAATTGACCGGCCGATAATTCGCCGATAGTGCGGTTTTTTAAATGCTGCAGGCCCAGCATGATAAGCGCATCGTTAATCGCGTCTTGATCGGCGCTGGTTAAGCGTTGCAGTAAGCCGATTTTACGCCATAAGCCCATGGCCACCACATCATAAACTGTTATCGGAAAATCGCGCTCAAATTCAATTTGCTGCGGCAAATAGGCAATCTCGCGCCTATCAAAGCCGGAAATGGTGATCGAACCAGCCGAAATCGGAATCTCGCCCAAAATCGCTTTAATCAGGGTGGTTTTCCCCGCCCCGTTCGGGCCGACGATCGCGGTTAAACTGCCATAGGGGAATTGCCCGGTTAGCTGGGCGCAGGCCAAAATCGGGCCATAGCGCAATTGCACCTGGTTAAGGCCGATGCCGTGCAGCTTTTCGCAAGCCTCAACCAATTTGGGCGGATACTCGATGATGGCGGTTGTCTCGCTCATGCCAAGGCCCAAAATGCGCCTATCCATAAAAGGGCCAGAAGAGCGGTTGCGATCGCCAAACGGCCGGCAAGACCGCTGCTGAATAAAGAAAAAGTTGGATAAATGTGCATCGCGCGCCCTTTGTTTGCAAGGGCTTTATAGCATGGATGTTATATTATTACAAGCTAGAGCGCGGCCGCGATTGTTCTAGCCAGCGCTTCCGGATCAATGCTGCGGCGGATGGCCCCGAGCGGCTTGCCCACAGGATCTATCACATAAAACATCGCGCTATGGCTGATTTCGCCGCCATGTTCGCCATGCGCTTCCTCTTTAACAAAAACGCCATAGTTTTTGGCAATCTGGGTGATTTGAGCCGGCTTGCCGGTCAATCCCAACAGGGAGGGATGAAAAGAAGATAAATAAGTTTTGATGATTTGCGGATTATCATTTTTCGGATCAATTGTAATAAATAAAGGCTGAATTTTTTGCAGCTCGACCGGCTGCAGTTTTTGCAAAGCCTGGCTTAATAATAATAGATCAACTGGGCAAATATCGGGGCATTGGGTAAAGCCGAAATAGATAATCGCCAGCCTGCCTTCAAAATCCTGCAAAGAGCGCGCAACGCCGTTATGATCGGTTAAAGTAAAAGCCGGCTTGAATTCATAAGGGATTAACAAGGACGGTGCGGGCGCCGGATTTCGCTGGCTCAGCCATAAGGGCGCATAAGCCAAAAGCAAAATTGGAATCAACAGCCATAATGGGCGTAAGCGGCGCGGAAACGGTAAAGCCATGGAAATTATCTAGCTGAATTATTGCCGCGCGGCAAGCCGCTGCGTTCACGCGCTTTTTTATCCCGTTCTTCGGCCGCTTGCCGGGTGCGGGCCACGCTTTGCACTAGGGGATTTTCAATGGATTCGGTTGGCTCGCGGCGCAAGATTTGATTGCGCATATTTTGCGCAAGGGCGTTTTTATATTGATCATTGCGGGTGTAATCCAAGGCCCAGAATTCCGGCGCAACATAGGTGTTGGTTAAAGCCTGCGGCTGGCGGCTGCGCAATGTATTGGGACGGGCTTCTTCACCCTCGATCAAATTCGCTGGCAAGGCGGGAGCTGCGATTTTGCCCGGTTTTGGTGGAGGAGCCTGTTTTTCGGCGATAATGTCGATGGCTTTTTTCAATTCATCATAGCGGTCGCGGGCCACCGAATTGCGCTGAAATTCCGCCAATGCCTCGGGATTTCCGGCTTTGGCCATTTGCATGCCGAAATACATGCTTTCAATGACAAAGCGGTTGCAATCAGGATCGCTATAAGGCAGCCGCATATAATCGGCAGCCTTCATCCGGCCATAAATATCAAAACCGCGCTGCATAGCATCATCACGGCAAGCATTAAACCGTTCCTGATCGCGCTTGGTAAGGCGAAGTTCGTAAAGGGGCGAAGCCGGCCCCCGCGGCATCATTAAACTATCGGCGCTGGGGGGATTCATTCCCCCGCCCCGTTTATTTACACCGCCCAAACTGTCAAAGGGCGATGCGGCCATGCTTACAGGCGCCATCACTAGCGCCAGCGCCGCAATCAGGCACAATAGCAAGGGACGGTTATGGGTTAACTTCATCATTTTATTATACCATAAAAAGGCAAAACCCCGCCAAGCAAATGCGCCTGACGGGGTTTATTATAATCGTGAACGATGAAGATAAAGTTAGCTCTTAGCGTTCTCTTTGCCGCGCGATCATGCGGGGATCAATTGCCTTGGCCTTGCCGCCGCGGCCATAAGAGGCTGCATCAACAACTTGGCTTTCCAATGAAGCAATGAAACCGCCTGGCACATTCAATAATTTATCTACCCGAACATCACCTGTATTGTACTTGCTCATTTTCCTTCTCCTCTTTTACCTTGCCTAGTTTTATTTATTACTCTAATAAGCTTCCGCTTTACGCTTTAACAATTCCGGCTTTTTGCGATAAACACCTTGCATGCGTTCAGCGATTAATTCTTCAACTACCGCAGCACCCCGCAAGATTTCTTCAAATTCGGCGACTCCTACATACTGGCCGCGCTGCTCTAATTCATCCATCCGGTCCAAGACGCTATAGGTTTTTTCCCGGATCATCAGCAATTCTTCGGTGCTGGCTTTTAACAGGGGGTCCAGGCGCTCATACAACTGATCCATGGTCATGGCTTTGGGCGAAGCCAGGCGGAACGGGGCAACCGGCATTTTGCCCATCAAAGAGCCGGAATCTTGGTTCATAATGACAGCCCTATCCATTCCCATGCCTTTACTCCTTACTCAGTTTCAGGTGGCGGTGGCATCTAATGAGCGGATAAATAATCATTTTTTACTACCCTCAGTTTCCCTTATAGAAATTATTATTACCTGTTCATCTATTCATATACGAGCTTATTTAAAAACTCGTTAATAAATACTTACTCATACCCACGTAATAAAGTTACTTATTGAGTATAGTATGGCTTACTTTCCTACGGAAGGCAAGGGTCTTGTAGGAAGTTTCATCTCATTCGCGCCCAGCGGAGCGAAATATTCCTCAATTACCGCCGGATCCACCTCCTCCAGGCGCGCTGGCTGCCATTTGGGTTGCCGGTCCTTATCAATAATCGCGGCACGGATGCCTTCATAAAAATCATGACCGCGGTAGCAGCGCTGCGCCAGCCGGTATTCCATGGCGATCACCTCTTCTAAAGTCATGGTCTTACCCAATTGCTGCGCCCGGAAAGTGATGGCCAAGCTGGTTGGCGATTTGGCTTTCAGCAATTCCTTGGTTTGACGCCCCCATTCGCTTTGATCCAAATTCTTCCATAAATCATGAATGGTTTCCGCTTCGCCAAAATGCTGCTCGATAATTCCCTCTTGCTGTTTAAGGCCTGATTCCGGCGGTTTTTCGCATTGTTCGCGGATGAATTTATCGAGTGTTTTAGCATCGCCGGTCATCATCGGGCTGGCGATCAACCATTGATAGACACCGCGGAAATTTTGGCGCGGCAAATAATAATCGGCTAGGCCATATTCGATCATATCAGCGCCATTGATTCTTTCGCCAGTCAAAGCCAGATAAAGCCCAACCCCTTTCGGCATGTGATTGAAAAAGCGGCTGGCGCCCACATCGGGGAACAGGCCAATCGCGCATTCAGGCATAGCAAAAACGGCATTTGAGGTGACAATCCGGTGGGTGCCATAAATTCCAAGGCCAGCGCCGCCGCCCATAACCATGCCATCCATCATCGGCGCCGAAGGCTTGCCCAAATAACTTATTAATAACGGAATCGAATAGCCAAGCGTATCAAACTCGACGCCATATTCATGATTGTTGCGGTTTTCATACAGCGCCCGCAAATCGCCCCCGGCGCAAAAGGCCTTATCGCCCGATCCGCGAATAATAATACCCTTAATTTTCGGATCATCCCGCCATTCATTTAATCTCTCATAAAGCGTGCGCACCATATTGAGAGATAAGGAATTTAACGCCGGCGGGCGGGTTAAATACAGATCGATCACGCCGTCATAATTATCAGCGATGATTTCGGGCGGCCGCACCGGTTTAATAGAGGGATTTGCGAGCAATGACCAACCTCATAATTTCATTTGTGCCTTCAAGAATTTGATGCACCCGTAAATCGCGGAAATACCGTTCTACCTGGTATTCGCGGATATAGCCATAGCCGCCATGCAATTGCATCGCCGCATCGGCAATCGCGAAAGCCGCATCGCTGGCGTAACGCTTGGCCATCGCTGCATACAGCGATGCGTTTTGATCGTCCTTATCCAGCGCCGCAGCAGCGCGATAGGTAAGCAGCCTTGCCGCCTCTAGCTCGGTTACCATATCGGCGTATTTGAATTGCAAAGCCTGAAATTCACGTAATTCTTTGCCGAATTGCTTGCGTGCCGTTAAATAATCTTTGCTTAAATTCATACAGGCCTGCGCGCCGCCTAAGGAACAGGACGCGATATTCACCCGCCCGCCATCCAATGCCTTCATGGCGATTTTAAAGCCCTCGCCCTCTTTGCTTAGTAAATTTTCCGCCGGCACTTCGGCATTATCGAAACTGACTGTGGTGGTCGGCTGGCTGCGCCAACCCATTTTATGTTCCGGTTTGCCGAAAGAAACGCCCTTGGTATTTTTTTCAACCAATATGGCAGAAATTCCCTCAGCGCCCGGCCCGCCGGTGCGGGCCATGACAATATACAAATCGCTGACCCCGCCGCCGGAAATAAACGCCTTGGTGCCGTTGATAATATACCGGTCACCTTTTTTTACCGCCTTGGTTTGCAAGGATGCCGCATCCGACCCATATTCGGGCTCGGTCAAACAATAACTGCCTAGCCACTCCATCGGCGCCAATTTCGGCAAATAGCGCTTTTGCAAAACATCACCGCCATATTCCTGCACCACGCGGCTGACCATATTGTGGACGGTTAAAAACGCCGCTGTGGAAATACACCCCATCGCCAATTGTTCAAATATCAGCGCCGCATCAAGGCGCGATAATTGGCTGCCGCCCCATTTTTCCTGCACATAGATCGAGGCAAAACCAAGTTTTGCAGCCTCGCGGTAAGTTTCAAGCGGAAATATAAAACGCTGATCCCATTCCCCGGCATAAGGCGCCAATTTTTCGGCGGCGAATTGCCGGGCGGTTTCAACCAAAGCGGTCTGTTCAGGCGTAAGCGAAAAATCCATCCCCTTAGTTTAAGGGCTGGTGCGCAAAAGCCAAGTCTTTACGACCTCAATCTGCTCCGAATCCACTAGGGCCGGTGCATGGCCGCAATGTTTAAATCCATGGCCCATGCAATGCGGCACTTCGACTAAAACCTGCCGGTAAATTTCATTGGTCAGTACGGGGGAGTTCTCTCCGCGCAACAGCAATTTGGGCGTGGGGCAGCTTTTCCAAATCTCCCACATATCAACCGGCCCGGTTTGCGCTAATGCCCGGAAATTAGCGGCAATGCCGGTATCGTAATTCAAAGTATAGCGGCCATCCTCCAATTGGCGGGTGGAATGCTCCACCAAATGATCCCACACCCCTTCATCGGTAATGTGGAAACCTTCATGGCGTTTTTTTAATTCGGCTTTGATTTCCGCCAAGCTTGCGGCAATCACTTCCTGCCCGGCATAATCGGCAATGAATTGCAGCGCCTTTTGAGGAATCAACGGCCCGATATCATTAATCACCAAATTGCGAAATAAGGTTGGCTGATAGGCCGCCAGGGCAATCCCCATCATCCCACCCATCGAGGTGCCGATCCAATCAATTTGGGTGATTTGTAATTGCGCCAATAGTGCCGCAACATGGGTAATATAAACCGGCAATGCATAATGCGTTTTATCGGCCAACCACGAGCTTTTTCCGCGCCCCGCTATATCGGGGCAAATAAGGCGGAAATCTTTTTCCAAGGCGCGCGCCAAAAAATCAAAGTCACGGCTGTTGCGGGTTAGGCCATGCACGCATAATAAAACGCGCGGATTTTGTTGATCGCCCCACTCGGTATAGGCAATCCGCGTTTGCTCATCGAATTGAAAATATTGCTGCTGCATCATGAAGTGATTATGGCAGTTTTTTGGGCAAGATGGCTAGCCGTTAATCTCCATATCCTCGGTCACGATAATAAGGATGGATGCTGCCCCGCTCCAATTTTCTTTCAATAGGATGTTGATCAGCATCATGGCCAGGCTTTGAGGGTTGAAGTTCATCCAAAGCACTTCTATCGCCCAGCACATGAAAACGGCGGCAAAGAGCTAAAGTTTCAATGCATTTTGGGATGTCGTAATGCGCGCTAAAACCTTCCAAAATTTGACATTCAAAAGCAGCATGTCCATAATTTTCTTCCATTTCCATAGCATGCACAACAATGCTTAATTTTGTAAAGGGATGAGCAGGTAGTTTTTCTCTTCCCTGCCGTACTATACGAATAAAATCTAAACCCAACTGATCAGGACCAAACTGTAGTCCAGTAAAAAATTCTGGATGTTTTTGCCGATGCGCCAGCCCTTTTGGTAAACGAATATCACTAATTAGTACATGAAAAGATGTATCTGCTGTTTGGGCCAATAAGGCATCAACAGCTTGCTCTACATCCTCCGCCTTGGTAATTGCCGCGCCCGCCTCACTGAAAGCCCGCACCCGCATCGCGATAGAACGCGGCTCATCGTTCAAAAATAAGATCCGCAAGCCTTGAAGCGGTTTATCCATCCGGCCTATACCCTCGTTTTTTCAGCGTATTTCCAAGAGCATACCCGAAAAAGACACAACCTTCAATAGTGCATATAAAGGCTTTAGTAACCTTTCTTAAATTATGATGAGATGTCGCCTTCAGCCTTAAGTTTTCGGTTGTTTTTCATGAATGTCTTTGCCGGTATCGCCATTGTTTTAATCTGCTGTTTTGGAGGTTACGTTCTCCAAGGGGGCAGTATTGAAGTTATTCTGCACGCTTTGCCGGGCGAGTTGTTCGTTATCGGCGGTGCGGCGATTGGGGCATTGGTTATCAGTAACCCCGGCTATGTTTTAAAGAAATTCATGAAGGCCTTCGGCCACGCCACCAAGGGCGAGCATCACGACAAGCAAAGCTATTTGGAATTGCTGACCCTGTTATATCAAGTTTTCAAAATGGTGAAAACCAAAGGGATTCTGGCGATTGAAGCCCATGTTGAAAAACCCGATGAAAGCGATTTCTTTAAAAAATTTCCCCATTTCTACGCCGACAAGCACGCCGTCGTATTCTTATGCGATTATTTGCGCTTATGGACTTTGGGCACCGACAACCCCCATGAAATGGAAAGCCTGATGGATGAGGAATTGGCCACCCATCATCATGAACATGAAATCGTGGTCGACGCCATGCAAAAAACCGCCGACGGTTTGCCGGCGCTAGGCATCGTTGCCGCCGTTCTAGGGGTTATCAAAACCATGGGCTCGATCGATCAGCCGCCCGTGGTCTTGGGTAAAATGATTGGCCACGCGCTGGTGGGTACGTTCTTAGGGGTGTTCTTGGCCTATGGTATGGCAGGCCCCTTGGCAACCTTGCTGAAAAATATTTATGGCGCCGAAGGCAAATATTATCAATGCATCAAAGCCGGATTGCTGGCGCATATGCATGGCTATGCCCCAGCGATCTCAACCGAGTTCGCGCGCAAAGCGCTTTTCTCGCATACACGTCCCAGCTTTTACGAGGTTGAAGAAGCTGTCAACCAAATGACTTAGGATTATAGATACTCATCCTTCGACAGGCTCAGGATGAGCAAAATTTAAAATTCTTGCTCATGGTGAGCTTGTCGAACCATGGGCACCATAGATAGGCGATTGAAACCATGGCGGCAAAAAAGGGTGGCGATGATAAAGCCCCCATCATCATCAAAAAGAAAAAAGGCGGCCATGGCCACGGCCATCACGGCGGCGCCTGGAAAGTCGCCTATGCCGATTTCGTGACGGCGATGATGGCCTTCTTCTTGCTGATGTGGTTATTGAACGCCACTTCGCAAGAGCAGCGCATTGGTATCGCCAATTACTTCACCCCCATCACCGTCACTAAGGTAAGCATCAGCGGTTCCGGCGGTGTTTTGGGCGGCACCTCCATGAGTCCTGAAGGCGCGATGAAGGAAGACAATGTGCAGCCAACTGTTTCTTCTTCCGTCACGCCGCCGCAAGACATTGTCGAGGGCGATGAGAATCAATACGCCTCGGAACACGGCACCAGCAAAGAACAAAAAGAAGAAATCAAAGACCCGCAAGCCCAAGCTAAAGTCGATGAATTGGTGGCAAAAAGCGAAGCCCGCGATTTTAAAAAAGTCGAGGATAATATCCGCGCCGCCATTCAAGAAGATGAAGAGTTGCAAAAACTGGCCGACAATTTGCTGATTCAGCGCACACCGGAAGGCTTAAGAATTCAAATCATCGACAACGATAAGGTCGAAATGTTCCCGGTCGGCAGCACCCGCATGTATGATTACACCACCAAATTGCTGCAAAAAGTGACCCAACTGATATTGCCTTTGCCCAACAAACTTTCGATCAGCGGCCATACCGACAGCCGCACCTATCCGGCCGGTGCGCTTTATACCAATTGGGAATTATCCTCCGACCGCGCCAATGCCGCCCGCCGCGTGATGAGCGATGCGGGTTTGCCGCCCGAACGCGTGAACGTGGTGGTAGGCCGCGCCGACCGTGAACATCTTTTGCCCAATGATCCGCTCTCGCCGAAAAACCGGCGCTTGAGCATTATCCTTTTAACCGAAACTAAAAACGAAGGCTTCCGCACCCTGTCCAGAAATCCGCTGGATACGGTAAATCCGTTATTCGAGAAAAAACAATTGCCAAGCGCGCCGCCAGCGCCAGCCCGCTAACGGCTTAAATACGGCAAAAAAGTTTCCGGCGGGCCGTAAAACACTTTGCGGAAAGGGGTTTCAACGCTTTCCTTGCATTGCGGGTCGCCATAGGTTTGTTTAGCCTTATTGCATTTATCTTCCAGCGCAAGGCGCAAATCGACAACCTCCTGCGCCCGCGCCAAATTGCGGCAGGTCAATAAATCACTGCTGTTCAAACATTCCAGCATCCGGCAGGAAAATTCCGACGTGGGGTTTTCATAGCAATTGGCCGGAAGCCTCACCGCCGCTCCCGTATAACGCAATAAATTATCAACCGGGCGGTTAGTCCGGGACATATCGGGTAAAATTTTGGCGCGGCGCAACAACAGCGTATAGGCATTTTCATCGCGCTTTTCATTCAGGCCGCGCAACCCTAAGAGAGAGAATAGAAAACGGTCCCAGCTTTCCTTGACCGTGACCTCATAAAGCCCTTGCTCTTCTTGCCGCAGCAAATTGCGTTCATTAAAGCCGATGCTTTTTAAAATAGCCTGGGCATCAAGCAGCTGGGGTTCACGCGCGTTATTGTCCAGCCAATGAAGGCCCTCTAAACCCCGGCCGCGGACGGCATTGGTTGCGCAATAAGCCTCGTTAAACTCCGAGCCATCCAGCCCTTCTACCGTATAGCTGCGAAACCCCCGGCATAGCGCCGCATCCCTGTTTTTTTGCGCTACTTCGATGTAACAAGTTTCACGCCAGCCGATGACTTGCACGCCTTTGCGGGCATTTATTTTACGCCGTTGCGCCGCCGTGGAAATCCGCTCGCACCACATACGGTCACCGGTATCGCGCGCTAGGAATAAATAAAATTCCTCTATCCCATTGGGCAGGCGCCAGGGCCGGTCTTGCCGCAGCGGGAGAGCGGGAGGAGGCGCCGCCGCAACCGGCGATGCCGCCTCAGGCAAAGGTAAATTTTGCGCTTGAGCTAATCCCGCAAAGCCCATAAGCAAAAGAAAAATAAAAAATTTCTTCATCTTTTTAATATAGCAGAAAATTGGAATAAATTGATGACTAAGTGATAAATTTATTATTCGGCAAGCTCAAGGATGGCCGTTTTAACCGCTGAATTTCCCCGAGCTAGGAAATGATTTCGGCCATACCCGCCCGCTTTGAGCCCGTTTGCCAAGCCAGTCGGTAAGATTGGTTTCGATTTTTTCAGCGCCCTTGCTCATCCAGGCAAGGCCGTTTTTCAAGGTAAAAACCTTGGCATCAGCCAGTTCGCCTTCGGCGTAGCGCATTAAAATAACGCCCCTGCCCTTGCCCAATTCCGGCGTTTCTGAAAGCGGGAACAATAATAAACGGCGGTTAGTGCCGGTGATCGCAACTGTGTCGCCTGCCGCCGGCGTTGCGACTTTCATCATATTGCCGTCATCGACTACCATCACTACCTTACCGGCGCGGGTTTGCCCCAGGGCATCGGCGGCGCTGACAACAAATCCTTTGCCGTCTTGTGAAACGACCAGGATTTTATCTTCCGCCTTATAAACGCTCATGCCGACAATAGTGGCATCTCCCATATCGACCATCATGGTCAAGGGATCGCCAAAACCGCGCCCACCCGGCAATTTATCGGCATTCACGGTGTAAAAGCGGCCGTTGCTGGCGGCGAATAAAATTTTATCGGTGCTTTGCGCCCGCAAGGTGAATTTAGCGCTGTCCCCCTCTTTGTATTTAATATCGTCCAGCACAATTTCGTGCCCGCGCATCGCCCTGACCCAATTTCTATCCGAGCAAATAATGGTGACCGGTTCAGCAGGCGCCGAAGGCAGCTCAATCACCGCAGCGCTTGGCGGCGCGCCAAATTGGGTGCGGCGCTTGCCTAAGGGGTGGCTGGAACCAAATTGCGCTTTGATTTGCTTGATTTGTTCGCCAATCCGCTGCCAACGCAGTTTTTCATCGGCCAACAGCGCTTTCAAATCTTTGCGTTCATCGCTCAAGGATTTTTTCTCATTCTTAATTCCCATCTCTTCAAGCTTGCGCAAAGAGCGCAAACGCATATTCAAAATCCCCTCGGCCTGGCGGTCGGTGAGTTTGAATTTTTTCATTAATTTGGGCTTCGGCTCATCTTCCTCGCGGATGATTTTGATCACCGCATCCAAATTCAAATAAACGATTAAATAGCCTTCCAGCATTTCAAGGCGGTCGTCAATTTGCTCCAGGCGGTGACGGCTCATACGCTGCAGCACGTTATGGCGGTGATCTAAAAAAGCTTGCAATAATTCGCGCAAATTCATCACGCGCGGCACGCCGGTTGCATCCAGCACATTCAGGTTCACGCCAAAGCGGGTTTCCAAATCGCTTGATTGGAACATCGATTCCATCAGCATGGCGGGATCGACATTCCGGCTTTTCGGCACCAAAACCAGGCGGATATCCTCGCTTGATTCATCGCGGATATCATCAAGGAAGGGCAATTTCTTTTCAGCCAAGGATTCGGCGACTTTTTCAATGAGGCGCGCCTTATTCACCTGATAGGGAATTTCATAAACCACAATTTGCCAAGTACCGCCGCTTAGTTTTTCAATTTTCCAGCGCGCCCTTGTACGCAGCGATCCACGGCCCGTGGCATAAACGCCTTCAATTGTTTCGGGCGATTCAACAATTTCCCCGCCTGTGGGAAAATCAGGGCCGGGCATATATTCTAACAGCGTGCTAATCCGCGCATTAGGGGTTTTCAACAAATATAACAGCGCATCGCAAATTTCCCCCGCATTGTGCGGCGGAATGTTGGTGGCCATCCCCACGGCAATACCGCTGGCGCCATTGGCCAGTAAATTTGGGAAAGCTGCCGGCAATACAACCGGCTCCCGGGTTTCGCCATCGAACGTTTCGCGGAAATCGGCTGCGTTTTCATCCAGCCCATCCAGCAAAGTTTGCGCAATTGGCGTTAAACGGGCCTCGGTATAACGCATGGCGGCGGCCGAATCGCCATCGATATTGCCGAAATTCCCCTGGCCATCGATTAAGGGATAGCGCTGCGAAAAATCCTGCGCCAGGCGCACCAGTGCCTCGTAAATAGCAATATCGCCATGCGGATGGAATTTACCGATAACATCGCCCACTACCCGCGCCGCTTTTTTATAACCGCTTTTCGGATCAAGCCCCAATTCACGCATGGCGAACAGCAAGCGCCGGTGCACCGGTTTTAAGCCATCGCGCACATCGGGCAAGGATCGCGCCATAATGGTGGATAAAGCATAGCTTAAATAGCGTTCGCTAAGCGCGGCGCCGAACGGCACGTCACGGACATCTTCAAATAAAGTTTTTTGGGTATTTTTCGCCATGCCTATGATGTAGCGAAGAGCGGGTCACTTTGCAATTGCCGCATTACTATTTGCCGCATCTTAGGAAACGGCCTTTGTCTTTCCGCCAACAGATAGCGGTGCAGAAAATAGCCGCTAAGTTCCAAACCTTGGCTTAATTCCGCAAAACTGGCTTCGGCGGCGCCCAATAAAAATGCGGGCAAGGCCAATAATTTATCGTGATAGGCCAAACCTGCCGCCTTCGATACCGCCCGTCCCGATTTGGGTGAAACATAAATCAAATCTTCTTCCGCCCCCGTCACGGCGCACCGGCGCAAATCAAGGCCATAGCCAAGCGCTTGAAGCAAAGTTATTTCCCAACGAATATAATGCGCCAGCCAATCCTTTGAAATCAAACCGGCCAATAATTCCTGAAAACTTTGATATAAAGCGGGATAAGGGTGGTGTTCAGGCAAAACCTCGGCGCACCATTCACATGCCGCCTGTAACGCGATGAGCCGCGCCGGATAGCTAAACAAAGCCGCCGCCCGCGGTGAAATATTTTCCAGCGTGAAATGTCCCAATTGCTCGGCAAGGCGCGCTTTCCAGACTACTTGCACTTCATTACCCAATTGCAGCAAGGCGGCTTTTTTACGCCCGCCATACACCAGCCCGGCCGAGCGCCCATGCTCTTTGGATAAAATTTGAATAACGCTGCCATTTTCCGCGTGCGGCTTAGCGGCGATGATAAAGGCGGAGTCGGTCCAAGAGATCATTGGGGGAATTTTAGCCCATGCTCGCGGTAATAGGCAGGGTCTTCTTTCCAGTTTTCCCGCACTTTTACATGTAAAAACAGATGCACCGCGCGGTTTAAGGTTGCCTGCATTTGCTGTTGCGCGCCAAGGCGGATATTTTTGATCATGTTGCCGCCCTTGCCTAAAATAATCGGCCGGTGGCTTTCGCGTTCAATTAAAATCGATTGCGTGATTTTAACGCTGCCATTCTCAAATTCTTCGAACGATTCGGTTTCCACCGTCAGCCCATAGGGAATTTCTTGTTCCAATTTTAAAAATAACTGCTCGCGGGTGAATTCCGCCGCCAAAAGGCGGGCGGAAATATCGCTTAAATCATCGCCGGCAAAATGCCAGGGGCCTTGTTTTGCCTCGCCTAGCAAATGCTTGCGGATATCTTTGATTCCATCATCCCGCTTAGCGGAAATCATAAACACTTTGGCAAAATCATATTGCTGGCTAAGTTTTCCGGCCAAGGGCAGCAAATCGCCAAGATCGATCAAATCAATCTTATTTAATACCAAATAAACCGGCTTATTGATCGCCCGCAAAGTTTGCCACAAATCTTCATGCGATTCCAAATCAAGGCGTGAGACATCGATCACCAGTATTAATTGATCGGCATCATCGGCCGCCTGCCAGGCGGCGCCCACCATCGCCTTGTCCAGCGTATGCTTGCCTTTAAAAATGCCTGGCGTATCGATGAACACCAGCTGGGTTTGATCTTCCACATAAATGCCCGATACCCGGAAGCGCGTGGTTTGCGGCTTGGGCGTAACGATCGCCACTTTAGCGCGGCACAACGCATTCACCAAGGTCGATTTGCCCGCATTGGGCAAGCCGATAATAGCGATGGTGCTGTATTTGGTAGTTATATTTTCATCCATAATTTAAGCGCCTTTGATGCCGCATCTTGTTCGGCTAATTTTTTGGAAGCTCCCTGCCCTATGACTTCGGGCAACCCCGGAGCGCTGATTTCGACGAAAAATACCGGCTTATGCGCCGCTCCTTCGCTTTTCCGCAAATTGTAAACCGGCGGCTTTAAACCACGGCCTTGCAACCATTCTTGCAAGCTTGATTTTGCGTCTTGAATGCCGATTCCTTCCCCGCGCAACATATCTTTCCATAACTTTAAGATCATTGTATGGGTGGCTTCCCATCCGCCATCCAGATATACCGCGCCTAATAACGCCTCCAGCATATCGGCCTGCACCGAGGAATGATTTTGCAATTCCTGCTTCAAAGCCGCCGGGCCTTGAAGATACTTTATTAGCCCTATTTGTTCGGCCAAAGCGGCTAGCGCCTCTTTACGCACCAATTGCATCAGGCGCTTGGAAAGCTCGCCTTGCTTGGCTTGCGGATAGGTTTTCAGCAATTGATCGGCAATGCTTAATGCCAATACCCTATCGCCCAAAAATTCTAAACGCTCATAATCCGCCCCGCGCACGGCTGGGGGCGTTAAAGCTTCTAATAAAAGCTTTGAATCGCTAAAACGATAGTCCAGGCGGTTCTCAAGAGCCGTAAGGTCTGCCATTAAATAATCGATTGAAACAGCCTATCCCAGCGGATGGCTAAAGGTAAGCTCCAAATTTCCCACCACGGCGTGTCGTTGGCCTTGGAAAAGAAAATATATTTGGCTTTGCCTAATAAATTTTCCTCCGGCACAAAGCCGACTATATTTTCAGCGCGCGAATCCATAGAATTATCCCGGTTATCGCCCATGAAAAAATAATGGCCCGCCGGAACTTTATAGACCGGCGTATTATCAAATCGCCCATCTTCGGTCATTTCCAAAATCAAATGGGTAACGCCGGAATCGGGCAAGGTTTCACGGTATTGCGCAAAGCGCGTTTTGCTCTCGCCATTGTCTTGAATAAAATCATTCAGCCGCGCGCGCGTAACCGACTTTCCGTTGATATAAAGCACGCCGCCTTTGACTTGAATCTCATCGCCGGGCAAGCCAACCAAGCGCTTGATGTAATCGGTTTTATTATCGCGCGGCAATTTAAAAACCGCCACATCGCCGCGCTGGGGCTGCGTAAAGAAAATCCGCCCCTCAAACAAAGGCAGGCTTAAAGGAAAGGAATGCCTGCTGTACCCATAAGAGTATTTATTGACGATCACATAATCGCCGATTAATAGGGTCGGCACCATCGAGCTTGAGGGAATGCTAAAAGGCTCAAACACCGTGCTGCGGATGATTAATGCCAATATGACGGCATATAATACGGTTTTAATAATTTCCCACCATTCACTGGCAGGCGGTTTAGGGGAGAGAATATCGTGATCCACGGAGGCGGTCTCTTTTCAAAAGGATAAAGAATTATACCTAAATGATTGAAAGGCCGCTGTCAAAAATTAAATCTCAATTATCACCACCGCCAGGGCATAGGGCGCTTCATCGCTTAAAGTTAAATGAATCCGGGCCTTTTTAGAGCCAGCGAGCTTTTTAAGCTGGGCCGCCGCCCCGCCTTTAAGTGTCAAAAGCGGCCGGCCCAGTTTGTCGTTGCTAATGACCATATCGTGCCAAGACAACCCTTTGCGCATTCCGGTGCCAAGGGCCTTTAAACAAGCTTCCTTGGCGGCATAACGCTTGGCAAATGAAGCCAGGCCTTTTTTCTGTTCGGTTTTGGTTAAAATACGGTCGACAAAACGCCGCCCAAAACGCTTGAGCGATTTCTCAAGCCGCCGCTGATCGACTATATCGCTGCCAAGGCCGATGATCATTATTGCTTCGCCCGTTCAACCGAATTGACGACCGGATTGGCGCGTAAAGCGGCCATGATGTCGGTCATGTGGCGCAAATCGTTGACCTCGATATCCAGCAAAATTTCGAAAAACTCGGTGGTGCGGTTGGTGATGCGGATATTGGAGATATTGCCGCCCACCTTACCGATGATGGTGCTTAAACTGCCCAAGCTTCCCGGTTCATTGACGATCACGGCGTGCAGGCGGCCGACTTGGCGTTGCTGCACGGTATGCTCGATGTCCCAGGCGACATCGATCCAGCGTTCCGGCTGATCGGCGAAACTGTTCAACGTATCGCATTCGGTAGTATGGATGGAAACGCCCTTGCCGGTTGTAACGATTCCCACAATCGCATCGCCCGGCAGCGGGTGGCAGCAGCGCGCGAAATGCACCGCCATGCCCGGAATCAGGCCGCGAATCGGAATGGCATGGCCGGTTTTGCCCTTTTTAGTTGGGCGTACCATGTCTTCCGGCGTCATTGGCGCCGGTTGCCGGGCTTGGGGATAAAGGCTTTGGAAAACTTCCTTGGCGGTGATTAAGCCCTCGCCGACTTGCGCCTCGAGATCCTCAACCGCCTCGACATTATATTTTTTAAGGAGCGGCTCCAAGGCTTTGTCGGCAAAGTTTTGGCCTTCCTGGCGGAAAACCTTTTGCAGAATGCTGCGGCCCAAACTTAAATATTGCTCGCGCTTTTGGGTGCGGACAAAACGGCGGATCCGCGCTTTAGCCTTGCCGGTAACCACAAATTCTTCCCAAGTCGGCGATGGCGTTTGCGCCTTGCTGGTGATGATTTCAACCTGATCGCCGTTTTGCAAAACGGTGCGAAGCGGCATGATCCGGCCATTGATTTTGGCGCCAACGCAAGAATCGCCGACTTGGCTGTGCACCGCATAGGCGAAATCAACCGGTGTCGCGCCGCGCGGCAAAGCGATCAAATCGCCCTTGGGCGAGAAACAAAACACCTGGTCTTGATACATTTCAAGCTTGGTATGCTCTAAAAATTCTTCGGGGTTCGAGGCTTGCTCTAAAATATCCAATAGATGGCGCAGCCAGCGATATTGCTTGCCCTCTTTAAGCCCCTCGCCTTGCTTATATTGCCAGTGCGCGGCCACTCCGCGCTCGGAAACATCATGCATATCTTTGGTGCGGATTTGAATTTCGATGCGCTGGCGCTCCGGCCCGATCACGGTGGTATGAAGCGATTGGTAACCGTTCGGTTTCGGCGTTGAAATATAATCCTTAAAGCGGCCCGGCACGACCGGATAGCGCGCATGAATCACGCCCAAAGCTTGATAACATTGCTCGACCGAATCGACATTCACGCGGAAAGCCATGATGTCGGATAATTGTTCAAACTCAACATTGCGGCGCTGCATTTTGCGCCAAATCGAATAAGGCGATTTTTCGCGGCCAATCACAATAGCCGGCAAGCTGGCCTTGCTTAAAACTTCTTTTAATTCATCGATAATGCGCCCAACCAAATTGGTGCCTTGCGCGCGCAAGAAATCAAGGCGGGTGATAATGGATTGCCGCGCTTCGGGATATAATTCCTGAAACGCCAAATCCTCCAATTCATCCTTGATCGCCTGCATGCCGATGCGCTCGGCCAAGGGCGCATAGATTTCCATGGTTTCCATGGCGATACGGCGGCGTTTTTCCGGATCATTTTTGAAATGCAGCGTGCGCATATTATGGGTGCGGTCAGCCAATTTGACCAGCAGCACGCGAATATCTTCCGACATCGCAATGACAAGTTTGCGGAAATTTTCAGCCTGTTTGGTGTGGTCGGATTGCAGCTCAAGCCGCGAGAGCTTGGTGACGCCATCAACCAGCTTGGCGATCTCCTCGCCGAACATGCCTTTGATGTCTTTTAAATTAATCGAGGTGTCTTCAACCGTGTCATGCAAAAGCGCGGTGATGATGGATGAGCCATCAAGCCGCATATCGGCCAGCATGCCGGCGACTTCGAGGGGATGGGAAAAATACGGGTCGCCCGATTCGCGGCGCTGCGAACCATGGGCTTTTAAAGCGAAAACATAAGCGCGGTTAAGGCCCGCTTCGTCAAGATTGGGGTCGTAGGATTTAACGCGTTCAACCAGTTCATATTGCCGAATCACGTTCGCCTACGCTTTACCCCCTTAAAGGGCTAAAATTAGATTTCTTCCGCGGGATCGGCGGCGGGCGCTGGCTCCTCGGCGTTGATCATGTCTTCAAATGATTCGCCGGCTAGTTCCTCGTCACCTTCATCATCATCGTCGTCATCCCCGGAAGCGGTTTCAGCGCCAAGGCCAAAACCTTCTTCGGAAATGATCAAATCGGTTAATTCCTCCTTCTCCTCTTCCACTTGCGGAATCTTTTGGAAGTTATGGATCAGGGATTCTTTTAGCTCATCAATATTGATGGTTTCAGCGGCGATTTCGCGCAAAGCTAAAACCGGGTTTTTTTCGCCATCGCGCTCGATGGTTAAAACCGAACCGGCCGAAATATCGCGCGCGCGCTGCGCCGCGACCAATACCAGGTCGAACCGGTTAGGAATTAGTTCAATGCAATCTTCAACTGTGACGCGTGCCATGTGTTTTCTCCTTAATACCTCTACCTCTAAACCGTTTAAATAGAATGAATTTTTGTGAAAAGCAAGGATTTTATACCGTTTTTAGGCATTCTTTGCTAAAGGAGGGGAATGAAAGCCCAAGCCGCCCTTCCCGCTCCATCCTGCAACTTATGTCCGCGCTTGGTGGAATTCCGCTGCCAAAACCAAAAGAAATTCCCCACCTTTTTCAATGGCGCTGTGCCCGGCTTTGGCGGGCTGGAAGCGTCTTTCTTGATTGTCGGCCTGGCGCCGGGTTTAAAAGGCGCTAACCAAACCGGGCGGCCTTTTACCGGCGATTATGCGGGTGTGCTGCTGTATGAAAGTTTGATCGAATCGGGCTTCGCTAAAGGCGCTTATGGCGCCGCGAATGACGACGGCCTGATTTTGCAAAATTGCCGCATCACCAACGCCGTGCGTTGCGTGCCGCCGGAAAACAAACCAACGCCGGAAGAGACGCATACTTGCGGCAATTTTCTAAAATCCGAAATCGCGGCGATGCCGAATTTGCGCGCCATCCTGTCCTTGGGCGGCGTTTCCCACCAAGCCGTCTTGCGCGCCTTTGATAAAAAACTGTCCGCCAACCGCTTCGCCCACGGCGCGGTACATCCATTGACTGAAAAAATTACGCTGTTCGATTCCTATCATTGCTCGCGCTATAATACGCAAACCAAACGGTTGACGGCCGAGATGTTTAAGGATGTGATAAAGCGTATTAAGGCTTTCTTGCCATAAAAGACGGCACATGCTCGCCGAAAGCAACCGGGGCTTTTTCACCCTTGGCCGGTTTAGGCGAATGGCGCGGACGGGGCTGTTCCCCTCTTCTTTCTTCTTGGCGGCGTTGGGAGTGTTTCGGCGGAGTGAATTTTTTCTCACGCGGAGCAGGAGGCGCGGATGATGCCGGCGGTGCATCTTGTTGCGGCGCCGCTTTCTTTCCAAAACGGTTGCGTCCGCCTTGATGGCGGTTGCGGCGGCCATAGCGCCCGGCGCGGGCATGCGGCGCATCCATTTCTTCGGAATTTTCCGATGCCTCTGATTCAAAATTGGGCAAAAGCGGAATTTCTTTTTTAATCAAGCTGGTGACCGCGCTTAAAGTTTTGTCATCATCGCGGGTGACAATCATAATCGCCGTGCCCTCTTTGCCGGCGCGGCCCGTGCGGCCAATGCGATGGACATAATCCTCGGCATTAAAAGGCACGTCGTAATTAATAACCAGGCTTAAATCGTCGATATCAAGGCCCCGCGCCGCAACATCGCTGCATACCAAAAGCGTGATTTCATTTTGCTTGAATTTTTCCAGGGTAGCGTTACGCGCCGATTGCGGCATATCGCCATGCATCGCCGCCGCCTTGAATCCATGTTTTTGCAAGGATTTGGCGATGACATCGACTTCGGTTTTGCGGTTGGAAAAAATCATCGCATTTTGCCATTCAACATGGCGTAAAATCGCCCGCAAGGTATCGCGCTTGGCCTTGTGAAAAGACGGAGCCTTTACCTGATATTGCGTAACCGTGGTGGCGGTCGATGTCTGGGGCGCAATATGAATTTCCCGCGGATTCATTAAAAAGGCGCTGGCCAGGCGGCGGATTTCCGGCGCCATAGTGGCCGAAAACATCAAGGTTTGGCGGATGGTGGGAAGCTTTTTAACAATCTCCTCAATATCGGGAATGAAGCCCATATCCAACATGCGGTCGGCTTCATCGAGAACGAAAATTTTCACGTCATTCAATAGAACTTTGCCGTTATTGAAATGATCCAGCAAACGGCCCGGCGTGGCGATCAACACATCAACGCCGCGCTCCAGCGCTTTTTCTTGCTCTTCAAACGCCATGCCGCCGATAAGAAGCGCCATGCTTAACGGGTGATATTTGCCGTAAGTTTGAAAATTTTCGGCCACTTGGGCGGCTAATTCACGGGTTGGCTCTAAAATCAAAGAACGCGGCATGCGCGCTTTGGGGCGGCCGGAGGATAAAATATCGATCATCGGCAAAATAAAGGATGCCGTTTTGCCGGTGCCGGTTTGCGCACAGGCCACCAAATCCCTTCCGTATAAAACTTGCGGGATGGCTTGCTCTTGAATAGGGGTCGGCGTGGTATAGCCGGTATCAGCGACGGCTTTTAAGACGTCTTCGCTTAAACCAAGATCGGTGAAGGACATATGTTGTTGTTTTTTCTCTCTCTAGTATTTATTAGCTTTCGCTCTTATCATAGAACCACTTTAAACGAAACAGGAAAGAATTTTGCCGATTTTACAGCCCGCCCTTATTCTTATCCCCGGCCTTTTATGCAATGCCAAGCTTTGGGAGCCGCTATTGGAAATAGCCCGGCCATCTAGCGCTGTTGTTATTTTAAATATCAATGATTACAGCACTATAGAAGATATGGCTAAAGCGATACTAAAACAAGTGGAAGGGGCATTTTATCTTGGGGCTTTATCAATGGGTGGTTATGTAGCATTTGAAATCCTGCGCCAAGCGCCTGACCGCGTTAAAAAACTAGCTTTATTTAACACTACCGCCCTGCCCGACACCCCTGAACAAACCAAATTCAGGCTAGAAATGATCGATTTAGCCCAGAAAATTGAATTTTCCACTTTTTTCAGCCGTCTTTTACCGCGCTTTTTGAGTAAAACCAGCTTACAGGATCAAAATCTTGTTAAAACTGTTAAAAAAATGGCTATGGAGGCGGGAAAAGACGTTTATATCCGCCACCAAAAAGCAATTATTGGCCGTGTCGATAGCCGCCCCTTATTACCCCATATTACTTGCCCTGCTCTAGTTATTGCGGGAGAAGAAGATGTTTTAACCCCTGCGCCGGCAATGCAGGAGATGGCCCAAATTATCCCCAATTCAGAATTTTTCCAGGTAGCACAGGCGGGGCATTTAACGCCACTGGAAAGCCCAAAAACCCTTGCTAAATATTGGAAAAATTGGATTAATTCATAACCGTTAACAATCAATGTGGAGTAAAAATGGTTAATTCTCAAAAATAACAAGCATAATCTTTAAGGATATGATATATTTCCTCAGCAAAGATAAAACTGGAAAATAGGGCATAAAGGCTAAAGCTAAAAGACATCTAAAAGATGTAAGGCGCGGGTAAGGAATAATGGCAACACCACAGGATTATTTTCAGCAGATAGCGCAGCTCTGCCGCGAACCTATGTTGCTGCTTGAGCAGGCCAAGGATACGCCCGTCAGCCAAGCGCGCATTATCTCGCTCAATCAAGCCGCTCTCGAATTCTGGCAAATCTCCGCCCAATTTTTGGAGGGGCAAAAAATTATCTCGGTGCTGGAAAGCAATGCTGCGCTGCTTGACGCCGCGTGGAATCAATTGCTCGCTTCCGCCGGTAACCGCTGGCAGGAAACCGTACTATTACGCACCGGCCTCAACAAAACCGCGCCGGTGGATTTCACCATTGTACCGGTCGCGCAAACTTTGCAAAACGCCTATTATTTGGCGGCCTTTACCCCCGTCCAGGCGGCGCCCGGCATCTCGCCTCCGGGCTATTTTGAAAATATTTTCGCGCAGTCGCCAGCCGCTTTATTCCGTATCGCTATGAATGCCGAGGGCGAGTTTATTTATGCCGGCCAGAACCGCGCCCATGAATTGCTTATCGGCATCAGCAATACCCAGCGTGACGGGAAAAAACCGGCCGACCTTTACCCTTCCGATCAAGCCGCCGACCTGGTCAAAAAATACCAGCAATGCTACCGCACCAAACAAGCGATGACCTATGAAGTCACGCTTGATATGCCGCAAGGCGGCCGCCGTTCTTTCCGCACTCTTTTACAGCCGGCTTTGGCCGCCGATGGGCAAGTGCTGGAATTGGTTGGCGCTTCGATCGACATTACCGACCAAAAAATTTCCGATATTGAATTAGAAGAAAAAATCAAGGAACAGCGCGCAATCGCCGATTTGGGGCAATTGGCCCTTTCCCAGCTTGAACTGCAGCCCTTGCTGCAGCGCGCCGCCGACACCATCGCCCGGGCGCTGAATGTCCCCTTTTGTAAAATCGAAGAATATTTAAGCACCGAACAAATTCTGCTTCTTCGCGCTGCAACCGGCATAGACGGCCATAAAATCGGCAACCATGCCGAATCGATTTGGGAAAGCTCGCAATCTTCGATCGCGCTGAAAACCTTGCAGCCGGTGGTGGTGGAAAATATCGAGCAGGAAAAACGTTTTACCTCAACCGCCCTGGAGGCGGAGCATAATATCAAAAGCGGCGTTACCCTGGTAATTTCGGGCTTGAACGGCCCGTACGGCGTGTTAAGCGTGCAAAGCAGCGAGGCCCGCCTTTATTCCAAAGCTGCGGTGCAATTTCTGCAATCGGCCGCCGACATTATCGCCAACGCCATTAAAAACGTCAAAGCGGAAATCGCGCTTCGGGACAGCGAACGCTTGCTTTCCTCGATTCTGGATTCCGCCCAAATCGGCATCGGCGTTAGCGATGAAAGCGGCCGTTTTGTACGCGTCAATCAGGCCTTCTGCCGCATTTATGGCTATGAGCCGAAAGAATTACTGGGCCGCGAATTCACCATTTTAATGCCCTCGACCGATCATCAATTGGCGCGCGATGCGTACCGCAATTTCCTGATGGATGGCTTGGAATCGCCGGGCGAAGGTATCGGCATTCACCGCGATGGCCGCCCGATCGATATTCACTTAACCGCCGGGCGCCTGCGCCGCGCCGATGGCAGCATGCTGCGCGTCACCACCGTTGAAGACATCACCGAACGCAAGCAAGTTGAATCAAGCCTGAAATTATTCCAACTGGCCGCGATTAACGCCAATGATGGCATTCTGATTACCGAAGCCGGGCCGATTGATGGCGCCGGCCCCCGCATCGTTTTCGCCAATGCCGCCGCCGCCAAAATCACCGGCTATGAAATCGAAGAAATTGTCGATCAAACTCTGTTAATGTTCGAGGGCGAAGAAACCAATCTGGATAAGGTGCAAGACATCCGCCAGCAAATGAAAAAGCGGGAAAACAGCAATTTCGAAATCCGCTACCGCCGCAAAGAAGGCGGGCATTTCTGGGCCGAGGTCAGCCTCGTGCCGGTCAACGACATGGCGGGCCGCCATATGAGCTGGCTGGTGATTTTGCGCGACATTACGGGGCGCAAAGAATTCCAGCAAGATTTGGAATCGAGCAAAGATTTAGCGGTGCAAGCCAGCCGCGCCAAATCCGACTTCCTGGCCGAAATCAGCCATGAATTGCGCACGCCGTTAAACGCGATTATCGGTTTCGCCGATGTTTTAAAACGCGAATTGTTCGGCCCGCTTGGCCATGAACGCTACCTCTCTTATGCCGAAGACATTCATGAAAGCGGCAAGCATTTATTTGACTTGGTCAATAACACGCTTGATCTTTCACGCATGGAAGCCGGCATGCTGGAATTGAATGACGCGGAAGTGAAAATCGAACCGATTATCCGTCACTGCCTGGCGCTGGTGCGCGAAGCGGCGCAAAAAGGCAAAGTCAAACTGCAGGTGGAAATCGCCGATAAGCTGCCCGATCTCAAAGGCGATGAAACCAAGCTCAGGCAGATTATTCTCAATATGCTTTCCAACGCGGTGAAGTTCACCCTGCCCGGCGGCAAGGTTACGATTACCGCGGCAATGAAAGAAAAAGAATTGGCGATCGCGGTGATTGACACCGGTGTCGGGATTCCGGCGGAAGAAATTGACAAAGTAATGCAGCGCTATGTGCGTTCCAGCAAAACCAAGCAAAGCGATGCACAAGGCACCGGCCTTGGCATCCCTGTGACAAAATCATTGGTTGAACTGCATGGCGGGCGCTTGGAATTGCAAAGCGTGGAGGGCGAAGGCACCACCATCACCGCCATTTTCCCGGCCGAGCGGGTGATTAAACCCACCGCTGAAATCCGCCGGATTGCTTAAAAATATCCTTTTAAAGAGAGTGGTGAAGGCCTAGTGCTTTTAAGCGCTGCAAAAAAAGTTTCCGGCCGCTTTTACCCTTTATTTTTTCTACTTTGCTGGCGGCCAATTCTGCAATTTCGCGCGCCTTTTGGGCGCCGGCAACTTCATCTATAGCAACGCAACATAAAACGGCGGCCTTGACTAATGGCAAACTTGTTCTGACGGCAACCGCAGCCCGCCGGCTTGCTAATTTACGATGACGCATTGTTATACCCTCTTTTAATTGTTGAGTTTTTATTCGTCCGGCATCCTACTACCCATAAGCTTATTGTCAAGCCGGTGGATAGTCACAAATATTTCGCTTGTGTTTTGCTTCCAATCTCCTACCTTTAACCCTGACCCTATCTTTCAAACAAAAGGAGATTTTCCATGGCCCGTCTTTCCTATCTCGAACCCGCCACTGCTCCCGGCAAAAGCAAAGACATGCTGAACGCCGTTCAAGCGAAGCTTGGAACCATTCCGAATATTTTTAAAGCGCTCGCCAATTCGCCAGCCGCTCTTGGCGCATATCAAGGGATGAGCGCGGCTCTAAGCGAAGCCAGCTTAACTCCCGCGGCGCGTGAAGCCATTGCCTTGGCGGTTGCCGAAGAAAATTCCTGCCAATATTGTTTATCGGCACATACCGCTATCGGCAAGAAAGCGGGGCTAACCGATGAAGCCGCCCTATCGGCGCGCAATTATCAATCAACCGATGCTAAAACCGCGGCGGCGCTGAAACTGACTAAAACTATTATTCAGACCAAGGGCAATATCAGCGACACCGATTTGCAATCGGCCAAACAGCAATTAAGCGAAGGCGAAATCGCCGAGGTAGTCGCTTGCATTGCGATTAATTTTTATACCAATTTCTTTAATCACGTCGCGCAAACCGATGTTGATTTCCCGAAAGTAATGCCCGGTAAAAAAGCGGCTTAAGCTTAAAGCCTAGTCGCCCATATCGGGCGCCGGCGTATCGTCGGGCACCGAGCTGTCTTTAGGCTTGGGCGTCTCCGCCTCGGGCGCGGGCGCAGGCGGCGGATTTATCTTAGGCGCTTCGGCAGGCGGAGCCGCCGCTTTACGGGAAACCAGCGGCGGGGCCCGGTAGCCGAATTTTCCGCCCAAGCGCTGATTTAAAAACGCCACATGAATCGCGGGAATATCGGCGCCTAGCTGGTGAAGCGACAGTAAACCGCCCTTCGCTCCCAGATCGGGATTGAAGGAACAAACAGCTTTATCATTTACCCGCCGTCCGGTGGTATCCAGCACGCTGTAAATCACCGTCACTTGGCCTTTGGGATTTTTCGCGTTAACGGCCACTTCTTGAATATCAAGGTCCTGATTGCTTACAAACACATCTTCCACCACGGCGCGGCAAAAGCCGGCTTCGGGCGAATGGTTGCCGCGGTTGCAAGCCGCCAGCACCGAACCAAGAAGAAAAAGGAAAAACCAAAAACGCATAACAAAATTTTTAAGGATGAGAGCCGATGATCAAAACATAACGCCCGGCCGGTGGCGAAGTATTAACCGGAATGCAAAAATCGGCGCTTTGCGCCATGTCCAAAACCTGGCTTCCGGCGATAAGATCGGTGAAATATTGCGGCGCTACCGTTGGATAGGTGCGCCCCCGCGCGGCATAAAAATTGATTTTTTCACATACTTCCTGGCGCACCGGCGCGCGCAAATAAAGCATGATAGCCCAGTCGGTTGTTTCGCCTTCCGCGGTATGGCGCCCGATGGGAACTTGGATTTTGGCCACGCGCCAAGGGTCAGTGAAATAACTGGTGTCGCTGACGCTATCGGCGAAAATATCGCGGCGCAAGGTTGGCTGAATTAAGGCGCCGCCGGTTGATCCAAAGACGCAAGGCTGAGCCGGCGGCGAACAAGTGCAGCCCGCATTGGGAATGCAAACGCGGATATTGGCGGTCGGATCAGATTTTTCTGGTTCCGGCATTCCATCATGAACACGCAGGTAAATGCGCTGAATATCGCTGGCTTGGGCGCGCACAACGCCAGCCAGGCTGCGGTATTTATCATCCATCACCATACTGGTTTGATCGCCGCGAAGGGCGGAAAACGCCATCATGGTGGAGGCCATCAAGACAATGACCAGCAATACAGTGCCGATGGCGAAACCCCGGCTGAAAAACTTATGATGACTCATTGACGCCCTCCGACGACATAAAAATATTGAGTGCGCATTCCATTTGTTCCCGATACCACGAAGCATCCTTCTACCGCATCGTATGGCAAAGTGCCAAAAGATTGTAAAGCCGGAGCGGTAAAGGTTGCAGCAAGCGGGCGCAGACTGATAATCTCGTTAAGCAAGCGGCAGGCATGGCTGGAAAAACCTTCGGCATATATCACCACCGGGATTAAAGCCCCGCCGCGCGCCGGGCGGACATTGCGCGCGAGAACCCAGCTGACCGGAACTTGTATATCGGCCAAATAGCGCGGGCGGATGTGAAAAAGCGAAGCGCCCCCATAAATTGGTTGATACACCCAATGCCGCGCCGCGGTTTCATCATTCGCGCATTCCGGGCATTCTGGATTGACATTAATCCGGTCCAAACATGCGCTATATTCGACAGGATCGGCCGGACAGCTGTTAATAATACGCCGCGTGGCGGCGGCGATTTGCAGCATGCCATCACGCACCGGTATAAGTTCATTGCGCTGCAAAGGATCGGTATTGGTAAAAAGGTTGCTGCGGCTGGCCAGCGAAAAGGCCGTGGTAACAGCAGCCAAAAGCGCGATCACCAAAATAATCGTGCCTAAAGCAAAGCCGGAAGATGAAGGTTTATTCACTATTTTTCCTGTTTTACAAGATGGTTTCCTTAGTCTTAGTATACCCCATTTTATCCTAATTTTACGTAGCTTGAACAAAATTAAGACTTTACGGGCTAATAAGGCCGCCAGCGCGGCGGCGATTTTTCCGGTAAAGGCCTTAAACCTGGATAGAACAGCAAAGGGAAGCCCTTACAACGCAATTCGGCGTTTGCCGCTTGAATGAGGCCTTTTCCTCCGCAAGGGCGCCCATCCAGCGTATAAAGGCCGGATTTGCCCCCCTTTTTAACGCGCGCGCCTAAGATCATCAAAGCTATTTGCCAATGAAGGGAGGCATCCTGTTGGCGATTATATTTATCTTGAATATGAATATTATTACTTAAACCATTTATATAAATAGATATTTTTGATTTATAATCGGCCCTTGGGCGGCGGCCCCGCAAATAACGGAAAATGGTGCTGCGGCTTTTAATCCCGATACGCCGTGCGAATTCGGCTGCGCTTAATCCATGGAATTCTAGATACTCGCGTAAGTTGTCCATAGTTAGTGTAGTAACCATTCTGGTTACTTTTAACAAGATTTGGTATCCAATTATCCACAAAATATACAATTTGTATACTTTTGTATATTTACGCCACTAAACAGCCGGTCTATGCTGCCTTGATTATGGAGCCCTCCATCAACCGCATTCGCGACATCCGCCTCGGTCTTGATCTCACGATGCAAGAGCTGGCCGACCGTATCGGCACCAGCAAGGCGCAAATTGATAAACTCGAAAAAGGCGAACGGCGTCTAACGGTTGATTGGATGCGCAGAATCGCTGCCGGTTTGGGTTGCGATATTAGCGAACTACTTCCTGAAACCGCCCAAAATACTACCGCGCTACCGGAAAAATCCATTTCCATCCCGCCGCATCTTTTAGCGGAAAAAACCGATTTTTCACCGCTTTCCAAGCAGTTTTCGCGTGATTTGCCGGTTTTAGGCGCAGCCAAGGGCGGCAAAGAAGGGTTTTTCTTATCAAATGGCGATATTCATGAAATGATTGAACGGCCTTCCTCTCTCAATGGGGTCAAAAACGCCTTTGCGGTCTATGTGAATGGCGAAAGCATGGAACCGCGCTTCTTTCCCGGCGAAGTGCTCTACATCAACCCTAACCGCCCCCTGTCCAAAAACTGCTTTGTGGTAGTCGAGCTGAAAGACGGTCAGGGCCTGGTCAAGCAATATCTAAAGGAAGAAGGCGCCGCCCTTATTTTAAAACAATTCAACCCCGCCCAGGAAATCACTATTCCCCGGAATAGAGTTAAAAGCATTTACCGGGTGATCGGGGTGCAAGAATATTTTTAGCCCCAAACTCGTTGACTTTAGGGATACAAAATAATAATGTGCCGGCCAGAGGGTGCAATAAAAAATGGTTCTGCAAACCTATCCCATCATCGCCGAGGCAGCTTTGGCGGTTTTACCGCCGCAAAAACGGCGCGTTAGCCGCGCTGAAGAGGCAGCCGCCGCCGATAGGCGCCTGGTGATCGAACAATTGAAAAAAATATCGGATGAGGATTTATCAGCTATGCCCGTCGAGCAAGCGCGGCGGCTGGTGGCGCGGCTTTATAATTTGCCCCTTCATTCCTACGACAGCAGTATTTCATTTAAAAGCATCGAGAAAAAATACCCGGAGGAAACCGCCGCCCTGCAAAGGCTGCACCGTTCACGGCAAAATTTTTTATCGGCGCTGCTAAAATTATACCGCCAAAAAGCGCTCCGGCTGGCGGATTTGCTGCGGCAACAGCCCGAATTCCTGGATTGTTTAAGAAAAATCACCGACCGGGAAATTCCTTATACCGGCGAACTTAGGCTCAAAGTCTTACAAAAAATGAACCGCTTGCTGGCCGAGGCTTGCGGAGTTTCCCTGCCCGGCCTGCAGGTAAGAAGAATCCGCAAAAAAACTTCGGCGGGTTCCGTAGGCGGCCATTATAAGTGCGGAAAAACCGAAATAACCGTCAATAAAAAAAGGGGCGGCTATAACGATCCCGATTTACTGCTCAACGACATCGTCATTTTGCTTCATGAAAATTGCCACCATTTGCAATATTGCTGGGGCAAAAATCCGCCGGCTGCAAAAGAAGGGACAGCGATTGATGTAGAAACAAGGGCCATTTTATTGGGCAATTACCGCCTTTATTTTAACGCGCGCCACTATCCAGCCGCTTATTTTCACAACCCTATTGAAAACGACGCCCGCTTTGGCGCTGCACTTTGGATGATGCAATTAGCCCAAGTAATTAACCATTCCTTTTGGCATCTAGGCGCGCTGATGGCCCTGGATAAAGCGCCGCCCCCCGAAAATAAATCGGTGATAGAGATGATCGCCAAAAAATTAATGGAAAGAGGCCTGGTTAAATAAATAAGATCGGCCTTACCGCGCCGCCACTTGTTTGTCCGCCGGCACGGGGATATTCAAATGGTTCAATAACGCCCCCATCGCCCCCAGCAAACGGTAGCCGCCGAATAAAGCGGTATATTCCGCGGTCACCAAATCGCTGCGCGATAAGAAAAGCTCGTTTTCCGAATCCAGCAAATCAAGCAGGCTGCGCTGACTCAATTCAAATTGTTGGCCATAGGCTTCACGCACCCGCTCATTGGCCTCGACCACGTTGCGCAAGCTGGCGACCCGGCCGCGGGCCGAAGTCAAAGCATTCCAAGCCAAGCGGCTTTGCTCGGCCGCTACACGCTGGGTGCGGGCAATGACGTCTTTGGCCCGCATTTGACGGGCGATGTTTGAACGCTTGCGCGCCGCATCGGCGCCGCCGCGGAAAAGATTCCACCGCGCCACCACTAAGGCAGCGGTTTGGTCATTATCGCCGCGTAATCCGTCAAGATCGCTGCCGGTGCGGCCGCGCAATTCCAAATCAAAACGCGGCGAGAAAGGCGCATTGGAAGCGGATACCGCTGCATCGGCTGCGTCTAAATCGGTTTTAGCGCTTAAAACGCTGGGATTATTATCAATCGCCCGGGCGATGGCGGCATCCAGGGAAGATGGCAATGCCCCCCCTTCCAAATTGGGGCGCGTTAATTCGTCGGGCCTGACGCCAACCACGCGTTGATAAGTAGCTTCGGCATCGCTTAAATTTTGTTCGACCTGGGTTAGAATGGTTTGGGCATTTCCAAGCCGCGCCTCGGCTTGACGCACATCGGCCACACTGCCGCCGCCGCCTTCAGCGCGGCGTTGCACCATATCCAAAGTCGATTCATGGCGGGCAAGATTTTCTTCGGCCAATTGCACCAAGCGGTTACGGCGCAAAACTTCGAGATAGGCTTCGATCGCATCCAAAGCGATTTGTTCCGAACGTTCTTTCACGCGGTTTTCGGAAGATGCGAGCAAGGCTTTACGGCGCTTGACTTCGTTCCACACCCCAAAACCATCGAATAATAATTGACGCAAAGTCAGCGAAGCTTCTTTGCGGTTCAAGCTGGGATCAGGATCACTGGCGTTAGAGCGCGTGCTGGGCGAATCGGTATGTTCACGGCCGGCATTGGCCTGTAAATCGACAGAAGGATAGAAACCGGCGCGCGCCTCGCTTAAATCGCCTTCAGCGACATCTTTATCGCTTAACACCACCCCGATATCGGGGTTAGTGCTGATGGCTTGCTGTACCGCGCTGCCGAGCGAGGCGGCCATGGCGCCAGGGGTCAGGCCGATAAAGAGAATGCTAAAAATCGCGACGTATAATTTTTTCATAATAAAAGCCCGTTCATCGCTTGAAATGAATAAGATAGGGGAACAAATGAAAATAAACCCTTAACGGCCAGGAAGGTCAACCCCTTATCTATAGAGGCTACAAAGCTTTCTGGACGTATAGCTTTTTTAGCAAAAGATGGAGGATTTGGCTAGAGGTCTTTTAGTTATCCCTGTTTATCTGTCCGCTGCAGGGCAGCAACGTTCCGCGGCGATTGGGGACGGATGTGAACCCATAGACGGTTTTCATCTAAGGAAGCGATCGGACGGTAATAATCCACCTGCTCAGGGGTGCGCAAAGACTGGCTCATATTATCCATGAGCAGCGTTTGGCCATTTAAATAAATCGCGCCGATAGCGTGTTTTTTATTGGTGATGGTATTTTCAACCAGCACCAAACGCACTTGATCGGCGGTAAAGCCAAGCGCCCGCAAAGTGGCGAATTTGGCAATCGCATAATCCTCACAATCCCCGCCTTTTGCCAGGAATTGCGAAGGCGGCGCCCAATCATCGCTGGGCCCGCCATTAGCGCCGTCCGCCACATAGCGGATGCGGTTGAAAAAAGCATTAACCTTATTCACTTGCTCATAAGCGGGTTTTCCCTGCAAAGCCGCCACCAAGGCGCGCCATTCCTGCATGCCGGAAGATTGCAGGCTTTGATCATTTAATTGACGCAAAGCCACCGATAAAATAGCGGCGCGCGGCACGTGCTGTACCGGCTTGCCCACACGAATTTCAAGCGTGTTAAAAAGTTGTGAATAAGTGCTGGTCAGGTTTTCTTCGGCCCGGGCATTCATTACGCCCAAGAGAAAAGCCGTTAAAATCGCCAAAAATAGAGTAGAAAAAACCCGCTTAAGCCCCCCTAGAGGCACTGCGCGCACTACCATCTGCCGAACCCTTTCCCTGTGTGTTTTTTTTATTTTTTAATGTCTTATAGGTTCAGTTTACGTGGAGAAGGTTACGGCACCCTTTACGAAGCCTATAATTTTACCTTTTTTGGCCCTCTTTTTTTGCACTGCACGGCTTTCCATTGGCATTAAAGCGGCAAAAGGCCTATACGGTTAACGATCCGTTAATCGTTTTTTAGCAAGAGGGTTGTCATGCGTATCGGCGTTCCAAGTGAAATCAAAAATCATGAATACCGGGTGGGAATGATCCCTGGCAGTGTCAAAGAATTGGTGCGGGCCGGCCATGAAGTTTTCGTCGAAAACAATGCCGGTATCGGCATCGGCAAAGAGAACCGGGAATATGAAGCCGCCGGCGCTAAAATCCTTCCCACTGCCGCAGAAATTTTCGCTAAAGCCGATATGATCGTTAAGGTCAAAGAACCGCAAGAATCGGAATATAAATTGTTACGCGAAGGCCAAATCCTTTTTACCTATTTGCACCTGGCCGCCGACTTAAAACAAACCAAGGCCTTGATGGATTCCGGCTGTGTGGCGATTGCCTATGAAACCGTAACCGACGCTAAGGGCGGACTTCCCCTGCTTGCCCCAATGAGCGAAGTGGCGGGAAGAATGTCGATTCAAGTTGGCGCCCGCTGCCTGGAAAAGCCCCAAGGCGGCGCCGGAATGTTATTGGGCGGCGTGCCGGGCGTGGCCCCTGCCCGTGTCGTTATTATCGGCGGCGGCGTGGTTGGAACTAACGCTTTATGGATGGCGACCGGCATGGGCGCGCGCGTGACCGTTATTGATAAAAGCGTTGAACGCCTCCATTACATCGATGCGCAATACCGCGGCGCGGTCACCACGCTTTATTCCACCTACGAGGCGATCGAAGAAAATGTCAAAAGCGCTGATTTGGTCATTGGCGCGGTATTGGTGCATGGCGCGGCGGCGCCTAAATTGGTGTCCGAAGCCATGATTAAATCCATGCATCCCGGCGCGGTGGTGGTGGATGTGGCGATCGACCAAGGCGGCTGTTTTGAAACCAGCCAGCCGACCAGCCATCAGAATCCGACTTTTGTTAAACATGATGTCGTGCATTATTGCGTGACCAACATGCCAGGCGCGGTTTCGCGCACTTCGTCTTTCGCGCTGAATAATGCGACCCTGCCTTTCACTATGGCGCTGGCGAATAAGGGCTGGAAAAAAGCTTGCCAAGATGATGCGCATTTGGCCAATGGCTTGAATGTATGCCTGGGCAAACTCACCTACCCTGCCGTCGCCGAAGATTTGAATTTGCCCTATACGCCGCTTACTAAATTAGTTGCTTAAACTTTATGTTCATCCTGAGCTTGTCGAAGGATGATCTAACAATTCTATCCGCTCATGGTTCGACAAGCTCACCATGAGCTACCTTTAAAGGCTCATGAAAATCTTTTCCAATCTTAGCCTCAAAAATCTCCATGGCGATATTATAGGCGGCATTACCGTGGCGGTCGTGGCCCTGCCCTTGTGCTTAGCGTTCGGCGTCGCGTCGGGCATGGGGGCGATCGCCGGATTATATGGTGCGATTTTTCTAGGGTTTTTCGCCTCGGCCTTCGGCGGCTCGCCCGCACAAATATCGGGGCCAACCGGCCCGATGGTGGTGGTGATGGCCGGCGTCGTCGCGCAGCTGCACGATTTGAAAGCAGCCTTGGCTGTGATCGTGCTGGCGGGCGCCATTCAAATCGGCACCGGCCTATTAAAGCTGGGCAAATATATCGAATGGGTCAGGGATCCGGTGATTTCCGGTTTTATGAGCGGGGTTGGAATAATTATTATTGCTCTGCAACTGGGCGATATTCTGGGCCATGAATCGCCTCATCATGTAATGGCCGCAATCCGGGCCCTGCCCGGCTTTTTGCAGGAAATTAGCATCCCCTCCTTGATAGTGGGTTTGGCGGCGCTGGTTATTTCGGCCATCAAATTGCCCAACCCGCGCTATCCCGCGCCACTGCTAGCATTGATTGCGGGAACGTTACTGGCTTATTTTTTCTTTGATATTCCAACCCTGGGCGCCATTCCGGAAGGCCTGCCGAAATTCATCCTGCCCGGCTGGAGTTGGCAAACAGCGCCGGTAATTATTTTTTCAGCGCTGGTGCTAGCCTTAATCGGCAATATCGACAGTCTCTTAACCGCCAGCATCGCCGACCGCGCCACCGGCGATAAACATAATTCCGACCGTGAACTAATCGGCCAAGGCATTGGCAATATGCTGGCCGGTTTTTTTGGCGGGCTGGTAGGTTCGGGCGCGATCATGCGCACTATCACCAACATTAAAGCCGGCGGGCGCACGCCCTTATCGGGCATGATTCATGCGTTGGTTTTATTATCTTTAGTGCTGGGGCTTGGGCCCCTGGCCTCGCATATTCCGCATGCGGTCTTGGCCGGAATATTGCTGGTGGTAGGCTGGAATATTATTGAGTGGCACTATTTTAAACCTTCTGAGCCGATGCCTAAATTCGATCGGATATTAATGGCAATTGTCATGATTCTAACCGTGCTGGTTAATCTGATTTTTGCGGTGGTGGTGGGTTGCTTAATCGATTTCGCCTGGCAACGCTGGCGTCCGCAAGCCCGTCCAATAAACGGTTGACCTTTATCCGAAAGCCCAGTAAAACAGCCCCTTCCAATGGGAGCGTAGCTCAGCGGTAGAGCAACTGGCTTTTAACCAGTGGGTCGTGGGTTCGATCCCCACCGCTCTCACCAGTTTTCCGAGATCTTTAGCGAACCCACCATTTTTGTGCCAACAAAGCTTCGCTTTGCTTGGCTGGTTCGATCCTCAACCGCTCTCACCAGTTTTCCGAGATCTTTAGCGAACCCACCATTTTTGTGCCAACAAAGCTTCGCTTTGCTTGGCTGGTTCGATCCTCAACCGCTCTCACCAGTTTTCCGAGATCTTTAGCGAACCCACCATTTTTGCGCCAACAAAGCTTCGCTTTGCTTGGCTGGTTCGATCCTCAACCGCTCTCACTCACCATCCTGCGCTTGGCTTTGCCAAGCTTCGGATGGCAGGCCATTTAATCATTTATGTTATATCTTCCGCTTACCCGCGACCGCGCCGGGAAAGAATTTCTGCCATAAGGCATGGGCCACCGCCTCGCTGACGAAATGGGTGACATCCCCGCCGAGCCTGGCGATTTCCTTGACGAAGCGGGAGGAAATAAGCTGCAGCTTGGCATCGGCCATTAAAAAGACTGCCTCGATATCGGGGTTAAGCTTGGCGTTCATGCCGGCCATTTGAAATTCATATTCAAAATCCGATACCACGCGCAAACCCCGGATCAAAACGGTTGCATGTTCTTCGGTCGCAAAATCCATTAATAAATTATCGAAAGGCTTAACCGCGATTTCGCAAGAAAGCCGCATGGCCTTAATTTCCCCACGGATTAAATCAACCCGTTCATTTAAGGAAAATAACGGATCTTTCCCCGCATTGGCGGCAACGCCAATCACCAATTTATCCACCAATTTGCAAGCGCGCTGAATAACATCGGCATGGCCGAAGGTGATGGGATCGAAGGTTCCAGGGTATACGGCGATGCGGGGATGAAGCATTTTTCCCATGCTTATTCCGCCCCGGCCTCTTCATTTTCTTCGGCTAAATGGGCGGCGGAAACCACGTGTTCGCCCTCCTCGACCTTTAACACGGTAACGCCCTGCGTGCGGCGGCCGGCGATGCGGATATCCTTGACCGGGCAGCGGATCAATTTGCCGCCATTGGTCACCAGCATGATTTGATCTTTATTTTCAACCGGGAAGGAATTAACCACCCAGCCGTTTTTGCCGGTCAATTCCACCGCCGCAATGCCCGATCCGCCGCGCCCTGTGGTACGGTATTCATAGGCCGAAGTGCGCTTGGCGAAACCCTTGGCGGTCACGGTTAAAATAAATTCCTCTTGCACCGCCAATTGCTGATAGCGTTCCGGCGTTAAAGTTAGATCGGTGGTTTTTTCCTCGGCCTCGATTACTTCATCATCGCTGCGCCGTTCAGCCTTCGACATGCGGACATAGGCCTCGCGCTCATCGGCCAAGGCATCCATCGACTTCAGCACGGTCATGCCGATGACCAAGTCATTTTTGGCAAGCTTGATGCCGCGCACGCCGGTGGAATTGCGCGAAGAAAACACCCGCACCTCATTCACATTAAAGCGGATCGCCTTGCCATGGGCGGTGGAGAGCAAAATATCCTGATCCTCGGTGCAGGTTTTAACCGAAATCAAGCGCTCATCGCCTTCGAGCTTCATGGCGATTTTGCCATTAGCCTTGATGTTCAAGAAATCATTCAAAGTATTGCGCCGTACATTGCCCTCGGAAGTGGCGAACATAATATTCAAGCTTGGCCAGCTAGCCTCATCTTCCGGCAAGACCAAAACGGTGGAAATAGTTTCACCGGCTTCAAGCGGCAGCATATTAATCATGGGCTTGCCGCGCGCCTGGGGGTTGCCCAGCGGCAGGCGGTAGGTTTTTAGTTCATAAACCTTGCCCTTGGTCGAGAAAAACAGAATGGGCGTATGGGTATTGGCCGGGAAAATGGTGGTGACAAAATCTTCTTCCTTGGTGCTCATGCCGCTGCGGCCCTTGCCGCCCCGGCGCTGCGCGCGGTAAGTGGAAAGCGGCACGCGCTTGATATAGCCGGCGTGCGAAACCGTAACCACCATGTCTTCGCGCTGGATCAAATCTTCGATGTCTTGATCGACTTCGCTGTCTTCAATCACGCTGCGGCGCGGGGTGGCGAATTTTTGTTTGATCAAACGCAATTCTTCCCGCATTACATCAAGGCGCCGGGCGCGGTTGCGCAAAATTTCAAGCAGGCCTGTAATGTTGGCCGATAATTCATCTAATTCATTCGCGATTTTATCGCGCTCTAATCCCGTTAAACGCTGCAGGCGCAAGTCTAAAATCGCCTTGGCTTGAGCCTCGGTTAGTTTATAGTTTTTACCTTCGATCTGGCTTTTCGGATCGCCGATACGTTCCAGCAATGCCGCCACATCGGCAAAAGGCCAGGCTTTGGCCATTAATTGTTCGCGCGCCACATTCGGATCGGCGGCCTTGCGGATTAACTCGATCACCGCGTCAATATTGGCGACGGCGATGGCAAGGCCCAGCAAAATATGCGCCCTGTCCCGCGCCTTGCCCAAATCAAATTCGCTGCGCCGCGTAATAACTTCTTCGCGGAAAGTAAGAAACGCTTGAAGCATTTGCTTCAAATTCATTTGTTCCGGACGGCCCTCATTAAGGGCCAAATTGTTAATCCCGAACGAAGTTTGCAACGGCGTATGTTTGTAAAGCTGGTTCAGCAACACATTTGCATCAACATCTTTTTTGGTTTCGACCACGACCCGCACGCCATCGCGGTCGGATTCGTCGCGCATGTCGGAAATGCCCTCGATGATTTTTTCGCGGGCGATTTCGCCGATACGCTCCAATAATTTCGATTTATTCACCTGATAAGGAATCTCGGTGAACACGATAGCCTCGCGTCCGCCCTTTAATTCCTCGATATGGTGCTTAGCCCGCATAATGATGCTGCCACGCCCGGTTTTAAAGGCGCTAATCGCGCCGCCGCGGCCAATGATGCTGGCGCCGGTCGGAAAATCAGGCCCCGGCACGATTTCAATCAATTCTTCAATGCTAACTTCAGGGTTATCGAGACAGCGCAAACATGCGTCAATCACTTCGCCCAAATTATGGGGGGCAATGTTGGTGGCCATACCCACCGCAATGCCATTTGCGCCATTCACCAACAGGTTGGGATATTGCGCCGGCAATACTTGCGGTTCTTTTTCCGAACCATCGTAATTGGGCTGAAAATCGACGGTGTCTTTATCAATATCGGCAATCAGGGCCTCAGCCGACCAATCAAGCCTAGCCTCGGTATACCGCATTGCGGCCGGCGCATCGCCATCCATCGAGCCAAAATTGCCCTGGCCTTCGATGAGGGGCAGGCGCATCGAGAAATCTTGGGCCATCCGCACCATGGCGTCATAAATCGCCGTGTCGCCGTGCGGATGGTATTTACCCATAACATCCCCGACGATACGGGCCGATTTGCGGAACGGCTTGCCCGCATCATACCCGCCTTCTTTCATGGCGAATAGAATGCGGCGATGCACCGGCTTTAATCCGTCGCGCACATCGGGCAGCGCGCGCGAGACAATAACGCTCATCGCGTAATCGAGATAGGAGCGCTTCATCTCCTCCTCAATCGTGATGGAGGTGATGTCGAGGCTAGGAGGGATTGGGCTGGTGGTCATGATCTTCTTTAAAGACGCTCATCCTTCGACGGGCTCAGGATGAACTTAATACTAGAAAAATTAGCTCATGGTGAGCCAGTCGAACCATGAGCTAGGTAGAAAGGGTTAGAACGGAATATCATCATCCATCCCGCCGCCGCCGGAGGCTGCGCGTTGGGGGGCCTGATAACCGCTATTATCATTGGTTTCACCGCCGCCGGCGCTGCTTTTACCATCCAGCATCGTTAATTCGCCGCGGAAGTTTTGTAAGACAACTTCGGTCGTGTATTTTTCCTGACCGTCTTTGTCCTGATATTTGCGGGTTTGCAATTGGCCCTCGATATAAACCTTCGAGCCTTTTTTCAAATATTTTTCGGCGACTTCGCCCAAACGGTCGTTGAAAATGACGACGCGGTGCCATTCGGTTTTTTCTTTGCGTTCGCCGCTGGCTTTGTCTTTCCAGGATTCGGAAGTCGCAATTGATAAATTCACCACCTTGCCGCCATTATTCATGGTGCGGGATTCGGGATCGCGGCCCAAATTGCCGACCAAAATAACTTTATTGATACTGCCAGCCATGCGAAATGCTCCTTTGTGTAGCCGATAAAATAGCCGAGTTATTTCTAGCCATTTTAGAGGCCTCATACTAGCAAAAAACGCCTATTTTTCAAGCTTTTTAGGGCTTATCCCCCGCTTTGCCTGGTAACAATGTTAGCTAAATGTTCTTATAGAGAAATAAGGCTTTTCCCCATCTAAATCGTTAACTAACTCTAGGCATTAAAGCACCCTCCCCCTATATTGGGTTAATGACAAACAAGCCCGATACCGACCATATTCACATCCAAGGGGCCAGGGAACATAATTTAAAGAACATTTCCCTCGATATTCCAAGGAATACCTTAACCGTGATTACCGGGGTTTCCGGCTCGGGTAAATCATCCCTGGCGTTTGATACCATCTATGCCGAAGGGCAAAGGCGCTATGTCGAGTCGCTGTCGGCCTATGCCCGCCAATTCCTGGAAATGACCAATAAACCCGATGTCGATGTGATTGAGGGCCTTTCCCCCGCTATTTCAATTGAACAGCGCACCACCTCGCGCAACCCGCGTTCAACCGTGGGTACGGTTACCGAGATTTACGATTATTTGCGCTTGCTCTATGCCCGCGTCGGCGTCCCCTATTCGCCCGCCACCGGTTTGCCGATTACGGCCCAAACGGTCAGCCAAATGGTGGATAGGATTATGGAGCAAAAAGAAGGCGCCCGGTTTTATATCTTGGCCCCTATCGTGCGCGGGCGGAAAGGCGAATATAAAAAGGAATTGCAAGATTTACAAAAACGCGGCTTTCAGCGCGTGAAGATTGATGGAAAACTTTATACGCTCGATAAAACCCCGGCCCTTGATAAAAATAAAAAGCACGATATCGAGGTGGTGGTTGACCGTTTGGTTGTAGCAGATGACATCAAAACCCGCCTGGCCGATAGTTTAGAAACCGCATTAAAATTGGCCGAAGGGCTGGTGTATGCCGAAAACGCCGATAATGAAGAGCGCTTAACCTTCTCCGAAAAATTCGCCTGTCCGGTCTCTGGTTTTACCATTCCTGAAATTGAGCCACGATTATTTTCCTTCAATAATCCCTTTGGCGCCTGCCCGGCCTGTGATGGGTTGGGCGTGAAGCTTTATATCGATCCGGCGCTGGTAGTGCATGATGAAGAATTAACCCTGGCCGAGGGCGCGATTGCTCCCTGGGCCAATAGCACCTCACCTTACTACACTCAAACTTTAGAAGGCCTGGCCAAGCATTACCGTTTTTCGCTGCATGACAGATGGCGCGATTTGCATAAAACGGTAAAAGAAGTTTTGCTCTATGGCTCAGGCGATGATGAAATCTCTATCCGTTATCATGATGGCAACCGCCCCTATACCAGCCACAAGGCTTTCGAAGGCGTTATTCCAAATTTGGAACGCCGCTATTTGCAAACCGAAAGCGAATGGATGCGGGGCGAAATTGAAAAATACCAAGCTAGCAAACCATGCGAAGCCTGTAATGGCTACCGCCTAAAACCTGAGGCTTTATGCGTTAAAATAGATCATTTGCATATCGGCCAGGTCACCGAAAAATCCATCACCGACGCCTATCAATGGATCGAGGCGCTGCCTAAAAAGCTGAATGCTAAACAGGGCGCGATTGCCCAGCGGATTTTAAAAGAGATTTTAGAGCGTTTGCGCTTTTTAAATGACGTAGGTCTTGAATATTTAACTTTAAGCCGTAATTCCGGCACTCTATCGGGCGGGGAAAGCCAGCGCATTCGCCTGGCTTCGCAAATCGGTTCGGGTTTAACCGGCGTTTTATATGTGTTGGATGAACCTTCGATCGGTTTGCATCAACGTGATAATCAACGCCTTCTAACCACCCTAAAACGCCTGCGCGATTTGGGTAATACGGTGATTGTGGTTGAACATGATGAAGACGCCATTCGCAACGCCGATTACCTGGTTGATATGGGCCCAGGCGCCGGCCGCCATGGCGGGGAGATTATCGCGGCCGATTTGCCGGAAAAAGTTTTCAAAAATCCGCGCAGCATTACGGGGCAATATTTAAGCGGCATTAAATCAATCCCCATTCCCGCCAGCCGCCGCCCTGGAAAAAAGGGGCAAAGCATTGAGGTTGTTAAAGCCAGCGGCAATAATTTAAAAAATGTATCGGTGGAATTTCCCTTAGGCGCTTTCACCTGCGTGACCGGCGTTTCGGGCGGCGGAAAATCGACTTTGGTGATCGAAACGCTGTATAAAAATCTTGCCAAGCATTTTTACGGCAGCCGGGAACAGCCCGCCCCTTGCCAAAAAATCAAAGGCTTGGAATATATCGATAAGGTGATTGATATCGATCAATCGCCGATTGGCCGCACGCCCCGCTCGAATCCCGCGACTTATACCGGCTCCTTCACCCATATCCGCGATTGGTTCGCCAATTTGCCGGAATCAAAAGCGCGCGGTTATGGCCCGGGGCGTTTTTCTTTTAACGTCAAAGGCGGGCGCTGCGAGGCGTGCGAGGGCGATGGCGTTATTAAAATCGAGATGCATTTTTTGCCCGATATTTTTGTGCCCTGCGATGTGTGCAAAGGCAAACGCTATAACCGCGAAACTTTAGAAGTGAAATTCAAGGAAAAATCCATCGCCGATGTGCTGGATATGACGGTTGATGAAGGCGCCGAATTTTTCAAAGCCGTGCCTATTATCCGCGATAAGCTGGAAACCCTGCAACGTGTGGGCCTTGGCTATATTCACATTGGCCAACAGGCGACTACCTTGTCGGGCGGCGAGGCGCAGCGCGTGAAGCTGGCAAAGGAATTATCCAAACGCGCCACCGGCAAAACGCTTTATATTTTGGATGAACCCACCACCGGCCTGCATATGGCCGATATTCACAAACTCTTGGAAGTGCTTCATTCGCTAGTCGATCAGGGAAATACCGTAGTAGTCATTGAACATAATCTAGATGTCATCAAAACCGCCGATTGGATTATTGATTTAGGCCCCGAGGGCGGCACGGGCGGCGGTGAAATTGTGGCATCCGGCACGCCGGAGGAAATTATCAAGGCCAAAGCCAGCTATACCGGCCAGTTTTTAGCGCCCTATTTGCAGGCCCCCAAAAAAATCAAACGCGCCTAACGGCTTTTTTTCATTCAGCATCTGTGCTAAAGTCAGGCCTTCTTAAACCCATTCCCGGAGGCTTCCATGGCTTTTGAACTTCCCCCCCTGCCCTATGCAAAAGATGCGCTAGCGCCCTATATGTCACAGGAAACTTTGGAATATCATCATGGCAAGCATCACCAGGCCTATGTCACCAATTTAAATAATTTGCTAAAGGACTCGCCGCTTGCCAATGCCAGCTTGGAAGAAATTATCACCAAAACTTATGGCGATGAAACAAAGGCCGGAATTTTCAACAACGCCTCGCAGCACTGGAATCATATTCAATTCTGGAAAATGATGAAAAAGGGCGGCGGCGGAAGCCTGCCCGGTGAATTAGAAAAGAAAATCACCTCTGATTTGGGCGGCATCGATAAATTCAAGGAAGATTTCACCCAGGCCGGCGTTACTCAATTCGGCAGCGGCTGGTGCTGGCTGGTATTGGACAAGGGAAAATTGAAAATCACCAAAACCCCCAATGGCGTGAATCCGCTTTGCTTTGGCCAAACAGCCTTATTGGGCTGCGATGTATGGGAACATTCTTATTACATCGATTACCGCAACCGCCGCCCCGATTACTTAAAGGCGTTCTTGGAAAGCATGGTCAATTGGGAATATGTGGCATCGCTGTTAAGCCAGGGGTTAAAACAAGCGGCTTAAGCGGCCTCGGCTTTTGGCTGGCTGGGCATGAAAAACAGCAGCAAGGGCGATGCGACATAGATGGATGAATAGGTGCCCACAAAAATCCCCCATAATATCGCCAGCGCAAAACCGGCTAAAACTTCGCCGCCGAAAAAGTAAATCGCCAGCACCGATAAAAACACCGTTAAACTGGTCATCAGCGTGCGCGACAGCGTGCGGTTGACCGCCTGGTTCATTAATTCTTCCAGCGGCATCGAGCGGTATTTGCGCCTGTTTTCACGGATGCGGTCATAGACCACGACCGTGTCATTAATTGAATAGCCCGCCAAAGTTAAAATCGCCGCCACGGAAGTTAGGTTAAATTCCAACTGCAAAATTGAAAATAAACCCAAAGTGGTCAGCACATCATGCACGGTCGCCAGCATCGCGTTCAAGCCGAATTGCCATTCATAGCGGAACCAAATGTACAACACGATTCCCAAAATCGAAAGGCCAGTGGCCAAAGCGCCCGCCTGAATCAGCTCTTTGCCCACCTTGGGGCCAACCAATTCAACCCGGCGGTAATCATAGCTTGCGCCTAATGATTCTTTGATTTGATTAACCGCGGCCATTTGCGCCGCTTCGCCGCCGGCTTGCTGTTGCACGCGGATAAGAAGGTTTTTTTGTTCGCCGAATTCCTGCAAGGCAACTTCGCCCAAATTTAAATTGTTTAATTGCTGGCGCAAAGCACTCAACTCAACAGGCTGCTGGGGATCCACTTCCAGCAAAATCCCGCCGCGGAAATCGATCCCAAAATTAAGCCCCTGCCCCGCCAATGAGACGATCGAAATAATAGTCAGCAAAACCGAAAAGCCGATCGCAATCCATTTATAGCGGAAAAAATTAATGTTGGTATTGGAAGGAATGAAACGCAAAGACATAGTAAATTCCCTTTAAAGCGGCAGCGCTGCCGGGCGCTTTTTACGCGCCCAGGCATTGACAATTTGACGGGTGACAATAATCGCGGTGAACATCGAGGCGATAATCCCGATGGTCAAGGTTACGCCGAAACCCCGCACCGGCCCAGAGCCAAAAATGTAAAGCATAATAGTTGCAATCAACGTGGTTAAATTGGCGTCGGTAATGGTGCCCATCGCTTGTTTATACCCCGCCTCGATTGCCGCCATCGGCGTGCGTCCCAAATCGGTTTCTTCGCGCATGCGCTCGAAAATCAGCACATTGGCGTCAACCGCCATGCCGATAGTTAAAATAATCCCGGCAATGCCCGGCAAAGTTAAAGTCGCCCCGAAAAATGACAATACCGCAAAAATCAAAATCACATTGATAATAAGGGCTATCACCGAAAAAATGCCGAACAGCCCATAGCAAATGATCATAAAAGCCGCAACCAAGCCAAAGCCAACCAGCGATGCCTTTAAACCTGCTGCAATTGAATCCCGGCCTAATTCAGGGCCGACGCTGCGTTCTTCCAATACCGTAAGCGGCGCCGGCAATGCCCCTGCCCGCAAGAGAACGGCTAATTCATGCGCGCTTTGAGTGGTGAAGGAGCCGCTGATAACGCCCGATCCGCCGGTAATCGGCTGGCGGATAACCGGCGCACTGATGACTTTGCCGTCTAAGATAATCGCAAAAGGCTTGCCGACATTTTCGGTGGTGGTTTGGGCAAAACGTTTAGCGCCGCGCGCATCGAAACGGAAGGAAACGACCGGCTGGTTATCTTGAAAAGTGGGCTGCGCATCGACCAGCATGTCGCCGGTAATGATGGCCTGGCGGCGCACCACGAATTCGCCCCCATGATCGCCCGGCACAATCATCGAGCCAATGGGCAAATTGCCGCGCCGCGCCTCTTCAACACTGACGGCGCTATCGACCAGTTGAAAAGTCAGTTTAGCGGTTTTGCCCAACAGCGCTTTAATACGGCTTGGATCACCCTCGCCGGGCAATTGCACCATAATGCGGTTTTCGCCCTGGCGCTGAATGGTAGGCTCGCGCACGCCGGTTTCATCCACCCGGCGGCGCACCACTTCGATTGATTGATCGATGGTCTTTGAACGCCTTACCGTTTCGGCCGCAGGATCAAACTCGATGCGGAAAGTGCTTTTTCCTTCCTGCATAATACCGTAATCATTTCCCAACTCCTGGCGTAAGGAATTTTGCAATTCGCTGATTTTATTGAGGTCACGGTTGGTTTCGCTGCTGATATCGCGCAGCTGAAACTGGATGACTTTATTTTTAACATTCAGCTCGGTATAGCCGGCCCGTTGGTCGCGCAAAACTTTACGCACGCTGTCCAGCGTATTATTCAGGGTTTCTTCGATAACTTTATCGGTTTCAACTTCCAGCAACAGGTAGGAGCCGCCCTGCAGATCCAAGCCCAGCGTAACTTGCTGCTTGGGTATAAAGCCTGGCCATTTAGCAACCGTGGCGGGGCTGAATAAATTAGGCAGCGCAAACAGCACGCCCAAAAGGCAAACCGCCCATATAATGATATTTTTAACGTTCCAGCGCATGAAAATTAAAAACGCTTACGCGGCGTCTTTGGTGATGGCGTCGCTTACACCGGGTTTGGCCAGAACGGTGGCGACACTTTCCTTTAACGCCCGCACCTCGGTGCCCTCGGCGATTTTGACGATGATTTCTTTATCATCGACCACACGCTCGATGGTGCCAAGAATGCCCCCGCCCAGCACGACCTTATCGCCGCGGCGCAAATTTTTGACCATGGCCTGATGCGCCTGCAGCTTTTTTTGCTGTGGACGGATAAGCAAGAAATAGAACACCAAAAAGATCAGAAAAATCGGCGCCATTTGCACCAAAAAATTCGAGCTGCCGGCGGCCGTGTCGGCGGTTTGAGCGAAAGCGGTAGAAAACATGGATATACCTCAACTATTATTAAGAATTGAAGCAACTATAGCCATTGGGCCAGGAAATGCAACCGTCAAAGCGGGCTTATCCACTTTTCCGCAAAGCCGGGTTTTCTTCGGTAACCAAGGGGACAAAGCGCACCGGCCATAGCTGCTGCTTAAGCATTTCACCGTTCTTTTTAGTGATTTTAACCACATGCTGATCCCCGCCCTGCTCGCCCAGAGGCAAAATCATTATACCGCCTTCGGCCAATTGATCGAACCAGGAAGGCGGGGCTTCGTCCGCTACCGCCGCGGCGATAATGCGGTCAAAGGGTTTTTGTTCGGGCCAGCCCTTGGCGCCATCGCCGATTTTGGTGGTGATATTATTCATTTGCAGCTTTTTAAAAATCTCTTCGGCGGATTTTGCCAATTCCGGGATGCGCTCGATAGTATAAACCCGCCGGCATAGCAGCGCCAACAACGCGGTTTGATACCCAGAGCCGGTGCCGATTTCCAACACTTTATGCCGCTTATTAATCTCCAGCGCCTGCAGCATCAACGCCACGATCGAGGGCTGGCTGATGGTTTGCCCATGGCCAATCGGCAAGGGGATATTTTCATAAGACTGGTCTTGAAATTGGGGCGGGACAAAAATTTCGCGCGGGATGCGTTCTATCGCCGATAAAATAGGGACATCGTGAACCCCCTGGCCGCGCAATTCCATCAATAAGCGGATTTGGCGCGGCGCATTGTTCATTTTATGCCGCCAGAATTTTCTGTTTGCCGTCCATATAGGGCCGCAAAACCAAGGGGATCGTTACCGAGCCATCTGCTTCTTGGTAATTTTCTAAAACTGCAATCAAAGTTCGCCCAACCGCCAAGGCCGAACCGTTTAAGGTGTGCACAAAGCGGGTTGATTTATCTTGGCGTCCTTTAAAGCGCGCCTTCATCCGGCGGGCCTGAAACTCGCCGCAATTGGAACAGCTGGAAATCTCCCGGTACATGTTTTGCGCGGGCAGCCAAACTTCCAGATCATAGGTTTTTTGAGAAGCAAAACCCATATCGCCCGAGCATAGCAGCATTACGCGGTAAGGCAATTCCAAGCGCTTTAAAATGGTTTCGGCGGCGGAAGTCATACGCTCATGTTCTTCCGCCGATTTATCGGGATGCGCAATGCTCACCAATTCGACCTTCGAAAATTGATGCTGGCGCAGCATGCCGCGCGTATCGCGGCCCGCAGATCCGGCCTCGGACCTGAAACAGGGTGTAAAGGCGGTGAAGCGCAACGGCAATTCTTCTTCCTTTAAAATTTCATCGGCCACCAAATTGGTCAGTGGCACCTCGGCGGTTGGAATCAACCAGCGGCGGTTATCGGCGCTTTGCGAGGCCATACTGCGTTCGGCGGCCTGCAATAATTTGGCGAAGGCCTCGGCCTCGTCTTTGCCGCCGGAAATGTAATTCAGCAATTCCGGATTTTTATCCTGCAAATCGCGTTTCAGCCTTGCGAAAATTTGCCCTTCCAGCGTTTCGGTATTCGGCGCCGATGCTGTGTTCATATCAAGGCTGAAAGAGTCGGCGGCGAATTTAGGTAAATTGCCGGTCCCGAACATAGCGCTGTCTTTCACCATATAAGGCGGAGAAATTTCCTGATAACCGAATTCCTTGGTGTGGATATCCAGCATGAATTGCGCCAGCGCCCGTTCGAGGCGTGCGATTTCACCCTTCAATATCACGAAACGCGCGCCCGATAATTTAGCGGCGCGTTCAAAATCCATTAATTGCCCGCCTTCGCCGATTTCAAAATGCGCCTTTGGCGTAAACGAAAAATTTTTCGGCTCGCCAAATTTGCGTATTTCTTTGTTGCAAGTTTCATCCTCGCCATCGGGAACTTCCGCGGCTGGCAAATTGGGCAAAGTTTCAAGCTGGGCGTTGATTTGGCCGAGGATTGATTGCTCCTCCGCCTCTAATTCCGGAATGCGGGTTTTCAGCGCCGCGACTTGCGCCATCAACACATCGGCATTGCCTTTATTTTTTTTGATCTCGCCGATTTGGCGCGATAAATCATTACGGTTGGCCAAGCTTTGCTGCAGCTCGGTTTGAACGTTTTTACGCTTTTTATCCAGCGACAATAAAGCGGCGCTTAACGGTTCAAGGCCGCGGCGGCTTAAACCTTTATCAAATTCGGCTGAATGCTGGCGGATAAAATCAAGATCGTGCATTGTTCAACTAAAGCACGCGCGATATGAAATATCCAGAAAATCCTGCTTGGGAGGGGGAAAAGCGCCGGAATTGTTGTGTTTATTAGCGGTGGCGGACTTTAAACGCGATACCCCTGGCATTCACCGAAGGGATGCCATTTTCTTCAGGCTGCGGCGGCTCAATAACGGGCGCTGGTTGCTCTGGCTGAACGGCAGGCGGCGCGACTTCTGTCTGCTGCAGGTAATCCTGCACATTTTGATCGGCCACTTGTATAAACATTTGTGAAAATAAATTCTTTTGATGCCGGCAAACGTCCAGGGCAATATGGCGCAAATCATGGCTGGTGATATTGGCGTGAATCCGCTGATCGACATAATTGCTGGTGATAGTGCCGCCATAACCGTAATTGCCGAAATTTTGCACAATCTCAACCGCATAAATTTTATAGGCGATTACATTGCGGAAATCACGGTCGGGGCCGTAAGTTTTGACCGATTGCTCCATCCCGTCCCAAAAGCGCCATAAATTGGCCAGGCGCGTCTCGGAAGGTTGTTGATCGAATTGCTGAATCGCCACAAACTGGCTGGCCAAGCCCGGCAAAGTTCCCTGCCCGATGGGATGACGGCCGCTTGCGCCAAAAATATTGCGCAGATTTTCAGCGCTTTGAAATTTTTGCTGATCGATAATAAAGGTCATGACGCCAGTGCGCACATTGCCGTCCAAATCGCGCACCGCGATATCGATAGGGCCGATTTGATCTAAAGCCTGCGGCACGCTGGCGAACATAGTGGTTTGAGTGGTGCCGGTGGATTCCACCGCCAGATTGCCGGCGGTATAGGTTTTTTCCGAGGTTAAATGGCAGCCGGTAAGGGTAGCCGCCGATAAAGTTCCAACACCCGCTGCAATCGCCTTTAAATTATTTGCCTTCATTTTGTCTTTCCTTGGTTCGCATCGCCGCAATATTTAAATTAATCACATCCATCCGCGCTACGGTGGTGGGCTCGTTATTAGCCCCCTTGAAAGCGCGCACCAAATCCAAGCTGGTGGATCTGGAATTTTTCAACAAGCTGTAAGCCGCGTTCATTTGCGCCGGGGTTAAATCCTTGCCGTTTCTGAAATCAACCAGCGCATAAAGCGGATCAAGATTATTATCGCCCAATTCCCGGCGCAAAACCGGCACCGAATCATTGTGAATCAATACTTCAATGCGCTTTAAAACTTCCCTTTGCGCCTCGGCCATTTCGGATGTTAATTGCGCCAGCGTTAAGTTTTTATATCTTTCTTTATATTCGGTATAGGCGTTTTGATAGCGTTCCTTGGCCAACGGATCGAGTTGCGGCGCGGGCTGCTGCGGTTGCGGCTCGGCCGGCAGGGGCTGCGCATTATCGCGGATATCGTTATTACGCATATATTCGTTGGCGGTACGCACAATCGCGCCATAGCGGCCAAAAATTTCCTGTAACACACGTTCGCTTACCCGCACTTCTTCGGTGTTTCTTGCCTCGATCGGGAAATTGGGGTTGGGATCGGCGCTGTTCGGCAAGCTGACCAGCCCGCCTACCGGCACACGGTAAATTCCGGTACGCGCTAATTCTTCTTTTAAATCCTGTACCGCCTCGACCGCCTGCTGGGCCAATTTATTATCGGAGCGGGGATTGGCGCGCACACTGAATAAACGAAGCAGTTGTTCATATTGCTCTTGTTTCCCGATTAATTCATTCAAAACACCCTGGATGCGGTTGGCGTCGCTATAGGGAATATATTCATAGCTGCCGGTTTGCCGAACCGTATAAACGCCGCGCAAGCCGTTCACGGTTGGGCCGCCCTGGCCGGGACGGATGATCTCGATGCCATCCTGGCGCAAACCAACCAGGGGAAGATTTTTTAAACCCAGCACCGCTTGCTGCAGCAGATTGGCATCGAACGGCGTTGCGTCTAAAAGCGTCACCCGAATTAAATCGGCGGCTTTTTTAACTTTAAAACTGAGCTGGCTGTAATCATTTTTGCCCAGAAAAAACGGCCCGCCCTCCAGCGTCGCTTCCTGGCGGATAAAGCGGTTATAGGCCGGCGGCGCAAGGCCGGGATCGCCAAGCGCGGGCGCTTGTGGAGTAACGGGGGTATTACCAGGGCGGATAGGGCGTTCCATGCCAGGCGCCGAGCTTTGCGCCAAGGTGCTGTTAACCCCTACTAAAGCCCCCAAAAAAGCGGCGGCGGTATTTCTAAAACGTGGTTCGGCCATGGCCCTATCCCCTTTGAATGTTGTAATAGTATATCCTAAAAGGCTAAAGCCTCACAAGGGTAAAATACTAGGGGCTATCTTAGCTTTTAACGGCTTCTAAAGCGCGTATTTGCCGCCCGATATAAGTTGCCTGGGATTTTAGCCTGTCTGCCGCTGCTTTGAAAGCGCCAGGCATTTCGACAGCTGCAAGAGGCGTTACGCGGGGAATTTGAAAATTATCCTTCCCTTTACGCTGCACTAAAGGCAGGCCGGAAGAAGGCATTGTGTCGGATACGGTTTTATAACACCGGCTTTGCTCCAATTGCCGCAAAACTTCGGCTCCTGCCCGCTGCTGATTCTTGCTTAGGCCCGGACGCTGCAATAAAAAAAGAAAATCGGCAAACTGGTCAAGCCGGTTTTGCTGAATCACCATATTATTCAGCGCCTGGCTTAAGCCCGCCGCATCATCGGCGGCGATTTTAATGACCCGCGCCGGCACTTCGGCTTCATATGAATTTTTATTGCGGCGGATCATGGTATAGGGCGCTTGCGGTTCAACAATGGTTAAACCGGAAATATCCAAACTATAAAGCGGCAAACGCGGCAACAGCCGTGCGGTTTCCATAATTTCCTCGCGGGTGAAAAATACCGCGCCGCCTTTGGGAATAATGATCAAATCGGCCGCCTTTTTGAAGGAAAATTCGGCGCGCGATAAATCGTTGGCGCAAAACACATTGACGCCGCGGAAGCTTAATTCCGGAGGAATCACTTGCCGCACCACCGCCGCCTGAGCAAAAACAGGCAGCAGGATTAGTAAAATGATCAAAAATATTTTAACTGTCTTGTTCATTTTCTTTCGGCGCCACCATCCGCGCCATAAAAATGGAAATTTCGTACAATATATACATCGGGGTCGCTAATAAAACTTGGCTGATCACATCGGGCGGGGTCAAAATTGCGGCGATAATTAAAATGACCACAACCGCATAGCGCCTTCCCTTGGCCAATTGCTGTGGCGTCACCAAACCGATTTTGGCCAGCAAAGTCAGCAAGACCGGCAGTTCAAAACATAAACCAAAGGCGAAAATCAAACCCATCACCAGCGATAAATATTCGGCGACCCGCGGCTCCGCCTCGATCGGCAGGCCGCCGGATTGAAGCGGCATTTCATAGCTTAGAAAAAACTTCCAGGCGATGGGAAACACGAAATAATAAGCCATCGCCGCACCCAGCAGGAATAAAACCGGCGTGGCGATTAAGAATGGCAAGAAGGCGCGGCGCTCATGATTATAAAGGCCAGGCGCGATAAAGCCCCATAATTGAATCATCGCCAAAGGCAGGGTGAAAATGAACGCGGTCCAGCCCGCCAATTTTACATAAGTGAAAAACGCCTCGGTCAGGCCGGTATAAATAAGGCGGCGGTTTTCGCCTTCCAGCGCATGCGCTAAAGGCTCGACCAAAAACGCATAAATATGCGGCGCAAAATTAAAAGCAGCGAAAAATACCGCAATGAAAAACGCCGCCACCCACATCAAGCGGTTGCGCAATTCCCGTAAATGGTCGAGCAAAGGCATGGCGGAATTTTGGCTGGGGTCAATCGGGCCCATGATGTTAAGCCCTGCCTTCCGGCGGTTTTTTATCACGCGGATCGATCAACTGATTCGGATCGATTTGATCGCGCAGACCAGACGCATCCAATTCCTCGCGGATTTTTTTCACTTCATCGGCCTGAACCGCCTGATCGATTTGGCGCTGAACGTCTTTCATCAGGCCGCGGATTTTCCGCGCCCACTGCCCCGCTATGCGCATAACTTTGGGCAAATCTTCCGGCTTTAAAACAAGAAGAGCGATAACGGCGATTAATACAAATTCCACCCAGCCGATATCGAGCATGGAAAGAACCTATACTTTGCTGCTGTCGTTGTTCTTATTGGCCTCGATCGATTTGGGATCGTCCTCTTCATTCAGGCCTTTTTTAAAGCTTTTAATGCCCTTGCCCATATCGCCCATTACCTTGGGCAGCTTGCCGGCCCCGAACAAAATCAGGATCACCAAAACCACCAACACCCAATGCCACATACTGCCGAAACCCATGGAATCTCTCCTCCATCAAACTCGCTCATGGTGAGCCTGTCGAACCATGAGCCAACGGCCAAGCTCATCCTTCGACAGGCTCAGGATGAGCTAATTCTTTCCTATTTTGGCAGAAATTGCGGGTGGCTGCAAACAGCCCTGCATGAAGCCGCTAAATTTCTTCGTCGCCTGCGCTATCTTCGCTCAATTCCGGCATAGCCAAAGCCTCGGATATCAAAGGCAAAGCACCCTGCCCACCTGAAGCTTCGGGTATGGCAATGCCGGGGGGCGGGGCGGAATTGAGCAAGCCGCTGGCTTTGAGTTCCTCGAATCCAGGCAGCGCCTCTAAACCGGCCAGGCCGAAATGGTGCAGGAAATCATCGGTGGTAAGCCAAGTCATGGGGCGGCCCGGAGTTTCGCGGCGGGGGCCGGGCTTAACCCAGCCAGCCTCTAACAAAATATCCAGCGTGCCTTGCGCAACACTGACGCCACGGATTTGCTCGATATCGGCGCGGGTGACGGGCTGGTGATAGGCGACAATCGCCAAAGTTTCGATGGTGGCGCGGGTAAGTTTGCGCTGCACCGGTTTTTCTTTTTTCAAATAGGCCGCCATATCGGATGCGGTGCGGAACGACCAACGATTGGCCGATTCCACCAAATGAAAACCGCCGCCTTTATAACGTTCCTGCAAAATTTCCAACAACGATTCGATTTCAACGCCTTCCGGCATTAAGCCCTCTAAATCTTTTAATGAAAGCGGTTTTTCGGCGGCGAAAATCAGGGCTTCCAGCACCCGTAAATTTTCCGCCTGCTCGGTTGCATGATTGTTTTTTTTCACGGCGCTCATTCCTCTGCTCCCTTAGGTTTGCGGCGAATATAAATTGGGCCAAAGGGCTGCAATTGACGCAATTGCGCCTCGCCTTGGCGGGCCAATTCCAGGCTGGCGACAAAAGTAGCGGCTATGCCGGAACGGCCCACTGTCCCTTCCCTCAATTCGGCGGGCAAAAACTGGCTTAAAGATTCCCAATTGGGCAAATGGCTCAACCGGTGGCGAAGGCGGTCCAAAGCCTCATCGACGGTGAATAGCTGATCGACGGCGATCCGCATAGTGCCGGCCTGTTTTTGCTTTTGAATCGCGCCGTAAGCCGACAGCAATTCGTATAAATCGGCTTGATAAAGGGGTGTTTTAATTAGCGCGATCCCTTCCGGATTGCCGCGCGCGAACACATTAAAACCGAAACGCGGCAGGTTCATAATTTTCTGCCCGGCTTCTTGCATCGCCGCCAAGCGTTTTAATTGCCATTGCAGGAAAATCGATAATTCCTCGGCCGAAGGCTCATCATTTGGAACTTCTTCCGGCGGCAGCAAAAGCCGCGATTTCAAATAAGCCAGCCACGCCGCCATCACCAAATAATCGGCGGCGATTTCCAATTTGCGGGTTTTTAGTTCCTGCATGAAAGCTAAATATTGATCGGCCAAGGTTAAGATGGAAAGCTGCGCCAAATCCACCTTTTGCTGCCGGGCCAATTGCAATAATATATCCAGCGGCCCTTCATAGGCGCCAAGTTCAACGTGCAAAACGTCATCCCCGCTATAAGCGGGTTGATCGTCATTGGCCGGCCATGTCTCAGACATTATGAACCCCTACCGTCATTAAAATCAGGCGCAGCATAAATTGCACCGTTCTGAATAGATATTCGGTGAAAAAATTTAAATCGATTCCCACCGCATTTCCCAGCATCGGCAGAATAAACAAAATCCCGATAACCAGCAACAACCCATAACGCTCGATTTTGGCGTAAGGGATGGCTAAATGCAGCGGTAAAATGCCGGTTACGATCCGCCCGCCATCTAATGGCGGAATCGGCGTCATGTTAAATACCGCCAAAACCAGGTTAATCATTACCGAATTGGTTAAGTTTTCTTGCAGCCAAAGGGCGAACTTCCCATCTTGAATAAAAGGGATAAGATGCAGCATCGCCGCGCTGAAAAAGGCCAGGAAAATATTCATCGCCGGCCCCGCCAACGCCACCCACATCATGTCTTGGCGCGGCCGTCTTAGCCTTGAAAAATTCACCGGCACCGGCTTGGCATAGCCGAATAAAACCGGCGAGCGGAATAAGACCAGCATCAACGGCAGGATAATGGTGCCAAACTGATCGATATGTTTGATAGGATTAACGCTTAAACGCCCCAAGCGCTTGGCAGTATCGTCGCCCAAGCGCCAAGCAACATAGCCATGCGCCACCTCATGCAAAGAGACGGCAAAAATCACCGGCAACAGCCATACCGATAAGCCCGCCAGAATGTCGTTCAGAGATAGCATAAACCCCGCCCTCAAAATCCTTGAAATTCCTGCTATTTATAGCTGCTCAAGCCTAATTTGGCTAGCCTTGCCTGGGTAAGGGGCGAGAGGCTTGTGGGTAAGCCTTTAGCTACTTGAAGCATCTCCTCCATCTTACCGGAACAGTGCAAAACAATATCGCAGCCGGCCTCTAAAGAAGCATGGGCCAGCCCAGCAAAATCGCCCTTTAAAGCCTTCATGCCTAAATCATCGGTCAACAGTAAGCCTTGAAAGCCGATTTCATGGCGGATAAGGGCAATCACCTTAGGCGATAAAGTAGCGCATAAATGGGGATCGATCGCGCGGTAAACCACATGCGCGGTCATAGCAAAAGGCGCATCGTTCAGGGCCTTAAACGGCGCGAAATCGGTTTTTCTTAATTCATCGAGATGCGTATCGACGATTGGCAATTCCAAATGGCTATCGACCATCGCGCGGCCGTGTCCTGGGATATGCTTGATCACCGGAAATATTTTGGCCTGATTCAGCCCCTTCACCGCCGCGGCGGCATATTTGATAATATCATCGGCATGAACGCCAAAAGCGCGGTCGCCGATCACATCATGGCTGCCGGGAATGGGCACATCCAACACCGGCGCGCAATCGACATTAATGCCCAGCTTCGATAAATCGGTTCCCAGTTTTTTGAAATGCGCGGCGATAAAACCCTCATCGCCCCTGGCCTGGCTTACCAATTCGCGCATGGAAGGATAATTGGGAAGCAACGGTTCTTTAATCCTTTGCACCCGCCCGCCTTCCTGGTCGATGAAAATAAAGGCTTGCGGATTATTCACCGCCATACGTAACTCCGCACACAGGCGCGCGACCTGATCCAGATTTTGGATATTACGGGCGAATAAGATAAATCCCAGCGGATTATGTTCGGCAAAAAACGCCCGTTCTTCGGGCGTTAATTGCGGACCGGAAAGTCCGAAAACAACAGGCTTTAATGGGGCAGACGGCAAAAGCTTACCGGCCTACCATCAAGCAAGCTTGGCCTTTGGCTTTAAGCGCTTCGCACTGGGTGGTGGCGGCGTCTTTGCTGGGCATAGCCGCCTGCAAGCGGTAATAGGTGCCCTTGTCTTTCAAATCGGCCTTAACGATGCGCGAATTGAAAGTGGCCAGTTCGGCGTATTTCTTTTGCAGCCTTTTCCAGGCGGCTTGCGCCTCGGCCTCCGAACGGAAAGAGGCCAGCTGAATATAAGTTGATTTCCCGTTGGCCTTTTTTTCTTGCTTCGGCGTTTCGGTGTGCGCGGTTTCTTTTTTCACCGGCGCAGCTTCCGGCAGAGGGGCGGCTGGAGCAGCAGCAGCGGCGGCTTCATCAGCCGGCAGCGGATCCAACTTTTCGACCTTAACATTGGCGGAAGAATCCATTTCTTCGCCTTCAGCGGTGGTCATAGCCGCCAGTTCAGCCAAGGGCTTTTCGGAGGCCGGCATTAAACGCTCTTCCATTTTCGGGGCATTGCCGGAAAGCTGGTTGTATACCAGCTTGTCTTGATTCGGAATTTCCATTCCGCCCGGCTGATCGGGGCGGGTTTTGATTTGGCCCGCATCGGCGGTGATTAACGGTGTTACGCCAGTCGAGGGCGAGGTATCTTGATACGCCATCCACACCACGCTTAAAAAGCCGACCAACACCACCAAAGCGATGGCGGTTTTAAACATATTGCGGCGCGGCTGCGCGGTTGAAGGCAAGGGTTCATAATTATCGAAGGGCAAATTACTCATGTTACATCTCCTGCAAGGGCTGGACCCCAAATATACGCAAACCCGAGGCGATTACCAAGGCCATTCCTTGAATTAACGCCAAACGGGCAAGGGAAAGTGGTTTATTTCCCTCAATCAAAAACCTTAATTGGGTATTTTCATTACCTTTATTCCACAGGGCGTGAAAGCACGCTGCTAATTCGGATAAGAAAAATGCCAGGCGGTGCGGCTCATGCGCCTCGGCCGCCAATTCCACCTGCCGCGGCCAAGAGGCCATGGTTTTAAGCAAAGCCAATTCTTCCGGGTCTTTTAATAAGCTCAAATCGGCCTCGGCCAGCGCGTTTATGCTTAAATCCTCGCCCTTGAACATCTCGGCGGCATGGCGCAAAACCGAATGGGTGCGGGCATGGGCATATTGCACATAGAATACCGGGTTATCTTTCGATTGCTCGACCGCCTTGGCCAAATCAAAATCCATCGGCATATCGTTTTTGCGGGTCATGATAATAAAGCGGAAAACATCTTTGCCGACCTCTTGAATAACTTCCTGCAAGGTCACAAAAGTTCCGGCGCGTTTTGACATTTTCACCGGCTCGCCATCTTTAGTCAGTTTAATAAGCTGGCACACTTTGGCATCAAAGCCGCATTTGCCATCGCTAAACGCCTTCACCGCCGCCGCCATACGCTTGACATAGCCGCCATGATCGGCGCCCAGAATATCAATTAGCGTATCACTGCCCCGCTTATATTTATCGTAGTGATAGGCGATGTCCTTGGCAAAATAGGTGTAGGAGCCATCGGCCTTCTTTAAAGGGCGGTCAATATCGTCGCCGAACTGGCTGGCTTTGAACAAAGTCTGCGGGCGCGGCTCCCAATCATCGGGCGCTTTGCCCTTAGGCGGCTCCAGCACGCCGACATAAATCAAATCTTTTTTCTCTAACTGCTCCATCATCTTATCAACCGCGCCGGATTCAAGCATGGCCAGTTCCGAGGTAAAAACATCATGCTTAACGCCCAAAAGCGCCAAATCATTTTTAATTTCATCCATCATTGCGTTGATAACAAAGGGACGCACCAGCGGAAACCATTCTTCCTCCGCTTTATTTTTCAAGCTATCGCCATATTTTTTAACCAGCGCCTGGCCAACCGGAATTAAATATTCACCCGGATAAAGCCCCTTTGGAATCTCGCCGATATTCTCGCCCAAGGCCTCGCGGTAGCGCATGAAGGCCGAGCGCACCACCGTTTCAATCTGCCCGCCCGCATCATTGATGTAATATTCGCGCGTGACTTTATATCCAACTTTTTGCAGCAGGGATGAAAGCGCATCTCCCACCACCGTGCCGCGCCCATGCCCCACATGCATTGGCCCTGTGGGATTGGCCGAACAAAACTCCACATTCACCTGCCGCCCCTGCCCGACTTTAGAGGAACCGTATTCGGCGCCTTCCCGCAAAATGGTCGGTAAAATTTTCAGCCACAAATCGCCCTGCAAAGTTAAATTGATAAAACCCGGGCCTGCAACAGTGGCGGAAACAATATCCTTATCCCCCTGCAATTTCGCCACCAACAATTCCGCCAACGCCTTCGGATTTTGATTGGCCGGCTTCGCCAACACCATCGCCGCATTGGTCGCCACATCCCCATGGCTAGCATCACGCGGCGGCTCGGCGGTGATTTTGGAAGTATCCAAACCCGATGGCAGTTTGCCTTCTTTAACCAAGGCATCAACAGCGGCAATAACTTTGGTGCGGATTTCGGCGAAGATGTTCATAATTTACGATCTCTTATACAAATCAAACAACCTTTGATGCTCCTCGATCGCAAAGCGGTCGGTCATGCCGGCGATGTAGTCGGCGACGACCAGGGCGGTTTGGGCGGGGGTTGGTTCATCAATGCGGGCGCGCCATTCGGTTGGCATACATTCGGGTTCTTTAATAAGCAGGCCGAATAAATCTTTCACAATGCGCCTTGCCTTGCTGGTCATGCGGTTGACGCGCCAATGGCGGTACATGTTTTTCATCAAAAATTCTTTTAAGATTTGATTATTTTCCGCCTGCTGCGGTGAAAAATCGACTAAGAGTTTTTTAGCGTGCCTCACCTTTTCCACATTATCGGCGCCCGTGGCTTTCAGGCGCATGCGGGTTTCGGCCAGCACATCATTCACCATCACGCCAATTAAATCGCGCACCAATTCGGCGATTAAAAGTTTTTCTTCGATTTTGGGATGGCGTTTTTGAATTGCCTCGACCATGCCGCGAATAAATTTAATGCCTTTTAAATCTTCAAGGCTAAACAAACCTGCATTCAACCCATCATCAATATCATGATTGCAATAGGCGATGTCATCGGCCAGGGCCGCCACTTGCGCCTCTAGGCTTGGGAAGGTGCTGAGCGCCAAATCATATTTTTCATTGAAGGCTTTGATGGTTGGCGGCAATTTGCCGGTCTTGGGGCCGTTATGTTTAACGACACCCTCTAATGTTTCCCAAGTGAGATTCAAGCCATGAAACTGGGCATAGCGGCTTTCTAAATAGGTCAGCACACGTAAAGTTTGATCATTGTGATCGAATCCGCCGAAGGGCTGCATCGCCTCGTTCAGCGCTTCTTCGCCGGCATGGCCAAAGGGCGTGTGGCCCAAATCATGCGCCAGCGCAATCGCCTCAGCCAAATCTTCGTTTAATTCCAGCGCCCGGCAAATGCTGCGGGTGATTTGGCCGACCTCTAAAGAATGCGTCAGCCGCGTGCGGTAATAATCGCCTTCATGATTGACAAAAACTTGGGTTTTATATTCAAGCTTGCGGAAGGCCGCCGAATGAATGATGCGGTCGCGGTCGCGCTGAAATTCGCTGCGGTCTTTGGGGGCAGGTTCTTTTAAGAAGCGGCCGCGGCTTTGGGCCGGATTACAGGCATAGGGGGCATAAGAAAAACTCATGCCACAACCTAGCCGGGCCGGGCTTGAATATCAATAACTTCAACGCTATATTTAAAGAAACAACCATTGAGGATTGAGTCCATGCAAGAAAATCTAAGCCTTACCTTAAGCCAAAACGCCGCCAAGCGCATTGCGCAATTGCGCCAGAAAGACGCCAACCCCGATTTACGCCTGCGCGTAACCGTGCTAACCGGCGGCTGTTCCGGCTTTCAATATCAATTAAGCTTTGATGATCAGGTGGGCGAAGACGATAAAGTTTTCAGCCGCGATGGCGTGGAAATGGTGATCGATACCATGTCCCTGCCCTATTTGGCCGGCTCGGAAATTGATTATGTCGAAGAATTATCGGGTTCCTTCTTCCAAATCCGCAATCCGCAGGCGAAATCATCCTGCGGCTGCGGCGGTTCTTTCTCCCCGCAATAATATATTCCCCTTCTAGGGAGGAGGAACGCTTTAGTAATCTTTTCGTCATTCCCGCGAAAGCGGGAATCCATCCTTCAACCCCTCCGTTGTCGGAACAATGGACCCCCGCTTTCGCGGGGGTGACAGAATGTTAAAGGTTTTCTCATGCAAATCGCCACTTTCAATGTCAATTCCATTAAAGCCAGATGGGATATTTTTCAAGCTTGGCTGAAAGAGGCCAAGCCTGATGTGGCACTGTTGCAGGAATTAAAGTGCGTCAATGAAAACTTTCCAACCGAGGAAGTAAAAAAACTGGGTTATCACAGCGCGGTTGCGGGCCAAAAAACCTATAATGGCGTTGCGGTTTTATCGAAAACTCCTATCACGGTTGAACTAACCGCTTTGCCCGGCGATCCGGCCGATGATCATGCGCGCTATATCGAAGTGACTTTGCCGGGCCGCGTGCGGGTGGCAAGCGTCTATGTGCCAAATGGCCAAAGCGTTGGCAGCGATGCCTATGCCTATAAATTAAAATTCTATCGCCGCCTGTATGAGCATGTGAAATACCTGCTGCAAAAAGAAGAAGTTTTCGTGCTAGGCGGCGATTTCAACGTAGCGCCGGAAGAAATCGATGTTCATAACCCCGGCGCCTGGCAAGGCGAAGTGCTGTTCAGCCAACCCGAACGCGCCGCTTTACGTTCTCTCTTTCATTTAGGGATGCTGGATGCCTGGCGCGCCGCCAACCCAAAGGCGGAGGAATATTCCTGGTGGGATTACCGCCAAGGCGCCTTTGAACGGAATGACGGCTTGCGGATAGATCATTTATTGCTATCGCCCCAGGCTGCCGATCTTCTTGAGGCAAGCGCTATCGATTTAAAACCCCGCAAAATGGAAAAACCGAGCGATCACGCACCCGTGACCGCCCGGCTCTCTTTCCCTGCTCACTCTAACTAACTTTTAACGGGCAACAATCTCGTTCTTAAAGGTATGAACGAATACCGCCCGCTGATGTTTCTGCCGCACCGCCGCTAATAAACGCGGATCGATACTACGTGCGGCAATCATTTCTCCGGCCGTCTTATAGTGATTCAACCGCGGCCCGTTCGCCGTTACCGGCAATAAAGATGGGTTGATAACATCCAGCACTTCTTCATCGCGCACGAAATAGCGGGTCTTAGGCCCAAAGCCCAGCAGCATGCCAATCGCCTGCATCAGGCTTACTACGCAAAGACCGATGAAACTTAAAACCTCGGTAACGATTTTTAAGACCAAACGCACCGGCCAAATTGCTAAAGCGAAAATCAACCTCACCAATTCGACAACGACGCCGCCCAAGGCCATAAAAAGAATATTCGATAATTTAAAGCCGATCATTTTTGCCCCCTACTTTTGCGCGGATGACGGGCTTTATATGGGCCAGCCTGTTCATTTCGCGATTGCATCCTTGCGGCTTTGCTTTTGTTTACCTATCAAGCCGCTTATGGAGCCATCTTACGGGGCTAAAGTTGAGTATCCGTTTACGAAATAGCACTATTTGCCGACAATTTTATCTAATTTTTTAAGCCGGATAGTCCTTTATTTTCAATAGATTACAAGAAACCCCGCCTTGAAAATATTACGCATTTTTGGGGCAAGTTTTAAGCTGACCAAAAGCTTATTTTAAGTACAAAGCATAGGGTAATATGCGCTTAGTTATTAACCCGCCAAGCGTTTTAATGCTTGTTCCAGCTTATCTTTGGTATTTAAAAACTGTTCGCGGCGTTCGTTAATTTCATCAACCACCTCTTCGGGTGCTTTGGCCGTGAAATCGGGATTGGATAAACGCACTTTAATTTTTTCAATCTCGGCATCGACCTCTTTAATTTCTTTATTCAGTTTTGCGCGAACTTCGTTCAGGTCAACCAAATTGTTGGTTACTAAAAACATGCTTAATTCTTGATAGGGAATCTCAACGCCGCTGCCGCTGGCATTGCCCTCTTCCACCTTGCCCAAATTAGATAGACGCAGAATCGCGTTCATATGCGTTGCAAAACGCTGTTTGGAAATGGCATTAGTCCCGCGCAGCAAAAGGGTTAGCTTTTCAGTATGCGGGATTTTCAAATCACTGCGTACCGAGCGGATATTGGAAATAAGCTCAATTAACCAGCGGATTTCATCAATAGCCGCTTGATCTTTTTTAATGGCCGAATAATCGGGCCAAGAGGCTGTGATTAAAAGCTTGCCGCCATTGGTGCCAAGTTTTTCAGCCAATTCTTCGGTGATAAAAGGCATCAAGGGATTCAGCAAACTAATCAATTGCGCCAGCATCCAGGCGGCGGTGTTTTGCGTTTCTAGTTTTTCAGGATGGTTTTCGGCCTGCAACACCGGCTTTGATAGTTCGATATACCAATCGCAAAAATCATTCCAGGCGGTTTTGTATAGAAGGCGCGCCGCTTCATCAAAGCGGTATTCTTCCATCGCCCGCTCGAATTCCGCCTTCATCATCACGACTTCCTGGATAATCCAGCGGTTCAAAGTGCCCTTGACTTGGGCCGGATCGAATTTGGGATCGAACACACAGCCATTCATTTCACAAAAACGCGTTGCATTCCATAATTTGGTGGCGAAGTTGCGGTAACCGGCGATACGGTCTTCGGAAAGCTTGATATCGCGCCCAGGCGCGGCCAAAGCGCTTAAGGTAAAGCGCAAAGCATCGGCGCCGAATTTATCGATCAAGGCCAAAGGATCCATCACATTGCCCTTGGATTTCGACATTTTTTGCCCCTGCGCATCGCGCACCAAGGCATGCATGTAAATTGTCTTAAAGGGGACCTCATTAGTGAAATGCAATCCCATCATAATCATACGGGCGACCCAGAAGAAAATAATGTCAAAGCCGGTCACCAGCACATCGGTCGGATAATAGCGGCGAAGCTCGGTTGTATCTTGCGGCCAGCCCAGCGTGGAGAAGGGCCAAAGGGCCGAAGAAAACCAGGTATCCAACACATCAGAATCGCGCGTAAGCTTGACGGGCTTGCCGTGTTTCTTCCCGGCCTGGCTTACGGCGTCTTTTTCATCCAGCGCCACAAAATAATTGCCCTGCTCGTCAAACCAGGCGGGAATTTGATGGCCCCACCATAATTGGCGCGAAATGCACCAGGGCTGGATATTGTTCATCCAATTGTAATAGGTATTGGCCCATTTTTCAGGAACGAATTTAATATCGCCATCTTCTACCGCTTTAATGGCGCGCGCGGCCATGGTGCTGACGTCGCAAAACCATTGATCGGTAAGCCAGGGCTCAATCACCACGCCCGAACGGTCGCCATGCGGCACGGTCATGGAATTTTTTTCGATTTTTTCCAGCAGCCCCAGCTCTTCGATTTGCGCGACAATTTTGGCGCGGGCTTTAAAGCGGTCCATTCCCACATACTCGGCGGGCACGCCGGGGCCTGCGATAATGGCGGCGTTTTTATCGAATATATTGATTGATTCCAGCTTGTGGCGTTTGCCAACTTCAAAATCGTTGAAATCATGCGCCGGAGTGATTTTGACCGCGCCCGAACCCTTGGTTTGATCGACATAATCATCGGCGATGATGGGGATTTTACGCCCGGTAATGGGCATTATAACGAATTTTCCAACCAAATCTTTATAGCGCGAATCTTTCGGATGAACGGCAACCGCCACATCGCCCAACATGGTTTCGGGGCGCGTGGTGGCGATGGTAATGAATTGATCGGAATTTTCGATTGGATATTTAAAATACCACAGGCTGCCTTGCACCGCGCGCTGCTCGACTTCAATATCGGAAATCGCGGTATGAAGTTTCGGATCCCAATTAACCAGGCGCTTGGCGCGGTAAATTAAACCGGCCTTGAACAACTCAACAAAGGCTTTCCGCACCGCGGCCGAAAGGCCCTCATCCATGGTAAAGCGCTCCCGCCCCCAATCGGCCGAAGCGCCAAGGCGGCGGAGCTGTTTGGTGATTGTCCCGCCCGATTCCTCTTTCCATTGCCAAACTTTTTCCAGGAATTTTTCCCGGCCTAAATCGTGGCGGCTAATTTTTTGTTCGGCCAATTGGCGCTCGACCACCATTTGGGTTGCGATACCGGCGTGATCGGTTCCGGGCTGCCATAATGCATCTTTGCCCAAACGGCGCTGATAGCGGATTAAAACATCTTGTAAAGTGAATGTCAGCGCATGCCCAATATGCAAACTGCCGGTCACATTAGGCGGCGGCATCATAATGGTGAAAGGCGGCTTGATTGATTCAGGATGCGCGGCGAAAGCGCCGCTTTTTTCCATGGCGGCGTAGAATTTTTCTTCGATCTCGGCCGGATTATATGTTTTATCAAGCATCCCAAAAACCCTTATTTACGGCAGCCTGCCTGGCCCCGTTTCGCTGCCTTACTATAAAAGATTTCTCTAGAGCAGGGAACGGCGTTCTTCGGCTTCGCGGCCCATCCGCTCCACTTCGGCGCGGACCAATTTTTCGACGATTCCCGGCAGATGCTGATCTAGCCAAGCTTTAAGGTGCGGACGGATCAGCTCTTTCACCAAATCTTCCAAAGTCTGGTTAACATTGCCCAGCGCTGCGCCACGCGCATGCACGGCGCCCGCCAATTCCTCGAAAGAGGAAGTGGCCTTGGAAGCGGTAGGCGGCGAAACAATTTTGCGGTCAGCGCTTGCATCGAAATTTTCGGGAATTTCATCGGCCATAGGTTTATTCTCCTTCGCCGGCTGCGGGGTGGGTGCAACGGCGGTCTGGGGGGGCGTTTCTTGAGCGGGGGTTGGAGCAGGTTGTTCGGCCGCCGCTTCAACGACAGCGGGATCGGCTAAAATTTGTTCGGCTAATTTTTCGGCCGCCGCTTCAGGGGCTGGCGGCGGAGCATCAGGAGGCGCTTGCGGCGGCTGATTGGGAGCAGATGGCGGCGGCGCTGGCGTATCAGCAACCACTTTTGTTAGAACCAATGGGCCTTCAGGTGCTGCCGGAGCCGGTGGCGCTTTCGGTGCTGAAGGCGGTGGCGGCGGCGGTGCTTTTCCTGCCGCAGGCGGCGGAGCCGCAGCAGGAGGCGCCGAAGGTGCATTTGGCGCTGCAGGTGCGGCAGGAGAAACTGCAGCCGGAGCTGGAGCATCAGGAGTAGCGGGCGCAGCCGGAGCGGCAGGCGGCGGTGGCGGTGCGCCATCAGCCTGTGCAACAGCTTCAACGATTTTAGCTTTGGCCGTGCCATCGCCGTCGTCTTCTTCGGCAATAATACGCCGGATGGAAGCAAGGATTTCTTCCATCGAAGGTTCTTGTGCTTTATCAGCCGGCGTCATGATGATGATATATACAAATTGGTGCCAAAAAGATGATTTTCACATTTTGTATGGGAAAGCGCCAAAACTTACAAGGCTTATCAAGTATTTGCGTAAAAAAACGGTGGATTAGTTGCCCTATTCCCCCTGTTAGGGAAACAATTTCAATAGGTTTTAAGGCTGGAATCGACCTCCCGCGCCCATTTATCAATGCCGCCGCTAAGGCTGACCGCCTGGCTTAGTCCTTGAGCGCGCAAGAAAGCGGCTCCCTTCAGCGAGCGCATGCCATGATGGCAAAACACCACGATTGACCGGTCTTTGGGCAATTCTTCAAAGCGCGTTGGCAAATTGCCAAGCGGAATGTGAACCGCGCCCGGCATTTTACAAATATCCAACTCCCAATTTTCCCGCACATCCAGCAATAGCAGCATAGGCTTTTCTTTCAGCCATTCTTGCAAGACTTGGCAGGTGATTTGAATTTCCGGATCGCGGATGATTTCCATTTTACTATTTTTAAGCGCGCGTCAAAAAACGAACTTATCTTCATTCGCCGGCGGAATGAGATAGGGAACGCCGGCATCGAACAAGACCCGTCCGGAAATATTTTTATATTGGCGCTTATACAGCATCGCCTTGCCCAGGCCTTTGCCGGTGCGAATGACCGTTGTCAAACGCCCGCCTTCCGCCAATTGGTCGAGCAAAGGGGTAGGCACGCTGACGCAAGCGCCCTCCACTAAAATAGCGTCATAAGGCGCCTGGGAAGGAAACCCTTCATTCGGCCGCGCTTTAAGCGCCATCACCCCTGCCCCCGCAAAACGGGCGGTGTTGACTTGGGCTGCAGCGGCTAGGTCGGGATTTTCTTCGCAGGCAACGACTTCACTTGCCAACATTTTTAGTAAACATGCCGCATAACCGCTGGCGCATCCCACATCTAAAACCCGGTCGCTGGGCGCTATTTCAAGCGCCTGAATAAGGCGCGCTAATACCAACGGCTCTAATAGAAAGCGCCCTTGGGGCAAAATAATATCATCATCAATATAAGCTTTGGCGCGCAAATCGGCCGGTAAAAATTCTTCGCGCGGCAGGGCGCGCAGCCCCGCCAAAAGGCGCTGATCGGCGACTTTATTGGTGCGAACCTGGCCATCAACCATATTTTGGCGGGCGGTTTCGTAAATATTTGCGGAAGGTAAAGTTTGCGACATGCCCTTATTCCTAGCGGTTTTTAGGTGGGATGACAACAGGCCGTCTTGCTTTTACGCCCATCCTCTGCCAAAACATCGGGGCGGCCTGGTGGCAGAGTGGTGATGCAGAGGATTGCAAATCCTTGTATAGCGGTTCGATTCCGCTCCAGGCCTCCAATTGCACTATCAGAAAGCCTATTGATTTCTTATAGCGACATCTGATATTGACTCTGGCTTCTGATTCCCTGGTAGCTCAGCGGTAGAGCAAGCGACTGTTAATCGCTTGGTCGTAGGTTCGATCCCTACCCAGGGAGCCAAATTTCTCTCAATTTCTAGCGAACCCACGTCTTATTTGCTAACAAAGCCTTCGGCTTTGCTTAGCTGGTTCGATCCCTATCAAAGGCGAGCCAAATTTCCTTATTTTTCTATCTCTTAGCCCCTTTCATCACTTCTTAACGACTTATTGCTATCCTCAAGCTGGGGTTACAGAGGGGGTATCATGCTTGGACCTATTGCCAGTGTTGCAGTCGGCGCGTTCGCAAGAGCCGGCGAAAAACTTACCGATGTGGTGCGCGCGGCTAATGTTGAGGCTTCGCAAAGCGTCAGCGAGCCCGATGTATTTCAAGCGCTTCTCGCCGCCAAAGAAGCGGGCGTTTCGGCCCAAGCTTCCGGCCAAGTGTTAAAAGCCGCCGGCGATATGACCGATCAGTTGCTCGACATCATCGCCTAAAAGCTAAGATATTTTTCCGTTTACAAACTTCCATCCTTTGTTAGTATTGGGCCATGTCTTTGGCCCTTTCTCTTTTTCATGCCGCGCGGCACCCTGAATGCGTTGCTAACGCTGAAAAGCGCATGGCCGATGGATTGCTTGACGCGCCTTTAACCGAAAAAGGGTTAGAACAAGCGCAAAATTTGGCGCAATTGGTTGCGCATCTGCCCTGCCCTTCGATGATCGTTCACACCGGCATGATCCGTACCGAACAAACAGCCAATGTCATTCGTCAAGTTGCCCCGGTTCCTGTTATCGCTGTGCCTCAATTGAAAGAGCAAATAGCCGGCGATTGGTCGGGAAAACCTTTGGATGAAGTATTGCCGCTGGCAATGAAAGACATAGACCCGCCGAATGGCGAAAAATGGCGGCCCGATTTTGTGGAACGCATCAATGAAGGAATGAGCGAAGTGGCAAGCCGCACCAAGCCACGCGAAGCGCCGCCTTTTCTCATTGTTCATGGCCGCGTGCTGGATGCAATGCTGGAGCTTTGCGGCTTTGATAAACTTAAAACTAAAGTCGATAATGGCGCTGTCTTGCGCTTCATTTTACGCGGCAAGGAATGGATCATCGATACCCCCAATTTACGCGATCGCTCTATCCGCTATACATTAGTAAACACCCTCGCTTTGCAGAGATAATCCATGCCTCTGCCCGCCGTTGAATTTTACTTAACCCGTCATGGGCAAAGTCAATCCAACGTCGAACAGATCATGGCCGGCAGCGGTCATGATTCGCCTTTGACCCGGCTTGGTTATGAGCAGGCCGCCCAGTTGGGAAAAATTATTAAAACTGCCGGGATCCGCTTAAATCATATATGCCATAGCCCTCTTATCCGCGCCGCGGAAACTGCACGGGTGATCCATGAGTATTTGGAAAGCTCTTTTCCTTTATCGGCGCACGACGATATCAAAGAACATTTTGTCGGTGAATGGGAAGGCAAGCCCTGGGGCGATTTTCCCGAATATGGCGATTTAAATTACGATCCTAAAGGCGGAGAAACTTACGCCCAGTTCGATGCGCGAATTAAAAAAGGCTTGGCCCAGGCATTGGCGCTGCCCGCGCCGGTATTAGTTGTTACTCATGGCGGCGTGATTTACAGCCTTGGCCGTCTATTTGGAAAAAAAATCCCTAGAATCGGTAATGCCCAATTGCTGCATTTTCAGCCGCTGAATAAAAGCGCCGGTTTTCCCTGGCAAATCCATCTCTTGTCGCTGGAAGAAAATGAAGTGCAGCGCATTGCTATTGAATGGCCGGAATCTATTACAAATGCGGCTCGATAAACTGCAGCAAATGGCAATTGGGGCGGTTGAGTTCGCCCCAATTGGAACCTTTGAATTCCAAGATGGTTAGGGCGGCGGGCGGATAGCCGCGTTCGATCGCCCGCGCGTTATGGCTTAGCTTTAATGCCAATTGATGGATGCCGGGGTTATGGCCAATGGTCAAAATATGCTCGGCGCCCTCCCCTTCGATGGCGATGAAATCGCGCATATGCTGCGCCCCCGCATTATAAAGTTCGGGTAAAAAAATTGCCTTATGCTCGGCGGGCAGGAACATTCTGATCATTTCATAGGTTTGACGGGTGCGTTTGGCGGTTGAACATAACACCCGCTCGATTTTATCTTTGTTTTCCCATTGATTAATGATCGAGGCGACCTCGTCCTCGGCTTGGGGCGCAAGCTCGCGGTCGATGTCTTCCATCTGCACATTTTGCACGGCGGTCGCGTGGCGTAATAAAGTTAAGGTTTTCATGCGTCCAATTCTGGAGTAAGGATAGGCAATGACCCAATCCAAGGCCCAGCTTATCAATAAAGAATCCCTGTGGGAAGGGCACTTAAAGATTTACCGCTATCAATTGCGCCTGCCCCTGTTCCAAGGCGGGTGGAGCGAAGTGATGAGCCGCGAAGTTTGCGTGCGCGGCGATTCGGTTTGCATCCTTCCCATCGATACGAATCGAAAAGCTCTTGTTATGGTTGAGCAATACCGCCTGCCCGCCGAGTTAAGCGGCCATGATCCCTGGCAAATGGAAATTCCGGCCGGCCTTATCGAAAATGGCGAAAGCTTGGAAAATGTGGCCGCGCGGGAAATGAAGGAAGAAAGCGGGCTTGAAATTAAAAAGCTCCGCCATGCTATCACCTTTATGCCCAGCCCCGGCGCGATTAATGAAACCACGCATGTTTTTACCGCTTTGGCGGATAGCGCCAAGGCCGGAGGCATTCACGGCAAGAGCGATGAGGGGGAAAATATCCGCGTGCATGCGGTGCCGATTAAAAATTTAGCGGCCAATCTTTATACCCCCAAATGGCGCAATGGTTTAATGTTAGCCGCAGTGCAGTGGCTGTTATTGAACCAGGAAAAAATATTGACGGAGCTGCAAGCATGATGCCGCTTCCCTTGGTCACCACCGGATGGCTGGCCGATCATTTAGATGATCCCGCGCTTAAAATTTTAGATGCCGGAAGCTATCAAGGCGGCAAGAATTTGGCGGAGTTCGCCATTGCCCATATTCCGGGCGCCGCCCCGTTCGATCTGGAAAATTGCCGCGATAAAAATACTGATTTACCGAACATGCTCCCCGCCCCTGAAGTTTTTGCGGAGCATGTGGGCAAGCTTGGCATCGGCAATGATGACTCCGTGGTGATTTACGATGCCCAAGGAATCTTCACCAGCCCCAGGGTTTGGTGGATGTTCCGCTATTTCGGCCATGAAAAGGTGGCGGTCTTGGATGGCGGCCTGCCCAAATGGAGGGCGGAGAAAAGAAAAATTAATTCCGGCCAATCACAAATTACGGAAAAAGAATTTACCGCCCGCCCAAATCCTGCTCTGCTGCGCGATTATGATCAAATCGCCGCCAACATCAAATCTTGCGCCGCACAATTAATCGACGCCAGAAGCGTGGAAAGATTCCAAGGAAAAGCTCCCGAACCACGCCCCAATTTGCCTTCCGGCCATATTCCCGGCAGCTGTAATTTGCCTTTTTCCGCCATGCTGCGCGATGATCAAACTTTTAAAAACCCTGCAGAATTGCGGCAGATTTTTGCCAAAACCGGCGTTGATTTAGAAAAACCCGTGATTATGAGCTGCGGTTCAGGCATCACCGCCTGCATTCCAGCGCTAGGGTTGGCAGTTTTAGGCAAATTTGTGGCGCCTATCTATGATGGGGCCTGGAGCGAATGGGGTGCAAAAATTAACAAACATTAATAGTTTCAAACACTTATAACAAACACTGCATCCTGTTGATAAATAAGATTTTTCCCTTGCTTTATTTTGCACTGCGTTATAAGTTGCAAGGGTCAGTTCGCTACGGCGAACTGTTCATCTCGTACCCTCCTGTAACCTCCAAGCCGGATGCCTTATGGTCTTCCGGCTTTTTTTTGTCTTAAAAAACCCGAAAAATAAGCGGGCCTGCGGGGGGAATCTTTGAAATCTTTCAATCATCTGCGTATAAGGTACCTATGCTGTCCCCGTAGCTCAGCTGGCCCTAGCCAAAGTCGATAGACTTTGGCGTAAGCTTAAAGAACTAGGGGATGATAAGTAGGATGAAGTCGATTACCATTGTCCCCGTAGCTCAGCTGGATAGAGCAACTGCCTTCTAAGCAGTAGGTCGTACGTTCGAATCGTATCGGGGACGCCAATTTTCTAGTTGTTTGTTCCGGGCTTATTATAGCGGAAATTATCGGCGTAGCTTTTGTTTTTGGGGGTACGCTCCTCCGGCTTGTCCAGCACATAGGAATAGCCCTTGGCCATCGCATAGGCGATGGCGTTTTCTTGGCTGTCAAATTCCAATTGAATTTGTTTTTGGGTATCTTCTGATGAAACCCAGCCCATTAACGGTTCCGGCTTTAACGGATCCGAGGGCGGAAATTCAATCAGCCAATTCTTGGTTTTACGCCTTCCGCTTTGCATGGCGGTTTTGGCGGGGCGGTAAATTCGTACTTGCATGGGGCCATTATAGCCCTCAGCCGGACGCCGGCCAAGCCCCGCCCTGCAACAATGCTTGGTGATAGGTATCAAGCGTGCTATAGCAGAATCAGTCGGGGTGTAGCGCAGCCTGGTAGCGCATCTGCTTTGGGAGCAGAGGGTCGGAGGTTCAAATCCTCTCGCCCCGACCATTTTTAAGCACCCTTGTAAAGAATTTACCTTATAGCAGTCTTGAATCATGCAAAGATCTAAAGATTACAACAATACTAGATTTTCAGTAGAAGTTCTAAAGGAAGCTATTAATTTATTCTTAAGTCTTTATCCAAAACCTAATAGCTCTCAAAAAACTTATGCTCAACTTAGTGTTCACATAGATGATTCAACCTGGGAACATGATAATGAAGACGAATTTTTTGAAGATTATAGAAAAAGTAAGAGTTGGTTCACAATCGACATCATTTTTAATGATGCTAGATTTCGCATAACAGGTGACGCGTTTTTTACTACTCGTGTATTAGTCAAAGGAACAAAAACGCAAGATATTCAAAGAATTTTTTCTATTTTTGAGTCTCATCATAACAACTCTATAGTTCAGCCGCCGCCCACTCCTAAAAAACCGCCTATTGTTTTTATTGGCCATGGACATGATAAACAGTGGCGAGACTTGAAAGATCATCTGCAAGAGCAACATCATTATTGTATCGAGGCATACGAAACTGGCACAAGAGCTGGACACACTATTAGAGATATCCTTGATGAAATGGCCTCAAAATCTTCAATAGCATTTCTTGTCTTAACTGCAGAAGACGAGCAACCAAATGGTAAATCTCGCGCTCGACAAAATGTTATTCATGAAATCGGATTATTTCAAGGAAAGCTGGGTTTTAGCCGCGCCATTGTACTATTAGAAGCAGACGTTGAAAAATTCTCCAATTTAGAGGGCATTCAACAAATTAGATTTTCCAAAGGAAATATAAGAGAGACATATGGTGATGTATTAGCGACCATTAAACGAGAGCTTGGTGATTCTATTTAAATAACTTACCATAAATAGATTCTATAAACTTAATAAGTATTTCGAGGTTAGTGGATAAATTATTTTCTATATTTAAGGCATCCAGCAGAGCTAACTTATCTAACATCTCCTTAACTTTCGGATTTTCCCAATTCATAAGAGGACTACTTATCATAGCTGCTAATGCTTCTATTTGATCATAAGAACTTGTTAATGACCTACAAGCAGTAGCACATGTTGAATAATCTTCAAATTTAAATAATCCGCCTTTAATTATCAAAAAATGCAGCCTAGATTTAAAAGGGCGAACATTTCTAAGACGTTCAAATAAACGCTTAGAATCATTTTCTCCATTTTTTTTAATATAAGTAATTATGCCCGCATGTTTATTATTATTTTGCCTTAGTTTTTCTGTGTCGGAGTATGCCTCAAAACCATATTTAATAAATCTAACAGATTGGACTGGCCCCCCCATAGCATCTATATATTCATATATCGTGTGAAGTAATTCATCAATAAAAGTTGCCTTTCTTTGCATGGAAATTTGCTGTTTCCAGGCATTAAACCCTATCAATGCCAATATAACTAATACCAGAGTACCAAAAGCTGTAAGAACATCAGAAAAAACTGACCAACTCTGAAATATGCCTTCTATATTCCTCCAAATGGTATTAAAGACTGATTTTATTACTAAACTACACCACTCCATAAAATTCTCCATAAAGCTTAGCCTTCTAAGGCACCCTATCCAGCAACACCCGATCGCCTTCTTTAATGCCCAATCTTTCACTCTCCCCGCCGGCAATCTCAAGGACGTATTTTGCCGGCGCCATTGATGGCACCAAAGTTTCATCTTTCGGTTTGGCGTTGGGGTGAATGTGTTGGATGAACCATTTATCATCGATGAAAATCATATCAAGGGGCAGGTAGGTATTTTTCATCCAAAAATACAGCGGCTGGTTTTGCGGAAAAACAAACAGCATTCCCTTCCCCGCCTCTACTTGTTTGCGGAACATCAACCCTTGCGCCTGCGCTTGCGGCGTTAAGGCCAATTCCACTTGAAATAATTGCGGGCCTTGATCGGTGTGAACAGAAATTTGCGTGACTGGAAAAACGGTGGCCTCAGAGTCGGATTGGTAATACAGTCCGGCGCCAAGAACACCAAGCAAAACAGCAATAGCTAAGAGCGGCCCCAATTGCGGCGGTTTGGTTTTCATGGCTTTACCTTGGGCGGTAAATATTTATCGATAAATTCACGGGCGCGTTCATGCGAGCCGAATTTCGATAAATCATTATGCCCGCCATCTTCGGGGAACCAGCCTTCTTTGGGTTCATTGGCGGCGGCCATTAAGGCGTAACTATGCTCCACCGGCGTGATGGCGTCTTTCTGGCCATGAAGAAATAAAATAGGCGTTCGCACCGCTGCGATTTTATGAATGGAATCGAACTTATCCTTTAATAGCCAGGATAGGATATTAAGGGGGTATAATTGATATCGGTGAGCGGCGACGTCAGCGAGCGACTTGAAGGGAGCCTCAAGTAAAAGTAAGGCGAAGTCCGGTACGCTAGCCGCGATTTGTATGCATAATCCGGCCCCGAGGGATTCGCCGTAACACACCACACGCGGCCGCCGCATTGATTGGCGTTGCCCCCGCCGTAAGAGATTGTCGAGGATAAGGCGCGCGTGAGCGGCGTCCCGGCGTAGGCCCGCTTCGGTGGGGTGACCTGGGTTTGCGCCATAGCCGCGGTAGCCCACCATGAAAACACCATACCCAGCATTAACAAAGAAACGAATTTTTTCATTGCGCCAACCTATGTTTCCGCCATTGCCCTGAAAATACATAACCACCGGATTATCCGGCGCACGGGGAGGATGATACCAGGATTTTAATAAAAGTCCAGTCCCATCTGGTTCCGTAACAGGAACAATAATCTCTTCCATTCCGGCCACATTAAGGCCGGCAAGCGAGGGAGGGGTTGTATCGGGAAGATAAATAAAATCGCGCTGAAAAATGGTCAAATATGCGCCCACAAAAACATAGGCGGCCAATGCCATTCCCAGCAGGCGGAGTAAAAAGCGAAAGCGGGCTAAGCTATACAAAAACCGCATGGAAAAAGCTTTTTACTATGAATGAGAGGAAGAAACCAGCCTCTCAAATTAACTTTCCCTGCCCTAATTTAGAGCGGTTTTTAGCTAGAAGAAAAAAATGCGATTTTGCTGGTCAAAGCTCTTGACTTCATGGCTGATCTGCATTAGCTTCATACCTTATAAAGATACTAAAATATCTTTAACGAATATTAACAGCGTACAAAAAAATAACCGCTACGGCTATAAAAAAACCGCAAATAATCGCCTGATACAGGCCGGCCGAGTTGAACAGAGGGAAAAATGGGGGCAGTTGTTAAAAACAATCAGGGGAAATCCGTTTTTGGGGCAAGGGCATGCCCTATCGCCCCGTTTCTATCTTTTAATAATAAAACAAACGGCTTTTATTGCCTGGCCAATGATAATTCATCGCCGATGATGGTCTGCGCCCTTATTGTCCGGCGTGATGATCACCGTTTCGATTATAACATCGCGCGCATCGATCAACATGATGTGCGCATTGCGGCCTTGCTGCATTACCCTCCTTATCAAGAATTGCAAAAGCGCTTATCGCACAGTCATTTCATTCCTTTGCCGCGGCAAGGCACGGTTGGCGATTATTTAGAAGCCGTGGCCGAAGGCCAGGCCGATATTCTTGTCATGCCCTCGGCATTGGTGTTTTGCATTAACGATATGTACCGCGATTATTTGCGCCAAGCGGAAATCGGGCGCTTTCTTCTTCCAGCCATGGCATAAAAACCGGCCCGCTTTCTTTCCATAAGTATAAAACCCCCTATCCCACCTTCCGCTTAATTCTTTCTTAAGCCGCGAATCGCTACCATCAAAAAGTATTACAACTGCTGATTGAACGCGCGGATATGCCGCCATAGCCGGTTCAAGATAGGTACATAAACAATGATCGCCCCTGTTTCATCTTCCTTCGCCGATTCCACGGCGGTAATTGCCCTGGCGCCAAAGCCAAGCAGCAAAATCATGGTGGTGGAAGACGACCGCGTTTTGATGATGATGCTAAGCCATATGCTAACGGAGATGAATCATGAAGTGATCGAAGCCCGTAATGGCCGCGAGGCCTATGATCACCTTACCAAAGATTTAACCGCGGTTGATGTGATTCTGCTCGACCATGAAATGCCGGAAATGGACGGTTTGCAGTTGATTGCCAAAATAAAAAAGAACCACCGGCTTGCCAGGATTCCCGTCGTAATGCAAACCGGATCGGATAAGCCGGAGCAGATCAAGGAAGGGATTGACGCAGGGGTTTTTTATTATCTCACCAAGCCGGTGCTGCCAGAAATATTGAAATCGGTTTTGACCGCGGCTTTGCGTGAAACTGAACAGCAACGCCTATTAAGCATCGAGCTGCAAAAACACCGTAACAGTTTTACCTTGATTGATCATTGCGCGCTGCATTTTCATACTCTCATTGAAGCCGAACATTTGGCGTGCTTTTTAGCCAATTGTTACCCCAATCCTTCGCGGGTATTGCCGGGCTTGGCCGAACTTTTAATCAATGCGGTGGAGCATGGCAATTTGGAAATCGGCTATGGGCCAAAAGGTTTTTTGGTTGAGCGCGGTATTTGGCGCGAAGAAGTGCTGCGCCGCGGCGAAATGCCGGAATATTCCAAACGCAAAGTGAATGTGGTTTTTACCAGGGAAAGCAGCGGCATCACTATCGTTATTACCGACGAGGGCAAAGGTTTTGACTGGCATTCCTATCTTCATCTCGACCCGAAACGCGCAGGCGACAATCATGGCCGCGGCATCGCACAAGCCAATATCGTTAGCTTCGACCGGCTTTCTTATAATCCGCGCGGCAATCAAGTAACCGCCTTTGTTTCTTTTTCCGCGCCCCTTGGATAATGATTATGGGATTATTTCACAAATATAAAACTTCCATCATTAGCCGTCTCTTGCTGCAAATGATATTGGCGGCGATCGTTATTTTAGGAGCGCTGAGCTGGGTGATGGATTCTTATATCAATCAAAGCATGCAGCAGCAAATAGAGCAACGCGCCGCGGTTTTAATCAAAGCGCTTGAAATGAAATTAAAAACCAATGATGACCCTCAAGCTCGCCAAAAATTTATCGAAAGCCTAAGCGGTGAGGAAAATATTGAAGAGATTTTCATCGCCGAAGGAGAAGATCGTACCGTTGTTGCTTCAAGCAACCCGGCTTTTATTGACGCGCCGCTGGAGATGCTCATACCCCCCGGTCTCATGCTCGAACTGCATAAGGCGGAAGCTGAGGAGCGGCCCCTCTACCTCCAAGAGGGCGAGTCATCTTTAGAGGCGGTAAAGGCGGTTGAGGCTTTGCTTTCCGCCCATGAAAACCATCACTTTCTGATCTATGTCAAGCTGAATACAGAGGATATTTATCAAGAAATCGATAATGTGCTTGCCGGCCTTTTCGTCCTGCAAATCCTGCTATGGGCCGTTTTAATCGGGTTGTTTTTCGGCATTCTAGCGCATTCCGTTTTCAAACCTATTCTGGGCATTCAAAAAACCATGTACCGCCGCGCTGAAGGGGATATCAACGCTTTTGCCAACGTACAAAATAACGATGAAATCGGCCAACTGGCGCAATCTTTGAATACTATGCTGGTGGCCCTCGAACAGGCCCGCGCCGAGGCCGAAAAAGCCAACCGGATGAAATCCGATTTCCTGGCCACCATGAGCCATGAAATCCGTACGCCGATGAATGGCATCATCGGCATGACCGAGCTTTTGCTGGAAACTTCACTCGATAAAAAACAGCATGAATATGCCCGCACCGTTATTAATTCGGCCGATTCTTTGCTGAATATTCTAAACGACGTGCTGGATTTTTCAAAAATTGAATCCGGCCGCATGGAATTGGAAGCCATTCAATTCGATCTATTGCATTTAGCCGAGGATATTGCCGAACTGATGTCGGTCCGCGCGCGTGAAAAGGCAGTCGAATTGATTGTGCATTATAAACCCGGCGCCCAGCGCTATTTTATCGGCGATCCTAACCGCATCCGCCAAATTATCAGCAATCTTTTAAGCAATGCGGTTAAATTTACCGATAAGGGCTATGTTCTTCTCACAATCGAAGAAATCAGCACGCCGCAAACGCCATCGCGCAGCAATCATATCAAAATTTCGGTGCAAGATACCGGTATTGGCATTCCTCAAAACCTGCAAAACAAGATTTTTGAAAAATTCGAGCAGGCCGATGCTTCCACCACCCGTAAATATGGCGGCACCGGCTTGGGCTTGGCGATTTGCCGGCAATTGGCCGGGATGATGGGCGGCGTCATTGGCCTGGAAAGCGAAGAAGGCAAAGGCTCGACTTTCTGGTTCACCATGAGTTTAAAAACCGGCGAGGCGGGCGAGGCCGCGCCAAAAACCGCCCCGGCTACCGCGGTCCATGGCGTGCGAGTGGCGATTTTGGATGATATTGCGGAAAACTCCTCCCTCATCCAAGAACAATTATCCACGCTTGGCATGGATTGCCATATTTCACAAAGCGCGGAAGGCTTGCTAGCGACGCTGCGTCAAGCGGCCAAGGCGCAACGCCCCTATCACATGGCGATTTTGGATTATTTAATGCCCGATATGAATGGCGAATTGCTGGCTAAAACCATTAAAAGCGACGCCGCTATTCGCGACACGGCTTTAATTATTCTTACCTCCGCCGGCGGCCAGGGTTACGCCAAACGTTTCGAAGAAGCAGGATTATCGGGCTATCTCTCCAAACCGGTGCGCGCGCAAAATTTAATCGATACGGTTTCTCAAGTATGGCAAGCCTATTCCAATGGCAAAACCGAGGGGTTAATCACGGTCGAGGGGATACTCACTTTACGCCGCCGCGAAGAGCAATTGGAAAGTTATAACTTTCAAAATACGCATATTCTGTTGGTCGAAGACAACCGCGTGAATCAGGGTTTCGCCACCGAAATTCTGGAAAGCGTCGGCTGTAAAGTCGCCATCGCCATCAACGGCATCGAGGCGCTTGCCAAAGCCAATACCGAAAAATTCGATTTGATTTTCATGGATTGTTTAATTCCGGAATTAGATGGCTTTGCCGCAACCGAAACTTTACGCCGTCAGGGCCATCATCTGCCGATCATCGCCTTAACCGCTAGTACAACGAAGGAAGACAAAGAACAATGCTTTGCCGCCGGCATGAGCGATTTTATTTCCAAGCCAATGCGCAAGCAGCAAATTATCCAGGCCCTGGTAAAATGGCTGCCCGCCGAAAAACAGCGGCTTGACCGCATTTCTATCGATATTGACGAATTATTCTTCGAAAATACTTGCGTGATGCTGGTGGAAGATAACCGCGTCAACCGCGAATTTACCAGTGATACTTTAAGTTCCTTTGGCTGCAAAGTTATCACCGCCGAAAACGGCAAAATTGCGCTGGAAAAATTGCGCAATAGCAAATGCGACTTGATTTTGATGGATATCCAAATGCCGGAGATGGACGGCTATCAAGCAACCCAGGCCATCCGCGCCCTGGCCGGCAGCAATTTGGAATTGGCCGCTACTCCCATTATCGCTATTACCGCCAACGCGATGGAGGGCGACCGCGAAAAATGCCTTTCCGCCGGCATGAGCGATTATCTAAGCAAACCGGTGCGCAAACAAAATTTGGGGCAAATCCTGATCAAATGGCTGGCCGAGGAAAAACGCCGCAAACCCGCTTCGATTTATCGGCTTAAATCCGCTTCCTCTCACCATCACCGTATTTTGATCGTCGAGGATGATAAAATTCACCAAGAATTCATCAGCGCGATTTTGCAACCCATGAACGCCACCCTGGAAATCGCCGAAAATGGCCGGGTTGCGGTTGAAAAAATCCGCCATCAGGAATTCGACCTGATTTTAATGGATTGCCAAATGCCCGAAATGGACGGCTATGAAGCGGCGCGGCAAATTAAAAGCTGGCGGCAGAGCGTGAATTACCCCGATATCCCCATTATCGCCCTCACCGCCAATGTGGAGGAGCGCGATATCGAACGCTGTTTTGAAGCCGGAATGGACGATTACATCGCCAAATCCCTTTGGCGGCCGCGCTGGCGGCCAAATATTGAAAGAATCCTGGAAAAATGGTTAGCTGTTCCCGAAAAAATTTCCCCTTCCCGCAGGAGCATTACATGAGCGTTCCCCCCGTTATCGACCCCGAATTAGTGCAAGAAGCAAAACAGGCGATGAAAAGCAAATTCCCCATGATGGTCGAATATTATTTGGAAGATGCGCATGCTTATATCCAAGTGATTTGCAGCGCCTACCGCGAACAAAACGCCGCCAAGCTTTTAGCTCCCGCCCACACCCTCAAATCCTCCAGCCGCCAAATGGGCGCTTTGCAATTATCGGAATTGGCGCGCGAAATCGAAACCCTCACCCGCGCCGTCATCGACGGCGGCCCCCAATTAAAAACCCTCGAAGACAAAATCGCCCGCCTTAATTCCTATTTCCAAGCGGTGGAACAGGCGTTGCGGGAGGATATTGATGGGGCATAGGGCCAGTGACGAATTGGCGGGTTTTACTGCATAGGAAGCCGGCTTCGGGGGCAAAAAAACGGTTTTCTTGGCAATAAAAATGTTCGACGGTTGGAGGAAAAGCCAGCTTCCCATCCATCTGCTTAAAATGCAGCGGCTGGATTAAATAAATGCCCATTAATCTGCCATTGGGCAAATGATCTACATAATCCAGCTTGTTGCCCATATTCATTTCAAAATCTATTACCTCGCGCAAATCCATGCTGGGCGGCTCGATGCGGTCTAAATTCTGCCGCTCAACAATCGGCTGTAAGAATTTTTTATAGTCGGATATATAATAAACCATACCTCCGCCTTCCCCATGCTGAGGATTGGCTTTAGCAACAGATACCGGTATGGCCAAATCTTCCAGTAACACATATTGCCGCACCGTGGGAAGAAACCTTTTATGAAAATCGCTCACATCCTGCTGAACGCTGCGCCATAATTTTTCACGGTCATCCCTGTTCACCAAAAAAGTTTCAGGCGGCATATAAAAAGCCGTCTGCCCCGGCCTAGCGCCGAAGACGGTTCCGTAGTTTGGGGATTGGTCTGTTGACATACGTTTTCTTTAACTCCTAATTACATGATTGGTTTCTAAACAGTAATAGATCGTCAACTTCTTGCATACAATTTATTGCTTCTTATAGGCTTTATATCTAATTAATATACTAGGCCCACCGCCATGATCGTCATCAGTTATGCTATTAATTTTTACCTGCCCTAAATCATAAAAAATATCGCCATCTTCCCATCGACGGTCAGGCTCGCCTAGCAATCTGTACAATAAATGGTCATTTAGTTTTTTTTCCTCTGTCTTTGAATAATTCTCTTCATCTTGTTTTTTAATGGACTGCTTAACTCCAAAATCTATCAATCCCAACTCCTGTCCATGAAAGTATATCATCATGGCGTATCTTTCTTGTAAAATCCAACATCTTATCCATGGTGGGCCCATTGTTGATTTTTCGATAACTAAGTTGGAATATTTTCTAAGAAAGTTATCCAATGTCAAATTGGGTGCAATAATAAGATTAATAAGATTATTAGGAAATTTAATCTCTCCAGTTTCTCTATCAATGCACATTCCTGTATTAATTAGATCGTCAACTTCTTGCATAAATCACCTCTCCTGTTCTGGAGGATCACGGTATAAATCTATCCGATGAGGACATGGACGTAAAACTTTCTGATGATCTGCTATATAATATTGTTTACCACCACCTGCTCCTAATTTAATATTGTTCTCACAAACACCTTCTTTAATTGGAACATCTTCTATTAGAACATACATATCTATTCCTTCTCTATATCCAAATGTTTTATCCTTCTTCATTTGCAAGAGTTCATACAAATTCTTTGCTATTCCATGACTTTCAAATACCGTAGCATCATCAGTAAAATAAGGTGAGCCATCTTTATAGTTGGGATCGGGATCAGGAACGGCTTTATTCTTATCTTTATCCCACACCATTCCACTTCTACCAAATACTATAAGGCCTTTATTGCCTTTTTCTCTATCTTTCCATGAGGTATCCTCTACGTAACCTCTAGCCTTTTGATCATCAGCAACCTTTTTTGCCTCTTCCGCCTCTATCTTAGCCATCTCAGCGCGGGTTTTTTCTTCGGCGGTGAAGCCATTGCTATAAGTACAGCCGCCATATATAGCGAGATGGATATCTTTATAATCCCCTGTCTCGCTGGCTTGGGTGAGCAAATCTCTTAATTCTGCTGCGCTTCTAGGTTTGTTTTTGGAAAAGCTAGGGATTCTAACAATAACGGGGGGCTGGGTCTTTTCCGTTACATAAGGGTTCATCCCGGGCAATTTGCTGAAATCCGGAATATTATTCGTCATCACCATGATTTGCGCGATTGGCATAATTGAATAAATTGCGCTTAATAGGGCAAATTGCTTCTCAAAAACAGGGGTTTTAGGCAATATTTCGGCCATATATTTTTCATGGGCCCAATCATCACGCCGGTATTTTTCCACGCGTCCGTCTTTATATTTGACTGCACCCCAAGCAACTATTTTAAGTTTGTCCCGCACACAAATATTAGAGCCTTCATAAGATAAACTTGCGCCCACATTGTCTAAGAAACAGGCCCCATTAAGGGAATATTCAATTTTTTCATTTTGATAGACTTCTTCCTGTAGAGCTAAATAAGTTAAAGGTTCCGCCCCCTTGAGTTTGCTTAGATCAATACCACCTTGTTTAAGATAAATTTCTTCAACTAAAAGAATGTTGCGGTTGGGATCTCTATCTAATTGCGGATTATCGTCCTTATCGACCCTTAATATTTTTTTCCAATCAAATTGGCGTCTTATTTCCGGTGGAAGATAAATAGAATTACTCGCATACTCTTTCATAATCCGGTCGGTTTCGGTGGCCACCGAACCCACCAAAGTATCATGCAAGGATTCCGTAAGCTCAACATTTACGCCGGTGCCGTTGATAGGATCAGATGGAAGGCTAAGACGCATCCTTTGCTGCAGCATGATCATAATGATCAGCTCTTGCAAAATTTGAGCGCATTCTTGATCGCTGACAAGATTTTTATTAATGCTAGGAAAACTGGCTCGAATACCGTTCTTTTTAATGTGTCTTACTAAATTGGCATCAAGCTTGAGCTGAAAATCAAAAACGTCCTGCTCTGTCATAAATCTTCTATCTTTGCTTTGCGTATGCAAAGATTTACGGATTTCGACTTCAATAAAGCGGCCTTTTTCAAATCTCTCCGCCACGCTTTTTGCTAATTCGGCCTTATATTTTTTATCGCTAGAACAGCTATTGGCCACGGTTTTCGCCAAAACCGCGTAATAAATTTTTATCTGAGCTTCCGCCTTTTTCTTAAACTCTTCAATCTTTCCGGAAGGATGCGTTTTCGCCAAATGCGCCAGCATTAATTCTAGTGCTTCTTTGTCTTCCAAATGCATGGCCAGGGCAAGCGGGGAAACTGTACGGGCAAAACAAACCGCTTCTGGGCTGGCGCCGCTGTTCAGCGCGATAAAAACGCTGCGTAAATCTTTTTGCTGAATTGCAGCGAGCAAAATATTATTTAAGCGCGCTTGATAAGTCGATTCTGTTTCTCCGCCCAAAGGATGCCAGATGGGATGAAGAGGAAGAAATTTATCTCCCTTTTTATCAAGCACCAGCTTAAAAATAGCCGCCAGCTCTTTGGATTTAACCCTGCCCTCTTTTGTCAAACGAATGGCCAGTTTTGTTAAGCCCGCGCGGCGCGCCAGGCTTAAAGGGGTTTCTTCCTTATAATCAGATATTTGCGCTAAAGCGCCATATTCTATTAAAAGATCAATACAGCTTTGATCGCGTTTTCGAATAGCAATCATTAAAGCAGTTTGTTCTTTATCATTCTTAATCTCTATATCTGCGCCATTTTTTAACAGCCAGCGCACATCATCCAGCTGCCGGTTTTCCACAGCAACTATAAGGGCGGTTGAACCCCTACTGGACTTAGCATTTATATTAGCCCCAGCCTTAATCAATTCTTTCATGCATTCCGGGCGATTATGGATGACGGCTTGTATTAAAGCGTTATTTCCATGCTTATTCGCAATTTCTAGATCAGCCCCGGCGCGGATTAATTCTTTTACACATTCAAGATGCCCATTTCCGGCTGCACACATTAAAGACGTCCAGCCATCTAAAGAGGTAATATTTATATCGGCGCCCGCTTCAATAAGAGCTCTAACGCATGGGGCATGCCCTACATAAGCCGCTACTTTTAAGAGACTCCAAATATTCCCATATTTTACCTGGTTAATCGCGCCCGGATTTTCCTGCAAAAGCCTGCGCAACTCATCAAGATCACCGTTAGCGGCAGCAAAGACCAGCGGGCTTTCATCTGCTAAATTGCTAGTCGATAGTGGTGTAATTATTGTAGGCAGCAATACTTCATCGATTTTCTTAGAAGATGCCGAATCTTTTACGTGTTCCGCCAGCATCCGCACGATTTGCTTATCTCCTACTTCTCTTGCAACATGGAAAATATTTTTTCCCTGGCTATTGGCTTCATGCAAATATTTGACCTGCCGCGTAGCTCTTAAAATTTTTCCCACCACTGCCGCATCATTCTGCTGAATAGCCAGGGCAAGAGGTGTGTCGCCATCTTTATTTTTTTGATAAAGAACCGCCTCCATTCCCGGCAAATGAAGCATGAATTCTATCAGCTGGTCGTTGCCGCCGGCTATCGCATAATGGAAAAGCGTATTTAAACCGGCATCCTTAGCATTAAGAAGATTTTTGGCATCAGGCGCCGATAATAATTCTTTCGCTTTCACTACATCGCCAACCAAAATCGCATGGCGAAGCGAGGTCGGCGCATCATGCGAGGGGTTAAAAGGCCTTTCTTCTTGTCCTGCCTCCTCCACCATTTGGCAAATAAATTGTACGCGTTTTTTGCTTTCAACGGATTCCCGAAACTGGTCAATAGCTATTTTATCCTTCGCCATTGCTGCAAGATGAATGGCGGTAAGCCCTTGATTGTCGGTTAAATAGATGTCTTTTTCAGAGCGCGCTTTTTCTAGCAATTCCAGGCGCACTTCCGGATCCCTCGCCAGCATCAAGGGCGTTTCACCCCGGTTATTTCTTTTATAAAGGTAATGCGCGTTAGGCGTTTTTTCAATTAAAGCTTTGGCTACAGGACCAAAATACAGCATAGCCGCCGCCAAATGCAAAGGAGTATTCCCTTGATTATCCACTACATATAAATCCGCCTCTTTCTCGGTGGCTTTGACGACATTGCAAATAGCGAAAGGCTTTTGGCAAATTTCTAAAGCATAGAATAAACTTTCCGGCATCGCTTTAATCAGCATTTCCGCGTTTTGATCGTGTCGTAGGAAATCGGCCCGTTTTATCTTTTCTTTCCAAATGTCCCAAAGATATGAATTAGACCATCTTCTTTCCACAAAATGTCCTAGAGTTTTTATTTCATCTTTTTTCCCTTCGTATAAGAGCTGATCGATGATTTTTTCGAGCTCAATCTCCCCATAATTGGCTTCAAGAAAGCTGCGTATTTTTCTATGTGCGGGCTCACTTGGATCCTTTTCTTTGGCCGCAATAGATAATAACCGCACAAACTGCCATCTAGGCATTGAATCCAGCATATGCTCCGCAGCCGCGGTGTGATTTATTTCCGCAGCAAATGTATATAAAGATTCCGGTGCGATGGAGTAATGGTCATCATTTGCGGGAATGATGAAGAAATTTGAAGGATCAATACTCTTTAAAACTTTGGCAACGCCGTTCTTATCATCCGGCGCAAGCTTCTTTAGCGCTCTTCGAACGCCCAATGTGGTTCCGGCTATTTTGTTAACTAGCGCAAACATATTCCCCCCTGCAGGCGGCTTTTATTAAAAAATATTTTTTAAAACAGTCCAGGAAGAGGCAGCCCAAATTCATATAGGCACGCACTATGCGATAACGCATTTAATCAGCCTCCCTGAAGGCCCAATATTGTATTTATGGGAGGAAATTATCTATGCAGCCATAGGTTGTCAACATAAAAGTTGAAATATTTTTATGATATATTAATTAATATCATAAAAATATTAATAGTTAAATATACGGCCTAGCCTTGCCCCATTCCCTCTTGGGCCTATGGATTATTATAAATTGGTTAAGGAAAGGTAAATGGGATATTGGTGGAGAATGGAGTTAACCAGCAATTGATTTTATAACATCAACTTTACAATGCTGAGAAAGAATATTAATCGGTGTGTATACTACTTCCCGTTCTTCTCTCCCGTCTTCAGGATTAAAAAAGAGAACTTTGTTTTTATCCTTAATATTTGCTTCAATATATCTTACCAAATCGGCAGTTTTAATCATATAAGCCCATTTTATGTTCGCCGATCCGCGCTTAAAGCAAAAAAATTCAACGTGAATATGTGGAAAAAGGCCGGAATCTTTAGCGTTTTTCACCGCATCCAGCTTGCGCTGATATTCACGGTTATAATCCCATTCGGAATTCTTTTCGTCCCATAACGCATAGCGCAAACTAAAAGCGGGTTCATTGGAAAAACGCTTATAATTTGCGCGGCTGGCCAGGCTTTCCAGCTTGCCATTTTTGCTTAAGTAAAAAGCATCAATACCCTTTTGATCAAGAAGGCGAATTAATTTTTTTTCTTGCATATTTTCAATTTGCATAATTTCCATGCCAAATTGCGTTTCCAGCGAAGGTTTTACGCCATGCCAAAAATCATACGCTGTATAAAACATATTATCGATAAATCTCTGGCTTTTGCCAGGCATGTCCTCAGGTCTTTTAGGTTGGAAAGAATCGCTCTTCATATGCACCCCTTGAAATTTAAAACTCAAAGAGTTTAGCGCAAATACCTGATTCTTAGCAAAGAGAATGTTTAAGGATTTATGCTGGGCTTAGTCACCTTCTCATTCCCATCCTTATCTTTTTTCTTTTCTAAAAACTTCCGCGCATCAACGGCTTTTTCAGAGCCTTTCGCGCCACGGTGATACATGCGGATAGGCTCATTAAAGTTTTGTGCCCTTCATAAATTTACTAGAAGTACATTGACCATTTTCGCTTGTTAAGCATTGATTTTTTATCATTATGAAGTAGCATCGTAAAAAACTCAGAAATATAAGGAATTTCTATATTCATTATATGCGCCATTTCTTGAAGTTCTACCAATAAGCGCACAAAAGCTCGAGCAATTTCAGCCATATATACCGTTACATGCTTCTGATTATGCTTTTCAAGCTCACCCATATAGGCAATATTAGTAAAAGGATCTTTGTAACCTTTTAAACTGTCAACCAAAGAATTTATTCTTTTACTTGGGTGCTTGTTGCTAATTTTAACTATAAGATCGTTTGTCCAAGCTTGAATAGGATCAAAAATATTTAAATCTCCTGTGAGTTTATCAAGATTATAATATTTATATTTGTTCCAAAATTCATTTAAAATCTCAAATAGAGTTCTTTTTATTTCACATCCATAGATGAGATTAAGCTCATTACTTGATGGACTATTTATACGTTTTGATATCGCTACGGAAAGATCATAACCCTTCTTAAGGTCGTGACCTACTTCGCTCTTTAAAAAACCATTGGTTGGTGCTTTTTTATTATTTTCCAACATATGATTGATAACAATTATTAGTTTAATTATTCTTTCTAAGCCAAGGCCGTAATTGAATAAAGATTTAGAAAAATATCCTTTGTAGTATGCACCTGCACGTAATTGATAATTTAAACCATCATAGATTGATAATGCGGCAATCTCAGCTTCTCTTGAAAAAAGATTCCACAACTCAGGCAGTTGCTCACTTTTAATCTCAAGAATTGAATCAAATAATTTCATACCTTCCTCATAGTTTCTTGAGCGTGACAAATGAAGTATTGAATGCATAGACAACGGCACCATATGCGATTTGCGCATTTTCATGCGCTCGGCTGGGATGATAGCCTTAAACTTTTCCGTGCCCTATAAATGGCGTCCCCAAGGGGATTCGAACCCCTGTTACCTCCGTGAAAGGGAGGTGTCCTAGGCCTCTAGACGATGGGGACTAAAGGCGAAGGGGCTTTTTAGCCTGCCTTGCCTTGAAAATCAAGGGCGAAGGAGAAACCCTTATTATCAGGCTCACCCTGAGCTTGTCGAAGGGTTGGATCTGTGCCTAGGCTCATCCTTCGACTAGCTCAGGATGAGCAGTACCAAAAATCCGTTAAAACCCCGCTGCAATCCTGGCGTCATCGACGATGAATTGCAGGCGCTGGCCGCCATTATAGGTGTCTAATTTTAAACTTCCCACGATATCAAGGGGTTTATCGCGGTTGCCCAAAATCGCTTCGCCGAGGCCGCTTTGCATGGCGCGGAAGGCGATGCCCTTTAGGCGCGCGCCATCGGCCGAGCGTAAATTCAGGCGCAAATGGCTGCCCTTTAAAATATCGGCATATTCCACCAGCTGGCTTTGCAGCAAAAAGCGCGGCTCGGGGTTGCCGGTGCCAAAGGGGCCGAGCTGTTGAATATGCGCGTAAACTTGAAAATTAAGCGCGGCGCCCGAGAGGATGGCGTCAACATTTAAAGTTGGATAAAGCGGAACGCCGCTTGCGGCGAAACGCTCCTGCATAAAGGCGCGCAAATCTTTTAAACGCTTATGCGAAATGGTGAATCCCGCCGCCATGGCGTGCCCTCCGCCCTTCAAGCAAATGCCGGCCTGCACCGCCGCCAGCACAGCAGCGCCCATATCAAAACCTTTCACCGAGCGGGCCGATGCGGTTGCAATATCGCCCTCGAATGCCAAGGCAGCAGCCGGGCGTTGATATTTTTCTTTAATGCGCGCCGCAATTAATCCAATCACGCCCAAATGCCAGCCGCGCCCGCCAACAATGATGACCGGATCATCGCGATATTCCATTTCCACTTGTGCAATCGCCTCTTCCACTTGCGTGCGTTCGATTTGCTGACGGGCGACATTAAGCGCCTCTAATTCACCGGAAATTTTCTGTGCCATGCCGATATCGCCGGTGGTAAGCAAGCGCACGCCCAAATCGGCCTTCCCCACGCGGCCGCCGGCATTAATGCGCGGACCCAAAATAAATCCAAGATGATAGGCATCGGCCCGTTCTTTCAATCGCGCCACATCGCTTAACTGGGTTAGCCCCAAATTCTGGCGTTGATTCAAAACCTCAAGCCCGCGCAAAACCAATAAACGGTTAAGTCCCGTCAGCGGCACCACATCGGCCACCGTGCCAAGCGCCACCAAATCAAGGAATTGGCGCAAATCCGGCAAATTATTCATTCCCGCTTCGCGCAAAGCGCGGTTCAGCGCCACCAGCAGCATGAACACAACGCCGCACGCCGCCAAATTTTTATGCGGAAAATCGCAATCAAGCCGGTTGGGGTTAATCACCGCATAGGCCTTGGGCAAGGCAGCCTCGGCCATATGGTGGTCAACCACAATCACCTCGGCCCCCTGCCCGGTGATCGAGGCCAAGGGCGCATGCGCGGTAACGCCGCAATCGACCGTCACAATCAATTTACAGCCCTTGGCCAGCAATTTTTCCAAAGCGCCGATGTTGGGGCCATAGCCTTCCTCGCGCCGGTCGGGAATATGCACTTCCGTTTTCACGCCCAATTGATTGCAATAATTTACAATCAAGGCCGATGAACAGGCGCCATCCACATCATAATCGCCAAAAATGCCGATGGTTTCTTTATTTTGAATCGCGGTTGCCAGGCGCGCAACCGCTTTATCCATATCCGTTAAACCGGCTGGATCAGGCAAATGATCGCGTAAAGTGGGATTTAAAAAGGCGGCCGCATTATCGTTGTTAATACCGCGCTGCGCCAACAGCCGCGCCGCAATATCGCCAATGCCCAATTGCTGCGTTAGGCCATAGATCAAGCGCTCTTCGCAAGACGCGATTTCCCACGCCTTGTTCAGGAAAGATAATTTATACGGTGCTTCTACTGCCAACATTTTTTTACTCTATTTTTTTGTTACGATCATCCTTCGACAAGCTCAGGATGAGCATAAATAACAAGCTCATGGTGAGCTTGTCGAACCATGCTTCTATATATGCTTCTTATTAAAATCATGCGTCGCCTCGATATGGCGGATGGTGCCGGTTTTCGAGCGCATCACGACCGACGTTGTCGTCACGCGCGAACCCTGCCATTTCACCCCGCGCAACCAGGCGCCATCGGTAACGCCGGTGGCGGCGAACATGACATCGCCCTTGGCCATATCTTCCAATGTATAAACTTTTTTCAAATCTTTAATCCCGCAACGCTCGGCCCGCTTTTCTTCATCCGGGTTCCGGATGATTAAGCGCCCCTGCATTTGCCCGCCCAAACAGCGTAAAGCCGCAGCCGCCAAAACACCTTCGGGCGCGCCGCCAATGCCCATATACATATCAACGCCGGAATTGGGCTGGCAAGTGGCGATCACGCCCGATACATCGCCATCGGCGATCAGCATAATCCGCGCGCCCATTTCACGCACGGCTTGAATTAAACCGGTATGGCGCGGACGTTCCAAAATGCACACCACGATATCGGAAACTTCCATATCCTTGGCCTTTGCCACTTTGGCGATATTATCGGCGGGACTGGCGGTTAGATCGATTATCTGGGAAGGTAAATTGCCGCCAACGGCGATTTTTTCCATATACACATCGGGCGCATGTAAAAATCCGCCTTCATTGGCCATGGAAATAACCGAAAGCGCATTTGATCCGCCGCGCGCGGTAATAGTGGTGCCCTCTAACGGATCAAGCGCGATATCAACTTTCGGCCCATTTCCCAAACCCACTTTTTCACCGATATATAACATCGGCGCCTCATCGCGCTCGCCCTCGCCGATCACAACCTTGCCGTCAATCGCCAGGCTGTTCAGCATGCCGCGCATGGCGTCAACCGCGCCCTGATCGGCCGCCTTTTCATCGCCTCTGCCCATAAAGCGCGAGGCGGCAATGGCGGTCGCCTCGGTCACGCGCACGACTTCCAAGGCCAAATCACGGTCCATGGTTTTGGTGGCGGCTGCGGACATTTTGGCAATCATCAAACGCCCCTTATGTTTGTTGTAAGAACTATTGTTCTAAATAAATTTCAACCCGGCGGTTCCAGGCTTCGCCGGTGGGCATGGTTTCGGCATAAAGCGGCTCGCGGTCGCTGCGCCCGCTTGCCTGCAAGCGGCTTTTAGCAATGCCCATTTGCGATAATGTTTTGGCGACGGCCTCGGCGCGCTCAAGGCTGGTTTTATATTTGGTTAAATTATGTTCCATCTGATCCATGGTTTTAGTGCGGCTGGAAGAATGGCCGATGATCATTAATTGGCCGTCTTGCTCTTTGGCGATTTTAGCTACTTTGCGCAATACATCCATATCATTTTTGCTTAAATTTTTTCCTTCATTGGGAAAGAAAATGGTGGCGATCAATAACCGCTCAACCGGCGCAACCAAAGCCGGCCGCATTAATTGATCATAACTCATCCGCGGCATAGCGCGGGGGGCAGCCGCTGCCATTGGTATAGGCGGCGCGTTACGCGGAATATCGACAAAGCCCTGCGTGCGCGGCAGGCCATCGCCGGTTGGCGGTTTTAATTTGAGCCGCTCGGCGCCGATATAAACTTCATTGTCACCAACCCCCGTCATCGGCTCTTTTTTCGGCGGGCGGGTGATGCCGGCGGATGGCGGCATTTGATCGCGTGGCGGCAGGGGCATCATCGGACGCTCCGCCAAAGGTTGCTGACGGCCGCCCATGGGCGGCACCAGGGGCGCAGACATAATATCTTGCTGCATGGCCCGCCCTGTTTGGTTGGATTGCATCATCTCCTCTTTCAACTGAATCCGGTCAGCCTCGGTCATTGGGCTTGGCCGGGGAGGCACATCATTTAAATCTGGGTAGGTGTTTCTGTTAGTTAGCGGCCTTGGTTGATTTAAAATCTCAACTGGTTGGGTATAGTTTTCCGGGCGTATAGGAGCCGTCATGGAAGGCGGTTTTGGAGGCGTAAGAGAGGGTAGCGGTTTTACCGCATCCCGCTCATCGGGGAAATGCTCGATTGCCTGATCGTACCAGGCAGGATTGGCGGCTGTGGCCGGAAAAGCCAGCGATATCGCGGAAAATAAGGCCAAAAAGGCCAAAAAACGGGGGAAAATCACGGCAATCAACCTTTTCATTGCAACCCGAAGTAATAACTTGTTAACCTTTATAAGGTTCGATAGAGATAGAAGACCCTATATGCCGCACTCCCGGCGGCACCTCAAGTCTAATTTCGATTTATCAGGTAAAGAAGGTAGATTTTATGACCACCTCCCAAAGCAAGCCCGATTCCAATACCCCTCCCCGCATGAAACCGATTGATCCAGTCGAATGGGCCAAAAGCATGGCGCAAATCGCCGAACGCAGCCAAAAACTGGTGGCCGAATTTATGTCGAAACAGGGCAAAAACGGGGCGTCTTTTAATATGGGCATGGGTGATCCCTTGAATATCTCTTCGGCCTTCTTTGATATGACCACCAAAATGATGTCGAACCCCGCCAATTTGTGGAAAGCGCAAATGGAATTTTGGCAGGGCTATATGAATATCTGGCAAAACACCACCCAGCGCATGATGGGTAAAGAAAATATCGGCCCGGCGATCGAGACCAGCCCCTCTGACCGCCGCTTCAAGGATGCGGCCTGGCAGGACAATGCGATTTTCGATTTTATCAAGCAATCTTATTTATTAACCGCGCGCGTCATTCAAAAATCGGTCAATGAAGTTGAAGGGCTGGATGATAAAACCGCCAAGAAGGTTGATTTTTACACCCGCCAATTCGTCGATGCGATGTCGCCTTCCAACTTTGTGCTTACCAACCCTGAAGTTTTGCGCACCACCATCGAATCCAGCGGCCAGAACTTGCTAAAGGGCCTGGAAAATATGCTGCAAGATTTAGAGCGCGGCAAAGGCAATCTGTCCATCCGCATGACTGATTTACAGGCCTTTAAAGTAGGCGAAAATATCGCGGTTACGCCCGGCAAGGTTGTCTATCAAAATGAATTAATGCAATTAATTCAATATACCCCTTCAACCGCCAAGGTCGCCAAAACGCCGCTGATTATCATTCCGCCCTGGATCAATAAATTTTATATCCTGGATTTGCGTGAAAAGAATTCTTTTGTGAAGTGGCTGGTCGATCAAGGCCATACCGTGTTCATGATTTCCTGGGTTAATCCGGGCAAGGAACTTTCGACCAAAGGCTTTGATGCTTACATGACCGAAGGGCCATTGACCGCGATTGACGTGGTCGGCCAAATTACCGGCGAAAAGAAGGTCAATGTGATCGGTTATTGTTTGGGCGGCACTTTGCTGTCCTGCCTCTTGGCCTATATGAAAGCCAAGGGCGATGAACGCGTGCAAACCGCTACCTATCTGGCGACTATGGTCGATTTCGCCGAATGCGGCGAGCTGGAAGTCTTCATTGATGAAGAACAATTGGCCGCCCTTGAAAAGCGCATGAAAGAAAAAGGTTATTTGGAAGGCTATGAAATGGCCACCACCTTCAACATGCTGCGCGCCAATGATTTGATTTGGTCGTTCGTGGTGAATAACTATTTGTTGGGCAAAGAGCCTTTCCCCTTCGACTTGCTCTATTGGAATTCCGATTCCACCCGTATGCCTGCCTCGATGCACAGTTTCTATTTGCGCAACATGTATCAAAAGAATCTGTTGGTCGAGCCGGGCGGGATCATTTTGAAAGGCGTGAAACTGGATTTGCGCAAAATTGAAACCCCCAGCTATTTGGTTTCCACCCGCGAAGACCATATCAGCCCCTGGAAATCCACTTACGCCGGCACGCAGCTTTACAAAGGCGATGTGGAATTTGTGTTATCGGGCTCGGGCCATATCGCCGGTATCGTCAACCATCCCGATGCCAATAAATATCAATATTGGAGCAACAGCAAACTAGCCAAAACCCCCGATGAATGGTTGCGCGGCGCCAAAGAAACCGTTGGGTCCTGGTGGCCGCATTGGCAAAAATGGGTTGCTTCTTATGGCGCGACCAAGGTTGATGCGAAAGAACGCCAACCCGGCAAAGGCAAATTCAAAGCCATCGAAAACGCGCCCGGCAGCTATGTGAAGGCGAGAGTGGTTTAAGCTCTGCTCGCCACCCGATGCGGGGATATTCGGTAAAGCCCTTTATCCCATACTGGTACCCTAGAGACGGTTGGCGCTGCTGATTGCTTTTTCTTAGGGGAAGCATTCGCCGCGGCAATTTTACTTTCCAGCTTTAACCAACTGTCTACAGCTACGGCAAAATTGTGTTTTTCTGCTACGGTATGGAGACGTAAAATTTGATGTGATTGGGTAATAAAACCTTGCAGCACGTGGGATGGGATTTTGCCTTTATTAACCCTGAATAGCCGTGCCAATTCAACAAAGGCTGGCTTATATATTCTATCTTGCCTTGTCATCCCACCTGCGGATGATCTTGGAATAATACGAGTAGTCATTTTTATATCCTCCTGATTAGGAGGCTGTATAAGAAGATTTTACGTCAGTGTCAACCGGTCAAATTCCTCCGCCGTAAATTCCCGCCGCGCAATGCGGGATTCAGCGCCATCGACTATAATTTCAGCGAGACGGTCGCGGGCGTTATATTGGCTGGCCATGGCAGAGCCATAGGCGCCGGCAAAGCCGATTGTTAAAATATCGCCCTCCCTGATATCGCTGGGCATTTCGCGGTCGCGGGCGAAGCAATCGGCGCTTTCGCATACTGGCCCTACAATGGTGCAAGGCGTTAAAGGCGCGGTGGAAGAGCGGGTTAAGGCAATGGGGTGATAGGCATCGTATAAAGCGGGCCTAATCAAATTATTCATCGCCGCATCCACCACCAAAAAGCGCGTGCCGCCCGAATTTTTGACATATAAAACTTTGGTAATCAGCCGCCCCGCCTCGGCCGCGATAAAACGGCCTGGTTCCAATTGCACCATTACATCAGGCGGTATTATTTTTTCTAAAAGCCTCGCGTAATCGGCCGGCCTGGCGTAAGAATCGCCGTGATAAGAAACGCCGAACCCGCCGCCTAAATCAAGCCGGTCAAACTGCTTTTGCGCGCTTTTTTCTTTTTTCCATAAATCGATCATGAATTGATAAGAGGCGGCCAATTCATCCACCCCATGAATTTGCGAACCAATATGGCAAGAAAATCCGCGCCAATCTAATTCCGGGCGCTTGGCGATGATTTCGCGCGCCGCCGGCAATTCCTCAACCAGCAAACCGAATTTATCGGTGCGCCGTGCTGTGGTAGTATGGTTGTGCGCTTTGGCCTCAATCTCGGGATTAATACGCAAACAAATAACCGCCCGCTTGTTCATCGATTTGGCGATGTCGGCAATGACATTCAGTTCCGATAGCGATTCCACATTCAACTGCCCAATATTATTTTCCAAGGCGAAGCGGATGTCATCAACGCTTTTGCCAACGCCATTCATGAGCATCAGGGATGGCTTCATTCCGCCCTGCAGCGCGCGCTGCATTTCACCTTTTGACACCAAACAGGCCCCAATCCCGCCATCCGCGGCCAATTGAATAATATCCCGCAAATCATTGGCCTTCACCGCATAATGCAGCGAGACTTTCAAGCCTCTAAACGCCTCAACCAATTCCATGATCCGGGCGCGGATCAAGGCGGCGTCATACACAAAATAAGGTGTCGAATATTGCATATCAGGCAACGACAGGTAATTGCGATAATAAATCTTCGGCGATTAATCCGCGGCCTACATAGGTTGCGGCTTCGGCATGCATCCATACCGCGGCGGCGGCGGCCTCAAAGGCCGGCATGCCTTGCGCCATAAGCCCTGCGATCATTCCGGCCAAAATATCGCCCGTACCCGCAGTGGCCAAACTGGGCGAGGCGTTGATATTGATGATCGCCCTTCCATCGGGGTTGGCGATAACAGTATCCGCCCCTTTGAACACGACCACCGCACCGCTGATACGGGCGGCCATCACCGCCTGCTCTACCTTGCCGCCGGACACTTCCGGAAACAGCCGTGCAAATTCCCCGGCATGGGGCGTTAGCACCGTTGGCGCCTGAATCGCATTAAATAATTGCCAGGAGCGGTCGATAAAAATTGTTAAGGCATCAGCATCCAGCACAGTTGGCAAACCGCGCGCCAAAGCCCTTAATACCCAAGATTTTTTACGCCCCAAACCCGGCCCCAGCAAAACCGCCCGAATCCGGGGATCGCGCAAATACCGCCCCCACTTCAGGGAAAAATTCGCGCCATGCGTAACAATTCCGGGATGCACAATGGAAACGGTTTTAGCCAAACGCTTGGGCGTTACCAAACTTACATAACCGGCGCCAATTTTGCGCGCCGCCTGTACCGATAAAATGGCGGCGCCAATCATTTTTCCGCCCGCCACCAGTAATTTACCGCGGCTATATTTATTGGTTTGCCAATCCTGTTGGGGAATCAGATGCGCCCAAAGATCAAGCGAATTTAAAAAATGCACCGGTTCTTCCTGCGCCAGCAAAGGCCCAAGCCCAATATCGGCCACCACCAATTCCCCGCTATGCGCCCGGCCGGGATAAAGATAATGGCCAAGCTTTGGGCCTGCAAAAGTAACGGTGGAAGTCGCCTTCACCGCCATGCCCAAAATCTCCCCGCTATCGGCATCAATGCCGCTTGGCACATCAATGGCGATAACCGGCTTGGTTTGCAAATGCAGCATGGCGATCACGGTCGCCAAACCGCCGGTGATCGGCTTGTTCAAGCCAATGCCAAAAATCGCATCAATAATAATCTCATGATTTTCAAATAATGCTGGCGCGAAAGGAACAACAGCCCCGCCCCATTCAGCGCGCGCCCAGGCGGCATCGCCCTTTAATTTATTTTCTTCGGCCAGCAAACAGACGGTCACGGCATGCCCGCCTTTACGCAAATGTTTGGCGGCGATAAACCCATCCCCGCCATTATTGCCGGGGCCGCATAAAACAAGAATCGAGCTGCCATGGTAGCGGTGATGAACGAATTTCGCCACTTCCTCCCCCGCCCGCGCCATTAAATCTTGGGTGGGAATGCCGGAGGCGAATAAGCGCCCCTCGGCCGCCCGCATTTTAGCGGCGGTAAGCAAAATTTGATTACTTGACGGCGGCTGCAGATGGGTCATTGGCTGGCGGCTGGGCTTTCGGCAAAACAATCATCAATTCATTTTTCTTAGCATAGCCTAAACTGCGTTTGGCTTCTTCTTCCAAACGGTCGGGATCAACATGATCGGGGCGAAGCTGCTGCACTTCGCTTTCCAATTGCTGGCGCTTAATGGCCAATTCATCGCGCTGAATTTCCGACTTATTAAGATCGGCGCGCAAGCGAAAATACGTAATTAACCCCCGGTCGCCCTGAATCGCATGATAAGCGAAATAGCCCAACACCAAGGCGATTAAAATAGTCGGCAATAAACGGCGCAAAGGCTTGTTATTGTGCATGGGCGGTTGGGAAAGTTAAAGGCTCGATCATTCTTTCTTCAAGCCGGCGGTAGACATAGGCCTGGGCCAAATATACAACCGGCATGGCAACCAATATCCCGATTCCCAAGGCTAAAACACCTAAGAATATAATGAGCGGAAAAGTTGAGGTAAGAATGAACAAATTAAATTTCTCTCCCCGAGTCGCCTTGGCGCTGGCCTTCAGGGCTGCAATTGGATCCATATTTTTATCGATCACGAAATAAGGCGATAGCAAATATTTATAGAACCAAATGACGCCCGGAATAATAAGAAGAATAAATCCCGCTATCGTGATAAGCGTATATAATGTGCTTGTAATCAAAAAATTAATAAAATAAGGCAGGGTCGCCAAAATATCGTTCAGGCTGGGCTTTTTGCCGTCAACAATATCCAAATGAATTTTAGTAACGCCCATGCCTAAAAAAATCGTTGTTACCCAATTCAAAATTTGGCGGATGGTTTCATTGCCCCCCTCGCCCGGAAAAATAATTTCCAATGCCCAAGAAGCGAAAGCCATCAAGGCGAGATATAGCAGCCAAAAAACGATCAAAAACCCAAGGTTTTCCTTGGTCTTTTGCCAAGCAAAGCGCAGGCTTTCGCCGGTATAAACGATCTTTTCGTGCGGCCCGGGCAGCACTTATTTAATCCGCCGGCGCATGATTTTATCGCCGGGATATTGCGCCGATGATCCCAATTCTTCTTCGATGCGTAACAACTGATTATATTTCGCCGTGCGGTCGGTGCGCGAAAGCGAGCCAGTTTTAATTTGCCCGCAATTGGTGGCGACCGCCAAATCGGCAATGGTCGTATCCTCGGTTTCGCCGCTGCGGTGAGAGAAGACGGCGGAATATTCATGCCGGTGCGCCAATTGCACAGTTTCCAAGGTTTCGGTCAGCGTGCCGATTTGATTGACCTTTACCAAAATCGAATTGCCGCAAGCATCTTTAATCCCTTGCGCCAAACGGTCGGAGTTGGTGACAAATAAATCATCGCCGACCAATTGCACATTCTGGCCCAAAACATCGGTTAGTTTATGCCAGCCCGCCCAATCATCTTCGGCCAAGCCATCTTCAATCGAAATAATCGGATATTGCGCAACCAGGTTTTGGTAATAGGCGACCATGCCTTCGGCATCCAAAATCTTGCCCTCGCCTTCTAAATTATATTTGCCCTTGTCATAAAATTCGGTTGCCGCCGCATCAAGCGCCAGCATGACATCGGCGCCGCCGATATAGCCCGCCCCATTGATCGCCTCCATAATAATTTCCAAGGCTTCCTTGGTCGATTTTAAATTCGGCGCAAAGCCGCCTTCATCGCCGACATTGGTGCTGTGCCCGGCCTTTTTAAGTTCAGCTTTCAAGGAATGAAATACTTCGGCGCCCACTTGCAAAGCTTCGGCAAAAGATTTGGCCGATAGCGGCACAATCATGAATTCTTGAATATCAATCGGATTATCCGCATGCGCGCCGCCATTGATGATGTTCATCAAGGGAACCGGAAGCGTAGTTGCCGAAGGGCCGCCCAAATAACGGTATAAAGGCACATTCTGATCCTGCGCCGCCGCCTTGGCCGCCGCCAAACTCACGCCCAGCAGGGCATTCGCGCCCAAGCGCTTTTTATTTGGCGTGCCATCAAGCTCGATCATTTTTTTATCAAGGGCGGCTTGATCGGCTGCTTCCATGCCCATTAAAGCGGGGATGATTTCTTTATGAATGCCCTCAATAGTTTTTTTAACGCCCTTGCCCAAATAACGGTTCATATCGCCATCGCGCAATTCCCAGGCTTCATGCTTGCCGGTCGATGCGCCCGAGGGAACGGCGGCACGGCCACGCGAGCCCGATTTGGTATGAACATCAACCTCGATCGTGGGGTTGCCCCGGCTATCTAAGATTTCACGGGCATGAATTTTGGTAATGGCGGACATGGAAGAACTCCGAAAAGAATTAGGCGGATAATGGAAGAGGGTGTGATTTTGCCAGCCGGTCGAATTCCTGTAAAGTTTTCAATAATTCCGGCATATTTTTAAGCGGCACCATATTGGGGCCGTCGCTGGGCGCGGAATCTGGGTTTTCATGCGTCTCGATGAATACGCCCGCCACGCCGATCGACAAAGCCGCCCGCGCCAAGACCGGCACAAATTCGCGCTGACCGCCCGAACTTGACCCCTGTCCGCCTGGCTGCTGCACCGAATGGGTGGCATCGAACACGACCGGATAACCGGTTGCCGCCAAAATCGGCAAGGCGCGCATGTCGGACACCAACGTGTTGTACCCAAAGCTGGCGCCGCGCTCGCACAACAAAATATTGTGATTGCCGGTTGAGGCGATTTTTTCGGCGACATTCTTCATATCCCAAGGCGCCAGGAACTGCCCCTTTTTTACATGAATCGCCTTGCCCGTATTGCCTGCCGCAACCAATAAATCGGTTTGACGGCACAAGAAGGCCGGAATTTGCAAAACATCCACCACCTTGGCCGCCTCGGCGCATTGTTCGCGCTCATGCACGTCGGTTAGAACCGGTAAGCCGGTTTTGGCTTTTACTTCAGCCAAAATTTCCAAACCCTTTTCAAAACCAAGCCCGCGCGCGCCTTTAACGCTGGTGCGGTTGGCTTTATCGAAACTGGTTTTATAAATTAAAGGAATGCCAAGTTTGGAAGTAATTTCTTTTAATGCCGACGACATCTCCATCGCATGCTCGCGGCTTTCCAAAACGCAAGGGCCGGCGATCAAGACAAAGGGCTTGTCTTGCGCGAAGGTGACGTTGCCAACATTAACTTTTCTCATTTTACACTAACCTCGATTGTTCCACCGCCGCTTCAATAAATGAAGTGAACAACGGATGCGGCGCAAAAGGCTTTGATTTCAATTCAGGGTGATATTGCACGCCGATGAACCAGGGATGGTTTGTTACTTCCATAATTTCCGGCAATTGGCCGTCGGGGGAAAGGCCGGAAAAGAGAATGCCCTTTTTCTCTAACTGATCTTTATAATTGATATTCACTTCATAGCGGTGGCGGTGGCGTTCGCTGATTTCAGTGGCGCCGTAAATTTCCGCCGCTTTTGAACCTTTTTTCAACATCGCCGGGTAAGCGCCAAGGCGCATGGTGCCGCCCATATTATCGCCGATCGTGCGGCGCTCCAATTCATTGCCCTTGACCCATTCGGTCATCATGGCGACAACGGGAAATTCGGTCGGGCCAAATTCGGTTGAGGAAGCCTTAGCAATGCCGCATAGATTCCGCGCCGCCTCGATCACCGCCATCTGCATACCGAAGCAAATGCCGAAATAAGGCACCTTCCGTTCACGGGCGAATTTCACGGCGGAAATTTTACCTTCAATCCCGCGCACGCCAAAACCGCCTGGCACCAGAATTCCGTGCGCCCGGCTTAATACCTGGGTAATATCGTTCTTTTCAAACTCTTCGGATTCAATCCAATCAACATTGACCTTAACCCGGTTGGCGATACCGCCATGCGCCAGGGCTTCGATCAAAGATTTATAGGAATCTTTCACACTGGTGTATTTACCCACAACCGCGATGCGCACTTCGCCATCAGGACGGTCGATGCGATCCAAAATTTGCTGCCAACGCGATAAATCGGGCGCCTTGGCATTGGCGATGCCGAAATAATTCATCACTTCCTTATCCAACCCTTCTTCATGGTAACGGACAGGAACGCGGTAAATGGTGTCGACATCGGGCGCGGCAATAACGGCATTTTCGCGGATGTTGCAGAACAGCCCGATTTTCTTGCGCGCATCCGGCGGAATGGGCCGGTCAGAACGGCATAAAATAATATCCGGCTGAATCCCTTGCGCCAACAGTTCCTTAACCGAGTGCTGGGTGGGCTTGGTTTTAACCTCGCCCGCCGAGGCGATATAAGGCAGCAAGGTTAAATGCAAAAACATCGCCCGCTCACGGCCCAATTCATTAGCCATTTGACGGATCGCTTCCAAGAAGGGCAGCGATTCAATATCGCCAACCGTGCCGCCGATTTCGCAAATCACAAAATCGGTTTCTGCGACATCGCGGCGGATAAATTCTTTGATTGCATCGGTAACATGCGGAATGACTTGCACGGTTGCGCCCAAATAATCGCCACGGCGCTCTTTCGCCAACACATCGGAATAAATTTGACCGGTTGTAACGTTATCGGTTTTCCGCGCCGGCACACCCGTGAAACGCTCATAGTGGCCCAAATCTAAATCGGTTTCGCCGCCATCGTCGGTGACGAACACTTCGCCGTGTTGATACGGACTCATCGTACCGGGATCGACATTTAAATAGGGATCAAGCTTGCGCAGGCGCACCCTAAAACCGCGCGCCTGCAATAAAGCGCCCAAAGCGGCTGACGTTAACCCCTTTCCAAGAGAGGACACCACCCCACCGGTTACAAATATAAAACGCGTTAGGGGCAGGTCTTTTTTCATCACGAAACCTCGAAAGTTTTATGAGTTATTTAGATAATGGCGCATCGGGAATCTCCGTTCCGGGTGCAGGGGCGGTTTGCACCGGTTCCGCCGCCGTAATTGTATCGGCGATGCTGCTAATGCCGCTGCGGTGCGTCGCAATAATCGCCAATAAAATACTGGTAGCGATAAAAGCGGTCGCCAAAATCGCCGTGGCGCGGGTTAATAAATTTGCCGTACCTCTAGCGCCAAGCAAGCTGCCCATGCCGCCGCCGCCGATGCCAAGGCCGCCGCCTTCGCTGCGCTGAATTAAAATAAGGCCGATCAGGGCCAAAGCCACCAATAAATGTATCACCAGCAGGATCGATTCCATTGCTTTTCTCTTCCGTTAAATGAATCAAAGTGTTTTAGCGGTTTCTGGCCTAATTTGCTAGGGGAATTTTAGCAAAAAATTTTACCGGCAAGCCCGGTAAAGAGCCATGAAATCAGCGGCTTTTAGGCTTGCCCCCCCAACCAAGGCGCCATCGACCCCGGGAATGGCGAAAATCTCCTGTGCATTTTCTGGCTTGACCGACCCGCCATACAGAATCGGCGCTTTGTTGGTTTTCAATTCCTGACGGATATGGCGGTGAGCCGCTTCAATTTCAGCAGCGCTTGGGGTTAAGCCCGTGCCAATTGCCCATACCGGTTCATAGGCAATCACCAGATCACCCGCGGCGATTTTTAATTGACGGCTAAGAACGGAAAGGGTTTTATTCGCCTTACGCTCCTCCCCCGTCTCGCCAATGCATAAAATGGGGATCAAGCCCGCCTTTTGCGCACTTTGCAATTTCTGCGCGATTAAATCATCAGATTCGCCGTGATATTGGCGGCGCTCGGAATGGCCGACGATAACATATTTACAGCCCATATCGGCCAACATGGGGGCGGAAATATCGCCCGTAAATGCACCTTTTTCCTGGGTATGGCAATCTTGCGCGCCCAACTGAACGGCGCTGCCGTCAAGATTTTCCGCCACTATATCTAAATACGGAAAGGGCGGACAAATCACCATTTGATGTGATTTACCCTCCGCCGCCATAAAATTTAACAATTCGGCGGCATAGGCCAGAACTCCGGCCTTGCTGCCGTTCATTTTCCAATTAGCGATAAGAAGTTGGGTCATGCCGACTTCCTAGCATAGTCCCGATTATTTTTCCACTTGCATCAGCGCCCCGCTTCAGCATACTGGCCCCGGTTTTTCATTAAACCCCTTCTTGCTCATGGTGAGCCTGTCGAACCATGGGGTTGGCTCCGATATACAAAACTCATCCTTCGACAAGCTCAGGATGAGCAAAGGTAGGAATATTATTTATGCTGCGACAAATGCGCGCTTTTTCCCAATCATGGGTTTCTAAGATTATCGGCCTCTTGCTTATCCTCAGCTTTGTCGGCTGGGGGATGGATTCATCAATCCGCGCCGAATTTAACTCTAATGCGGTGGCGGAAGTGGGACGCAGCGTTTTAACTACCGATATGGTGCAGCAAGGCGCCGAACGCGAAGCAGAGCGTTTGTTGCCAAGCATGGGCAATAATGTAGAAGCTTTAAAGCAACTGCGCCCGCTGCTGGCTCAAAATGTGGTGCGGCAATGGCTGACCAATGAATTAAAAGTGCGCGAAACCAAAAGAATCGGTTTAAGCGTTCCAGACAGCGTGATTAAAGACATGATCCGCAAATATCCCTCCTTTCAACACGATGGGAAATTCAGCCCCGATGCTTTCAAGAATTTCTTACGCACCAATAATTTAAACGAATCTTCTTTCCTGGCCATGCTCCGCCAGGATTGGAGCGATACGCAACTAGCCACGATTTTCAGCGATCACGGCTATACCCTGCCCGCGATCGAGGCCGCAGGCGCCGCCTTTGCCCAGCAACAGCGCCAGGCGGATATTATCGAGCTGCCCTATAGCGCGGTTAAAAATGTTGGAACCCCCAGCGACGGTGAATTGGAAGAATTCCTTGAAACCCGCCGCGCGCAATATTCCACGCCGGAATACCGCGATTTAACCGCTGTCAGTTTCACCGCCAAAAACATTGCCGCCCGCGCCAAAGTCAGCGAAGAAGAATTGCGCGATGAATATGAAAAAAACTTATCCGCCTTTCAAATTCCCGAAGGCCGCGTGCTGAACCAGCTATTATTCCCGGATGAAAAAGCTGCCCAAGCAGCTTATAAAGCCGCCAAATCGGCCAAGAGTTTATCAGCCGCCGCCGCCAGTTTAAAACCGCCGCAAAAGGTGATCGAGCTTGGCACCCTTCGCGCCAACGAAATGTCCGATGAAATCGGCAAGGCGGTCTTAAGCACCTCTGAGACCGGTATTATCGGCCCGGTCAAAACCGATTTAGGCTGGCATGTGTTGGAGATTAAAAAAATTGTGCCCCAATCAACCAAAAGCTTCGACACGGTTAAAAACGAATTGCGTATGGCCGTGCAACAAAGAAATGCTGAAGAACAAATTTATAAACTGGCCAACGACGTGCAAGACCGTCTCGCCAGCGGCGCAAAATTAGAAGAATTGGCTAAGGAATTTGACTTAAGCATTTATACCGTCAAGGGCATCGACCCGGATGGTAAAACCAAGGCCGGCCAGCCGGCGATATTGCCCGTCAGCGATGAAAAAGCCTTCCTGGCCGCCGCCTTCCGCACTCCGCAAGGGCAAGACAGCGGCTGGCAAGAATTGAAGGATGGCGCTTATTTTGTGGTGCGCACCGACGCGCTGGAAGAAAGGCGGCTCAAACCCATGGCGCAAATACGCCCGGCCGCAATTGCCGCTTGGCAGGCCGAGCAGCAAAAATTCCGCGCCCGCGAAGATGCCGTTAAAGCCGTTAAAGATTTGAATGCCGGCGAAAGCGTTGGCAAGATTGCGAATCAACTGAACGGCAAAGTTTCAACTTCGCCCTTGGTGGGCCGCGAAGATAAAAGCCTCAATCCACGTTTGATGGGGCAAATCTTTGCCTTGCAAAAAGGCCAAGCGGCGATGATTGAAACGGAAAATGGCCTAACTATCGCGGTGTTAAAAAAAGTAGTAACGCCGAAAATCAAGCCAATGACGGCGGCCAAGGGTAAAAATCAAGCCATTCAAAATGATTTGCTGACCGAATGGGTCGGCGCTTTGTATGAACTCTTCAACGCGCGGGAATATCCGGAACGCCTGCGCCAGTTATTTCCGGCTGGCTAGGAGCCACCTTTTCTTTCCGCGCAACAATATAGCTAATCGGCACGAAGGCGAAGCCTTGCGCCTGCATTTTCGGGATCCATTCGCGCAAAGCCGGAACCGTCGCGCGGCGTGGATGCGCAATGCCAATAACCTGGCCATGCTTTTTGGCGATTTTTTCCATGGCGCGCAATTGCCGGGCAATCGCCTCGGGCGTATCGTCGTCATCGATAAAAACATCGCGACCCAAATGCGGCATGCCTAATTCCGCCGCCACTTTTTCGGCTTGGCTTTTGCCATTGGTACGGGAATCAAGGAAAAATAGGCCGCGCTGCTTTAATATCTCTAAAACCAGGCGCATCCGCCTGGCGTCGGCCGTAAAGCGGCTGCCCATATGATTATTAACGCCGGTATATCCGCTTAGCCGGTCGAGATTAAATAATAAATTCTGCCTTATTTCCTCATCGCTTTGCGATACCAGCAAAGCCCTTGGCCCCGGATATTCATCGGCCGACAAAGGTTGCATCGGCAAATGCAGCATTAATTCATGCCCCCTTAGATGGGCTTGGGCGCTTTGGCGGGTTAGGCCATGCGAATAAGGCAAATAGGCAAGGGTTAAGGGGGCCGGTAAATCTAATATCTCACGGCTATGTTTAAGATCGACGCCCATATCATCGATAAGTAAAGCTATTTTTGGAGATTTCGGATCAATATTCACCTTTACCGCATAGCGCTGCCAGGCAGGCTCGACAGAAGGTTCGGGCGGCGGAGGTGGGGACAAGGCGGGTATCTCCGCTACCGGCTCTTCCGGCGGCATTTCTGGGGGTATATATACATGCTCTTCCGGCGGCAGCCGGGCTTCCTCTACGGTGGGACGAAGCCAGTACCCTGCCCCAAAGCCTATCAGTAAAGGTAATAAAATGACTAAAGCAATCGAAGTCCAAGAAAGCAGCCTAGGCTCTTGTTGCTTTTGGCGATAAGGAGGTTTAAAAAACGGGTTCATATACCCCTATCCGGTGGAAAGAACATACCCTAAACGAATTTGACTTGACGAAGCCTAAGAACTAAAATAGAACGTGAATTCAGGAATGGAGGATTATTCCCATGCTCACAGCCAAACAGCTTAAATTGCTACAATTTATCGAAACAACTTACAAGACCAAACATATTTGCCCTTCCTTCGAAGAAATGAAACGGGCGATTGGCCTTGAATCCAAATCGGGCGTGCACCGTTTAATCACGGCGCTGGAAGAACGCGGCTTTATCCGCCGCCTGCCCAACCGCGCCCGCGCGATTGAGGTGGTGCGCAGCGCCACCGGCATGGTCAAAGGCTCGATCAAAAAGGCCAGTGAAACGCTGGGCCAGGCAGTTCGGGTGCCCCTTTTGGGGCGCATTGCCGCCGGCACGCCGATTGAGGCGATCCGCGAAACCGGCAATGATATTGACGTTCCCATCCAATTAGTTGGCCGGGGCGAACATTATGCCCTGGAAGTTGACGGCGATTCCATGATCGAGGCCGGTATTTTCGATGGTGATACGGTTTTAATCCGCCGCACCGATTACGCCGACAATGGCGCAATTGTGGTGGCCCTGGTTGACAGCGAGGAAGTTACCTTAAAAACCCTTCGCCGCCGCGCCGGGAAAATTGAATTGGAACCTTCCAACAAACGCTACAAAGTTCAAAGCTTTAAGCCTGAGCGCGTGCAGGTGCAGGGCGTGATGGTGGGTTTGGTGCGCAAATATGCGGCGTAAAACTTAATCGCTAATCTCGGTTTCCGCCGCCGGCTCTTCGGTCTTTGGCTTGTATTTCCGGTAAGTTTGCGGCGCAACTACCCAGGGGCGCGTGCCGCGCAAGCTCCGGTCGGTGATAATTTCGATTTTATCTTTATCAATAAACAACGCCACCGGCCCGCTTTGGCGCAAAAAGCGCGCATCAATGATGGGGGTTTGCGGGCAAATGTTATAAAGGCTCATCGGCGCAATAATGAAATCAACCTTCCCGCAATCTTCAAAGGCCGCCTGCATGCGCTTGGCGAATAGAATTTTTGCGGTGTCTTTGATCCATATGCAGCCTGTGCTGTCGCAAGCGGCCTTATCATCCCAGGACAAAATATTTTCCTGGCCATAATAGCGGCTCCATTGCTCGGCGATGAATTTTTCCCGGCGCAAAGAAGAAACCATCAATCTGCCCTCGTCCCTTATGCCCCATAACCGGCCATTATGGCTTAGCAATATATCGGGCAGATGGGTGAAAGGCAGCGCAAGGGCGCCGATAATTACAAACACCAATCCACTCAACCGCAATTTCCCTTGCCATAAACACAGCCATAATAAACCTGCGATAAAACAGGCGAAAGAAAACGCATGATAGGCCGGCACGTTAATCACCGCTCCCTCTAGCGAAGCCACCCAATAAGCGATATCGAGGGTTAGCTTGCTGCCCCAGCCCATCGCCACCAAAGGCCAATAATCCAAGCCAAAAGGCATCAGCAAAAGCGACACCAGCATCAAAGGCATGATCCATACGCCGCTTAAGGGCGCGGCCAAAAAATTCGATAAAAGGCCGTAAACGCTGAAACGGTGAAAATGATAAGCCACAATCGGCGAAGTGGCTGCTGTCGCGATGATGGTACTGAAAGCCAGCGCCATCACATAGCGGCTAAGATAAGACATCACGCCGCGCGCCTTTTCCCCGCCACGTTTTTGCCAGGCCTCAAATGCCGCGATCAATGCGATCACCGCGGCGAAAGACAATTGAAAGCTGGCCGATAACAGCGCATCGGGCTGCAAAATCAAAATAAACAAGGCCGCCCAGGCGACAGGCCGTAAACTGAACGCCACCCGGTCGAGCAGCACCGCCATAAAAATAAAAGCGATCATAATAAAAGCGCGCTGGGTCGGCACTTCCATCCCGGCTAGGATTAAATATAAAAACGTCACCACAAGCGCCGCCGCTGCCGCCCATTTTTTAATATCATGCCGCAAGGCCAGAACCGGAAATAACAATAAAAAATAGCGCACCACAATAAACACAAAACCGCCGACCAAGCTTAAATGAAAGCCCGATACCGATAAAATATGCTGCAAACCCGAATCGCGCATCGCCTGTGCCGCTTTGTCGCTTAAACCCGCCTGCTCATTGGTGATTAAAGCGGCAGTAAGCGCAGCGCTATCGCCATCTTTCACCGTGCTGTAAACCCGCTGAATAATCCTTTCGCGCAAAAGCTCCATTTTCAAGCGCCAGGAAGACGGCGCGGTTTCAGCAAGCTTATGAACCTCGCCCAAGGCAAAACCCATAGCGCTGATTTTTTCAAAATAGGCGTAACGCTGAAAATCGAACGAGCCGGGCAGCACGGGCGCCGGCGGCGGGCGCAAAATCACCAGCGCCTCTATCCTGTCGCCGGCGATAAAATCTTTTAAATCCTGGCGGACGCGAATGCGCACGGTTTTTAAAATAGGCGGGTCTTCCCGCTCGGTGAAATGAATATCGCCCAAAGTCAGCCGCCCGCCCGATTCGGTTGCCTCGCTTTGCGCGCGCAAAACTGTTCCTTGAATGCGGACGGGGCCGATTTGTTCGGTTAATAAAGGCGTCGCCAAATAATCGGTGCGGAAGCTGGCTGCTATAAACCCCAAAGCCATTAACAGCACAATTAAAGCCGGGAATAGGATGATGGATTGCCGCCGCGACGCCCAAAAAAACATCGCCGCCAATCCACCTGTAATAGCAACAACGGGAAAGACGGAAGGCTCGGCAGGCAAAGAAAAATAGCCGGCGATCCCCAGCGCCCAAAATACCGGCGTCCAGAAAAACCACCGCTCGCGCTGATTCAAAAAGAAAGCGAAGAACTTGCTTGTCACGGCGTCACAATACTTTTAAGTTAGGCCCATGTCTATTATTACCCGTTTTGCCCCTTCCCCCACCGGTTTTCTGCATATTGGCGGCGCCAGAACCGCTTTGTTCAATTGGTTGTATACCAAGAACAAGGGCGGAAAATTTTTGCTGCGGATCGAGGACACCGACCAACAACGCTCGACCCAGGAAGCAGTTGATGCGATTTTGGAAGGCTTAAAATGGCTGGAAATCGATTGGGAAGGCGAACCTGTATTCCAGCTCGCCCGCGCCGCCCGCCATGCTGAAGTCGCTAATGAAATGCTAAAACGCGGCAATGCCTATCATTGCTATGCCAGCCCGCAAGAATTGGAAGAGATGCGTCAGAAAGCCACGGCCGAGGGCAGACAACCCCGCTATGATGGAAGATGGCGCGATCGCGATCCGAAAGAAGCGCCGCCTGGCGTAAAGCCGGTGATCCGCTTAAAAGCGCCGCAAACCGGTTCGACCACGATTCAAGATCATGTCGAAGGCGAGGTTACGGTTAATAATGAACAGCTCGATGATTTAATCCTGCTCCGCGCCGATGGCACGCCGACCTATAATTTAGCGGTGGTGGTGGATGATCATGATATGAATATCACTCATGTTATCCGGGGTGACGACCATTTAAATAACGCCTTCCGCCAAAAGCAAATTTATGAGGCAATGGGTTGGAAAGTGCCTGAATTTGCCCATTTACCGCTTATTCATGGGCCGGACGGCAGTAAAATGTCTAAACGCCACGGCACGGTCGCGGTCGGCGAATATGCGAAAATGGGCTTTTTGCCGGAAGCAATGCGGAATTATTTGTTGCGCCTGGGCTGGTCGCATGGCGATGATGAAATTATTTCAACCGAACAGGCGATCAAATGGTTTGATCTAAGCCACATCGGTAAAAACCCCGCGCGCTTTGATATTGTAAAGCTGCAAAGCCTGAACGCGCATTACATCCGCATCAAAGATGATGCGGCTTTGGTAAAGGAAATCCTGCCGCACGTGAAAGATATTTTGAATCAAGCGCCGGACAAAGCGGCCCAAGAACTTTTAAAGGCTGCTATGCCGGCCCTCAAACCCCGCGCTAAAACTTTGATCGAGCTGGCGGAAATGGCTGTGCCCTTGATCCGCCCCCGCCCCCTGCCATTCGATGACAAGGCGCAAGCGGCTTTAACCTCGGAAAGCAAAATTGTTTTGAAGGAATTAAAACAAATCTTAAGCGGCCTGCCCTGGCAATTTCCCGAAGATGAAAAAGCGATCAAAGTGTGGGCCGAGGGCAAAGGTTTGAAATTAAATCAAGTCTTCCCGCCTTTACGCGCCGCCTTAACCGGCACGATCACGCAATTGCCAATTTCCGATTTATTAGGCCTGATCGGCAAGGATGAGGTTATCGCCCGTCTAGAGGCGGTTATTTAATACCGACCAAAAACAGCCCCAATTTATTGGCCTTTTCGATTAATTCTTCTTGATCCACCAATTGCGTCTTGCCGGCGCTAAAGGCGATGCCGCGTAAACCGGCGCTGTGCGCTTTTTCAACAGTGCCGGGGCCGACGGTGGGCACATCCGCGCGTTTATCCTGAGTAGTTTTAAAAAGTTTCACCACTATGCCGCCTGCGCCATCGCGTTTTAATTTTTTAACGCGCTCCAGCAGGCCATCGGTTCCTTCGGCCGCCTCGATTCCCAAGACCATGCCTTGTTGCACCACAACCGCCTGCCCCACATCATGGGGGGCCAAGCTGTGTAAAATCTCAACTCCGCGTTTTATGTCTTGCTGGGCTAAATCATCGGGCTGATGTTGGCCCAAAACGCCCAAAGGCGCCGTAGTATCTAAAAAATCATTGGCGGCGCGCACTTTAAAACCTTCGCCCTCCAGCTCATTCATCAAGACCCGCAACAGCGCATCATCGCCCTTGAAAATATCCATGCCATGTTTGGAAACGATTTTGGTAGCGCGAGCATCAAGGCCCAATTGAAAAACCGAGGGGCGCTTGACCGCACCGATCAAAATAACCTCATCGACGCCGTTGTTTTTTAAACTGTCGAAAACTTTTTGCACCTGGCCCAGCTTGTGCCAACCATGCGGAAAAGAAGAAAGCCATAATTCATCGGTTTGGCCTTCGAGCGCCACCACAAAAACCTCGCAACCCTGATCTTGCGCGGCTTTAGCGACATTTTGCGGCAATTTGCCGGAACCGGCGATAATTCCAAGCTTGCTCATGCGGCATTCGCGTCTTTAGGCTGGCAAATCGCCCGCGAGGAATCGGATTGAATGAATTTAATAATATCAATAACAGCGGGATTGTCTTTGAAAGTATTGGCGACATCTTCCAAGCGCTCGGCCAATGTGCCTTCCGGCGCGAACATGAGGCGATAGGCGTTACGAAGCGCATGAATCGCCTCCCGTTCAAAGCCACGGCGTTTGAGACCGACTATATTAAGCCCGGAAAGCCTGGCGCGCTCGCCCATGACCGAACCGTAAGGTATCACGTCGTTTTCCACGCCCGACATGCCGCCGATCATGGCATGCGCGCCGATGCGCACAAACTGATGCACCGCCGAAAGCCCGCCAATAATCGCATAATTGCCGATTTGCACATGCCCGGCCAAAGTTGCATTATTCGCCATAATGACATGGTCGCCAATTTTGCAATCATGCGCCACATGCACGCCAACCATGAATAAGCAATGATCGCCCACTTTGGTTAGCAACCCGCCACCCTCGGTGCCCGGATTCATGGTGACATGTTCGCGGATAATATTATTCGCGCCAATTTCAAGGCGTGATTTTTCGCCCTTGAATTTTAAATCTTGCGGCGGCGTGCCCAGCACGGCGAAAGGATAAATTGTGGTACCCTTGCCGATGGTGGTTAACCCATCGATCACCACATGGCTGATTAACGTAACTCCATCGCCCAATGTCACATCGGCGCCAATGGTGCAATAGGGGCCGATTTTTACATCGGCGCCAAGCCTGGCGCCCTTTGCCACAAGTGCGGTTGGGTGAATGTTACTCATCCAGAATCATCGCCGAATAAATTGCTTCCGCCACTAACACATCGCCCACTTTGGCCTCGCCCTTAAAACGCCATACATTGCCGCGGCTGCGTTCTTTTTGCACATGAACCTTCAATTGATCGCCCGGCGCCACAGGTTTCCTGAAACGCGCTTCATCCACCGTCATAAAATAAACCAATTTTCCTTCGGCTTGCTTGCCCAGCGTATGTACGACCAGCACCGCTGCGGTTTGCGCCATGGCCTCAATAATCAGCACTCCCGGCATCACGGGGCGCTGCGGAAAATGCCCTTGGAAAAACGGCTCATTGGCGGTAACGTTTTTAATGCCGATCGCGCTTTCGCCGGGCACTAAATCAAGCACGCGGTCGATCATCAGCATCGGATAACGATGCGGGATCATTTCCTTAATACGATTAACGTCAAGCATATCGATTTTGGTCATTACTATTCCTCAACTGGCTTTTTACTATTTATCAAATGCTGCACCGCCGCGGTTTGCCGGTGCCATTGGCGCATGGATACGGCGGGAATGCCGCCAACTGCGGCGCCCGGCTCGACATCACGCATGACGCCCGACTTGCCCGCTACCTTAGCGCCCCGGCCAAGCTTAATATGACCGGCAATACCCGCCTGGCCGCCGAGCATGACATAATCTTCCAAAATCGTAGAGCCTGCAATCCCTACTTGCGCCACCACCACACAGCCGCGGCCTAGCTTAACATTATGGCCGATTTGCACCAAATTATCGATCATACAGCCAGGGCCAATAACGGTATCCCCGGCGCTGCCCCGGTCGATAGCGGCATTAGCGCCCACCTCAACATCATCGCCAATTATAACACGCCCTAGCTGCGGCACCTTGACCGGACCTTGGGCATCGGGCGCAAAACCAAAACCGCTTTGCCCAATTCGAACGCCGGTATAAATGATGCTTCTTTTGCCGATAATCGCATGAGTAATGGTGGAATTGACGCCAACCACGCACTCATCGCCGATTACAACGCCAGGGCCGATTGTGCTTTGCGCTTCGATCCGGCAGCGCGCGCCGATTTCCGCCTTCGCCCCGATCACCACATAGGCGCCGATATAACAATCTTTACCGATTTTGGCGCTAGGATCGATTAGTGCGGTCTTATCAATTCCCGGCTTAAAAGTTTCCGGCGGATAGAAGGCCTGCGCGATTAACGCATAGGCCTTATAGGGTTCCTTGGCAATCAATAAATCCATTGCCGGCGGCGCCTTGCCGGCATAGCCGGGCGATACCACGCACGCGCCGGCCTGGCTGACCAAAAAAGCATCTAAATATTTTGGGTTATCGAGAAAGCTGACTTGGTCGGGCCCGGCCTCGTCCAGCGGCGCGACGTCGATGAACTGGCGTTCAGGATCAGCCGCGCTGCTTAAAGCGGCGTTTGAACGTTTGGCCAGCTCTGCCAATGTAAACGGCCCCGCCCGGGTAAAAAAGCGCGGATCCGCCATATCCTTCTCCCTTAAAGTTGGTGTCTTAGCCCTTTGTTTCTTTAATTTCGGTAATCTTCACCGGAATCGATTGCACTTTAGCATCCACGCCGGCGACGACTTCCTTGGTGATATCAATGCTCTTTTGCGCCAAGAATACTTGGTTGCGGGCCAGCACTACCGTCAAATTGCGCTGTTCGGCGATTTTGCCAACCACTTCAACGATGCTGTTTTCCAATTGCTGGCGGGCGGTGTTAATGCCTTCCTCCAATTGACGGCGCTTTTTTTGCGCGGCGCGTTGCGCCTTAATCACTTTTTCCTGAAAAGCCGCTTGGCGCTTGCCAAATTCTTCCGGCGAAAGCGTGGAACGCAACTTGGTCAATTCTTGGTCTTCGGCATGCAGTTTTTCTTCCTGCTTGGCGAATTCATCTTGAAAAGATTTTAGTAATTTTTCCACTTGGCCTTGGATGTTCTTACCAGCCTTGCTGTCACGCTGAATTTGCTGGACATCGAGCACCGCCATGCTCATCGGCTTGGCCGTGGCTGTAGCTGGCGTTTCCGCCGCCAGCACCGCCGGTTGAACCGCCATAACCGCCAAAAACACACATACCGCGAAACGCATAAACATACTGACCTTCCTTTATCCTTGTTTAGAAACGAGTACCAAAATTAAACTGGAAGAATTCCCGCTTGTCGCCTTCCTCTTCGATCAACGGCACCGCCATATCAATGCGGATTGGACCGAAAGGCGAGCGCCACGATAATCCTGCCCCCACCGAAACACGGATTTTACCCGTGTCCTCAACATTCGCATCTTCCTCATCCAGGCCGGTTAGGGTCCCAAAATCGCTAAAGAGCGAGCCTAAGATACCGAGTTCTGCCGGTAAACCAAGAGGAAAAGTTATCTCGGTCGTGCCTTTGGCATAATATTTACCGCCTAAAGCGTCTTCTGTCGAGCGGTCGCGGGGGCCGATACCGGCAATCCTAAATCCCCGGAAAGAGGAGCCGCCAAGGAAATAGCGGTCGGTAATCAGCACATTTTTGCCAATTCCTTCTACCAATCCGGCATTCCCCAGCAAGGATACTACCGTATTTTCGCCTAAGGGGTAATAATAGCCCGCGCCCAGTTCGGGTTTGATATATTGCGAATCGCCGCCTAGGCCGGCCACATCGAGCCCAAATCTTACATAATACCCGTTGGTTGGATCAATCCGGCTGTCCCGGCGGTCATAGAGCAGGGTTTGCCCCACCGAAGAAGTGGTATTCACCCCTTCCTGATCGCGAATAAAGCGGGAAGCAAAGGGCTTTACATTACGCACGTCAACTTGCTTATAGCCATAGCGCACTTCTTGATTAAGCCGTTCGCTAATATCATAGCGCATGCGCAAAGATCCGCCGCTGCGCCGTTCATCATAACCGCTTTCCGACTGAAAATCGCGGGTCAAATGGAATAGATCAAAACCGGCGGCAAGTTTGCGATCTAAGAAATAAGGCTCGGTGAAGCCAATGTCGAATTCGGTGCGCCGCGTGGAAAGCGTAGTGGCCAGGCGCAAATCCTGCCCCTTACCCAATAAATTACGCTCGCGCAAACGGATATCGCCTACCACTTTGTCGCTGGTTGAGAAGCCAGCGCCAAAGGAAAGTTCGCCGGTCGACTTTTCTTCTACTTCCACATTGATTTGCGTGCGGTCGGGGGCAGCGCCCGGCTCATTGGTGACTTCAACTTTTTCAAAGAAACCCAAATCTTGAATCTTTTGACGCGCCTGGCGGACTTTGGAAACGTTATAGGCGTCGCCCTCGGCCACACGGAACTCGCGGCGGATTACTTCGTCCAAGGTTCGCACATTGCCGCTGATATTGATGCGCTCAATAAAAACCCGGCTGCCTTCTTGAATGTTAAAAGTGAAATCGATGGTTTTGCTTTCCCGGCGCTGGGTGGGCTGGGCTTGTACATCGACAAACGCAAATCCTTGATCGCCTGCGGCATTGGTAAGGTTAGCAATGGTTTTATCGACCAACCCGGCGTCATACCATTCGCCCTTTTCAAGCGCGATTTGATCTTTTAATACGTCAACCTTTAAGTTTTTCAAATCGCTTTTTAATTCGATATCGCCAACCTTATACCGGTTGCCCTCATCAACCGTAAAAGTAATAATGAAAGCGTTTTTCGCGGGGGTGAGTTCGGCCACGGAAGACAGCACCCTGAAATCGACATACCCATTTCGCAAATAAAAGCGGCGCAAGAGTTCGCGGTCGGCATTCAAGCGGTCGGGATCGTAAGAATCGGAAGAGCTGAAAAAACGGTACCAGGCCGATTCCTTGGTGGCGATTTCGCTGCGCAAGGTTCCGGCGCTGAATTTGCGGTTGCCGATAAAATTAATGCGCCCAACCTTGGTCACCGCCCCCTCGCTGATTTCAAACACCAAGTCGACCCGGTTTTGCGGCAGTTGAATAATCTTAGGCTCGACGGTCGCGCCAAAGCGCCCGCTGCGGCGGTACAAGGTGAGCAGGCGGTCAACATCGGCCTGCACCCTGGCGCGGGTGAATACCATGCGTGGCTTTAGCTGTACTTCGTTTTTCAGCGTATCAAGCTCGATTTTTTTATTGCCTTCGAACGCCAAGCGGTTAACGACAGGATTTTCTTTGACTTCCACCACCAACGTGCCATCCATCCTGTTCAGGCGCACATCGGCGAATAGGCCGGTGTTAAAAAGATTTTTTAAGGCTTGGTCCAGATTTTCGGCGCTAAATTCATCGCCCGCCTTGATGCCCATATAAGATTTCACCGTCAGGCTATCGATCCGCTCCACGCCTTCGACCTGAATAGCTTGAATTATATTCGACGAAAATTGCGCCCGTGCCAAAGGGGCATGAAGCAACACAAACGCCAGCAACAGAAAGAAAGACGTAAAACGCGGCAAAGTGAATCCTTAGCTGAAAAGCGATTTAACGTAAGATACTACGTTGAGATGAACCAAGTCGTTCCAGGTTGCGAATACCATGAGCATCAACACCAGGGCAAGCCCCACCATAGAACTTAAGGTTTGCAGGCGGTGATCGGCCGGTTTGCCACGCACCATTTCAACGGCGTAAAACACCAGATGCCCCCCATCCAGCAAAGGTATGGGAAAAAGATTGAGCAGGCCCAAATTAATCGACAGCATCGCCATCAGCATAAATAGCATGGCTATATCTTCCTGCGCCGCCTTGCCCGACATTTCGGCAATGCGAAGCGGCCCGCCCAAATCATCGGCGCTGCGCAAACCCATAATCATTTGCCCCACCGCTTTTAAGGTAGCGGCGCAAATGTCGTAAGTTTCCTTGACCGATTGAACCAAAGCGCCGCCAAGCCCATGCTTAATATAATCGACCTTGCCGCTGCTAATGCCCATTTTGCCGATTTGATGCTTGCCGCCGAAACGGTCGGTTAATTCGCCCACTTCGGGAACGATTTTTAACTGAATCATTTTTTCTTTGCGCAAAATGTCGAACAGCATTTGCTCGCCCGGGCTTCTTTGCACCCAGCGCTGAATTTGTTCGAACCGTTCAACCGCGCTGCCGTCAATCGTGATAATCCGGTCGCCAGGTAAAACCCCGGCCTTGGAAGCAGCGCTGTTCGGGATTACTTTATCCACGACCGGCGCGGTAAAAGGCTGCCCCACCGCCATGAACAAGCCGGCCAAAACGACCAAAGCAAATAAGAAATTCGCCAATGGCCCGGCCGCTACAATCGCCGCCCGCTGGCCGGTGGTTTTAAAAGGGAAAGCGACTTTCTTTTCTTCCTCGCTATAGTCGCGCTGATTAGCGCGCGATGAAGCCACATCCATATCGCCGAACATTTTGACATAGCCGCCTAAGGGAATAAGCGAGAATTTCCAGCGTGTGCCATGGCTATCGTTCCAGCCGAAAATCTCGCGGCCAAAACCGATGGAAAAAATTTCAACCCGGACGCCGCACAGCCGCGCGATAAAATAATGGCCCCATTCATGCACAAACACCAAAATGGTGAGCACCAGCACAAAGGGGATGAAATATCCCCACACACCTTGCGCTAAACCGGGCAATAAGGCGGAAAAATCGAAAGACATTCTTTAAACCCTAGACAAAATGTTACATCGCCATTGCCAGACGCACCGGCAATTGCCATTCCTTAGCATAAATCCGGGCTTCTGTATCAATTTCTTGAACGTCTTCCAGACGCTGTGGAGAAATATTCTGCTTACGGCCAAGGCTTGTCTCCACCAAGCGGACGATGTCTAAAAAGCCGATTTCACCGTTTAAAAATCTTTCCACCGCGATTTCGTTGGCGGCGTTTAACACAATGATAGAAGCAGGCCCTGCTTCCAATGCGCTACGGCTGAGGCGCAATGCAGGAAAACGCTCCTCATCCGGTGCGGCAAAGGTGAACCGGCCAAGCTTGGCGAAATCCAGGCCACCCCCCGGATAATGATAAGTTTCCGGCCAATGCAAGGCATAGGCAATCGGCGCCTTCATATCGGTTACCGCCATTTGGGATAAGGCAGTGCCATCTTCCAATTGCAGCATGGCGTGAATAATTGATTCATAATGCAGCAACACTTCGATCTTTGCCGGATCAAAGCCAAATAAATAATGCGCCTCGATAACTTCCAGGCCTTTATTCATCATGGTGGCTGAATCAACTGAAATTTTATCGCCCATTTTCCAAGTTGGGTGGCGAAGCGCCTGAGCCGGCGTTGCCTGCGCCATCTCTTTTAATGTCGAGTCGCGAAACGGCCCGCCCGAAGCGGTTAAAATTAATTTCCGCACCGCCTGTTTTTTAACGCCCTGCAATAATTGAAAGAGCCCGCTATGCTCGGAATCGGTTGGAATTAGCTGCACGCCGTGCTTGGCGGCTTCATGTAGAAAAATATTCCCCCCCGCCACCAGCGCTTCTTTATTCGCCAACGCAATCGCCTTGGTGTGCGGTAAGGCCGCAATCATTGGCTTAAGCCCGGCGACACCCACGATCGCCGCCATCAGCCAATCGGTTGGTTGCTTTGCCGCCTCGAGTAAACCCGTTTCACCCGCTAAAACCTTGGTGCTTGACGCGCTCAGCGCGGTTTTGACATGGGCATATAGATTTTCATCGCCAATCACGGCGAATTGCGGCTTTAAACGCTTGGCCGCATCAATTAAACCGGCGGCGTTTTTTTGCGCGCTGATTGCGATAACATCATAGGCGGCAAGATTTTCATCGATTAATTCCGCCGTTTTTTGACCGATGCACCCGGTTACCCCGAAAATACTGACGCGTTTTTTCATTTTTTTACCAATTCAAAAAACTGGTTTCAGCCAATAAACACAGCCATGCCGCCAAAGGCAGGGTGAATATTAAACTATCGGTGCGATCCAAAGCGCCGCCATGGCCCGGAATTAATTGTCCGGTGTCTTTTACCCCAAAATGGCGCTTGAGGGCGGATTCCACCAAATCGCCTGCCTGGCCCAGGATCGAAAATAACAGCGCCAGCGTCAATATAATTATCCAGCGTCCGCCCCATTCATGGCCTAAATAGCCGCCGACGATGGTGGCAATCAATAAACCGCCAATCGCCCCCGACCAGGTTTTATTGGGGCTGATGTGCGGCGCCAATTTTGGGCCTTGCAATTTACGCCCCACAAAAAAAGCCGCCGTATCGGTCGCCCACACCACCGCCAAAACCCACATAAGGAGGAAAAAACCATCCTCGACCAGCAAGCGCAAATAAAGCGCGCTGAATACCGGCAAAATCGTCCATAGCAAACCGATTCCAAGCCATACCGGGTTTTTCTTGGCCAGCTTGCCCCATTCATAGGACATGGCAAACGCGATAATCAATAAGAACGCGATCCAAGCAATGCCGCCAAAATAAAGCGTGGCCAAAGCAAGCGGAATTAAGATTATTGCCGACAAAACCCTTAAAACCAACGGGTTAGAAGGAATTTTTGATGTAATTTCTTTAAGAAGCGCGAGCGCCATAGCGCCGCTCCCGCCCATGGAAGGCTTCTAGGGCTTGTGTAAAATGCTCGGCGTTAAATTCCGGCCATAAAATATCGAGGAACACAAATTCGGCATAGGCCGCCTGCCATAATAGGAAGTTCGATAAACGCTGCTCCCCGCTAGTGCGGATGATCAAATCGGGATCGGGCATGCCTGCCGTATCCAAATGCGCCGCGACATGGGTTTCATTAACAGCAGCGGCGCGCAATTCGCCTTCCGCCACAAGGCGCGCGATGCGGCGGCAAGCCGCGGCGATTTCGGCCCGGCCGCCATAATTCAGCGCCAAAGTTAAATGTAATTTGGAATTATCGCGCGTTAATTGTTCGGCCTGCTCGATCATCGCGACAATGTCGGCCGGGAAACGGTGCCTTTCGCCAATGACTTTCAATTGAATGCCTTGCGTTTGCAATTCCACCGTTTCGCTTTTCAAATAGCGGCGCAGCAAACTTAAAAGCGCCTCGACTTCCTCGGCGGGACGCGACCAATTTTCGGAAGAAAAACCAAATAAAGTTAAATAAGGCACTCCTGCGGTAATCGCGGCTTTAATCGCATGACGCACCGCCTCGGCCCCGCGTTGATGGCCTAAGGCCGATGGCAGCCCTTGACGGCGGGCCCAGCGGCCATTGCCGTCCATAATAATCGCAACGTGTTGAGGGGAAGCATTATGTTGTTGCATTTCTTTTCTTTCTTTTCGCCATACCCGCTTTGGCGGGGATGGCGCCATGCCGGATTAAACTTGCAGTATTTCTTTTTCTTTTGCCTGCACCATTTCATCGATTTTTTTTACATGATTGTCGGTCAAAGTTTGAATTTCTTTTTCTAGGCGCTTGGCTTCATCTTCCGGCGGCTTGATTTTTTTCAGCATATCCATGCCATCGCGGCGGACATTGCGCACGGCCACCCGCGCCGCTTCGGCATATTTGCCGGCGATCTTTGTCAATTCGGCGCGGCGTTCCTGGCTTAAATCGGGCAGGCGAACACGAACGATATTGCCATCGCTTTGCGGATTTAAGCCCAGATTCGCCTCGCGGATGCCTTTTTCAACGGCAGAAACCAAACCGGCATCCCACACCTGCACGGTAATAAGCCGCGCTTCGGGCACGTTGATGTTGCCGACCTGGGTGATGGGCATTACAGAGCCATAGGCTTCGACCATGACCGGTTCCAGCATCGACGGGCTGGCGCGTCCCGTGCGCAAACCGCCCAATTCTTTCTTGAATACTTCGATCGCCGAATCCATCTTTTGTTTGACTTCATTGATTGTCGCTGTTGTCATGACTTCGCCTCATCCGTTACCAAAGTGAAAGTGCCTTTGCCTTGCGCCACCTGAACGAAAGCACCCGGCGTTTCAACCGAAAATACGGCAATGGGAATTTTGCTTTCGCGCGCCAGGGAAATAGCCGAAGCATCCATCACCTTTAAATCCTTTGATAACACTTCCAAATAATTCAAACGGTCATACCGCCTGGCGTTTTTGTCTTTTTTAGGGTCGGCGGAATAAACCCCGTCAACCTTGGTGCCTTTCATAATGACATCGACGCCGATTTCAGAGGCGCGCAAAGCGGCAGCCGTATCGGTGGTAAAGAAGGGATTGCCGGTGCCGGCCGCAAAAATCACCACCCGCCCCTTTTCCATATGGCGGATCGCGCGGCGGCGGATATAAGGCTCGCACACCGATGGCATATGAATGGCCGATTGCACGCGCGTCGGCGTGCCCATTTGCTCCAAAGAATTTTGCAAAGCCAGCGCATTAATGACGGTCGCCAACATGCCCATAAAATCGGCCGAGGCGCGTTCCATACCCATCGCCGCCCCCGAAACGCCGCGGAAAATATTCCCGCCGCCTACCACCAAACATACTTGAATGCCCAGCTTGGCGACTTCGCTTATCTCGCTGGCGATGCGCTGCACGGTTTCGGGATTCAAGCCATATTCGCCCTTCCCCATCAAAACCTCGCCGGAAAGCTTTAATAAAACGCGGGCGTAAGGGGAAGCGGATTTGGCGGACATGGATTCTTTCTTATAGGCAACGACTTTTGAAGACGGCATGGGTCAACTCCTGATAGTGAAGCTGTTTTAGCCTAAATCCGCTTAAAAATCTAGGCGGCTTGCGCATCCAGGCTGGAATCATTGTCCTCGCCCAAGGCAAAGCGCAAGAAACCCGCGACTTTAATGGGGGCGCCCGCATCCTTGGCGGCGGCCTCGACCACCTTGGCGATCTTGCTTTCGCCATCAACAACAAAAAGCTGCTCCATCAGGATGACTTCTTCGTAATACTTACGGATGCGCCCCTCGACCATCTTAGCGATAATATCGGCGGGCTTGCCCGATTCCTTGGCCTGATCGGTGAAAAAATTGCGTTCTTTTTCCACCTTCTTCGGATCGGCATCGGCTATATTCACCGCATCGGGACGCGCGGCGGCGATATGCATGGCCAATTGCTTGCCAACGGTTTCAAGCTTCGCAGCAGGCGCGGTTGATTCCAAAGCCACCAATACGCCGATTTTACCCATCGTTGAATTAACAGCGTTATGAACATAAGAAACAATAGCGCCTTGCTTTACGCTTAAACCGCCAACACGGCTTAAGCTCATATTTTCGCCGATGGTGGCGATTAGCTGCTCCAATTCAGATGCCGCAGCCGATTTCACTTTTTCCGGCGAATCGCTTAAGGCCATTTTCGCAACCTTGGCGGCGTAAGCTTGGAATTTTTCATTGCGGGCGACGAAATCGGTTTCGCAATTGATTTGCGCCATGGCGCCCTTATTGCCTTCAATTGCAATGGCGACCAACCCTTCGGCGGTTTTACGGCCCGCTTTTTTCGAAGCGGCAGCGCCCGATTTTTTGCGCAAAATATCGGCGGCGGCTTCAAAATCGCCATTGGCCTCAACAAGAGCGGCCTTGCATTCCATCATACCGGCGCCGGTCATTTCGCGAAGTTTATTCACCATCGCTGCTGTAATTTGTGTCATAGGAAATTCCTTTCTTATTAGATCATCCTTCGACAAGCTCAGGATGAGCTAAAGCTAAACTCGAAGCTCATGGTGAGCTAGTCGAACCATGAGCTTGGGGATTATATTAAGCGCTCGCTTCTTCGCGGCCGTCATTGGCGGCAGCCAAGCTTGCCTCCATCGCGGGCTCGGCGGCTTCACCTAAATCAACGCCGCTTTTTTGCATTTCGGCTTGCAGGCCGGCCAGAACGGTTTGACCAACCAATTCGCAATACAAATTGATGGCGCGCATGGCGTCATCATTGCCGGGGATCGGATAGGTAATGCCTTCCGGATCGCAGTTGGAATCAACCACGGCCACAATCGGAATACCCAAGCGCTTGGCTTCGGCGATGGCGATTTGCTCCTTATTCGTATCGATCACGAATAAAATGTCGGGCAGGCCGCCCATTTCGCGGATACCGCCCAAGGCCTTTTCCAGCTTTTCGCGCTCGCGCGTCATGTTCAAAAGTTCTTTTTTCGTTAAGCCGCTTTCGGGGTTGTTGATTTGCTCATCCAGGCTTTTCAAGCGGCGGATGGAATTGGAAATGGTTTTCCAATTGGTCAGCATCCCGCCCAGCCAACGGCTGTTAACGTAAAACTGGCCACAGCGTTTTGCGGTTTCAGCAATTGGTTCCGCCGCCTGGCGCTTGGTGCCGACAAACAAAACACGGCCACCGCTGGCGGCAGTGCTGTAAATCGCCTTCAAGGCTTGATTCAGCATCGGCACGGTTTTTTCGAGATTAAGAATATGAATCTTATTACGCTCGCCGAAAATATAGCTGGCCATTTTCGGGTTCCAGCGGCGCGTGTTGTGGCCAAAGTGAACGCCAGCCTCTAAAAGCTGACGCATCGTAAACGCAGGTTGTTGCGACATTATAGTTCCTTTCATCCGGTTAATCCGCCGCGGGGCAAAGCACCTGACCATCAGGCACCGGATGCGTTAGCCTATTGATTGAAATAAGCCACGCAGCTCCCGCGTGAGAAGTGGGGGTTTTATAGCAAAATCTAAAGAAATTGCAAGGGGTTTGAGTTTTGGCTTATTTTTTATCGTCACCCCCGTGAAAACGGGGGTCCATCTATCAAACGGCACAATGGATTCCCGCTTTCGCGGGAATGACGATAAGAGTAAGATGCCGTCCATGCTCACCAATAAAACCGCCCTTATTACCGGCTCGACCAGCGGCATTGGCCTTGGCATTGCCGAGGCAATGGCAGCCGAAGACGCCAAAATCATTCTCAATGGCTTTGGCGATAAGGCCGAAATTGAGAATTTGCGCAAAAAATTAAAGGCCGATTATCACCCGGCCGATATGACCAAGCCCGATGAAATCGCCGATATGATGCGCCAATATAAGGTGGATATTTTAGTGAATAATGCCGGCATTCAACATGTATCGGCGATTGATGAATTTCCCCTTGAAAAATGGAATGAAATTATTGCGATTAATCTAAGCGCCGCTTTTCATACTACCCGCCTGGCCCTGCCCCATATGAAAAAGAATAAATGGGGGCGAATTATTAATATCGCCTCGGCCCATGGGCTAGTGGCCTCGCCTTTCAAATCGGCCTATGTGGCGGCGAAACATGGTTTGGTTGGCATGACAAAATCAGCAGCATTAGAAGTGGCAGAAATGGGCATCACCATCAATGCCATTTGCCCAGGCTATGTGAAAACGCCCTTGGTTGAAAATCAAATCTCCCCCACCGCCAAAGCCCGCGGCATGAGCGAGGAAGAAGTCGTGCGCGATGTTATTTTAGCGGCGCAGCCCACCAAAAAATTTATTGGAGTTGATGAAGTCGCAGCCCTCGCCGTTTTTCTATGCGGCGATCAGGCGGCGAATATTACGGGCGCCGCGCTTTCGATTGATGGCGGCTGGACGGCGCGTTAATTCTCCTCCACCAGCACCGCCCCTGGCACCGCGGCCAGATCATGCTTTAGCTGCAATAAATTGGGCGGGGATTTAGGAAGGTTGATTTCAACCTCATGCGTTGAGGTTTGCACCAATAAAGTCACAAGCGCTGGCTGGAAACGGCCCTTATTTAGAGGCACATTCGGCGCCTTGGCCAGGATTTTTTGCAAAGCTTCGATCGCCGCTTGATCGCTGACGCGAATCACCACATCGCCTTGCGCCTTGGCGGCAAGGGGCTCCAAACGCTGGATCGATTGCGCGGTTAGGCGCACCGTTTCCCCTTGCAGCTGCACTTCGGCCGAAACCAACAGCGCCTCGGATGATTCCAGCAAATCGCGCGCCGAGTTCAAAATTTCGGAAAACACCGTCACTTCAAACACGCCGGTTAAATCGGAAAACTGAACGAAGGCGTATTTATTGCCCTTTTGCGAGCGGCGCTCTTTTTTCGCGATCACCACCCCGGCCATATTGATAGTCAAGCCATTTTTGGAAGCGCCATATTCCAAGAAATCAAGCGCTGTCACCGCTTTTAATTTTTTCAAAGCGCTGCGGAAAGCGTCCAACGGGTGGGCCGATAAATAAAAGCCCAAAGCATCAAATTCATGCTGTAATTTTTCCATCGCGCTCCACGCCGGCGCCGGATCAAGCTTAAAGCGCGCGCCATCATCGCCGCCGAATAAAGACGGGCCGGCTTCAATTTTGGCGGCGCTTTTGACCAATTTTTCGATATTGCCCGCCAACAAGGCGCGGTTAGGCTCTAAAGAATCAAAAGCGCCAGCGCCGATCAAGGCCTCTAGCTGGCGTTTGTTTAATACTTTGCCATCCAGGCGGCTGACGAAATTTTCGATATTTTTAAAGGGACCATTAGCCTGGCGCTCGGCCACCAATGCCTGCATCGCCTGATCGCCCACGCCTTTAATAGCGGCCAAGGCATAGCGGATGGCATTGCCTTCCGGCGCGAAATGGGGAAAAGATTTATTGATATCGGGCGGCAGCAATTGCACATCCAAGCGCTGCAATTCTTGTTTAAAGCCGCCCAGCTTATCGGTATTGCCCGCATCCAGCGTCATAATCGCCGCCATGAAGGCGACCGGATAATTGGCTTTTAAATAGGCGGTTTGATAGGCAATTAAGGCATAGGCGGCGGCGTGCGATTTGTTGAAACCGTAACCGGCGAATTTATCAACCAAATCAAAAATTTCCCCGGCTTTTTGCGCGGGCACTTTATGCTGCTTGAAAGCGCCATCGACAAAACTTTGCCGCTGCGCCGCCATTTCGCTGGCGATTTTTTTACCCATCGCCCGGCGAAGCAAATCAGCTTGTCCTAAGCTATACCCCGATAGCACTTGAGCAATTTGCATGACTTGCTCTTGATAAATCATGACGCCGTAGGTTTCTTTTAAAATCGGCTCGATACTGGGATGCAGATAATCAGCCTTTTCCTGGCCATGCTTGCGGGCGATATAGGCCGGGATATTGTCCATCGGGCCTGGGCGGTAAAGGGCGACCACTGCGATAATATCTTCAAACCGGTCGGGCTTTAATTTCCGCAACGTATCGCGCATGCCGGAAGATTCGAGCTGAAACACGCCCGACGCGTCGCCATGGCTTAGCATGTCATAGGTTTTTTTATCATCGAGCGGCAGGGTGATAAGATCAATATGAATCCCCTGCTCCGCCAATAAATTGACCGCCTTTTGCAAAACCGTCAGCGTTTTTAAACCCAGAAAATCGAATTTCACCAGACCCGCTTTTTCAACATATTTCATGCTGAATTGGGTGGCCGGAATATCGGATTTTGGATCGCGGTACAGCGGCACTAATTCTTCCAATGGCCTATCGCCAATCACCACCCCCGCCGCGTGGGTAGAGGCGTGGCGGTACAAACCCTCTAACTTCAAACCGATATTCATAAGGCGCGCTATTTCCGGATTGTCTTTGCGCGCTTGCTGCAACAGCGGCTCGCCATCAATCGCCTGTTCAAGCGTGGTTGGCTGCGCCGGGTTGTTCGGAATTAATTTGCAAATCCGGTCCACTTCATTATAGCCAAGGCCGATCACGCGCCCCACATCGCGCAGCACCGCTCTCGCCTGTAATTTGCCGAAAGTAATAATTTGCGCCACACGGTCGCGGCCATAACGGGTTTGCACATACCGAATCACTTCATCGCGGCGGTCTTGGCAGAAATCGATATCGAAATCGGGCATCGATACACGGTCGGGATTCAAAAACCGCTCGAACAGCAAACCCCAGCGCAACGGATCAAGATCGGTAATGGTAAGCGCCCAAGCGGCAACCGATCCAGCGCCCGAACCCCGGCCCGGCCCTACTGGAATATTTTGCGCCTTGGCCCATTTGATAAAATCGGCAACGATTAAAAAATAACCCGCAAAACCGGTGCGGATAATCATATCGATTTCATAATCCAACCGGGTGCGGTAGCGTTCTTGTTCGGTCTTATCGATGATTTTATTTTGCTGAAAACGCTCCTCCAGCCCGGCCTTGGCGGATAAGCGCAATTCTTCAGGCTGATCGCGGCCTTTTGGGGTGGGAAAGGCGGGCAATAAAGGTTTACTGCCCACCGGCATGAAAGCGCAGCGTTTGGCGATTACCAGCGTATTATCAATAGCTTCGGGTAAATCCTTAAACAATTCCCGCATTTCAGCGGCGTTTTTAAAATAATGATTGGGCGTTAGTTTCCGTCTATCCGGATCAGCCACCGCCTTACCCTCGGCAATGCAAATCAGCGCGTCATGCGCCTCAAACATTTCAGGGCCGCTGAAAAACGCCTCGTTGGTGGCGACCAAAGGCACATGATGAATATTCGCTAATTCAATTAACTCATCTTCCACTTTGCGCTCATGGGGAAGATTGAAACGCTGCAGCTCGATATATAAACGGCCCGGATAAATTCCCGACAATTGCTTGAGAAAAATTTCCGCCTGGTCTTTTTGATTATTGGCCAGCAATTGCGCAAGCAATCCTGCCATTCCTCCGGTTAGGCACAGCAAGCCCGCCGCATGTTTTTGCACTTGCGCCAAACTCACATGCGGGTCGGCGGGCGGCGCGGTTTCTAGATGCGCGGCGCTGACCAAGCGCAATAAATTTTGATAGCCCTCTTTATTTTGCGCCAGCAATATCAGCGGATGCAAAACCGGCAAGCCTTGCCGTGTTTGCTGCCCATCCTGGCGGACATTCAATTGCACGCCGATAATTGGTTGAATGCCGGACTTGGAACAATATTCGGCGAATTCCAAAGCGCCAAACAAATTATTGGTATCGGTAATAGCCACAGCCGGCATGCGCAAAGTTTGCGCCAACCCCGCAATCTCCTCGATCTTCAATGCCCCTTCCGAAAGCGAATAAGCGCTATGTACGCGCAAATGAATAAAATCAGCCGCTGCCATGGCGGCAGTATAGCGTCCTTAAAAGCTTTAGGAAATCGCCTGTTTTTGGGAAAAATGGGGATAGTTGGCCGGGGCTAACTTTCCCTCGACCAGCGCCATTACCCTATCCATTTTCCGCGCCATCTCTAGATTATGGGTGGCAATGAGCGCGGCAACGCCCGTTTGGCGCACCAAATTTTGAATGACGCCAAATACATCCTCGGCTGTATGGGGATCCAAATTCCCGGTCGGCTCATCGGCTAAAAGAAGGCGGGGGGCGTTGGCCAAGGCGCGGGCCAGCGCCACGCGTTGCTGTTCGCCGCCGGATAATTGATAAGGGCGGTGCGTGGCGCGGGAGGCAAGTCCAACAGCCGCCAACAATTCTTCCGCCTGCACTGGCGGGTTTTTTAAACCCAAAATTTGCTGCGGCAACCGGACATTTTCCAAGGCATTAAATTCGGGCAGTAAATGATGCGCCTGATAAACAAAACCGATGGTTTTACGGCGCTGGGCGGTGATGAAGTCATCATTTTTAAATTCGATTGCCTGCCCGTTAATAAAAATATTTCCGCTTTCGGGCCGTTCCAGCAATCCAGCAATATGCAGCAAAGTTGACTTCCCCGCGCCAGAAGGGCCAACCAGCGCGACCAGCTCGCCCGCCTTCAATTCCAGGTCAACGCCCTGCAAAACAGGAAGCACCTGCCCGCCTTGGGTAAAGGAGCGGCGGATATTTTGCAGCTGCAAGATGCTACTCATGACGCAAAGCCTGAATGGGATCAAGGCGCGAGGCGCGCCAGGCGGGGTATAAAGTGGCTAAGAACGATAATCCCAAGGCCATCGCCACCACGCTTACGACTTCGACGGGATCAATCTTAGCGGGCAATTGCGATAAGAAATAAATTTCGGGCGAAAATAATCTGGTGCCGGTTAAATGCTCCAAGGCTTGGCGGATCGACTCGATATTAAACACAAATGCCAATCCCAGCGCAAAACCAAGAAAGGTGCCCAAAATCCCAATCGTAGCGCCGCTGATAAAAAATATCCGCATCACGCTGCCGCGCGTGGCGCCCATGGTGCGAAGAATCGCAATCGCCGAGGTTTTATCTTTGACTAGCATGATTAAGCCGGAAATAATATTAAAGGCAGCCACCACAATAATTAATGTCAAAATAATAAACATTACATTGCGCTCGACCTGAATGGCGCTGAAGAATGTTTGATGCGCTTGCTGCCAATCGACCACGCGCATATCCGGGCCAACCGTATTGCGGATTTGCTCGCGCGCCGCCGTTAAATCCATCGGATTATGCAGAAGAATTTCAATCCCATAGGCCTGGCCTTCCAGCGAATAAAAATTCTGCGCGGCCTCTAAGGGCACATAGATAAAGCCATTATCATATTCATACATCCCGACACTGAAAATCGCCGCCGTTTCAAACGCCTTGCTGCGCGGAATACTGCCAAAGGCGGTTATTTGGCCTTGCGGGGAAAGCACCGTTACATAATCCCCCGCATTCATGCCCAGCCGGTTGGCCAAAGCCCGGCCAATCATGGCGGCATTGATGCCGCTAAAATTATTTAAATCGCCATCCATGATATTGCCGGCCAAGAGGGGCCGCGATTTAACATCTTCCGGTGCAAGGCCGCGCAATAAGGCGCCCGAACTTTTGCCGCGATAAGTCACCATTACCTGACCCTCGATAACCGGGGCCGCCGATTTGACAGCGGGCAATTTTTCAAGCTCGGTTTTTAAATTTTGATAACCGGTAATATTCCCCTGGGCAGCATAGATTGCCACATGCGCGTTTAAGCCTAAAATGCGGGTGAATAATTCCTGACGAAAACCATTCATCACCGCCATGACGATAATTAATGTCGCAACGCCCAAGGTAATGCCCAGCAGCGAAAAGCCGGCAATAACCGATACAAACCCCTGCCCTTTGCGCGGGCGCAAATAGCGGAAGGCGATTTGGCGTTCAAAACCCATTGATTACAGCACCTGCAATAAAGCCGCATCGGCCGGCATTTCTTCGCGTTTGCCGGTAGCACGGCGTTTAACTTCGACCACGCCTTTAGCCAGGCCGCGCGGCCCAATCAAAATTTGCCATGGCAGGCCGATCAAATCCATATCGGCTAGTTTGCCGCCCGGCCGCTCGTCGCGGTCGTCATATAATACATCAATGCCGGCGGCTTCGAGTTTTTGATACAGTTCGTCCGCCACCTTGTCGCATTCCGCATCACCTTGTTTCAAATTAATCAAAGCCACCCGGAAAGGGGCGACCGCATCCGGCCAAATGATGCCGTCCTTATCGTGGCTGGCCTCGATAATGGCGCCAACCAACCGCGAAACGCCGATGCCGTAGGAACCCATTTCCAAGGTCACATTCTCGCCATTCGGCCCCGCCACCGCCGCCTTCATCGGCGCGGAGTATTTGGTGCCAAAATAAAAGATGTGCCCCACTTCAATGCCGCGGCTTTTAATCAATTGATCGCCTTTAACCGGACAATTGACCGGATCATGCTTTTCATCGGTGGCGGCGTAAGGATCGGTCCAGCTTTTTACAATCGGCTCTAAATCGCCTTGATAATCGATATGGGCGCTAAGCGCATCTTTAGTTAATAACGCCTTGTCCAAATACACTTCGCTTTCGCCGGTTTCAGCCAAAATGATAAACTCGTGGGATAAATCGCCGCCAATCGGGCCGGTAGCCGCACGCATCGGGATTGCCTTCAATCCCATACGGGCAAAGGTGCGTAAATAAGCGACAAACATTTTGTTGTAAGACCGCTTGGCCCCGGCAAAATCAAGATCGAAGGAGTAGGAATCTTTCATTAAAAATTCACGGCCGCGCATCACGCCGAAACGGGGGCGGACCTCATCACGGAATTTCCATTGGATGTGATATAGAATTTTCCCAGCATCGCGGTAACTTTTGACGAAATGACGGAAAATATCGGTGATCATTTCCTCATTGGTCGGCCCATACAGCAAATCGCGCTCGTGACGGTCTTTGATGCGGAGCATTTCTTTGCCATAAGCCTCATACCTTCCCGATTCCTGCCATAACTCGGCCGGCTGCAAAGTCGGCATCAACATTTCGGCGGCGCCCGTGGCGTCTTGCTCTTCCCGTACAACTTGCGAGACTTTTTGCAAAACGCGCCAGCCTAAAGGCAGCCAAGAATAAATCCCTGCAGCCGATTGCCGGATCATTCCGGCGCGCAGCATAAGGCGGTGCGAAACAATTTGCGCCTCGGAAGGATTTTCTTTTAAGGTGGGCAAGAAATATTGAGTAAGACGCATTGACAAGTCCTTGAATACGGGAAAAAAGCTACCATGCCACTAGCTTCCTTTCCCCGCAAGAAAAAGCCGCGTTAAAGCGTCTATTTTTGTTGAAATTAAAGGATTTTACGCAGTGCCGGTAAAGTCAACCAATCCCAATTTTTCCATCAAGAGATTGACGGAATCCGCCGTCACCGGATAGCGCGGGAAATTCGGGTCATGAATCAAGGCGGCGGGCTGTCTTGGCTTGTCCGCCGCCACCGCCGCAACCAAATCCATTTTATTGGGAAGAAGCTCGGCGTTGCCTAGAGGCATTGGCGATTTGATTTGCGCGATTACTTCTTCGGCAGTTTTAGCAATGCAAAGTTTCGCCATCGCCGCCGGCGCGAAATAGCCGCGCTCGATCAAATACAAGAAGTAATTGAGCAGGCCGTCATAATGGCCGCCGACATTCATAATCACCAAACGCTGATTGCTTTCTTTGATGTCGACTTCGGTCAAATAATCGGTCAATTTTTCCAAAGAATCGATAGCGCCGGGGCCGATGATGATCGCATCCGACACATTCTTCAGCGCGAATTCGGCCGATTGTTCATTATCGGCGATCAATAATGTTTCGGCGTGGATATCGGCATGGCCTTGGGATTCCAAAAATTTGGTGGTGATGCCCATTGCCGGAATGCCTTGCTGCTTTGCCAAGCGGGCGATCATTCCCTTCATGCCGGAATTTTGGCCTGAGTGAATAAGGCGCGGCAGGCGGTATTGCGCCAGCAAATTAATCAGTTTTTCGATTTCCTGACGGTGCGGCGCATTTGCGGCATAATTCAGCGCCGCTTCGGAAGAAGAGGAAATGATCGCCACACTGCCTACGCCCAAATCGCATTTGGGATAATTATGGCGGCCGATCGGCAATTCGGCAAAGTGCCGGCGTACAACGATCCGGTTATGCTGGCCGATGCGCGTTTCATTGCTGAAAATCGGGCGGGTATGGCGGTGATGATCGGCCTCTAATTTCAACAGCTCGGCAGTAATGGCGGGCAAAATTTCATCGGCGTTACGCACCACCACCAGCATGTCACGCGCTTGTTGCGTCATATAACGGCTTTTAACCAGCTCATTGAAATATTGCAGCAGCGGCTCGTAAAAACCGTCGATGTTAACCAGGACAATCGGCTTATGATGCTCGCCGTTTTCGCGTTCCAGCAAATATTCGGTGACTTCATCAAAGGTGCCGATCCCGCCCGGAAAAATCACAAAGGCGCGGGATAATTTATTGAAGGCCATTTTGCGCGATTGCATCGAATCGGCGACCAACAATGTCGCAATGCCTTTTTGTGCGCCTTCCTTGCCATTGACCAAATGTTCGGTTGATACCCCAATCGCCATGCCGCCATGATCAATCACGCTGCGGCTGACCGCACCCATCAGGCCGGTTTGCCCGGCACCCCAAATCAGGGGAATATTGGCGCCGGCCAAAATTTGGCCAAAGCGTTCGATTTGCCGTTGATGTTCGAGATTGACCTCGCGGAACGGGTTTTTTTCGTTATACGGGTATTCGGAGGCTCCACAGAAAACCGAGATGGGGCCAAGCCCTACCCGGTACTTTTCAGAACTAACCATTTTTCTTTCCTCTTTCGTTTCTTATTATTGACATGTTTCCATCTATTTTCATCTTCAGAATAAGCTTCAATTATTACAAAATAGTTACCCCGTGTCGCCAAGGAATTGGTTTCTCAACCAATGATGTAAAGAAGACACTATAATTAATTGAAATTCCTATATTTATTGAAACTTAGGAGCATATTGAAACAAGAGCACGAGGTTTTGCTGGGTTACCTTGCTTTGCGCCAGCATCGAAATCCCGGCATCTCTTAGTATTTGCAAAGATATGAATTTCGACATTTCCTCGGCCGCATCCACGTCCATCAGGCTGGAACGGGCTAATTCATTATTTTCTAAAAGCGTATCTAAATTCTGCCCTACTTTTTCAAGGCGGTTCAACAAAGCGCCGATATTCGCGCGATAGCGCAACAATTGATCAATCGCAGCGATGACATTTGTTGTTGCCCGTTTGGCGGATCCAATTTGGGTAATGACGGAAAAAGCCAGGCCTTGAGATAAATTATTTAGAGTTATACCGAAACTGCGAAGGGCAATATCATTGCCGTTTCCAGCGCCCGATCCTACTCGTACCGAACCCTCTAATCCTACAACGGCCTGATTTAAAATGACCCTTAGATTCGAACCTGCTCCTAAAATAACATCAAGCCTTCCATCATTATTTATATCCGCATATCGTGCTTGCCCGATCGTAGCGCCCTGCGCAGCAGAAGTTACAGCAGAAGCGAAGGTTATAATGCCTGTCCCTTGACGGTAAGAGAAAGTCTGCCCCGCGCCACCAGTGCTAATAATATCCACATTGCCATCGGCGTTAAAATCAGCGGCGTAAGCATTGCCATTAATGGTGCCAATCGCAATTGTTTGCGGGGTATTCCACCCACCTTGCCCGTTATTGATAAGTAAATAACTGGAAGAAATACCATTCGAATCCCCAACATAATAATCCAAGAAACCATCATTATTAAAATCAACTAACTGCGGTGTACTCAGATTTGCCCCAAAATTAGCGCTTACCGCCCCGGTGGTAAAAGTTCCGTTGCCATTGCCAATTAATGTTTGAACGCGTGTATTTGCGGAATCGTAAACAATTGCGTCTATAATGCCATCGTTGTTGACATCGCCTAAAACTGTTTGTCCTGCTACTGTTACCGGAGTGCTAGATAACACGCTGGCAAAAGTACCATTACCATTTCCTAAATACACATTGACGAAGCCGCCAATCCCGATCGTGGTTACTACATCTTGAAAACCATCGCCATTCAGGTCTGCTACATTCAGACTGGAAATCCCGCCAATGGCCATTGAACCCCCTGAAGTAAAGGTTCCATTACCATTGCTTAAAAATACACCAGCTAAAGATCCGCCAGTGAAGATATCCGTTCTTCCGTCGCCATTAAAATCACCGGCGGCAATGAGAGAAGTAGCAAGCAAAACGGAAATACTAGAAGCCGGACCAAAGCCTCCATTGCCATCACCTTGCCTAATTAGCAGATCATCGTTACTATCCATTGTTACAATATCTGCAAATCCATCTCCGGTGAAATCAGCCACCTGAAAAGAGGAAGGGCTAGCTCCCAGGCTATAATTGGTGCTGCTGCTAAAATTCATATTACCAACCGCAAACAAAGCAGTAGCGCCAAAAGTTGTACCATTCGCCAAGCGCGTGATCTCGGTTTTCAGTTGCTGAAACTCGGTATTCAGCATGCCGCGTTCCACCGTCGATAATTGCGAGCCTTGCGCCTGCGTGGATAAATCACGCATGCGGTACAGCATGTCTTGCACGCGTTGATACGTGGCATCAACCGTTTGCAGCAAGCTGCTGGCTTGCGTCACATTCGTTACCGCCGCCTGCAAGGATACTATTTGGCCGCGGATGCGCCCCGAAATGCTAAGCGCCGCCGTGTCATAGCGGGCGTTCGGAACGCGCTGGCCGCTTGCCAATTTGGCAAGCGAATCACTCATCGCCCGGTCGGTTTGTTGAACCGTGCGGGTGCTGATGCTGGCGGCGAGGTTGGAGTTAATGGTTAGGCTCATGGCGAGGCCCTCCCACCTTGGGGCGCGATATCAAGCAGCGCCAAAATATTTTTGTGGGTTACATTGCTTTGCGCCAGCATCGAAATCCCGGCATCTTTTAGTATTTGCAAGGAAATGAATTTCGACATTTCCTCGGCCGCATCCACGTCCATCAGGCTGGAACGGGCTAATTCATTATTTTCTAAAAGCGTATCTAAATTCTGCCCTACTTTTTCAAGGCGGTTTAATAAAGCGCCGATATTCGCGCGATAGCGCAACAATTGATCAATCGCCGCGATGACTGTTTCTGTAGCCCGTTTTGCCGAGCCGGTTTGAGTGATAAGCGAGGAAGATAATCCCTGCGCCAAACTATTCAGCGCCACGCTAAAACTGCGGTAAGAAATATCATTGCCGCTGCCAACGCCCGCCCCTACCCGCACCGAACCTTCCAAGCCGGATGTGGCTTGATTAAGAATAGCGCGGAAACCGTTGCCCGCCCGGGTGACAAAATCCATCCGGCCATCATTATTAAAATCCGCATATTCCACATATCCAAGATTAGAACCCTGGCTGCTGGAAGTTACCGCATTGGCAAAGGTTAAATTGCCGGTTCCTTGCCGGTAGGTATAGGTTTGGCCAAAATCGTTTACGCTGATAATGTCCATGAACCCATCATTATTAAAATCAACCGCCCGGGCATAAAGATTGACGCTGCCAAGCGTAATGGTCTGAGACGCATTCCAATTTCCTTGGCCAGTGTTGGTCAATACATATGTTGAAGAAATACCGTTGGATTCGCCGATAAACACATCCAAAAAGCCGTCATTATTCATATCAACGACTTGCATGCGGCTTAAGATTTGGCCAAAAGTCGCGCTGGCTGTTCCCGAGGTAAAGGCGCCTGCTCCATTGCCATATAAACTGCGCACCTGACGGTTGGCGCTATCCAACGCCACGATATCCAAAATTGTATCGTTATTAGTATCGGCAACCACCAATTGACTGAAAGCGGTGCCAATAGCTGAAGTTACCGCCGATTGGAAAGTGCCGTTGCCATTGCCATAATAAACATTGATGTTGGTGCCAACGCTGGCGATAATATCAACAATACCATCGCCATTTATATCGCCACTGGTAACGGAATTAGGGCCGCCATAAGCAATCGACCCGCTTTGGGTGACGGTGCCGTTGCTATTGCCAAAATATATTAAACCGGTTGCAGCGCTGGTAATGAAGTCGGTGCGGCCATCGCCATTAAAATCACCGAGCACTAAGTTAGTGATAGAAGATTGCGATGCAACTACGGTTTGCGCTGCTTGGAAAGTTCCATCGCTATTGCCTAAAGACAGTTGAATGGCTGTTGTGGCCACCACCGATAAAATATCTAGAATGCCATCGCCATTAAAATCGCCGCTATTGACTGACATTGGGCTTCCAGCCAAGGCATAATTGGTCCCGCTATGGAAAGACATGTTACCAACCGCAAACAAAGCAGTAGCGCCAAAAGTTGTACCATTCGCCAAGCGCGTGATCTCGGTTTTCAGTTGCTGAAACTCGGTATTCAGCATGCCGCGTTCCACCGTCGATAATTGCGAGCCTTGCGCCTGCGTGGATAAATCACGCATGCGGTACAGCATGTCTTGCACGCGTTGATACGTGGCATCAACCGTTTGCAGCAAGCTGCTGGCTTGCGTCACATTCGTTACCGCCGCCTGCAAGGATACTATTTGGCCGCGGATGCGCCCCGAAATGCTAAGCGCCGCCGTGTCATAGCGGGCGTTCGGAACGCGCTGGCCGCTTGCCAATTTGGCAAGCGAATCACTCATCGCCCGGTCGGTTTGTTGAACCGTGCGGGTGCTGATGCTGGCGGCGAGGTTGGAGTTAATGGTTAGGCTCATGGCGAGGCCCTCCCATCAACCGGATAAGGGGTTTTTGCTTGCCACCGCTTTATCCGCGCGCCTATGGCCGCGGGGGGCGCGGCACAGAAGCAACGGAAAAAAGCGTTGGCAGCAAAGAAACATCGGGGATTCAAGCGGGGAAGCTTGATCCAGCCTTGGGCCGTATTAAAAACACAAAAAGCCGTTACACGGAAAGTGTAACAGCTATGGCTTTTACTACATAAAACAAGAGTTTCCGCACTACGCGTCCGCAGTGCACAAGCCCTTGACGACACATCCTGCATCGTTCCCCCCAAGGTAAATGTTGCCCCTAATTGAGGCTAGTTTCAGTTTACCTTAAGGGAATTAAATTTTAGTCAATTTGGAAATTATTATATAATTTAAAATCAATCACTTAATTATATTTATGCCCAAAAAATCAGCATTGAATGTTATTTTCAAGAGTTTTTCTAAAATACCCCGTTTTTCTTGAAATTGAGCTTCTTCCATTACTTGACGCGCCACTGCCCCCCATACCGGCTTAGGCCAAGCCGGATCATCTTTAAAACGGGCGATAATGTGGATATGCAGTTGCGGCACCATATTGCCAAGCGCGGCGATATTCATTTTTTCAGCGCCCGTATCTTGTTGCAAGGCCTGCGCCGTCTTGCTGATTTCCTGGGTTAATTGCTGCTGCCCGGCCGGTGAAAGTTCGAAGATTTCCCTTACATATTCGCTGGCGCGCATTTGCCGCGGCACCAAAATGATCCAAGGCCAATTGGCTTCATTCATTACCAGCACGCGGCATAAGGGCAAGTCGCCGATTGCAACCGCATCCGCCGCCAATTGCGGATGCAAAACCCAATCGGGCGAGGAATTTTGGTTCATAAAACGGCTCATATCCATTGATTAATACAGAAAACCCCATTGCTGCGGCGCACACAGTTGATATTTAGCAACGATGCGGCCTGTGTATGCAAAAATACGTTATTTGCGGTTGACAGGAATAAAAATTACTCACACATGTGGTACAAGTTATGGTGTAGCTGGCTTTTCTACACCACTACAGCTGCAGGTAACAGCTAAAAAAACAATTGCCGCTGGAAGCTGGGGTAACGGTGTTCGTTTAAGTTCATTTGTTAACCTCAACCACTAAAGGAGACGTTCATGTCGAACAATAATCTAACTTCTAAATTACTGGCCGAAGGTATTGGTACCTTTGCGTTGGTGTTATTCCTGGTAGGCGCCTTAATGAGTGGCGGATCAATCGCCGCTTTCGCGCCCGCCATTCTCGGCTTAACGGTAATGGTAATGGTATACAGCTTCGGCCCAATTTCGGGCGGCCATTTTAACCCGGCTATTACACTGGCCGTATGCATGACTTGCAAAGGTTGCTACAAAGAAATGGCGTTTTATTGGATTGCGCAAATCATCGGCGCCGTATGTGCCGTATATGTGCTCAAATTCTTGATGCCGACCGCCACCACTTTGGGCTTAACCATGCCGGCCGCCACTTTGGCCGACAGCACCGCCGTCATTTGGGAAGCGATTGCAACCTTCTTCGTATGCTTCACCGCAATCGTCATGCTCGGCGAAAAAAGCAATAACTCCTTCGCTGGCTTAGCGATCGGTACGGCTTTAATGATCGGCATGATTTTCGCAGCCCCGGCCGGCGGTTCCTTGAACCCCGCCCGTTCGATCGGCCCCGCTTTGGTCGCCGGCGAAACGATGAAGCTGTGGATCTACATTGCTGGTCCGTTCCTCGGCGCAATCGCCGCGGGCTTCGTTCACCGTCAATTATCGACTGGTGAATGGGGTAAAGGCAGCTGCTCCACCAGCAGATAAGCTTTAAGCTTTCGGATTAAGGGCAGGCCGAAAGGCCTGCCCTTTTTCTTTGAAATGATTTATATAGCGGGAATGAATAAACCGATTCCCGCGCTTCAGCCCGAAAACCAAACCTATCACATTGAAAAAATGGTGTTTGGCGGCTGGGGCCTCAGCCGCAACGACAAGGGCCGCCCGGTTTTTGTGGCCCATTCGGCGGAAAATGAAAACATTACCGCCCGCATTTATAAAAAGGCCAAGGGTGTTTTGTACGCCGAAGGGCTGGATATTACCGCCGCCCCCCACCCCAGCCGCATTGCGCCGCGCTGCGTTCATACCAAAGCCTGCGGCGGCTGTTCTTATCAGCATGTGACTTCCGCCCAGCAATTGGAATGGAAAGAGCGAATCTTGGCCGAAACCTTCGCCGGCTTTCCTTTACAGCCAGCCATTACCAGCCCGCAAGATTTTCACTATCGTAATAAAATGGAATATGGCCTGGCGCTGGATGATGCGGGCCAGGTGCGCCTGGGCCTTCATCCCCGTTGGCGGCATCAATTTATTTTAGATTTAAAGGAATGCCACTTAATTCAAAACAGCTTATGGCAAATCGCAGAGCGCGCCAAACAGGCCATTCAAGCCACCCTTTCGTCTGATTTAGGCGGCCCAAAAGAATTTTTTTGGGAACATCTAACCTTGCGGGAATCTTTCAGCAGCCAGCGGCAATTGCTGATGTTCGAGGTAAAGGATCCCGCCCATCCCGTTGTCAAACGGGTCGCCGATATTCTATGCGCCGAATTTCCCTCAATCGCCGGCATTTCGGTGCGCCAGCGTAATTTTAAAGCAAACCCGGTGCGCGGCGAAAACTGCATTGAAGAAACCATCAATGGTGTGCGGCTTGGCTATGGCGTGGAAAATTTCTTCCAAGTGAATGTACCGCTTTTGCCAAATTTGTTGACCGAAGTAATGAAAATTATCGCCCAAACCGCGCCTGAAACGATTTATGATCTTTTCGGCGGTGTTGGCACCTTCGGTATTACCATTGCCAAGGCCCATCCCAAAATCGAAGTGATCGGCGCTGAAAGCGATGGGGCGGCTGTAGCCCTCGCCTCCCAAAACGCCAAGCTAAATGGGCTTAAAAATTATCAAAGCCTGGGGTTCGATTTATATCAAAAAGGCTGGGCCAAACAATTACCGGAAGGCTTCAACCCCTTATTAATCATCGACCCCCCGCGCGCCGGCCTAACCGATAAATCGATTAACGAAATGCTGGGCTTTAACGCCAAAACCATTATCTATATCAGCTGCAATCCCACTACTCAAAAGCGCGATATCGACCAATTCGCCAAAGCCGGGTATCAGCTCGAATCCTTGCGCCTGATCGATATGTTCCCGCAAACCTATCACATCGAATCGCTGGCGGTTTTAAAATTAAGCTAAACAAAAAAGCCCGGCGCATGGCCGGGCTTTTTCTAATCGCGCTCCTAACTTAAGCGGCTAAAGGCTTTAAGATTTTTTGCAAAGTATCATTAGCGCGCGCCTTTACCGGCTCGATCGCTTCGTTGGTTACTTGCAACGACATTTCGGCCAAGCGCTGGCCTTCGGCCATGCAATTGTCCATGAAATGGCGCATGTAGGAACTTTGCAAATCAACAACATCTTGGATATTCTTGCAATCCATCATGCCCTTGGCGGTGCTGACGGTGCTTTCCAGGGAAGATTGCGCCCAAGACCACATCGCGGCGTAGATTTCTTCGGCGCCACGGGCGGATAATTGAGCGGAAGCCACCATGGCATCCAAATTCTCTTTGCTGAGCGAAGCAAATTCATCATAGCCTCTGAACATGGTGGTGCTGGCCTTGGACATATGGTCCTTAGAGGCCGCCAAAGCCCGTTCATAATTGGTTTGGGCCGTCTTCATCGCTTCTTGAAGGGCTTCGCCATTTTTAGCCATGCGCGCGGTTTGCGCGGTGAAATTCTTTTTCGCTTGGGTTTTCGCTTTGCGTTTGGTTTTCGTCATAATCTACTCCTGGGGTCAAGGTTACTTTGCTGCACTGCAATATACTACTATCTAGTTGTTTTATATACTATTGTCAAGCTTTTTGTTGCGTTGCACAAAAAAGTAAAAATCGTGCGTTTTGAATATATTAGCCAAAATTCAAAGATGTTAATAAAAGTTAAAAGCTTCTTTACTATGCTATTGTTAATAAGTAATTTCCTTTTTTATTTCAAATTTAAAAGGGTACGTCCTTAATTTTTTCCGTGCCGCTGTGGGTTTTACGCTATGCGCCGAATAAACGGATCATTGCCGAAATTGCTTCAAACGCTGGCGGTGGCTTTGCCGCTGGCGCTAGTAATATTATTCCCAAGTATAGCCCACGCTAAATACGCCTCGATCGTGGTCGATGCCCAGTCTGGCCAAGTTTTAAGCTCGGTCAACCCGGATGCCAAGCGCTTCCCCGCCTCCTTGACCAAGGTGATGACGCTGTACATGACTTTCGAGGCCTTAGAGCAAGGCCGCCTGAAAATGAACCAATCCCTGCCGGTCTCTAGAAACGCCGCCAAGCGGGCGCCTAGCAAGCTTTATCTCGAAGCCGGCGACCGCATCACGGTGCGGGAGGCTATTTTGGCCCTGATCACCCGCTCGGCCAATGACGCCGCAACCGTTTTGGCCGAGGGCATGGGCGGCAGCGAGGCCAAATTCGCGCAAATGATGACCATGCGGGCTAAACAGCTTGGCATGCGCAATACCAATTTCCGCAATGCTTCGGGCCTGCCTCATTCCGCCCAAATCAGCACCGCCCGTGATTTAGCCACTTTAAGCCGGGCGATTATTTTTAATTATCCGCAATATTACAAATTATTTTCGACCGAAACCTTTACTTTCCGCGGCAACACCATCACCAACCATAACCACTTGCTGGCGAATTATCCGGGCGCCGATGGCATTAAAACCGGCTATATCAGGGCTTCGGGCTTTAACTTAATCGCCTCGGCCCAAGAGGGCGGCAGACGGGTAATTGGCGTAGTGCTGGGCGGACAATCGCCCCGCTGGCGCGACCGGCAAATGGAGCTATTATTGAATAATGGCTTCGCCAAATTGGGCATCAACATGAATCGCAATTACGCCCATCGCATCGTCAAACGGCCAACCAAGGTAGCCGCCCGCGATGAGGAAGAAGAAGCCGATGTTATCGATGTCAGCGCCGTTGACAATGAAACCGAGCAAGGCGATGGCGTTGAAGGCGATTGGGGCTTACAAATCGGCGCCTTTACCAGCGCCAAGCGCGCCAGGGAAGCCGCTTTAAGCGCCCGTAAAATCGCCCAATACTGGGCTAAAGACGCCTCGGTCAATGTGGTGGAAACCGCCAAAGGCCATCAACGCCTGTACCGCGCCCGCCTGATTGGCCTTGATTACAACCGGGCCGAATATTCCTGCCAAAAATTGAAGCAAAATAATATCGATTGCCAAGTCGTCCCGCTTGCCTCCTCGCGCGCGAATAGCTAGAAATAGCTATGACCAAACCGAAAAAAGCCGAGGCCCCCGCCCTCGACGATAATGAATATCGCCGTATCCGCCTGGAAAAAGCGCAAAAATTGCGTGAACTTGGGGTCAATCCCTATCCTTATCATTTCGAGCGCAGCCATCAAGCCGCCGACCTGCAACAAAAATATAAAGACCTTCCGGCCGATCAAGAAACCGAAGATCATGTGAAAATTGCGGGCCGCGTCATGGCGCACCGTAATTCCGGCATGTTCATGGATATCATGGATGTCAGCGGCAAGATTCAAGTGTTTTCGCACAAAGATAATTTATCGATTCTTTCCCAGTCTATTCTGGCTTTGCTGGATATCGGCGATATCGTCGGCGTTGAAGGCACCATCCGCCGCACCGCGCGCGGGGAATTATCGGTCAAGGCGACCGTTATCACCGTTTTAAGCAAGGCACTTTTACCACTGCCGGAAAAATACCATGGCCTTAGCGATACTGAAATTCGCTATCGCCAGCGCTATGTCGATCTGATCATGAACGAAAAAACCCGCGACACGTTGCGCAAGCGCAGCGCGATTGTCGCCGCCATGCGCCGCTATTACGATTCCAAAGGATTTTTGGAAGTTGAAACCCCCATGCTGCACGCCATTATGGGCGGCGCCTCGGCCAAACCCTTTATCACCCATCATAACGCGCTGGATACCGACTTTTATTTGCGCGTTGCGCCCGAATTGCATTTAAAACGCCTGATTGTGGGCGGCCTTGCCGATGGCGTTTATGAAATCAACCGCTGTTTCAGGAATGAGGGGCTTTCGATCAAACATAATCCCGAATTCACCTCGGTGGAATCTTACCAGGCCTTTGCCGATTACAATGAAGTGATGAGTTTCACCGAAAATCTTGTAGCCTATGTGGCCGAAGAAGTTCTGGGCACAAAAAAAATTACCTTTCAGGGAAAGGAAATTGATTTAACGCCGCCCTGGCCGCGCCGCTCGATGGTGGAATTAGTAAAAGAGAAAACCAATATCGATTTCTTACAATATCCCGATGCCAAAAAAGCCCTGGAAGTAGCCGGGACTATCGGCATTAAAGTTGATCCCAAAAGCAATTGGGGCCAAGTGGTCGCCGCCGTGTTCGATGAAAAGGTTGAATCAAGCTTGATTCAACCGACTCATGTCACCAACCTGCCTTTTGATATTTCACCATTAGCCAAAGCGCACCGTGAAACGCCGCGTTTAGTGGAACGGTTTGAAAGCTATATCAACGGCTGGGAGATCGCTAATGCTTTCTCTGAATTAACCGACCCCATCGACCAACGCGCCCGTTTTGAGGAACAAACCAAACAGCGCGAAGCCGGTGACGCCGAAGCGCAAATGATGGATGAAGATTACATCACCGCCCTGGAATACGGCCTGCCGCCCACGGGCGGCCTTGGAATCGGCATTGACCGTTTAGTCATGCTGCTAACCGACAGCCCCTCGATCCGCGAAGTCATCGCCTTCCCGACTTTGCGGCCGAAGGAATAGAAAAAATTAATGATCATCTTCCATTCTCTCGCCGATGCGCATAAGGAAGAATTACTGCCCCGCTTTTTGGGGCCGCAGCATCCGGCCCCTTTCCGGCAAACCTATATAACGGAACTGGGTGAAGATAAAGAGCCATTTTTATTTTTTCCCAGTGTTGGCGCTATTCCTCACCATTTTCTGATCGCACCGCACGAATTTTATCCCTCTTTCGCGGCGATGGATCCGGCAATACGCGCTCAAGCCTTGGATATGCTACAAAAAATGTGCTGGACGTATAAGCTTAGAACCGATGAATATCCCGTTCTTGCTGAACATGGAACCGCCAAAATAACTAGCCCCGCCTTAAGCGGCGAAGACCGCGCCCATCAAGCCCAGGGCTGCGCCTGCACCGATCATGCGCATATGCATTTTTTGCCCTTCCCATCTGCCCACAAAATGAAGCTGTTAGAGCTTTGCGCCATTTTTGGCGGAAAATTCGATTTATTGCTTTCTGATCCTGCCGAGTTTGATCGATTAAAAGACCGGCCTTATCTTTTAGTGAATGCTTGGAAAAAACATTATTTTATCTGGCTTGATCCGGCAAAAAAATTTGCTCCTTTTAACCGTCAATGGATTCGCCGCGCGGTTTATGCATTGCGCTTAAGCAATTATGATTTAGAAAAAGCGGAAAAAATCATCCGTCAACCGGAAAAATATGACGGCTATGATTGGCGTAAACATCCCGGCCCCCACATCATGGCCAAAAGCATTCAAGAAATGCATTCTTGGTTCGGCAGGCTATACACACCTGCCGAGGCTTCCTTAAGCGATCTTGATGAAGAAGTTTATATAGTCCGGCCCGTTGGCGCTCACCAAAAAAGAAGGCGAAACAATCTACCGGCAGCGTCTATTGGCCGCCAAGCCTGCCATCACCGCTAAGGGCAAGGCGATAGAGGGGACAGGAACGGTTGACACATCGCCTAGCGAAGTGCCCAAGCGGATTTCATCGATATTGCCGCCGCCGGCATTCGCCCTTAAATGCGTATAGTTAAGCGAAGGCGCGGAGAAAGAACGGTAAAAAGAATCTTCAAAAGGCTGAAATGGCAAGCCTGCCCAATATTCCACCAAACTATTGCCGGGAATATTCGGATCCGCCGATAAATGCATTACAGTAAAAATATTGCCGGTGAAATTAATCACTGGAAGGTTGAATTGTATTTCTTGTGCCGTATCGCTATAGCGGGCGCGGACGCCGACTTGGCCGCCGCCGGCGTTAAAAGTGCTATAATCGGCCCCTACAAATTGAGAAAGGGCATCACCGCCCGCCAATTCCACGCGCGTCTGTCCGCCAATAGCGGTGCCAAGCCTGCTGACAAAAGACAGCCACACTTCCCCGTTGCCCGCTGGCGCGGATAAGGCGCGTGAGCCAATAAAACTTTCATTTTGGGTAAAGACAGAAAAAGAGCCGGCATTGTTGCCAAGACCTTCTTGGCACAGCGAATGATCTAAATTGCCGAATTCAATGCGGCCATGGTTAGGCAGAGTTTGCCAAGCGCCACCCCAGCCTATTCCCCCATTTAGCACGGCCGTGCCGCCAAAATTGCCGGTTGCATAGTCAAAAGCTTCATGGGCGATAATACCGGCTTCAGCGCTGAAACTGGTAACAGCCGCTGCTATAGCAGGAATAAAATGGGCTTTAAGATTGATAGGCATGCTTGGCTCTCCCTGGTTGATTTTCTACTTTTGTATAGAAGGCGGATTTTTGCAAGGGGAATAAAAAAAGGCGGCCAATTTATAGGCCGCCTTTTATTTAAGCCGAATTGGATTCGTTTAGAAACCCATTCCGCCCATGCCGCCCATACCGCCGCCGCCATGATCATGGCCGGCATGCGATTCTTCCTTCTTCGGAATATCGGCGATGACGGTTTCGGTGGTGATCAACTGGCTGGCGACCGATACGGCCGATTGCAGCGCGGTGCGCACCACTTTGGCGGGGTCGATGATACCGGCTTTCACCAAATCGGTGTATTCGCCCTTATAGGCGTCCCAGCCGAAATTGGTGTCTTTGCCTTCCATGACTTTGCCAACAATAACCGATCCATCCTCACCCGCATTCGACGCAATTTTGCGCAACGGGGCTTGGAGGGCGCGTTTGACAATATCGATGCCGGCGCGTTGATCGTCATTAGCAGGCTTCAAGCCATCTAAGGCCTTGCCAGCATAAATCAAGGCCACACCGCCGCCCGGCACGATGCCTTCTTGAACGGCAGCGCGGGTTGCGTGCATGGCGTCTTCTACACGGTCTTTGCGTTCTTTGACTTCGACTTCGGTGGCGCCGCCAACGCGGATAACAGCCACGCCGCCGGAAAGCTTAGCCAAGCGTTCCTGCAGCTTTTCCTTGTCATAGTCGGACGAAGTTTCATCGATTTGCGCCTTGATTTGATCGCAACGCGCTTCCACATCGGCTTTTTTGCCCGAGCCGTCGATGATGGTGGTTTCTTCTTTCGTGATCACCACTTTCTTCGCTTGACCGAGCATTTTCAAATTAACGTTCTCCAGCTTAATGCCCAAATCTTCGCTGATCATTTGACCATTGGTTAAGATCGCAATGTCTTCCAGCATGGCCTTGCGGCGGTCGCCAAAGCCGGGGGCTTTGACAGCAGCCACTTTCAAGCCGCCGCGCAGCTTGTTGACCACGAGCGTGGCCAAGGCTTCGCCTTCTACATCTTCGGCAATGATCATTAGGGGGCGGCCCGATTGCACAACCGCTTCCAATAAAGGCAGCAAGCTTTGCAGACCCGATAATTTCTTTTCATAAACCAAAATGAAAGGATTATCGAGTTCAGCCACCATCTTTTCCGCATTGGTTACGAAATAGGGGCTGATATAGCCACGGTCGAATTGCATGCCTTCAACAACATCCAATTCGGTTTCCATCGATTTGGCTTCTTCAACAGTGATAACGCCTTCATGGCCCACTTTATCCATGGCCTTGGCCAGCATATCGCCGATTTCCTTGTCGCCATTGGCCGAAATGGTGCCGATTTGGGCGATTTCATTATTGCCCGAAACCTTCTTGGCCATTTTCAGCAATTTTTCAACAACAGCGCTTGAGGCCATTTCCATGCCGCGGCGCAAATCGGTAACATTGGCGCCGGCCATCAAATACTTCAAGCTGTCGTCAATCAAAGCTCCCGCCAGCACCGAAGCTGTAGTCGTGCCATCGCCGGCCTGATCTACGGTTTTGGAAGCGGCTTCCTTGATCATTTGCGCACCCATATTTTCAATTGGGTCTTGCAATTCGATTTCCTTGGCGACCGTTACGCCGTCTTTGGTGATGCGCGGCGCGCCAAAAGATTTTTGCAATAACGCCGTGCGGCCAGACGGGCCTAAGGTTGCGCCAACCGCCGTAGCAGCCATCATAGCGCCACGGGCTAAACGTTTGCGGCCTTCTTCAGCGAATAATAATTGTTTTGCAGCCATAATAATTTCTCCTTTGAGATTTTCCTGGCACTCATGGTTCGACAAGCTCACCATGAGCTATTTATAAATTCAGCTCATCCTGAGCTTAGTCGAAGGATGAGCTTCCGTTAAAACTAAGCAGCCTTCTTCTTGGCCGAACCTTCGATGATGCCTAAAACATCCGATTCCTTCATGATCAAATAATCTTGGCCATCCATTTTCACTTCGGTGCCCGACCATTTGCCGAACAAAATCCGGTCGCCCGCCTTAACATCGAGCGGGATTAATTTACCGGTTTCATCGCGTGAACCGGAACCAACCGAAATAACTTCGCCTTCCATCGGCTTTTCTTGGGCAGTGTCGGGGATGATAATGCCGCCGGCGGTCTTTTCCTCACTCGCCAGGCGCTTGACCATGATACGGTCATGCAAAGGTCTGAATTTCATTTTTTTCTCCTGAAAATCAAGGGTTAAACCTGCCGTTTAGCACTCGCGCTAAACGAGTGCTAACCATATAGGGAGAACGGCTTAAACTGTCAAGACCCGCAAAAAGCATAGTTTTTTGTATGTTTTTAACCATTTTAAGACAACAATAAAGCTATGACCGACCTGTTTCGGCAACTGCATGACTATCGCCTGACCACGGCAGAGATTTTATACCACCTGCCTGATCATCCCTCTTTATTGCAAACCTTCATTTGGCAAGAATTAGACATTGCACCAAGATTTCCGGTCTTAGGAAAATTCCTGACATTCTGGGAAAAAAATATTGATGGCAAGCTTTACCGCGTGCGGGTAGCAAGTTGCGAATTCATTCACCCCGCCGAATTTAAATTTTCCAACGGCGAATTCAGCATTCACTAAAGGATTTCTTTTAAATAAGCCGCTGTGATTTTTTCCTGGGCGTTATTCTGCGCCAAGCGGTCGCTTAAGCATTTAAAATCAACCGCCTCTAAGGGCTGATCCTGGTTCACGCAGGAAAAGACAATGCTTTCAAGGCCGGTAGCCGGATCGACCTGGCGCTGCAAGCACTGGCCGCAAATTTCCTTCATCATGCATTGCATGGGGGAATTGATCGAGCCAATTTTGATGGGCGCCGGAACCCGCGCTGCCGCCACCGCCGCCATCATGCGGTCGGAACCGATGGCGATAATACGGTCGGCCCCTTTCACCAAATCCGGATGCGCTTTCATCGCCTCTACCACATTGCCGACAAAGCTTTGATCTTGCGGGCGGGAAGGCTTGAAACCCGGCGCCTCGTCGGAACACCACACAACAATATCGGCGGCGGATTCGATATGCTCGACTTTGAAGCGGTCTTGAAGCTTTTTATAACCAGCGAAATAAATAACCTGATTGCCCTTGGCGCGCATCGCCTGGCCAATGGAGAATAGCACTGCATTGCCAAGTCCGCCGCCAACCAAAATAATTTTCTCATTCTCCGGAATCTCGCTGGGCGTGCCGGTTGGGCCCATCAAAATTACCGGCTCATCCGGCTTTAACTGTGCGCACAAATCGGAAGAGCCGCCCATTTCCAAAGCAATCACGGCGATATGGCCCTTTTCTTTATCCACCCAGGCGCCGGTCATCGCAAGCGGCTCCATGGCAGGCGTTCCAAAATTCTGCAGCCGGTAAAATTGCCCCGGATGAAAATTCGCCGCCGCGAAAGGCGCATGAACAACAACCTCGACAATGGTCGGCGTTAAACGTTCAACCCGCACTACTTTTGTTTTTAAACCGGCATCTAGCTTGGCAAAAATATTTTGATTGGCCGGCAATTTTTCCAAGGCGCGCGTGATAAAGGGATAGCCATCTTTGGCGCTGGCCATGGCCTTGACCACATTCCCGGCATATTCAGGATTTTGATCGCCAAAATAGCTGATTTGATCCTGCAACATGAAAGAATTTTTGGGGTTAAAGACAATATCATCTTCCTCGGCCAGCATGATATTAGGCTGCGTGCCAGCCGCCATTAAAATAGTTTTGGCCGGAATTTTAACGGCGCCCTGATTACACAAAAGACTTTCTGCTGCGCCAAAATCATCGACCGTTATTTCATGCGGCGTTAGATTTTCGGCGAAGGTGATCCCCTCCTCCAAGGCCTTATGCAATTCTTCATGGTTCAGCGTATAGCTAGGCGATTGAATCATTTGGCGGCGGTAAACAATGGTGGCCCCGCCCCATTCTTTTAACAGCTCAAGTTTACGATGCGGCTCGGCGCGCAAAGCCTTGGCATGGGCGATGAATTCATCGGCGATTTGTTTTTCTTCCGCATTCCAGCTAATCGCGCCCAGCTTTTCATAGCGCTGTAAAAACTTTTCAACCTGCCGCGGGTAATAGGCTAGAGCCTCGGTCGCGGTATCCACCGCCGTCAAGCCACCGCCAATAACTACGATGGGAAGGCGCACCTGCAAATTGGCCAAGGAATCCATTTTTCCAGCCCCGGTTAATTGCAGCGCCATCAAAAAGTCGGAGGCGGTACGCACCCCTTTGGCCAGATTATTCTTGATTGCTGGAATTTTCGGCTTGCCCGCCCCCATGCAAAGGGCGATATGATCGAAACCAAGCTTAAAAGCTTGCTCAATATTAAGCGTGCCGCCAAAACGCACACCGCCATAAATGCGCAAAGCTTCACGGCGTTCCAGCAATAGACGGATGATTTTCAGGAAATTCTTATCCCAGCGCACGGTGATGCCGTATTCGGCTACCCCGCCAAAACCGGCATTAATGCGGCTGTCTAAATCTTCTTCTAATTCCTGGGCATTATAAATCGGCGCAAAGGGAATATTCAGCGGTTCGATTTTCAGTCCATCGATCATCGCCACATGATGCCCGTCATTTAACAAATGATGCGCCAGCGTAAAGCCCGCAGGGCCAGCGCCAACCACCAATACATTTTTATGGGTAGTTGGTTTTGGCAAGGGCCGCGCAAAATTTAAGGGATTCCAGCGTGTAAGAAGCGAATAAATCTCAAAACCCCAGGGCAGCGCCAACACATCGCGCAAGGTGCGGGTTTCGATTTGCGGAATATCAACCGGGTCTTGCTTTTGATAAATGCAAGATTTCATACAATCATTGCAAATCCGATGGCCGGTGGCCGCCACCATCGGATTATCGACAATCGCAATCGCCAAAGCGCCAATGGAATTGCCTTCCGCCTTGGTAAAATTCATTTCCGAAATTTTTTCATCTAAGGGGCAGCCCGCCAATTCAATCCCGCCTTCGCTTTTTTTATAGGCGCCCGGAATGGTTTTATCGGGCAGGCCTTTGCGGCAGCTATCTTTATCCTGCTCATGGCAAAAGATGCAGTAATGCGCCTGATCCAGGGCATAGGTTAAATCACCGCCCGCATCGGTCAGGCCAAAACCATGGCGCACCCTTAAATAAGAATCAGGCAATTTATAGCGTGTAACGCCCTGCCATTCTTCGGTAACAACCGGAATTAAATGCTGAAAATCTATTTTTTTTGGCAGGCGAAATAATATATCCGCCTTATGATAATGCCGACCCTCAACCGTATGCGCAGCCCAGGCGGCATAGCGCGCGGCCACATCAAGCTTTTCAGGCTCCCTGCCCCATTGATACACATGCTTTACATAAGAATCTTGAGTTAGTTTTTCGCCAAACAGCTTTTCCAATTCATTCCGCAAAGCATTGCCATTAAATAAAGCCGCCTCTTCCGCCCCATATTTTTTGGCGGCAAAGCGCTGCACGAATTGGCGCTTGCAATGGAATATATTGGCCAAGGCCTGATGCCGCCCGCGCAAATCGGCGATTTCTTTTTCAATATCAAATAATTCACCGATAAAATCTTCAATATAGGGCGCAAGGGCGGTCAATAATTTCGATTCATCCCCGCGCGATGGGTAAGATTGCCTGGCCTGCATTAGCTTATTAAACAGCTCAACCGAGCCTTCCTGCAGCCAGGCGCAGAAATTGCGGTCGAGTTTAATCAGCCCTTCGCGCGCATAAAGCTCGGCGAAAGCAAGGCCGTATTTAAGGTCGAGTTGTTTTCCCACTTAAAGGGATGTAAACCGCGCGGCAATTATTTGCAAGGGCGCTGGGCTTAGCCTTAATATTCCTCATCCCGGTGGGTGCGCTCGTGGCGCTCGTGGCGTTCTTGCGCTTCCAAGGATAAAGTTGCAACTGGCCGGGCTTCAAGGCGCGGCAGGCCGATGGGCTGGCCGGTTTCTTCGCAATAGCCATATTCGCCGGATTCGATGCGTTGCAAGGCCTCATCAATTTTGCTGATAAGTTTGCGTTGCCGATCCCGCGCGCGCAATTCAATCGCCATGTCGGTTTCGACCGAGGCGCGGTCAACCAAATCGGGCTGCTGCAAGGATTCTTCCTGCATATTATGAACCGTATGTTCGGCCTCTTCCAGAATCTCTTCCTTCCAAGCCAACAGCTTTTGCCGGAAATATTCCAGCTGCTGCGGGTTCATATATTCTTCCTTCGGCGAAGGTTTGTAATTCGGCGGTAAAGTAATAACGGTCATTAATAGCTCCCTTTTATATTATAGGGCGGTTTTATATAAGTTTAGCGCTTATAAAGCAATCCTGATTATTCCTCGTATTTTGCCAACTCTACTTTGGCCCGAAGCTCGATTTCATCAATCACGGCTAGAAGCTTGGGATCATTTAAATGAAAATTGCGCTGGGCCTGGATCATACCGGCCAAAAGCTGCAAACGGTCACGAGGAATCCCCCCCACCAATAAACCATGGCGGATTTCATCCAGCATATCCAATAAAAATTCGCCGCGCTTTTTAGCCTGGCCTTTCGAGCCTTGATGCTGGCTAACATCTTGTAAACCAATCAAAGCGCCGACTCCGGGAGCGGGCATGGCGGCGGCTGGCGCGGTTGTTTCCTCTACCCCTTCCGTCAGATGGGAAGAAAAACTGCCCGAGACGCTTTTACGGCCTTGCATGCGTCTGACACTGCCGGTGGGATTGAGGGGATCGGGGCCTTTGACTTTCATCAGCAAATCCGAAAGGGGGAAATAAGAGTTTAAAGACTCTTTCATATTAACATCAAAATCCAATTTAAGCCTCTTTCAAAGCGAAAATTGGGCGTTCAAATTGGGCAGGGCAACTAGGTAAAAATTGCCCATTTTCAGGCCTTAAACTGCCTTTCAGGCCTGCTTGATCCCGTCTATTTGTAATAAAATCATTATAATTCAACTACTTAATAGGGGCTCCTTTGGCATGATCTTCGCAACTCCTTCTATGGGTTCGTGTCTTTTGTTTAAGCGAACCTGCCACATTTTGGGGAAAATAGAATGTCGAACAAAACCGCCTTTTCATGTTTATTCCGCCTCTTTGGGGCGGTGCTTATTATTGCCAGTTTGATCCTGCCGGTCAAACCAGCAGAAGCTTCGCGCATCAAAGACATCGCCGACATGCAAGGCGTGCGCGACAACTTGCTGGTCGGGTACGGCTTGGTGGTCGGCTTGAACGGCACCGGTGATTCGCTTTCCAGCGCCGTGTTCACCAAAGAAAGTTTGATCGGGATGCTGGAACGTCTGGGCGTAAATGCCCGGGACAGCGCACTGAAAACCGCGAACGTCGCCGCCGTTATGGTGACTGCCACCCTTCCCCCCTTCTCCCGCCAAGGCAGCCGTTTGGATGTAACGATTTCCACGCTCGGCGATTCCAAAAGTTTATTGGGCGGCCAATTACTAGTGACGCCGCTGATGGGCGCCGATGGTGAAGTATATGCCGTAGCCCAAGGCCCGATCGCGGTCGGCGGTTTTTCGGCCGAGGGTAAAGGCGGCAGCGTTACTAAAGGCGTGCCAACCAATGGCCGGATCGCCAGCGGCGCGATTATCGAACGCGAAATCGCTTTCGATATGAAACAATTGCGTACCGTGCAACTGGCTTTGCGCAACCCCGATTTCACCACCGCCAAGCGGATGATGGACAGCATCAATAAATTCTTAGGCGAAAAAGCCGCGATCGCCATCGACGCCGGCACCGTATCGGTCGCCGTGCCGGTTAAATACGGCGATAACACCGTAGCGCTTTTAACCGATATCGAACAATTGGCCGTAACCCCCGACCAAGTCGCCCGCGTACTGATTGATGAGCAATCGGGGATTATCGTGATGGGTGAAAATGTCCGCATCAGCAAGGTTGCAATTGCGCAAGGGAACTTAACCATCCGCATCACCGAAACCCCGCAAGTATCGCAGCCCAATGCTTTATCCAGCGGCGGCACTTCGCAAGTGGTCGATCGCACCAATATTCAAGTCGATGAGCAGCAAGAAAATAAGATCGGCGTTCTTTCAACCGGCATTACGCTGCAAGAACTGGTCGGCGCTTTGAACGCTCTTGGCATCGGCCCGCGCGACATGATCTCGATCCTGCAAAGCATTAAAGCCGCCGGCGCTCTGCAAGCCGAAATTGAGGTAATGTAATGGAAGCCTTAACCACCGCCGCCAACCCTTTCTTGCAGCCGCCCGCTAAGCCCGCGCGCGCCGAGATTGCTAAGGCGGCCAAGGAATATGAAGCTATCTTCGCTTCGCAAATGCTGGAACATATGTTCAGCGGCATTAAAACCGATGGCTTGTTCGGCGGCGGCCATACCGAAGGCGTCTACCGCAGCCTCTTAATGCAAGAATATGGCAAAACCCTGGCCCAAAACGGCAAGCTGGGCATCGCCGATACCATGCAGCGGGAATTGCTGCAAATTCAGGAGAGCGTGAATGGCCAGCGCTAAAACCCATCCACGTTTATTGCAACTGATTCAAGTCACGCAAGAATTAATCGCCGTGATTAAATCGGAAAATGAATTTTTGCGCGCCCGCGATATTAAAAGCACGGTCAATTTGCAAGAAGCCAAATCAAGCCTGACATTCGTTTATGAATCGATCATCAAATGGGTGAAGGGCAACCCGCAAGCGGTTAAAGCCGCCGATCCGGCTATCCGCGCCCGCCTGCATGAATTGGCCAAGAGTTTTGATGCGGCCGCAAGCGAAAATCTTTTACGCCTGAAAGCCGCGCGCGAAGTCGGCAACACGGTTTTAGAAGCCATCCGCCAAGCGGTGATGGATCAAGTTAACCCGCAGCATTTATACGCCGCCGGCGGCAGCCCGCGCCAAAACATGGTGCATGCGAAAATGAATCCCGTTTCGGTCACTTTAAATCAAACTTTTTGAGGAATAAATGTCTCTTACCGCCGCCTTACGCAGTTCCCTCTCCGGCCTCTCCCTAGCCCAGCTAGGATTGTCGGTAACGTCGAACAACATTTCGAACGTTAATACGCCGGGCTATACGCGTAAAATCGTCGAACAAGTCAGTCAAGCACGATCCGGCATCGGCAGCGGTGTCGATTTAGGCGCTATCACGCGCCGGGTGAATAATTCATTGCTGGGTGAAATGCGCACGCAAAATTCAACCAACTACCGCTCGCAAACCACCAGCGAATATTTCACCCGCCTGCAAGATTTATTCGGCCGGCCGGGCGCTACCTCCAGCTTGAATAACCAGATTTTAAGCCTGGCCAATGCCTTTGAAGCCCTGGGCGCCGGCCCCGAGAATCCGCAAAACCAAATCAACACGGTGACGGAAGCGGTTAATCTTACGCAAAAAATCAATAATCTTGGCCAAACTATTCAAAATTTGCGCGGGGAAACCGACCAAGAAATTGTCACCATGGTAGGTGAAATCAATGCCTTGCTTAACCGCATCCATGATTTGAACCACCAAATCGTGGGCACGCCGGAAAATTCGCAAAGTTTCGCCGACCTTGAAGATCAACGTGATCAAGCCCTGCAAGATTTATCACAATATATCGATGTGTCTTATTTCACCCAAGCCGATGGTCAATTCGTGGTATTGACCGGCGCTTCGATGCCCTTGGTCAGCAACGGCGTATTCCAGCTTGCCTACACCCCGCAAAGCGCGGTGGTGCCGGGTTCGACTTTTAATGCGATTACGATTAACGGCAGCAATGATTTAACCAACATCGTGCAAAACGGAAAGCTGAAAGCCTTGATCGATTTGCGCGATACCGAACTTCCCAATCTCGGCGCGCAATTGGATAATTTAAGCTTGACCATGCGCGATGAAATCAACGCCGTGCATAATAACGGCACCAGCTTTCCGCCCCGCCGCACGCTGACCGGCACTTTAACCGGCCAGGCCGCGGGTACCGCTTTCGCCGGCACCGGCACCGTGCGGATCGCGGTAACCAACAGCAGCGGCTCGATTGTCAACAGCATCACGCTGGATTTAACTACGGTCGCAACTGTCGGCGCGATTGTCACTGCCATCAATACCGCCTTGGGCGCGGATGCCACCGCTTCGATCACCTCCGCCGGGGTTTTGCAAATTCAAGCAACCAATAGCGCCAACGGGATCGCCATTAACGAAAACACCAGCGATGTCACCGCCGATGGCCGCGGCTTTTCGCATCACTTTGGCTTGAATGATTTCTTCGTTGGCGCCGATACGGTGGCGAATGGCGATTTAGCGATTAATTTGGCGGTCAATAGCATCTTCCGCACGAATGCCACGCAAATTTCGCGCGCCCAATTGTCGATGACGGCCGCCACCAACACGATCGGCGTCACCCCCGGTGATGCCAGCGCCGCCCAAGCCTTGGCCGATGTTTTTACCACCAGCTACAGCTTCGCCGCCGCCGGCAATTTACCCGCGATGAACCGCATGATTGGCGATTATAGCGCCGATATTATTTCCTATAACGCAACCGCCGCCAACCGCGCGCAAAACGCCGCCGATAATGCGCAAATCATTCTTGATAATGTGCGTTTCCGCGTCGGCTCGCAAAGCGGCGTCGATATCAACGAAGAAATGGCGAATATCGTGGTCTTACAAAATGCTTTTAACGCATCGGCGCAAGTCGTGCGCGTAGTCAACGAGATGTTCGATTCTTTAGACCGGGCAATTGGCGGCTAACCATAGGAGGCAGTAATGAAAACACGTTTCGATAAATTATCACTGTTTGAAAGAAATCTTTTTAGTGACAAATCTTCCAACTCCGATACGAAGACCGAGAAATTGGCGATGGACCCAGTTGTGGTCAAAGGATCGTCCAAATCCCCGGCTTCCCTATCCAGCACCGTTCGTTCATGAGGTAAGCCATGGTTAACCGCATTTCCAATAGCGCTCAATTCCAACGGACGCAATTTAACACCCAAATCCTGCAGAATAAAATCGCAGAGTTGCAAATTCAGGCCGCAACCGGCGAACAGGGCCGCATTTTCTCTGAAATCGCCAGCAATTCCAGCCGTTTTATTACGCTGGAAAACTCGCATACCCGCCTGACGCGCTATCAAGAAAACATTGCTTCGGCCGACCGCAGGCTCGATCAGATGGACGCCAGCCTTGGCCGCCTGCACGATACCGCCACCCGCTTTAGGGCGCTTTTAACCAGCGCCCTGAATGCGAATAACGCCGATAATATTTCGCTTACCACCGAAGCAAACCAGCTTCTGAATCAAGTCGCCGCGGAATTGAATACACAATTTGAAGGAAAATATCTGTTCAGCGGCAATCGCATTACCACCGCGCCGGTTAGCCTGGCGGCTTTCGGCAACCCGGTTGCGATGCCGGAAAATATCGCCGGCACACTTCCTTTTACCGCCCCCACCTATCCCGGCACGCCGCCAACCGTTTTCCCGGTGGCTCTTACGCCAACCAATACCGCGACCTATCAATATTTCGCCTATTATCAAGGCGATGTCAGCCGGGGGGTTGTGCGGGCGGACGATAATTTGGAAATAACAACCGGCACCACCGCCGATAGCGAAGCTTTTGTCAAATTGATTTACAGCTTGCGTTTGGCGGCGACCTACACCGCAGCGCCGGCCGATGAACAGCATGACCGCTTGGAAGAAGCCTATCGTATTGTCACCGAATCGCTCGATAAATTGGCCGATCTGCGCAGCCAAGTCGGCAGCGAAGGCCGCCTCTTGCAAGACATTAAAGCCAAGCATGTTGAAACCGCGGGCCGCCTGGAAGGCTTGATTAGCGATATTCAGGCCGTGGATGTGCCAAAAACCATAGCCGAACTTAGTGCGCAGCAGACACAGTTGCAGGCTTCTTACCTTACCATTTCGCGGTTAAGCGAGATCAGCCTTGTACAATTCTTGAGGTAAAGTAAAATGTCCATGGTTTTAGCATCTTCACCTTCTTCTACTATAACACCCTCACCGGTACCCCTCATGAGTTCCGATCCGACCTCTGCTACCTCTTCGCCTTCTGGCGATACTATTACGATTGAAAATAATATGGGGACGTTTCAATTCCGTCCCGATCAAATTCTATTTTTTCCGCAAGGCTTGGTCGGTTTTCCCGATAACCAGGAATTCGGCCTGACCAACTTGCCGAATCCGGCTTTAAGCGAATTTAAATTGCTGCAATGTTTAAGCGAGCCACGGCTGTCTTTCATCGTGCTGCCAAATCCGATCGAAACTTCCACTTTCGAAGCCAATGATATTGAAGAGGCCTGCACCGCCTGCGGCTTCAAAAAATCCGATACCGCCCTGTTATTCATCGTCACTATCCGCAAAACCGGCGAAGGTATTGCCATGACCATCAATCAGCGCGCCCCCGTGCTGGTCGATATGGTTCAACGCCTGGCCCGTCAATATGTTTTATCCAATAATAAATACGCCGTTCAACATCCGTTAAATTAGTTTCACGGGCTTAAGGTTTCATGGCCACCGTTCTTGCCGAAGATTTTAGTAAAATCGATGCCGTTATTATGTGCGGCGGCCTTGGCACGCGCCTGCGCGAAGAAACCGAATTTAAGCCCAAACCCATGGTCGAAATCGGCGGCAAGCCGATTCTGTGGCACATTATGAAGCATTACTATGCCTTCGGTGTGCGCAATTTCATTTTATGCTTAGGCTATAAGGGCGAAGCGATTCGTGATTATTTTTTAAACTACCACTACCGCAATAGCGATTTCGCGATTGATTTTGCCTCAGGGCAAGTTGAAACCCTTACCAACACTTACCGCGAAGATTGGCGGATTGTTTTGGTTGAAACCGGCAAGGAAACCTTGACCGGCAGCCGCATTAAACGCGCCTTAAAATATGTCCGCGGCAATACTTTTTTTGCAACTTATGGCGATGGCGTTTCCAACGTCGATTTAAAAAACCTGCTTATCACCCACCGCCGCGCCAACAAACTGGGCACTGTCACTGCTGTCCGCCCTTCGGGCCGTTTTGGCGAGCTCGGCATTACCGAGGGCATGGTTCACAGTTTCGCCGAAAAACCGCAAGTCACCGCCGGCTGGATTAATGGCGGATTTTTAGCGCTTGAGAAACAGGCTTTTGAACGCGTGCCGGAAGACAGCATCGATATCAGCCTGGAAAATGGCGTACTCGAACATTTGGCCAAAGAAGATGCCCTGGCCGTGTACGAACATGGCGGTTTTTGGCAATGCATGGATACATACCGCGAAATGGAATTGCTGAATTCCCTGTGGACCAAGGGACAAGCGCCCTGGCGCTTATGGTAGGCGCAAGGTGGGCTCTCTTCCCTCTCCCGCTTTTTGGCGCAATAAAAAAGTTTTGCTGACCGGCCATACCGGCTTTATCGGCGGCTGGCTGGCTTTGTGGCTGCAGGAATGGGGCGCCAAAGTATATGGTTTGGCCTTGGCTCCTTCGACCACGCCCAATTTATTTTCCTTGCTGAAATTAGAAAAATCCCTCACCCATCAAATTGGCGACATTCGCGATCAAAACATCGTCAATAAAGTTTTTCAAAAAACAAACCCTGAAATCGTTTTGCATTTAGCGGCACAGCCCCTCGTGCGTCAGGCCTATGAAACTCCGATTGAAACCTACGCCACCAATGTAATGGGCACAGCGCATATATGTGAAGCCGCGCGGCAAACAGGAACTAAATCTTTAGTCGTCTTCACCACCGACAAAGTTTACGACAACAAAGAACAAGGGCGCGGCTTTAAGGAAAGTGATTCGCTTGGCGGGCGGGAGCCTTACGGCACCAGCAAAGCCTGCGCCGAGCATGTGGCCGCCGCTTACCGCGCCAGCTATCAAATTCCCCTAGCGACATTGCGCGCCGGCAATGTGATTGGCGGCGGCGATTGGTCGGCCGACCGCCTTATCCCCGATGCCATGCGCGCCTTTGCCGCCAACCAACCATTAGAAGTGCGCAACCCCGCCTCGATACGCCCCTGGCAGCATGTGCTGGAACCGGTGCTGGCGTTATTGCAATTGGCGGAGAATTTATATCATGAACCTCAAGAATTCGGCTGCGGCTTTAACATCGGCCCGCCGCCGGAAGAGGCGATGACGGTCGAACAAATCGGCGATGCGCTGGTCAAGGAATGGGGCCAAGGGGCTGCCTGGAGGCAAATTACCGGCGATGGCATTTACGAGGCCAAGCTATTGCATTTAGACAATGCCCTGGCCGGGGAAAAACTGGGCTGGCGCCCTGTCCTTTCCACCATGGCGGCGATTGCGCAAACGGTTGCCTGGTATAAAGCTTTTTATAGCCGGAAGGATATGCTTGCCCTCTCAGAACAAGAATTGTATCAATTTATGGAGAAATCCATGCCCGCCACCTCCCCGAAAACCGCCCATGCTTAATTTATTGAAAAACACGTTTAAACCCCAAACGCCCAGGCCCGCTTTCGCGCGGCGCCTATGCCGTTCCTGTGGTGAAAATTTGCAGCACAGCATGATCGATTTGGGCATGAGCCCGCCTTCCAACCGCTATTTAAAGCCCCATCAATTAACCGAGATGGAGCCTTATTTTCCGCTCCATGCCTATGTCTGCCATCATTGCTGGCTGGTACAATTAGAGCAATTCCAGGCCGCCGATGAAATTTTTGCGCATGATTATGCGTATTTTTCTTCTTATTCCGATTCCTGGCTGGCGCATTGTGAGCGTTATGCCACTGCAACCACCGAACGCTTTAAATTAAACCCTTCCTCCCTCGTGATTGAAGTTGCCAGCAATGACGGCTATTTGCTGCAATATTTCCAGCAAAAGAAAATTCCGGTATTGGGCATCGAACCCGCCAATAGCGTGGCGCAAGCGGCGATGGCCAAGGGTATTCCAACTCAAATTAAATTTTTCGGTGTTAAAACCGCCCGCGAATTAAAAAACAAGGCTGATTTGCTGATCGGCAACAACGTGCTGGCCCATGTGCCCGATTTGAATGATTTTGTGGCGGGACTCGCGATCGCCTTAAAAAATACCGGCGTTATTACGATTGAATTTCCGCATTTGCTGAAATTGATCGAGGAAAATCAATTCGATACGATTTACCACGAACATTTTTGCTATTTCTCGTTACTGGCCGTGCAAAAAGTTTTCGCGCGCCACGGGCTTGATTTATTCGATGTCGAGGAACTCCCCACTCATGGCGGCAGCCTCCGCATTTATGGCTGTCATAAAGGCGCGCAACCCATTGGCCCTCGTATCGCGGCTTTACTGAGCAAAGAAAAGGCCGCGGGCCTTGATCGGCTTGAAACCTATCACGCCTACCGCGCCAAGGTCGAGCGCACCAAGCGCGCCCTTCTTCAATTCCTTATCAAAGCCAAGGAAGAAGGAAAAACCATCGTAGGTTACGGCGCTGCCGCCAAGGGCAATACGCTTTTAAATTATTGCGGCATTCGCCAAGATTTTATCGACTACACGGTTGATTTAAATCCGCATAAACAAGGCCAGTTCTTGCCCGGCACGCATATTCCGATCTACTCGCGCGAACGCATTGCCGAAACCAAGCCGGATTATGTTTTAATCCTGCCCTGGAATATCAAAGACGAAGTTATGCGCCAAATGGCCCATATCCGCGATTGGGGCGCTAAATTCGTTGTGCCTATCCCCGAAGTTAAAGTTTTAGATTAAGAATGCTGATCAAACCCACCCCGCTCAATGGCCTTTTTACATTAGAAATCGAACGTAAAGAGGATGAACGCGGCTTTTTCGCCCGCAGTTGGAGCGGGGAAGAACTGGCCAAGCACGGCCTAAACGCCCAGCTTAATCAATGCTCGATTTCCTACAATAAAAAGAAAAACACCCTTCGCGGCCTTCATTTCCAGGCCGATCCGCATGGCGAAGTCAAAATTGTGCGTTGTACAAAGGGCAAAATTTTTGATGTGGCGGTTGATATCCGCCCCTCCTCCCCAACCTATTTAAAATGGCATGGCGTTGAACTAAGCGCCGAGAATCACTTAAGCTTTTATATCCCCGCCGGCTTTGCGCATGGTTTTCAAACTTTAAGCGATGATGCGGAAGTGTATTACATGATTGGCACACCTTATGTGCCCGAAGCCGCGCGCGGACTTAATTACGCCGATCCCAAAATCAACATCCAATGGCCGCTTGGCGCCCCTGCTGTAATTAATGAGCGGGATAAGGGTTATTCGTTTTTATAAAGACTAACGGCAACCCATTTCGTAGTGCTGGCGAACAGGAGTAAGCGGGCTTGTACCACCAGAAGTTTTTTGACTAGCTTCAAAAGCTATCAATGCTTCACGGGCCACAGCTTCGAAAGCTTGATTTCCTCGAATTGCTAATAAGGCAGATTTGTAATCATCCATACTACCCGCAGCACGGGAGCTTAAGGTCATTTCGATAACGGCTTTAACATGCTCCGGTTTTATAACTGCCCCCACGGTAGAATAGTCTTTAGTTACCGCTAAAACTCGAGCGATATAACCGATAGTCCCTCTGTCTACTTGCGCAGCAATACCATCTTCAACGGCTTTAGGAACCACCTCCATAAGAGCCGGATAACCTTTAATTACCAATAACAATTCGCCAAGGTCTGTTATATAGCCTTTCGCGAATATCCGGCGAATAAGTTTTTCAATATCATCCGGGGTTACAGCCGCCATTAAAAGGGTATCATCTTTAATTTCTACCAAAGATCTAACATAGCCAGCCACGTACTCACGTTTAAATTGTAAGTCTAGAATAGACTTAACATCTTCTGGCGTTATCACTGCCATTAAAGCCGGTGTGTCTTTAATCAATTTTAAAATTTTAGGGAAAGCTTCGATATACACATATCTATTTTGTTCAGCAGCGGCATTTATTAGCAGCTGGTCCACACCGGCTCTAATAGCTTCAGGAACTACCGCCATCAAAGCAGGAATGTTTTTAGCTTCGCTTAAAAGATTTGCAAAATAATTTATATCAATTTCTTCAGCACTCGATAGAGCCTGGGGGATTCCCTCCCGCAATGCTTTTAGGTCTGCAGGAGTAGCTTGCCCATCTAAGATTAAGCTCTGCGCGTGTTTGAAATGCTCTGCCGTCCACATGATCTGTCCCCTTTTGTTTTAAAAAATAATTATGAGGGGCAGATTACCAAGCTATCTCTTTTATGTAAACGCAAAAAATCGCCAAGGTTTTCTTGGCGATTTCAATGCCTTAGATAAAAATTTAGGTGCTTACTTAACCCGCTTCAGCCACGCGCCCGGCCAGGCGGAAAGATAGTCGTTCGCCACACCTTCATTAAACAAGAAACCAGGATGTTCTTGTTTGAAATTGGGGTTTTTCTTCAGCCATTCTTCGGCGGCGACTTTGGGGTTATTGGTGATCCAATCAGGCTGGGTGCGGGGCGCGCCCACTACTTCTTGCATGATGCCATCGCAAGCAACGATGTAGCAGCCAGGCGTTACCATATCGGCATAGCAATTCAATTCATCCAGCACATGTTGTTTGGTGTGGTTGGAATCTAAAATCACCATCACCTTTTCGCCGGGCTTGATCAGCTTTCTTACTTGATCGACGATTTTGGGGTCGGTTGAGCTACCCTCGATCATAGTAATGAATTCTTTGGTCAGCGGATGATCTTCCATCGCCTTGCGATTATGCGGGCGGATTTCGATATCAACGCCGATCACACGGCCCCTGCCCATCGCTTTGAACAGGCTGGCATAGAAAATCAACGAGCCGCCATGGGCGATGCCGGTTTCAATCACCACATCGGGCTTATGAGTAAAGATTACTTCTTGAATACGGATCATATCTTCCGGCATTTGAATCACCGGGCGGCCGAGCCAAGTAAAGCCATACATATATTTCGCATCCCATGCGGCGCGCATCCAGGCCTTGGAAACCAGGTGAAAACCTTCAGGCGATGCCAAGGTGTGTTCAACCTTTTTGCCATTTTGGTCAGTTGTGACGACGCCTTTTTTCAAATCAATTGCGATCATGGGGGATGCTCCTTTACTTTAAGTTATGGCGCTTGGCCACTTCGGTCATAGTTTCAGTGAAATCTTTCAAGAAAATATCGTTACGGCACAAAGGCGAATCTTGCATCATCTGTCTTAGATTTTTACGATAATAGCGCAACCGCGTTACATCGCCAGCCAATTGCACCGCTTTCGATATATATTCCTGGTCATTTGTGGCGCAAAGCTCGGGCGCGCCGATTTGGTTTAAAATCGAATAGCTAATCCGCTGATGCAACTGACCGCCCACCATGGTGATTAAAGGCACGCCCATCCATAGCAAATCGGTGGTGGTAGTGCCGCCCGTCAAAGGCAGGGAATCAAGGCTTAAATCGAAATCATTATAATGTTCCAAATGGCTTGGATATTGATTGACCATAATTTCAATGCGCGATTCATCAATGCCCCGGCTGGTAAGGGCTTTCAACAAATTATCCTTTAAATATTTCCGCTTAAAGTCGGGACGGATGATACGAAGCTTGGAATTGGGCGTTTGGCGCAAAATTTCGCACCATAAATCGAGGGTATGGGGCGTGTATTTATAAACGTTATTCAACGTGCCGAAGGTGACATAGCCGTTTTTCTCAACCGGCAAAGTTTCGGTAATCGGCAAGGGCGAATGCTGTTCCAGCCAATAATAGCCGGCCTTTGGCAATACCAAGGGCTTTTCAATCATGCACAAATCATTTTCCGGCTTCATGAAACGATCGACCAAAATATAATCGCAGCGTTCAAGGCCGGTGGAGAATGGATAGCCCAGCCATGAAATCTGCACCGGGGCCGGCTTATAGGCCAAGGCCCCTATTTTGGTGCCCATAGTAAAACCGGTTAAATCGAACAGGATATCGACATTGTGCTCGAAAATCATTTCCGCCACTTGTTTTTCGCTTAAAGTATCGACGTTATAAAAACCATCCAAGATGCTTTTGATATATTGCTGGGTTTGATCGGCGTCATTCCGCATGGTGGAATAGCCGTAAAATTCAAAAATATCACGGTCATAGCCGCTTAATAGCGGCATCACGAATTTCACCACCGAATGGGTGCGCAAATCGCCCGAAAGCAAGCCGATTCTGATTTTATTATTTTTGGTGCGCGGTTTATTGGGGCTGTAAAAAGGCTCGATTCCCTTCTCTAATTTGCCCATGCACCGGCGCACAAAAGTGAAGAATTTTTGGCTATATTCATCATCCTTGGCATTCACCAGGCCGGTTAGGCCAACCGCCATCGCCGTGGGCGCGCGATCTTCCTCCTGCAAATAATCGAAAAGCGGAGTAAGGGCCGCCACTTTGTCATAGGCGCAAGTGAAGGTATAATGAATCAGCAAATTCAAATAAACGTCGATTTCCTTTTGCATTTCCGGCTTTGATTCGTAGTAACGGATTTGCTCGAGGAAATCTTCATGGTAATCTTGATGAATCGTGGCATAGCCTGAAACAATCCCGGTCAAGCGAATGCGGGATTGAAAATGATCCGGGTTTAATTTCAACGCTTTTTTCAAGGCGATAATCGCCAAATCTTTTAATTCCAGCTTGGACAGCAAATGGCCGTGAATAAAGAAAGTATCGGCTGTCGCATCGGGGCGCAAGACCGCCTGCCGCATGATTTGCTCGGCCTTGGCGATCTCATCTTCCCTCTCCCAGGAAAGGGCCAGCGCGGTTAGGGCGTCGAGTTCGGTTTGATCTTTTTGCTGATCGGCATATTGTTCATATAAAATACGGGCTTCTTTAAACTTACCGCGGTTAAAATAAATATTGGCCAAGCCGCGCATCGCCTGCGGTACGCCCGGCTGGCATTCCAGCACATAATTAAAATAGCTTTCCGCTTCATCGGCCCTATCGGCATTCATGATTTTCTCTTGCTGCAAAATCGCATTGCCAAGGCTTAATTGAACCCGCCAATTTTTCGGATCGATCTTAAAGGCGGCGCGTAAATTTTCCTCGGCTTCGGCAAACTCTTTGGCATTGCGCAAAGCTGCCGCGTAATTCAAGCGGTAATCGGGGTATTGAGGATCGGCCTTCACCGCCTTGGCCAGCAAAGGCAGCGCCTTATCGGTTTTGCCAAGCTGCGTATAACAAAGGCCCAATAAATTTAAAAGATCGGGATTTTTTTTGTCTTTTTGATAAAGCCCCTCATACAAAGCGGTTGCTTCGGCAATGCGCCCCGCCTGGTGCATGGCGACCGCTTGTTCAAAAAGAGAAACTGCTTGAGATTGGGCCATTTTTTACCTAATTCGATCCCCGTAATTTAACGACTTGCCGCATTGCTTCCTCGAAATCGCGGGTGAATTGTTCAGCATCCGATAGAGGGCTGGTGCGGATAATTTCTTGCAAATTCTTACGCAAGAAGCGCATTAAATCGGGCGTTTCGGCCAAATTGGCGGCGATATTGACGAACTGTTCCGGCGTGCCGGCGCAAAGTTCGGGCAATCCCGCATTGCTGACCAGGGAATAGCCCAGGCGCTGATGCAAATACGGGCCATACCGCGTAATCACCGGCACCGACATGCGCAAAGAATCGCAAGTGGTGGTGCCGCCGACAAGCGGGAACACGTCTAAAGACATATCCAGCATATTATAATATTTGAAATGCTGGCCGGGCACGTTCTGCACGAAAACCAAACGATCTTTATCAACACCATAGCGGCCGAATTCATTGGCTAAATTTTCTTGCAGCAATAATGAGTGCGCTTCAGGCCGCACGAAAACCATTTTGGAATTTTTTACCTGATTCAAACATTCCGCCCAGCAGGAAATTTGCCCGGGCCGGTATTTATAGATATTGCTAAAAGTGCCAAAAGTGACATAACCGTTGCGCTCGAAGGCCGGCGTTGGGTCAAACTCCACTTCCTCATCATCAAACATGTAAGGCGCATAATTGCGCGGCATGATAATGGTGTCTTCACTGATGGAATTCGGGTCTTCCGGCGCGAAATACCGGTCGGCCAGAATGTAATCTAAATTTTTTAACTGCAAACTAAAGGGATAGCCCAGCCAGGAAATCTGCGTCGGCGCCAGGCGGTAACCCAAAACAAAACAGCGCGTATCCATGGTATGACCGTTCAGTTCGAACAGAATATCCAGCTCATCGCCTTGAATCAGTTCGGCCACCTGCTTGTCGGTTTTATGCTGCATGAATTCGAAGCGTTGTGACATTTCGCGGATGTCTTTTTGAATCGGATCGTGGGGCAATTCGCGCAAAGGCGAATAGCAATAAAGCTCGAATTCATCCTTGTTCAAATTCTTTAATACCGGAAACAAAAAGCGCGAAACCGCGTGCAAGCGCAAGTCGGACGATAATATGCCGATGCGGATTTTACGGTTCTTGCGCGGGCGTTTTTTCTCTATTTTCCCCAGCGGATTGGCGGCGGCTTTATTTTCATAATATTCGGCCCAGCGGCGGTGTTGATGCAATAATTTCTTATAATCATCGTCACTTTCAGCTAAAGGAAGTTCGGAAAGCATCATGCCGGTCAAGGCTTCGGCGGGCAAAGCATCCATCGCATCGAAACGCTTGGGCTCCAAATCTTCCAATTCGTCATAGGCGCAGCAATTGCGCAAAACCTTGTACGACATGGGGTGCGGTTTGTCCTTGTCAAAATCGGGCAAGGTTTCCATGGTTTTATAATAGAGATAGGCTTTATCCACCTCATCGGCGAATAACAGGCTTTGAATATAATCGACATAACCCGGCAGCCAAGTTGGGTTATTTTCTAAAGCTTTGCGGTAAGCGATATTGGCGGCGTCTTGAAAGCGTTTCAAGGTCTGTAAAATAAAGCCGTAATTCCGGGCGATTTCCGGGATATTCGGATTTATTTTAAAGGCTTTTTCGCACAGCTCGATCGCCTCTTCCAGCTTGCCGTTGGCTTCTAAAACAGTGGCGGCGTTATTTAACAGAATCGGATCTTCCGGCGCCAGTTTTAAACATTCATCATAGCTTTTTTCAGCCTCTTCAAATTTGCGCTGATATTCTTGAGTTGCCGCCAAATCGCGCCAAATGCCCAGATGTTTAGAATTAACTTCGGCGGCCTTTAAAAAATATTGTTCGGCGCGCGCCATGTCGCCGGTTTCCATGAAAATCTTGCCGATATTGGCAAAGCCTTCCCAATTGTAGGGTTGCAAGGAAATCGACCGCTCGAAGCTTTTGATCGCTTCATCCAATTTGGTTTGGGCCTTTAGAATTGCGCCCAGGTTATTGTGAAAATTGGCGGTATCATTATTCAGGCCAATTGCCTTTTTCACCAATTCTTCGGCCGCATCAAAATCTTTTTCTTGAAAATGGATTGTGCCCAATAAATTCCATACATCGGCATAATCGGGTTGCTGCTGTAAAATTTCCTCGTAATAACGCCTGGCGTTGACAAAATCATGCTGTTGATGCGCCGCCAAGGCTTTTTCCATTAAAATAGCGGCGTCGGTTTTCTTACCGGCCAATTGCCAAGCCATTAATTTTTCGGGCTTGGGGTTCGATGAAATATTCGACTGAGCTTTAGACAAAGCACTATCCCCTTATTACGGCACAATGAAAGATGATTTATGCAGAATTAACTTTCTTTCATTTACGTCATAGAGTAGTTAACAAAGTATTACCAGGGCATTTAGCCGCCCTATTTTTGCATGCGAAAGACGTGCCATGGCAATTGTTTTAGTGACCGGAGCGAATGGATTTGTTGGAAGGCAATGCTTAATCCCCCTTTTGGCGGCGGGATTTGAGGTGTATGCGCTTTCCCGCCAAGCGCCGGCGGTCGAACTGGAACATTCCCATTTGCATTGGGAACGGGCCGATTTATTCAATCCCGCCGATATTAAAGCGTTACTTCAACAAGTTAGGCCAACCCACTTATTACACATGGCTTGGATCACAACCCACGGCTATTTCTGGGATGCCCCGGAAAATGAGGAATGGGTAGCCGCCAGCAAATCGCTTATACAATCGTTTATTGAAACCGGCGGACAGCGGGTGGTCGCAGCCGGCACTTGCGCCGAATATGATTGGGACTCTTTAAGTGTAACCGAAAGCGATTGTGATGAAATCACCACTCCTTGCGTCCCGCACACCTTATATGGACAAAGCAAGTTAAAGCTCTGGCGCTGGCTTCAGCATCAACCCGTATCATCGGCATGGGGGCGGATTTTCTATGCCTATGGCCCGTATGAAGCCGCAAAACGGCTGATTCCCTCGCTTATTTTGAATATAATCCATAACCGCCCTGCCCCGCTTGGCCCCGGTACCGATGAACATGACTTTACCGATTGCCGCGATATGGGCGCTGCCTTTACCGCCATGCTTAAATCTCCTTATAAAGGCGCGGTCAATGTGACAAGCGGCCAAGGAACGCGCATTGCCGATATCGCACGCCTTATTGAAAGGTTGGCGGGAAAAAAAGATTTACTGCGTATCAACGCCCTGCCTTCCCGCCCGCATGATCCACCCCGGCTGGTCGGAAAGAATATTATTTTAAAAGAAAAAATCGGATTTCAGCCCGCCTATACTTTAGAGAAAGGTTTGCGTGATACGATTTTATGGTGGGAAGCTCAAGAAAAAACTTTATAAAACAGCTTCTTAAAGCGTGGCGATAAAATAATTCGCCTGAAGATCAAAATTCTTCCCCATTTAAACCTCTTTTTAAGAAATATACCCTAATAATGATCGTAAGCCAGGCAGGATGCTTGTGCACAGATTCTTCCAAGTAGGAGGCTAACATGTCCCTTAATATTTCTTCGAACCAAGCATCGAGCATTGCCAACCGTTCTCTGCGTATGGCGGATAACGACATGACCTCCAGCTTGCGTAAGCTGTCTTCCGGTCTTGCTGTTGAGCGTTTCGCCGATAACGTGGCCGCAGGCGCCATCGGTTCGCGCATCAAATCTCAGCTTTCCGCTCTGAAAACCGTTTCGACCAACGCCCAGCAAGGCGTGGCCGTGTTTCAGATCGCTGAAGGTACTCTTTCCCGCGTGTACGACATTCTCGTACGCTTGAAATCCTTGGCTTCACAAGCCGGTTCTTCTCAGTTATCGTCTGTCGAACGCGGTATGTTGAATACCGAATATGCGGCGATGTTATCTGAAATCGACCGCTTGACCGCCAACACCACTTTCAACGGCAACACCCTTGTTAATGCTGCTCAATCGATCGGTTCGATGGGCGTATTTAACACCAACGCCGGTATTTTGAATATCGCCGGCGGCGGTTTGATTGCCGGTACGGGCAGCCAATTTAACATGGATTATAACTCGACCGACTATACCTTCCGCGCCACCAACGGTACCCGCACTTATCAAGGTACTTTGGACAGCTCGTTGGTTGCTTCGGGCGCCAGCACCTTGTCTTCGGGTACTTCGGTCCGCTTATACCGCGTGAATACGACCGGTACAGGCGCTACCACGATTGCCGGCGATAACTCTTATGTCGTTGTCACCTTGAACAACACCTTCAACGCTCGCGCTACGATCAGCAATACTGATAGTAACTCGGCCAGCGTTGGTGTGAACTCGGCTTCAAGCACCGGTTTCTCGACCTTCGCTTTCAAAGTCGGTATCAGCGGCGTGTCTTCGAACGACGAAATTTCGCTGGCTATCCGCGGTGTTAACACCTTGGCTTTAGGCTTAAGCGCCGGTTACAGCAACTTCGCCGCAACCGACATCACCACCCAAGTCAAAGCCGACGCCGCAGCCGCTGCTGTAACGATCGCGATCGACTTAGTATTGAACAGCCGCGCTGAAGTCGGCGCCGTTCAGAACCGCTTGGAATCCGCGCAAAACAACATTGCGACGATTCTAGAAAACTTAGAAGCCGCCCGCGCCTCTTACTTAGACGTCGACGTGGCTTCGGAAATGGCCAACTTCACGAGCAAACAGATCTTGGTTCAAGCCGGTATTTCGATGCTGGCCCAAGCCAACCAAGTTCCGCAAAGCTTGCTCAAGTTGTTCCAGTAGTAAATTAAGAAGGAGAGGATTAAAAAAATCCTCTCCTTCTTCCAAAAAGCGATAGGGTTTAATTATTTATTAGAACTTACATGCTACAAATAAGATAAGAAGGCAGGACGCCTTCTCCGCTAAACAGCAAAGGTCCAAGTAGGAGCAGAAAAATGTCACTAAACATCTCATCGAATCAAGCTTCAAGCATTGCCAACCGCTCGCTTAAGATGGCGGATATGGACATGACCTCCAGCTTGCGGAAGTTATCTTCCGGTTTGGCTGTTGAACGTTTCGCCGATAACGTCGCCGCAGGCGCCATTGGTTCGCGCATCAAATCTCAGCTTTCCGCTCTGAAAACCGTTTCGACCAACGCCCAGCAAGGCGTGGCCGTATTCCAAATCGCGGAAGGTACTCTTTCCCGCGTCTATGACATCTTAGTACGCTTGAAATCCTTGGCTTCACAAGCCGGTTCTTCTCAATTATCGTCTGTTGAACGCGGTATGTTAAATACCGAATATGCGGCGATGTTATCTGAAATCGACCGTTTGACCGCCAACACCACTTTCAACGGCAATACCCTGGTCAACGCCAATCAAAGCGCCGGCGCCATTACCGGTTTCGGCACAGCCGCTGGTGTCCGCAATATTGCAATCGGCGGATTGAGCTCGGTTGCGGCTAACGGCCTGGTGCTTGAATTCGCCACCGGTTCGGCCTCGAACATCTTTTACGCCACCAACGGCGGCCGCTATTACCGCGGTACGTTGGAAACCACTTTGGAATCGGGCGGCACCGGCGGCACCAACCTTGTGTCGGGTACTGCCGTTCGTTTATTCCGGGTTGACTCTTCGGGTACTTCGACCGCAGCTTCACAAGTGGCCGGCGATAACTCTTATATCGTTTTGACCCTTGACCAGTCTTTCAATCCCAACGCCGCTATTGGTTCGGCTTCGGGTAACGTTGGCGTTAACTCGGCTTCGGCAACCGGCTTATCGACTTTCGCTTTCAAAGTTGGTATCAGCGGCGTGTCTTCGAACGATGAAATTTCGCTCGGCATCCGCGGTGTCAACACCTATGCTTTAGGCTTGCGTAACGCCAGTGACACCACCGGCGCTTTGGACAGCAACATTACAACCCAGGTGCGCGCTGACTCGGCCGCCGCCGCCGTCACCATCGCCATCGACTTGGTATTGAACAGCCGCGCTGAAGTCGGCGCCGTTCAGAACCGCTTGGAATCCGCGCAAAACAATATTGCGACGATTCTAGAAAACTTAGAAGCTGCCCGTGCGTCATACCTAGACGTCGACGTAGCGACTGAAATGGCCAACTTCACCAGCAAGCAGATCTTGGTTCAAGCCGGTATTTCGATGCTGGCCCAAGCCAACCAAGTTCCGCAAAGCTTGCTCAAGTTGTTCCAGCAGTAAGAAAATTATAAGAAGGGCGGCTAAAACCGCTCTTCTCTATATAGAGTATGAGTTTGTTAACGGTTTATTAGAGGTTAGTGCGTTATAGTAACAATAGAAGGCAGGATGCCTTCAAAGAGTTTACAATCCACGTAGGAGGATACCATGTCTCTCAATATTTCTTCAAACCAAGCGTCTAGCATCGCTAACCGCTCGCTTAAAATTGCAGATATGGACATGACGTCCAGCTTGCGGAAGTTATCTTCCGGTTTGGCTGTTGAACGTTTCGCCGATAACGTCGCCGCAGGCGCCATTGGTTCGCGCATCAAATCTCAGCTTTCCGCTCTGAAAACCGTTTCGACCAACGCCCAGCAAGGCGTGGCCGTGTTTCAGATCGCTGAAGGTACTCTTTCCCGCGTGTACGACATTCTCGTACGCTTGAAATCCTTGGCTTCACAAGCCGGTTCTTCTCAGTTATCGTCTGTCGAACGCGGTATGTTGAATACCGAATATGCGGCGATGTTATCTGAAATCGACCGCTTGACCGCCAACACCACTTTCAACGGCAATACTCTGGTCAACGCTGCGCAAAGCATTGGCTCGATCACCAACTTCGGCACCGGCCAAGGGGTGATGAACATTGCAGTTGGCGGATTGTCTTCGTTAAGCCCCGCCACCAACTCCAGCGCCTTCCAAATTCAATATTCTTCGGGCGACTTCACTTTCCGCGTACTAAACGGTGGCCGCAGCTACCAAGGTACGTTGGACAGCTCGTTGATCGCTTCGGGCGCCAGCACATTGTCTTCGGGTACCGCTGTTCGTCTGTACCGCGTTGACGCTTTCGGTACGGGCGCCAACACGGTTGCCGGCGATAACGCTTATATCGTGGTCAATCTGAACAACTCTTTCGGCGCTACATCGCAAGCTACCACGACCTTTACGGCTTCGGTGGGCGCGAACACCACTACCGGCTTATCAACCTTCGCTTTCAAAGTCGGTATCAGCGGCGTGTCTTCGAACGACGAAATTTCGCTGGCTATCCGCGGTGTCAACACCTATGCCTTGGGCTTAAGAACTACCAACTCGGCTGCTAACCAAATCGACACGGACATTACAACTCAAGTCCGCGCCGACGCCGCAGCAGCCGCTGTGACCATCGCCATCGACTTAGTATTGAACAGCCGCGCTGAAGTCGGCGCCGTTCAGAACCGCTTGGAATCCGCGCAAAACAACATTGCGACGATTCTAGAAAACTTAGAAGCCGCCCGCGCCTCTTACTTAGACGTCGACGTGGCTTCGGAAATGGCCAACTTCACGAGCAAACAGATCTTGGTTCAAGCCGGTATTTCGATGCTGGCCCAAGCCAACCAAGTTCCGCAAAGCTTGCTCAAGTTGTTCCAGTAAAAAAATAAAAGGCGGAGAGAGGAATAATCCTCCTCCGCCTGTTAAGGGTACGGATCAAGGGAGGGGACTATGGACTTTAATAATGCAGGCGGTGTGGGGCCGCCGCCATTCGAATTCCCACAATTGCGTCAGCAACGGCAAGAAGAGGCGAATGCCAAAGCGGCCGGGACACGTCAGCAAGAAGAAGCTGTGCGTCAACCGAACCAGGCAGACAGAACGCCCCAAGAGCGCCGGCAACTGGAACCAGACCGTGAATCAGGCCTAGTTGTTTTAAAAACTTTGGAGGACGGCAGGGTTAAAGAAACCTTACCTTCCAAAGAAAAAATCAAAGCTGCCGCTATCGCCCGGGAAGAAGCCCGCAAATTGGAAGTTGCTGAAATCAACCGGAAAGCGGGAAGCGCTCCAGCCCCTGCGCCGGTCGCACCAGCACCTGCACCCAAGCCAGCGGCTGAACGGGCCGAAGTGCCCAGCGTCGATGTGGTGACGTAAAAACCGCTTAAGCTTTTGCCACGGCCGGTAATTAGTAAACCATTAATACCTGTCAGGTAGGATGGGACATTATGACAACATCTTCCATTACCAACCGGTTAGTTGTCGACAATAATGGCCGCGCCTCGTTTTCGGGGTTGGGCTCTGGCATCGATTTTCAATCCGCTGTTGAAAGCTTGGTGACCGCCAAGCGCGTTCCTATCGACCGGCTTGAAAAAACGGTTAAAACCAACAGCGATAAAATCCGCGCTTATACCGATTTATCCTCCAAAGCCGCCGCATTGCGGGACAGTATTGACGCCCTGCGCGGCAAAATCAGCGTTGGCGGCAAGAATAACATCTTTGAAAATAAACAAGCTTTTGCCAGCAGCAGCCGGGCTAATTCTTATATCACCAACCCTTACCGCCAGGCTCCTTCCCTGGCTGAAAACTTATTAGGGGTTACAGTCAGTAACTCGGCGCTGACCGGAAGCTATGATGTCGAAATTATCCGAACCGCTAAGGCCGAGCGCGATGCCTCCAATATTGTAAGCTCTAGCAGCGCCGCGCTAAACGGCCTTATCGGCTTTACCGGCGGGAACTTAGGCATCAATAATAAATTCGCCGTCATCGATGCCACCGCCTCTTTGCAAGATGTGCGTGATACCATCAACAATATGGACGCTGACGTTACCGCAAGCATTTTAACCGTAGCGGATGGTCAATACCGCCTGGTAGTAACCGCCAATGATACTGGCACCCCTATTCTTTATTCTCTGTCAACACCTTTAAATGAGCTAGGAATCATTATTGGCGACGAAGTAAACCCCGCCAATCAACTTCAAGCCGCCCAAACCGCTTTGCTGTCAGCCAATGGTTTACGCGATTTAAGCCGCAAACAATCGGATATTTTCTATAGCCCAGGGGCCACCCTTTCAACTCTTACTCCTGGTTTAGTTACCGGTGGCGCGCAAAGTTTTCAAGTAACCGACTCGAGCGCAACTCCTTTATTCACCGTCAATTATGACAATGCCGACAGCATCAACGACATAGCAAACGCTATCAACGCCGCAGCAGCGGTGGCCATGGTCGATGTCACCGCCACGGTTGAACAAGTCAATGGCGGTGCCGGCGGTTTCCGCCTGGTTATTAAGGATAGCAGTGGTGATACTATTAATTTATCCAATGATACTGGTGGATTTATCAGCGCTTTTAGCTTTACCGATCCTGCGATTTTAGAACGCAGCAGCAATACAGTAACCGATGTGATTTCCGGCGTGACATTGAATCTGTTCCAAGCTGAAGGCGGCACCAACATTAAAATAGATGTTGAACAAAATCTCTCGGCGGTAAAGAATCAAATCGCTACTTTTGTTGAAGCCTATAATGACCTGGTTCAATTCATCAATCAACAAACCATTGTTGATCCCGTCACCGGCGAGCCGACCGAGGATACCGGCATATTATTCGGCGACCGCGCATTGGCCGATGTGCGGGCGCAGCTGGGCAATCTTATTTCCGGAGCGGTTAAAGGCGTAAGCAGCGATTTCAGCACCATTTCCCAAGCCGGGATTGTTTTCCGGAATGACCAAAATGTAAGCGACCCGCTTCTCAAGAATCTGCTTACAATTGACGAAGGCGTATTGGATGGGGCGCTGTTGAATCACGCTTCCGATATCCGGAAATTATTTTCCTTTACCGGCACCACCAATAATGCGCTTTTCAATATCACCGGCTTTTCCGGCGATATGCAATATAGCGCCAGCGGTGTTTCCATTGACTATACTTTCGATGGCAGCGCTTTTACTGCGGCTTCAATCGGCGGCGATTCCAGCGCGGTGCAAATCGGCGCCGACGGCCGCTCGCTTATTATTCTTAAAGGCCCCGCCAAGGGAATGACCTTATTTTATTCAGGCACTTCGGCCGCCAGCGGCTCGATGACGGCGAATTATACGGTCGGTTTTGGCGCCACCGGCTATACGGTGCTGGACCGCTTGGTGGCGCTGGATACTGGCGTTATCGATACTGAAATCGACACTCTAAAAGAACTAAACACCAAAACCCAAGAGCGGATCGATACGCTGCTAATCCGTCTGGAGGAATTCCGCCAAACCCAGCTGGATAAGTTCATTCGCATGGAACAATCATTATCCCGCGCTAAAAATATTATGGACAGCCTTAGCCAGTCGGTAAAAGCTTTAACACCAAGAGATAATTAAAGTAGGAAAAAGTGAGCAAGGTCCCCCATAACACCTATGCCCAACAGCAAGTGATGTTCTCATCGCCCGCCAAACTGGTGGCGATGTGTTATGAAAAAACCATTTCTTGTTTGCAGGAAGCGATCGCCGCGATTGAACGCGGCGACATCGAGGGCCGCTGGAAAGCCAACAGCAAAGCAATGGAAATTATCAGCCATCTATGGGCCACGCTGGATTTGGAACGCGGCGGCGACATCGCTAGAAATCTGGATGCGCTTTACAATACCATGATGCACCGTTTGCCGCAGGTTGATTTCAAAAATGATCCGCAGCCGGCGCTTGACGTTATTAAATTACTGGAACCCTTGCGCGATGCCTGGGTGCAACTAGCCGCGCAAAACCAGCCGGCCCCTGCCCCCATTCCAGCCACAGCTCCGGCCAGCACAACCACGCCATCGTCCGCCTCGGCGCCCAATCTTTCTTTTTCCGCCTAAAAATTCCGGCATGTCATCCTGAATTTGTTTCAGGATCCACCGGCATGATAAAAAACGCGGTAACTTTTGGTAAATCTTTCCCAGAACAGGCGGCAAAATTTACCGGGCCGGCCAATTGTCTTTCCTTTTTATTACCGTTTTTAGCCGCTGAGCATTTTCTTTTTTACTAAATTAGTTTTATTTTCCATATAGTTACAAAAGGGTGGCGCGACTTGGCCCGCCCTTTGCTCTTATCTCCCCAGGTAACAAGTTTTTCGCGGCATCTGCTTATCCGGTTGCTGCATCTAAGGGAGATAGCATATGGCTTTAAATTTAATCACCAACCAAACCGCAAGCATTGCGCACCGCAACCTTGTCACTTCCGACATGGACATGACGCAATCTTTGGCCCGTCTATCTTCCGGCCAACGTGTAGCCTCGGCAAAAGACGATGCCGCCTCACTCGCTATCGGCTCCAGAATCCGCTCCGACGTTATCGCTTTCCGCCAAATTCAAGTCAACACCACCCAAGCAATCTCGATGCTGCAAATCGGCGAAGGCGCGATGACCCGTGTTTATGACATGCTGGTGCGCTTGAAATCGCTTTCCGCCCAAGCCGGCTCCAATCAATTATCCAACGTCGAGCGCGGCATGTTGAACACCGAATATCAGCAATTGCTGGATGAAATCGACCGCGTGACCGCCTCCACCACTTTCAACGGCACCACTATCACCAACGCCAATAATACGATTCAAAGCAATGGCAGCGGTTTTTCGATCGGCGCAAACGGTATTATCGATTTGGCCGCCGGGGGTTTTGCAACCGGCACTCTTTTAACCGCCCGTTATTCCTCAACCGATTATTCTTTCCGCATCCAAGTCGGCACCACCAGCGTTTACTACCAAGGCACCTTGGACAGTTCTTTAGCTACCGGCACCGCTTTAACCAACGGCACCGCCGTCCGTTTATACCGCGTCAGCACGCTTGGCACCGGCGCATCGATCGTCGCCGGCGATAACAGCTACATTACTATCAGCCTTAGCACCGCCTTTAACAGCGCCGCCGATATCAATACCGGCACCGGCACGCAAGGCTCGAGCGACAACGTCAGCATTGGCACTACCTCCAGCACAACGAATCTATCTTTCCGTGTCGCAGTCGGCGCCAGCGCCTCGAACAATGAAATCGCTATCGCCGTGCGTGGCGTTAACACCCGCGCGCTCGGCATTAACCGCAGCGACATCTCGACGCAAGCCGGAGCCGATTCTTCTTACGCCGCTTCTTCAATCGCCATCGACTTGCTTTTGAATGCAAGATCGGAAATCGGCGCGGCTCAGTCGCGGATGGAATCCACCGCCTCGAACGTCGCCGTCGTTATCGAAAATCTGGAAGCCGCCCGTTCGGCTTACCTCGATCTCGACACGGCTGCCGAAATGTCGAAGTTCACCAATCTGCGGATTTTACAGGAAGCCGGCATCGCCATGATCGCGCAGGCCAACCAAATCCCGCAAAACTTACTCAAACTGTTCCAATAGCAACTTAAAGCGAGGTTATTGTCATGGCTTTAAATTTAATCACCAACCAAACCGCAAGCATTGCGCACCGTAACCTTGTCGCCTCCGACATGGACATGACGCAATCTTTGGCCCGTCTATCTTCCGGCCAACGTGTCGCCTCGGCAAAAGACGATGCTGCTTCGTTAGCGATCGGTTCCCGTATCCGCTCCGACGTTATCGCTTTCCGCCAAATTCAAGTCAACACCACTCAAGCAATCTCGATGTTGCAAATCGGCGAAGGCGCGATGACCCGTGTTTATGACATGCTGGTGCGCTTGAAATCGCTTTCCGCCCAAGCCGGTTCTAACCAATTATCCAACGTTGAACGCGGCATGTTGAACACCGAATATCAGCAACTGATCAGTGAAATCGACCGGGTTGCGGCTTCAACCACCTTTAATAGCGTTACCTTGGTCAATTCGAACCAATTGCTTGGCGCGGTTACCGGTTTCGGCACCGGCGCCGGCGTTTTGGAAATCGGCGTTGGCGGCATGGCTTCGACCGGCAACAACTTGCTGGCTTTGCAATATTCCAGCGGCGATTATACTTTCCGCGCCCAAGTCGGCGGCTCCAGCTATCAAGGAACCTTGGATAGCACGCTTAGCACCGGCAACAGTTTAACCAACGGCACCGCCGTGCGTTTATACCGTGTCGGAAGCTTCGGCACCGGCGCTACGCAGGTGGCTGGCGATAACGGATATGTCACCATTTCGCTGAACACCTCCTTTAACTCGCAAGCGACTATCGCCAGCGCTTCGGGCAGCTTATCGGGCACCATCAACGGCGTGACCAACTTAAGCTACCGCGTTGCGGTTGGCGCTAGCGCCTCGAACAATGAAATCAGCATCGGCGTCAAAGCGGTTAACTCAACTGCTTTAGGCATCACCAACAGCGATATCTCGACGCAAGCCGGCGCCGATTCGGCCTACGCCGCCTCTTCAATCGCCATCGACTTGCTTTTGAATGCAAGATCGGAAATCGGCGCGGCTCAGTCGCGGATGGAATCCACCGCCTCGAACGTCGCCGTCGTTATCGAAAATCTGGAAGCCGCCCGTTCGGCTTACCTCGATCTCGACACGGCTGCCGAAATGTCGAAGTTCACCAATCTGCGGATTTTACAGGAAGCCGGCATCGCCATGATCGCGCAGGCCAACCAAATCCCGCAAAACTTACTCAAACTGTTCCAATAGAAGCCTAGCCAATGGAGATTAAAATGAATCCTCTTTCCTTATCTTACAGCGAACTTGAAAGCACCGTTATGGGCGCAACGCCCGCCGGCTTGATCGTTCTTAGCTATGACATGGCGATCGGCTGCTTGGAGCAAGCTTGCGAATCGATCGAAAAGGGCGATATCGAAGCCCGTTGCATGGCGATGACCAAAGCCAGCGATTTGGTAACCGAATTGTATATGAGCTTGGATCATGAGCAAGGCGGCGAAATCGCCAATAATTTGGGCAGCTTGTATGGCTTTATCTTGTCGCGCCTGCCGCGCATCAGCTTTTATAATGACGTCCACACTGCCCGCCACATTATCGGCATCTTGAAAAATTTGCGCGATTCTTGGTCGGAAGTGGATTTAACTTTAACCGCACAAGCCGCCAGCATGGCGACTGCCGACACTGCCGGTATGGGCGTTGGCGCGTAAAATTTCCTGTTGATCCTCCTCGTAAAAGGCAGGCATGAGCGCCTGCCTTTATTTTTTGTGAAAAGCATAATGCGAAAGATTGCCTACCTGCCGCCTGAACGAATTTTCCTCCCTGCCGGTTTTACCGGCTTTGGAGGAGAAAAAAACCATTTATTTCAGTTACTTAATGTATGCCCCGCCTTGGCCCAAAATTTGCAAGACAAGGGGTTGAGATAAAATATCATGCAAATCAAACCGACCAATATTGATCTGATGAGTCTAATCGCCCCAGGCGGTGCAAGCGGCTTTGTGCGCGATCAATTTAGCGATTTGCTCAAATCAACTTCCGTTAGCTCTCCCGCTCGTTTTACTTTGCCTTCAGCGCCGGCCAAAATTAAAGAAACTTTAACGCCACGCGCGGAAAAAACCCTTTCCCCATCGCGTCCGGATGCGCCAAAATCCGAAGAGCAAAAGGCAACCGATGTTTCCAATGAGCTTGAAGATAATCAAGAATTTAAAACCGCTCAAAAACAAGCCGAACCAAAGCCGGTTTATAATAAAAAAGAAGAAGATCAAAGTGAAAAAGCAGAAACCGCCGAAGCAGCAGATTTTTCTATCACCGCTTTAGTCGCCGCCGTTCAAAGCCAGCCGGTAGTTGCCGCGGGCGAGACTTTCTTGCCAACAGCCCAGTCAGCCGCCGCAGCCGTTAAAACTGAAGCCAAAATCGGCAATATTCCGGCTATGCCCGCCTTACCCTTGATTACAGGTGATTTGGTTATTGCAGCGGCGTCGCCTAATTCTTTAGATCCGCTGTTAGATGATGGTAAAGCGCCAGTTGATACGCTGCTTGCCCAAGCCAATAAAGAAGCCTTGGCTTTATTAAAGCAAGGCGTTCAAGAACAGGTTATGCCGCAAGCGCAAATAATTGCCGCGGCGGCTCCGCAAAAGGATAATAAACCCGCTTTCGCCGCTCAATTGCCGGGCGAACAAACATTTAGCAGCCTGTCTGTAAACGAGGATGAAACCTCTTCCTCAGCCGATCAAAAAATCCTCGAAAAACTTGCCTCTGCCGTTCAAAATAAAGAAGGCAAGGATAATCTTGCTAAAGCCGGCTTTACCTTAGCGCAAAGCGCGGAAGATAAATCTTCGGTCAATGTGCAATTCACCGGTCAAGGCATCAATCTTCCCGCCCAAAGCGCCGCCATTAATTCGACAATCGCCGCAGCCGCGAGAAACCCCCATTTGCCCGCCGCCACTGAACAAGTTGCCGTGCATATCGTCAAGGCCGTTAAAGAAGGCGTTGACCGCATCAGAATTAATCTAAACCCGGAAGATTTAGGCCGGGTTGAAGTGCGTTTGGATTTACATAAAGACGGCAGCGTTAAAGCGGTAATTTCCGCCGACAAGCCCGAAACTTATCAATGGCTGCAGCATGACGCGAAAAGCCTTGAGCGCGCCTTGCAAGACGCCGGCTTAAAAACCGATTCCAACCAATTAAGCTTTAACTTGCGCCAAGACAATTTGGCCCACCGCTTCCAAGATGCCCATGACCAGCAATCCGGCTCTTCCGGCAAATATGCCGGCGCCAACGGCATAACGGCGGCGGAAGAACAGGCAACGGCATATAACTTGCATCTGTCTAACAATGAACGTCTCGATATCCGTGTTTAGGAGTATAGACTAATGGCTGTTTCACCCGTTTCATCCTCTACCCCGCATACCACGACTTCGCGTGCGGCGCTGGCGGATAATTTTGACAAGTTCTTGTTCTTGCTAACCACGCAATTGCAGAACCAAGACCCGCTGCAGCCGATGGATACGGCCGAATTCACCAATCAATTGGTGCAATATGCCAATGTTGAACAAGCGATCAGCACCAATCAGAACCTTGAAACATTGATCAGCCTGCAAAGCGATACAGCCACCATCAACAGCCTGGGCTTCCTGGGCAAGAGTGTTGAAGTCTTGGGTGATATGATCAATCTTGCCGATGGCCAATCAAGATTTGCTTATACGATGGAAAATGCCGCTAGCGAAGTTAGAATCAATATCCGCAGCGAAGATGGCCGCACCATTGTTCGTACATTAACCGATAATCCCACCGCCGCGGGCCGCCATGAAATTACCTGGGACGGCAAAGACGCCAACGGCAACGATCTTCCCGCAGGCACTTATAAAATTGAAGTGATCGCCAGCAGAAATAATGGCGTTGCAACTGAACGCGTTACCACGGTTACCAGCTTTATCGGCACCGTAACCGGCGTTAACACCGCCTTGAACAATAAAGCGCTGTTATTCGGCAATACGCCCTACACTTTCGACCGTATTATGAGAGTGGGAATCGCCGCTAATTAAAAAGTAAGACCGGGTCTTGAGGAAAACGAAATAGGTGGGACAGTTAGGAACCACCTTGGATGAAAAGCAGGTAGAGGATAGGTCTTGCATAGGAGTTTATCATGAGTGTTTTTAATGCCCTCGTTACCGGTGTGTCGGGTTTGTCGGCGCAAGCGCAATCGCTCGCTACCATTTCGGATAACATCGCTAACGTTAACACTGCCGGTTATAAACGCGTTGATACGCGTTTCTCAACCTTGGTTACCCAATCGAACCAAAGTATTCACTCGCCGGGCGGTGTGGCCTCGAACCCGTTCCACTCGATCGACGTGCAAGGCTTGGTGCAAGCGACAGGTAACGATCTGGACTTAGGTGTTATCGGCACCGGCTTGTTCGTAGTTAATACGTCACGCACACCTGGCACGGGGGATGAATATTTGTATACCCGCGCCGGCTCGTTCCGCCCCGATGCGCAAGGCTATTTGAAAAACACCGCCGGTCTTTATTTGCAAGGCTTCCGTCTGGATGCTTCGGGCAACTTGCCAAGCAATACTTCCGACGTTGCTTCGCTGGAAACCGTCAATATCGGCAATATCACCGGCACGCCGCGCGCGACCTCGCTGGTGAATGTCGGCCTGAACTTACCGGCTAACGCCGCCACCGGCGAAACGGTGACGGGCGGTACGCCGATTCAGTTGTTTGACACGCTCGGCATCAACCAAAACACCACCTTCAATTGGACCAAACTGGCGGCGGCCAATGAATGGCGCCTGACCTTCCCCACCGGCAACACTGCCGTCACCAACGTTTACAGCGGTGCGGGCGTAGCGATTCCCGGAAACTATGACGGCAGCAGCGCCGACGACCATTTGCGTGTGGTTTTCGATTCAAGTGGAAATTTGGTCAACGTATTCGCCGGCACAACGGCAACATCGCTGATCGATACCGCCACCGGTTATGTAGATATGCAATTCAGCTTTGCTCCCGCTTCGACTACCCAAAATATCAGCTTTAATTTTGGCGATGCGACAGCCGTAACTCCCACCGGCGGCGATTTGCCCGCGCAAGTCACTCAGCTGGGCGCGGCTTACCGTTTGAACTTCGCCAACCAAGACGGTGTGGCGCCGGGTTCTTTCACCGGGGTTAACTTCTCGGTAAACGGAACTTTATTCGCCAACTTCGATAACGGCGAAACCCGTGCGATTTACCGCCTGCCGGTAGCCGACTTCCCCGCCATCAATGGCTTGGAACCAAGAAACGGCAACGCCTATTCGCAAACTGAACGTTCGGGCCTTTACATCTTGCGCCTGCCTTCCGAAGGCGGCGCCGGCAGTATGTCGCCTGGCGGTTTGGAAAATTCGACCGTCGACGTCGCCAAAGAATTCGCCAACATGATTCTGACGCAGCGCGCCTACTCCGCCAACACCAAGGTCATCTCTACCGCCGACCAAATGTTGCAGGAATTGCTGCAAACCATCCGCGGCTAAGCTTCCGGATAGGTTGGCTTAACAGTTTCCCCTCGACCCTCCCTTGATCCCAGCCTTAAAAAGCTGGGATCCTTTTTTTGTGCAAAATTATACTTAGTATTAGGGGTTTATTTAAGTTCTTAAGATAAGATTAAAGCTCAATAATAGCGCCTTGCCCCTGTGGCAAAAAGATCAAAGGTCGAGGAAAAGTATAGGTGCTAGGCAAAAAGTTCCTGCCGTTAATAAATTCTTCACGGCCCTACCGTTTAATTAAGGAGGTAAGCAAAAAATTCCTAGTGGCCTGGCAAAGGTTGCAGGAAACAACCTGATCGAGCGGAGATAATCGTGAGCTTTGTAAATACCTTACGCAGTTTAGGCCCCATGCGATTGGCCCCCATCTTTTTAACCTTGTTGGGGTGCTTGGCTTTCTTTGCCTATGTAATGTCGCGCTTCTCCGCCCCCGGCATGTCACTCTTATATACCGACCTTGACGCCCGTGACAGCGGCCAAATCGTGCAAAAATTAGAATCATTAAATATTCCTGTCCAAGTGCGGGGCGATGGCAATCAAATTTTAGTTCCCTCGGATCAAGTCGGCCGCCTGCGCATGTTAATGGCCCAAGAAGGTTTGCCCAAAGGAGGTTCGGTAGGGTACGAGATTTTTGATAAAGCCGAAGGGCTTGGCACCAGCAACTTCGTGCAAAGCATTAACCATGTCCGCGCCCTCGAAGGCGAATTGGCGCGCACTATCGGTTCTTTATCCATCGTCCGCTCGGCGCGGGTGCATTTGGTTTTACCGGCGCGCGAATTATTCAGCCGCGACAAACAGCCGCCCAGCGCTTCGATTGTTTTGCAATTGCGCTCGGCCATCGGTCTAGAACGCGCCCAAATTGCGGCGATTCAGCATTTGGTAGCAGCCGCCGTGCCCAATTTGCAGCCGAATAATATTTCAATTGTTGACGATCAAGGCAATTTGCTTGCCCGCGGCAGCAATGACAACAACAGCGGCAATGCCGGCCTTGCCACTAGCGAAGAAATGCGCATGGGCTTTGAAAACCGCTTGGCGCGCGAAGTCGAAACTTTATTGGAAAAATCTTTCGGCAATGGCGCGGTGCGCGCTCAAGTAAGCGCCGAAATGAATTTCGACCGCCAAACCATATCTTCCGAAACGTACGATCCGGAAGGCCGTGTCGCCCGCTCGCAACAAACCGTTGAAGAAACTCAAAAATCGCAAGAATCCGGCGGCGGCGCAGTCAGCGTCCAAAATAACCTGCCGGAAGGCGGAAGCTCTGCTGGCGGCGGCGGCGGCGCTAATAATCAAAACAACCGCACCGAAGAAACGGTAAATTACGAAATCTCGAAAACGGTAAAACAACAAGTGCGCGAAGGCGGTGAAATCAAACGCCTATCGGTCGCCGTGCTGGTTGACGGAACCTATACTGCCAATGAAGAAGGCAAGCAAACCTATGCCCCGCGCAATGAAGATGAGTTAAAGAAAATCGAGGGCCTGATCAAAACCGCTATCGGCTTTAACGAAGAACGCGGCGATAAGGTGGAAATCGTTAACTTGCAATTCAAACAAATTTCCCTCCCGGCCGATGCTGGCGGCGATGCCAAGGAAGGCCTGATCATGGGCTTTACCAAACAAGAAATTATGCGCTTGGCCGAATTGCTGATCTTGGCGGTATTGGGAATCTTGGCCTTGTTAATTGTCGTCAAACCCATCCTATCGCGCTTAATGAGCGGTGCACCAATGGGCGGCGGCTATATGGGTAGCAGTTCCGCTATGTTACCGGGCCCAAGCCGGAACATGGCACAGCTGCCGGGCCCGTCAGGAGGTGGCGGCCAGTCCGCAGCCCCGGAGTTACCCGAAGTGACCAACTCGGAGCTTGATGAGATGATCAATATGAAACAGATCGAAGGCCGCATCAAAGCTTCATCCTTAAAACGCTTGAGCGAAATTGTTGAGAAACACCCTGAAGAAACTCTTTCCGTGGTCCGCACCTGGCTCTACGAAGGCAGCAACCGCGGTGATTAGAGGAGAATAAAATTATGGATCCGTCACGCAATCTTAATGGCCCGGAAAAAGCCGCCCTTCTCCTCCTCTCGATGGGCGAAGAAAACGCCGCGCGCATTTTAGGAAAAATGCACGACGACGAAATTCGCGAATTATCGCAGTTGATGGCTTCGCTCGGTTCGGTCAACTCGAACTTGGTTGAAAAACTGGTGCTGGAATTCGCCGAAAACTTCTCAACCGCCGGTGCTGTCGGCAGCTTTGAAACCACCGAGCGGATGTTGTCCAAAATCTTGGATAAAGGCCGCCTGGACGGGATTATGGATGAAATCCGCGGCCCCGCTGGCCGCACGATTTGGGATAAGCTGGCCAACGTCAATGAAGTGCTGTTGGCCAACTATTTGAAAAACGAATATCCGCAAACCGTTGCGGTGGTGATGTCGAAAATCGGCGCCGAACATGCCGCCAAAGTTTTGGGCGTGCTGCCGGAAAACTTTTCGATGGAAGTCATTTTGCGCATGCTGCGGATGGAATCGGTGCAAAAAGAAGTATTAAGCGACGTCGAAAAAACCTTGCGTACCGAGTTTATGAGTAACCTCGCCCGCACCAACCGCCGCGATCCGCATGAAGATATTGCTGAAATTTTCAACAGCTTCGACCGCGGCACCGAAGCCCGCTTTATGTCGGCCCTGGAAGAACGGGCGCGCGATTCGGCCGAGAAGATCAAGGCTTTGATGTTCACCTTCGACGATCTGGCGCGCCTCGACAACACCGCCTTCCAAACCATCTTGCGCGTGGTGGAAAAAGACAAGCTTACCCGCGCGCTTAAAGGCGCTTCGGAAACGATTAAAGATATGTTCTTTAAAAATATGTCCGAACGCGCCGGTAAGATCATGAAGGAAGATATGGAATCAATGGGTCCTGTGCGCTTGCGCGACGTCGATGAAGCCCAGCTTTACATCGTTAATGTGGCCAAAGATTTAGCGAACAAGGGTGAAATTATCATCGCCGATCAAGGCGGCGAAGATCAACTTATTTACTAGGGAAGATTCGAGAACCGGTTATGACCACCACTCCTACCAAATTCTTATTTGAAACCTCGTTTGATGGCGGCGTTTTAGCTAATGCTGCAGCGCCTGCCGCCGGCGCGGCCAAGCCCCGGGTCTATACTCATGCGCAAATCGAAGCCATCCAACATGCCGCCTTTAATCAAGGTAAAACCGCCAGCAAAGCCGATGCCATGGCGACAGTTGAAGGCTTGACTGCGCAAACCTTGACGCGCCTGGAACAGCAAATCACCGCCACCCAACAGCAAATGGATCAAATAGCCAAGGCGCACGCCGAACAGGCGGCCAAACTGGCTTTCACCATGATTAAAAAATTGCTGCCCTATATGGCAGGGCGTGAAACTTTGGTCGAAGTGGAAACATTATTGAACCGCACCTTAGAGGCCGCATTAGGCGAACAGCAATTGGTTATCACGATTAGCGAAGCCGCCATGCCCCTTTTGCAAGGCCGCCTCCAGCAAATCCTAAAAGCCAAGGGATTCGAGGGCCGCGTGCAAGTTTCCGGCGATTCTTCCATGCAAATGCCCGATGCCAAGGTGACTTGGCGTGACGGCGGTGCCGAACATCGGATCAAATCCTTATGGCAACAGCTTGAAGCGGTTGCCTACCGGGCCTTTAACGGCGATGATAGCGAACCCGAACTACCCCTCTTCTCATAGATTTTCTCTTCTCAAAGGAGCCGACCATGACCACCGATAATAATTTAAACTTAAATGAATTAGGCAAGGGCACAGAACTGCCCGCTGAAGCGGGTGATAAGGCCCCGCAAAGCGGCCGTGAGCTGGATGCAATCGGCGAAATTCCGGTACAGGTGATGGCTGTGCTGGGCCGCGCCGATATGCCGGTCAATCAATTGCTGAAACTTGGCCGCGGCGCGGTTGTCGAACTCGACCGCCGTGTTGGGGAAGCGATCGATATTTATGTCAATAACCGGCTGGTTGCCCGCGGCGAAGTTGTTATCGTCGATGAACGTCTGGGCGTAACCATGACTGAAATCATTAAATCCGATAAAGCCTAATTAACTTAAAAGGTAGTTGTCCCGTGGTTACTTCTCTCAGCCCCTCCGATCCTAACGAACAAGCGCAAAACGCCGCCCGCGAAGCGCAAGAAGCGGTCCGGAAATTGCGCAATGTTGAAAGCACGCTGGATTTAGCCACGATTTTAGGCCTGCTCTTGGCGATCGGTTTGGTCATGCTGGCGATCACCATGAGCGGTTCGTTGCGCGGTTTCATCGATTTGCCCTCGATTCTTTTAGTGCTGGGCGCGACTCTTGCGGTCACCACCGCCTGTTATTCTTTTGGCGATATTGTGCAAACTTTCCGCCACATCGGCAAAACCCTTGTCTATTCGGTGCGCGACGCCAGCCAGGCCGCAACCACCGTGCTTGGCATGGCGGAAATCGCCCGCAAAGGCGGCATTCTCACTTTACAAAAATTCCTGCCTAAGATCGCCCGCGAAGTTTTTTTCGCTAAATCCATCTCAATGGTGGTCGATAATCTTGGCCCTACCGAAATTGAACGCATTATGCGCAAAGAATTATCGACTTCAAGCGCCCAGCTTCAACGCAGCGTCAACGTATTGCGCAGAGCCGCCGATGTTTCCCCCGCCATGGGCCTGATCGGCACGCTGGTAGGGCTGGTGCAAATGCTCAGCTTTTTAGACGATGCCAGCAAAATCGGCCCCAGCATGGCGTTGGCCTTGCTCACCACCTTGTACGGCGCCTTGCTGTCGAATTTATTGTTCTTGCCTCTGGCCACGAAATTAGAACGCACCGCCGGGGAAGAAGAATTGGTCAATACGATTTATCTGGTGGGAAGCACTTCCATCGCGCGCAAAGAAAACCCGCGCCGCCTGGAAATGGTTTTGAACACCATCCTGCCCGCCGACAAGCGGATTCAGTATTTCAAGGAATAGGGAGTTAAGTCATGCGTTTGTTAATCGTCGGCCATTTAAACGGGCACATCTCCGCCGCCGGCAAGATCGCGCTGAACCGCGGCGCCAAAGTCTCGCATGTCGAAGATATTGAAAGCGCCATGAACGCCTTACGCAGCGGCCAAGGCGCCGATTTGGTAATGATCGATTACAATTTGAATATCGCAAAATTCATTATCTCGCTTGCGACCGAACGCATCAGCATTCCGGTCGTCGCCTGCGGCATTGGCAATGACGCCGAGGCCGCCGTCCGCGCCATTAAGGCCGGCGCCAAGGAATACATCCCTCTCCCGCCCGATGCCGAGTTAATCGCCGCCGTGCTGGAAGCGGTGACCGAGGAAACTACTTCCATCATTTTTAAAGATCCCGTCATGGCGCGCGTTGTCGCGATGGCCGATCAAATCGCCTCCAGCGAGGCCACAGTATTAATCACTGGCGAATCCGGCACCGGTAAAGAAGTAATGTCGCGCTATATTCACAGTAAAAGCAAGCGCGCCAAGGAAAAATTCGTTTCGGTCAATTGCGCCGCGATTCCGGAAAATTTGCTGGAATCCGAGTTATTCGGCCATGAAAAAGGCTCTTTTACCGGCGCCGTCGCCCGGCGCATCGGTAAATTCGAAGAAGCCAATGGCGGCACCTTGTTGCTGGATGAAATCAGTGAAATGGACCCGCGCTTGCAGGCAAAATTATTGCGCGCGATTCAAGAACGGGAGATCGACCGTGTTGGCGGCACTACCCCGGTTAAAGTTAATCTGCGCCTCATCACCACCAGCAACCGCGACTTGGAAGCCGAAGTGCGCGCCGGTAAATTCCGCGAAGATTTATACTATCGCTTGAACGTGGTGAATTTGCGGCTGCCGGCTTTGCGTGAACGGCCTAACGATATTGAGCTCTTGGCTACTCATTTTATTAAAAAATATGCCGAGGCCAATGGCGTGCCGGTGCGCCCGCTTTCGAACGAGGCGCGGCAAAAAATCCTGCATCATCCCTGGCGCGGCAATGTGCGGGAGTTGGAAAACTGCCTGCACCGCGCTGTGCTGTTGGCCACGGGCGCTGAAACCGGCGCTGACGCCATTGTCCTAACCAGCAGCCCGACTTTGGGCGGCGCTACGCCCTCAATCCCTTCACCAACGGGCAATCATCCTTCGGCCAATGATGCGGCGCCCCAGCCTTTGGTCGGCAAAACAGTGGCGGAAGTTGAAAAAACCTTGATTATCAATACGCTCAATCATTGCCTGGGCAATCGCACCCATGCGGCCAATATTCTGGGCATTTCGATTCGGACGTTGCGCAATAAGCTCAAACAATACGCGGATGAGGGCGTGGATGTCCCTTCGCCTGGCGAAGGTGAACGCGCCTCCTTATAATCGGGCGGATAGCTCGCAAGGGTCGGTTTTATAATGGTCGATACTGCCAACGCTCCCAGCCCCGACGATATGATGGGCAATTTAATGCGCCGTGGCGATATTGCCTTGGCGCTGGGCATTATTGCCATCATCGCGATTTTGATTTTGCCGATGCCGACCTGGCTTTTGGATATTGCCTTGGCGCTGTCCTTCTCGCTCGCCGTGCTGATCTTGATGACGGTTTTGTTCATTCAAAAACCGCTTGATTTCAGCTCCTTTCCAACCGTGTTGCTGGTCTCAACCTTATTGCGCTTGTCGCTAAATTTGGCTTCGACCCGTCTGATTCTGGCCAATGGCCATGAAGGCCCGGCTGCGGCAGGCCATGTGATCGAAGCTTTCGGCAATTTCATCATGGGCGGTAATTTTGTGATTGGGCTGATTGTCTTTTCGATTTTGGTGTTGATCAATTTCGTCGTCATCACCAAAGGTTCGGGGCGCATTGCCGAAGTTTCCGCCCGCTTTACTTTAGACGCCATGCCCGGCAAGCAAATGGCGATCGACGCCGATTTATCCGCCGGCCTGATCACCGAAACCCAAGCCCGCGACCGCCGTAAAGAACTGGAAAATGAAAGTAACTTTTTCGGTTCAATGGACGGCGCCGCTAAATTCGTGCGCGGCGATGCAATCGCCGGCCTGATCATCACGCTGATCAATATTGTAGGCGGCATTATTATCGGCACCGCGCAAATGGATTTAAGCATTAGCCAGGCAACCCACGCCTATACTACCCTTACCGTGGGCGATGGACTGGTTACTCAAATGCCGGCGCTGATTATTTCCACCGCCGCCGGTATTTTGGTAACCAAAACCGGCGTGGTCGGCTCGACCGATAAGGCGGTATTCGGCCAGTTAAGCGGTTATCCCAGCGCCTGGGGTGTAAGCAGTTTCTTGATGCTGGGCATGTCGGTTTTACCGGGCGTTCCTTTTATTCCCTTCGTGATTTTAGGCGGCGGCGCTGGCGCAATGGCTTGGTTTTTAACCCAGCGCCAGGAACAAGTGGCGGCGCGCGTTCTGCAAGAGGCACAGATAGCCAGCAAGGTTGCGCCGGCGCCGGTCGCCGAGGCGCCAATCGCCAATTCCTTGCAAATCGATTTGGTGCGCATCGAACTTGGTTATGGGCTTTTGGCATTGGTGAATAATCCCAAGGGCGGCGTGTTGATCACCGATCAAATCAAAGCCTTGCGCCGTCAATTGGCTGCTGAAATGGGTTTTGTCATGCCCTCGATCCGTATCCAGGATAATTTGCAATTGCCAGCCAATGTTTATGTTTTACGCATCAAGGAAATCGAGGCTGGGCGCGGCGATATCCGTCCCGGCATGCTGCTGGTGATGGATCCACGGGGACAGCCTTTGCAATTAGCGGGCGAAGCCACCACCGAACCCACTTTCGGATTGCCGGCGATGTGGGTTTCCGAAGCATTGCGCGAAGAGGCGCAATTCCGCGGCTATACGGTGGTAGACGCCGCCACGGTGGTGACCACGCACTTAACCGAAATCATCAAAGATAATATGTCGGAATTATTATCTTACGCCGAAGCGCAAAAATTGATGGAAGAGTTAGGCAAAGAACACCAAAAACTGATCGCCGAAGTGGTGCCCGGCAAAATTGGCACCGGCGGCATTCAGCGCGTCTTGCAAAATCTGCTGGCGGAACGGGTCAGCATCCGTGACCTTCCCACTATTTTGGAAGGCATCGCCGAGGCCAGCGGTTTTAGCCGCAGCATCACCAATATCACCGAACATGTCCGCGCCCGTTTGGCGCGCCAGCTGAGCGAATCGAATACCTTTAACGGCGTGATTTCGTTAGTCACCCTCTCTCCCGAATGGGAACAAACTTTTGCTGAATCCCTAATCGGCCAGGGCGAAGACCGCCAATTATCCATGGCGCCTTCGAAACTGCAGCAATTCATCGCCGCCGTGCGGTCGGCTTTTGACCGTTTCTCGATGATCGGCGAAAACCCGGTATTATTGACGAGCCCCATGGTTAGGCCCTATGTTCGCTCTATCGTTGAACGTTTTCGTCCCTCTACCACCGTTATGTCGCAAAATGAAGTTCACCCTAAAGCCCGGCTTAAAACTTTAGGGCAAATTTAATCCTTAGCCAGGTATATACTCAATGCGTTTACGCAGCTTTACCGCCGCCACCATGCAAGAAGCCATGCGCCAGGTGCGGGAAGCCTTGGGCGAAGATGCGATCATTGTTACATCCGGCCCAGCCACCGGCGGCCAGGGCATTCAAGTCACTGCCGCAATTGATACTTCTATTGTTCCCGCCGAATCCGCCGAAACGCCTGCGCCCGAGCTGGTATATGTCGATCCGATCGATGTGGTTGGCGAGGCTTTCGATAAAATGGGCGTGCCGCGCAAATTGGCCGACCGCTTGCTGAAAACGCTGGGCCGTTTAGAAATCGATGATCCTATTATGGCGCTGGCCGGCACGCTCGATGCCGAATTCCGCTTTACCGCGATTAATTTTGCCAAACCGGTATTTTTGGTTGGCTTGCCCGGCGTAGGTAAAACGGTGACGATCGCTAAATTAGCCGCCCAATTGGTGATTCAGGGCAAAAAGCCGGTTTGCATTACTACCGACTCCTTGAAAACCGGCGGGTATGAACAGCTTCAATATTTCACCAATATCCTAAAGATCGACCTCTTACGTGCTGGAAACAAACAAGAATTGACTGCTGCAATTGCCAAATATCCCCCCAATACCCCTATTTTAATTGATACATCCGGCATTAACATCCTGAAAAACGAAGAGCTGGAACATCTTAAAGACTTGTTAAAAGCTACAGATGGGGAAATTATCCTAGTTTACGGCGCCGGGGGCGATGCCCTGGATGCTTTCGATATTGGGGTCACTTTTAAAGAGGTAGGAGCGGCGAAAATGATCGTTACCCGCCTAGATATGACAAGGCGCTTTGGCAGCGTCCTGGCGGTCGCGGATGCGGGAAAACTGGCCTTTTCCCAGGTAAGCATCACCCCCTTGATTGCCGAGGGCTTAAATCCCATCAATCCGGTCTCTTTGGCCCGGTTAATTTTACCAGATATTGACAATTTAAATGCTATCAATACTCTTCGGAGGAGAGCGTCATGACCACCCCAGTAACCACCCCAGAAACCCAGGCATCCACTGCCTTAAAAGTACCGCGTGTAATAGCGGTTGCATCCGGTAAAGGGGGGGTTGGCAAAACTTGGTTCTCTATCACCTTAAGCCACGCTCTCACCCGCCTTGGCAAACGTGTATTGTTATTCGATGCCGATTTGGGCTTGGCTAATGCCGATATTCAATTGGGCTTAATGCCGGAAAAAGATTTAAGCACGGCGGTCACTGGTAATTTGCCGCTGGAAAAAGTTATCACGCATTATCAAACCGGCGGCTTCGATGTGATCGCCGGGCGTTCGGGTTCAGGCCAACTGGCTTCCCTGCCCGCTTCGCGTCTGTCGGAAATCCGCGTCAAATTGATGGAGCTGGCGGCAAAATACGACCATGTCATTATCGATTTGGGCGCAGGTGTGGAACGTTCGGTGCGCGCGCTGGCGGTTGATGCCGATGCTTTTTTAATCGTCTCCACCGATGAACCAACATCGCTTACCGATGCTTATACTTTCATCAAAGTTTCTCTGAGTGAAAAGCCAAACACCGATATGCGCTTGGTTGTGAACATGGCGCATTCAAAATTAGATGGCGAAAAAACTTACGCCACTCTGTTGAAAGCATGCAAGGGCTTCTTGAAATTCGAGCCGAAACTGGCTGGCATTATCCGCCGCGACCGCAAAGTGAGCGAATCGATCCGCCATCAAACGCCGCTATTAACCCGGCATCCAAATACCGAAGCCGCGGTCGATGTCTCGAGCATCGCCCGCCTGTTGATTGGTGAGCAGTGAGCCGCATCAGCGGTCCTACTGGCCCCTCTCCTTCTTCCGCCCTGCCGGCCGTGGCTCCCAGCCGTGTCTTGGAAGCCTCGCCTGCCCTGCTGGCGCAAAGCGTCAAACCCGTTTCCATCAGCGGTGAAGTCATTGGCCGCCTGCATCAAGGCCCCCAGGCAGGCGCCTTAGAAATCCAAACCCCGCAAGGCAAAATCGTGGTGCAAACCCCTTTGCCTTTGCCGCCCGGCGCCGCCGTTATTATCGAACTGAAACAACAGCCGGGCCAGCCGAATATTTTGCAAGCTTTGATTCAAGCTTTGCCTAAGCCGGGCGCGCCGGTGGCGAACGCCCCGCTTCCCGCTGCTACGCCTGCGCCGGCGATTCCTTTAGAGCCGGGTTTTACCGGAATGTTGAATTTTATTGAAACCGGAGGCGCTGCCGCGCATGTCTATACCGCGGGGCAAAATCCGCAGGCGCTGGCGCTTGAGGCCGCCACTAATGCGCTGTTAGCCGTTCTGGCGCGCCCGGCTTTGCCCATCAAAGAAGAAGCGGCGAAAAATGACCCGGCTAAAACGCCGCCGCCTGGCGCTAAAGCAGCGAACACCCCTCCTGCCAATCCGCCGGTTCCCGCTTCGCCCGCCGCGGCCTTGTTTTTGCCGGAGGCTGAAAGCCAACCACAAAAAAATCCTGCCCTTATGTCCAAGAGTTCTATTCCCACTTATGCGCCTGCGGAAAATAAAACTTATTCGGCCCTGCCGCCGCCCGTCCAAGCCAAGGTGCTGATGATCCTAACGCCCGATGGCGCGCCGCAAGGCAATGCCAAATTGCCGGGGCCGGGTAAAATGGTGCCCGCAACCGTGATCGGCACCACCAGCCAAGGGCAAACCCTGTTACAATTACCGCAAGGAGTTGCGCATTTTTCCAAATCATTTAACGTGCCTCCTGGCACGCAAGTTTGGCTGGAAGTAAGCACCCCAGCGCCTATGCCCCTCTCCACGGCCCCTATTACCTGGCAGCAAAGCGCCGCTTTGCCCGCCCTAGCGCGCGCTTGGCCCGCCCTAAGCGATGCCTTAGCGATTTTCCAGCAAAAAAATCCGCCGATCGCCGCACAACTGGCGCAGCATTTGAACGGCCAAAACCCGGCTCATCTGGCAAATACGGTTTTCGCTTTCCTGCAAGGCTTGCAAAAAAGCGAAATGAATTTATGGCTGACACCGGAAATTTTCCGCCTTTTGCAGGAAACGATCGGCGAGGAAGGCGCCAAAAAACTAACCGCCGATTGGCAAGAGCAAGCGCGTTACGCCGCGACCAAAAGCGGCGAATGGCAGGCCGCTTTCATTCCCATGTTTGACGGTGCGCAATTTCATCCCATACGCTTTTTCTGGCACCGGAAAGCCCATGAAGAACAGGAAGGAAAAGACCACCAGCGTTTTATTGTTGAGGTCGATTTCACGCGGCTTGGGCCCTTTCAATTGGATGGCTATGTCGCCAAACAGCGCTTTGATTTAATGGTGCGCACGGCCCAAGCCCTGGCGCCCAATATGCGGGAAGATATTACAAAAATTTTTCAAGACTACAGTGAAGCCGCCGGATTAAAAGGCCAATTGCTGTTTCAAGTGGAATCGCCCTTTGCCGTGCAACCGTTAAATGAAATCGCCGCCGGCAGCCACGACATCGTCGCGGTTTAGCCCTTTTTCTTGCGCTGGTGCTTATCGCCCGCCGCTTCATCCAGCTCGTTCTGCTCTATCGTCTCGCGCTCTTTTTTCGCCTTGGCCTTTTGACGCCCGGCGGTGATTTCGTATTTTTTCAGCTCTTGAAACGCCTCCCGCACAAATTCGGCGGCGACATCGACTTCCACCGCTTTTACTTCCAATGCCGCCTCTAATTCCTCCCGGCGCTGCATGAAGCGTTTGGCGTAGCCGGCATAGGTAACGGAATAAGATACATCGCTGCCGGCGGTTTTTTGCTCATTTTTTAATTCAATATCTAAATTTTTGCGCGCCGCCTTTAAAGCCGCCAGCTCTTCTTCCAAGCCCCGCAGGCGGCGGCGCTTTTCATCAAGCTCTAGCTTATGCAAGCGGATGAGCGTGCCGATTTTTTTCATGGCTTAGGACTGCAAAATCTTCGCCAATTGCGCATAGCCGTCGGCAAAGCGGCTGGGTTCATGCTCGCCCTGGCGCAGGAAATCTTCCAGCGCCGGATAATATTTAATCGCCTCATCGGTTTTCGGATCGCTGCCGGGGCGGTAAGCGCCAAGCCTGATCATTTCCGCCATATCTTCATAAGAAGCCAGCAATTGCCGGGCGCGGCTGACCAATTTATTTTCATCCGGCGAATTGCAATCGGGCAAGCTCCGGGAAAGCGAGCGCAAAATATTGATCGCCGGATACCGGCCGCGTTCGGCAATAGCGCGGTCGAGAACGATGTGGCCGTCTAAAATCCCGCGCACGGCGTCGGAGATGGGTTCGTTGGTGTCATCCCCCTCGACCAGCACGCTGAATAAGGCGGTGATCGAGCCGCTATTTTTCAACCCCGGCCCCGCGCGTTCCAGCAATTTCGGCAGTTCGGTGAAGACGGTTGGGGTATAGCCTTTGCTGGTTGGCGGCTCGCCAACCGATAGGCCGATTTCCCGTTGCGCCATAGCAAAACGGGTGACCGAATCCATCAAGCATAAAACATTCTTGCCTTGATCGCGGAAATATTCCGCAACCGCCAAGGTCATATAGGCCGCCTGGCGGCGCATCAAAGGCGATTCATCGGAAGTGGCGACCACCAGCACGGCACGCTTTAAGCCTTCCGGCCCTAAATCATCTTGCACGAATTCTTGCACCTCACGGCCCCGTTCGCCGACCAGCCCGATGACGGTGACATCGGCATTGGTATATTTCGCCATCATTGAAATGACGGTCGATTTACCCACACCGGAACCGGAGAAAATCCCCAAACGCTGCCCACGGCAGCAAGTGGTGAAAGTGTTGATCGAGCGCACGCCCAAATCAATCTTGCCCGTTACGCGCTGGCGCGCATGCGCCGGCGGCGGCGTTCCTTTAACTGCCCAAGCCTGGCCGCCCAAAGGCAGCGGCCCTAATTGATCGATGGGTTCGCCTAGCGCGTTGATGATGCGCCCCAGCCATCCAAAGGTTGGATAAATTTGACCGGCGGCATTGGCGATTTCAACCGTCGATCCCATCCCGATCCCGGCTAAATCGGCAAAGGGCATGGCTAAGGCTTTATTGTCGCGGAAGCCTACCACTTCGCAAGGAACGCGTTTGTCGTTCCGGCCCAGAACAACGCAGCGGTCACCGACCGATAACCGGTTGGTTACCCCCGTCAATTCAACCAACATGCCCAAAACCCCGGTCACTTGGCCAAAATAACGTATAGGGTCGATTTGGTCGACCTCACCTTGCATCTGAGAAAGGATATTATGATTGGTAGTAATGGCTTGAATCCCCCGGAATAACCCATTGATCTAGCAAGAAATGATGTATTTTCCCCATACTTAGAATGCCAAAGCCGCGTTAACCATCAGTAAACTTTAGCCAGGTAATAATAGTTAATGTTAAGAGATGTTAACCAATATTAAAGGATTATAGAGATATTGTTAAGACAAGCGTAACCTTCCCTAAGGCCGTCTGCCACGAAATTTCTCAAAGGAGCCTGTCATGCGTGTTCTACTCGTCGAAGATGATTCCTCAGTCGCCAAAAGCATCGAAGTGATGCTGAAGTCGGCCGGTTATATTGTTGATACCACGGATTTAGGTGAAGATGGACTCGAAATCGGCAAATTATACGATTACGACATCATCATCTTGGATTTGATGTTGCCCGATATCGACGGGTATGAAGTTTTACGCCGCCTGCGCGCCGCCAAGGTACGCACCCCGATTTTAATCCTTTCCGGCTTGGCTGAGCTGGATAACAAGCTGAAAGGCTTTGGCTTTGGCGCCGATGATTATTTGACCAAGCCTTTCGACAAACGCGAATTGGTTGCCCGCGTGCAAACTATTGTCCGCCGCTCCAAAGGCCATGCCGAATCGATTATCCGCACCGGCAAGCTGGTGGTGAATCTTGATTCCCGCACCGTCGAAGTGGAAAGCAAGCCCGTTCATTTAACCGGCAAAGAATATTCCATTCTCGAATTGCTATCTTTGCGTAAAGGCTCAACCCTGACCAAGGAACAGTTCCTAAACCATCTTTATGGCGGTATGGATGAACCCGAGCAAAAAATTATCGACGTATTCGTGTGCAAATTGCGCAAAAAGCTGGAAGTCGCCGCCGGCGGTATCAATTACATTGAAACCGTTTGGGGCCGCGGCTATGTCTTGCGCGATCCGGAAGCGCAAGCTGCTGGCATTAAACCGCCCACCGCTGAAAGCACCCCGCCCCAAGCCGCAAACGCTTAAAGAAGTTGAGGTTACAGAGCAATCCCCTGCCCGTTGGGCGGGGGATTTGTTTTTAGGCCAAATAATCCGCCGCCAGCCTTACATAATGTTCCGCCGACCATTTCAGATGTTTGATTTCATCACCCGTTAAATTCCGCATGAAGCGCGCGGGCGAACCGCCCCATAATTGATGCTTGGGAATGCGCTTGCCAGGCGTTACAAGCGCCCCTGCCGCGATCATCGCCTCATCTTCGATGGTCGCGCCATCCAAAATGCAGGCTTGCATGCCGATTAAAACACGGCTGCCGATGGTGCAGGCATGCAAAATCGCGGCATGGCCTATGGTGCAATCTTCGCCCACGAATGTGGGAATATCGCCATTTTCTTTTGAGGCGGTATGAATGATGACGCCATCTTGAATATTGGTGCCAGCGCCAATGCGGATGTAATTGACATCGCCCCGCACCACGGCGCTAAACCATACGCTTACTTGATCGCCCAAATGCACATCGCCAATCACGGCGGCAGTGGGCGCGATAAAAACATCTTTGCCAAGCTTGGGAAGGATTTTTTTGTAAGGAAGAATGGAATTTTTCATGAAAACAAAATGGGCGGGGTTTTAAGCCCGCCCACTGTAGTAGAAAACCGGAATAAAAACTAGCGCTTCGAGAATTGGAAGCGGCGGCGCGCTTTATAGCGGCCGTATTTTTTGCGCTCAACCACGCGCGGATCGCGGGTGAGCAAGCCGGCGACCTTTAAAGCCGGGCGCAAATCGGGTTCATAATCGTTCAAAGCCTTGGAAATTGCGTGACGCACAGCGCCTGCTTGGCCGGATAATCCGCCGCCATTCACATTGCAAATCACATCGAATTGACCGGCGCGGTTGGTGATGCCAAAGGGCTGGTTGATAATCATGCGCAAAGCGGGGCGGCCAAAATATTGCTCCAGCGTGCGGCCATTGACGGTGATTTTGCCCGAACCCGGCTTTAAAATAACGCGGGCGATGGCGTTTTTGCGTTTGCCATGCGTGCGGGCGCGGCCTTTTTCATCGACTTTGCGCTCGCGCTTAGGCGGGGCCGCAACAGAGGTGGTAGCGAGGGAAGGTAATTCCATTCTTATTCTCCTTAAGCCGCTTGGCGTTTATTTTTGGGGTTCATGCCGGCAATATCCAAAGGCTTGGGTTGCTGCGCCTCATGTGGATGCGCGGCGTCAGCATAAACAAACAACTTCGTTAGCACATGACGGCCGAGCGGTCCGCGCGGGACCATATTTTTTACGGCGTCCTTGATGATGCGTTCCGGGAATTTGCCAGCCATCACATCTTTTGGCGTACGCTGTTTCAAGCCGCCGGGATAGCCGGTGTGCCAACGATACAGCTTGCCTTCCATTTTATTGCCGGTCAGCACGGCCTTGGCGGCGTTAATAACAATAACGAAATCGCCGCAATCAGTGTGCGGGGTGAAATTCGTTTTATTCTTGCCGCGCAAAATATTAGCAATGCGCGAAGCCATGCGGCCCACCACCACGCCATCGGCATCAACCAAATGCCATTGACGCTTGATGTCTTGCGCGCGGGCGGAGATGGTTTGCGGTTGCTTGCGGCGCGTGCCGCGGCTTTCAATAGCCCCGGAAACGGCGGTTTTCGCCGGCGCTGCTTTCTTCGCTCCAGTGGTTTTCTTCGTTGCCGTTTTTTTCGTTGTTGCCATCTTAAACCTGCCAAATAAAAACAAAATAACACTTTTAGCCCCTGCCCAAGGCATGGCCATAAGCCTTTGCTTTTTAACGGTTAAGCCATAAATGTCAAGGGGTTTCGAAAAAGCGGAGGAAAAGGTTAATATTCCGGTTTTTGACCTTAATCCTACATACGGCTCCCCTATACCAATAAACAGTTGGAAAAGGAAAAAATTCGGGCAAAACTAATCCTTCAGTATGGTAAATAAATATTCTATCCGGGTTCGGAGCGGCTTCCCTTCTCTCCCCCTGGAACCTTTGTGTCTGCTATTCTTCAAGTACTATCTCTCACTCGTTACAAGGAGGCGATTATCATGGGGCAACGCTCAATTCCCCCATTCTTATCCTCCCCGCCGCCGGCTAAAGGCTCTGCGCCCGAAGCCCCGGCCTGGATGGAACGTCTATTAATTCATGCCCCGTTTTTACGGGCTTTTTCGGCATTTTCACCGGATTCTCCTGGTAAAACCCCCGTTTCTTCGGACTTTCCAACCGTCCTAAAAAACCCTAAGGACAAAAGCTAGACGAGGCTTTTTTCAACCCATTTCAGATAATCCTTATTGCCGGCAGCGATGGGGATCGCCACCACGCAAGGACAATCGTATGAATGCAGCGCCTTGGCGCGGCGGATAAGACCGGCCAGCTTAGGCTTGGTGGTTTTGCCGATAATAAGGCATTCGGCGCTTTCTTCGACCTTCCCCTGCCAATGATAGACCGAGGTGGCCCCATCTATAATATTAGCGCAAGCCAAATATTTTTCCTTAACCAATTGACGGGCCAATTTTAGCGCGGATTTGCGGTCTTTGGCGGTTAAATAAACGAAATGAACACTCATGCGGGTTAACCCTTTATCTTATAAGGCAAAGTGGTTAAAATCCTCCGGATGTGAATTTTCCAACCGCTTTGTAAACAATGGCAAATTATAATCTAGAAAAACTTTCCGTGCTAGTCGTCGATGATGATGAGTTTTCACGCAACACGCTAGTGTCTGTTTTACGCGCCTTAAAGGTGGGCAAGCTTTTGATTGCTCATGACGGCAGCGAAGCGATTCAGCAGCTGAAAACCGCGGCGATTACCGCCCCTTCCCCCGGCGATTGCGGAATTGATTTAATTATGGCCGACTGGCTGATGCTCCCCGTTAGCGGTGCGATGTTATTGCGTTGGTTACGCAGATCCGAAGAATCGCCCGACCGCTATATACCCTTTATCGCGGTCAGCGGCGATGTCAGCCGCCATACCGTTGAAGAAGCCCGTGATTTGGGTATCAATGACTTTTTGACCAAACCCTATTCCATTTCCACCGTCACTCAACGCCTAGAAGCCTTGATCGAGGCGCCCAATCATTTCCTGCATAGCGGCACCTATTTCGGCCCCGACCGGCGCAAGCAAGCTTTGCCCCATCCCGGCGAGGAGCGCCGCCTGGTTTCAGAAGAAGATTGTGAAATTATCACTGTTCAAAAAAATCCCGATACGCTTAATACCAAGGCCAAGATTTGGTATTTCCATCTGCCCAACAAACTAAAGGTGAAATTGGCGCCAAAAAGCGTGGAAGAAGAGGGCAAAATCGATCCCAAGCTCCTTCGCGCCGCCGAAAAACAATTGCGCTCGCGCAAAGACGATTACACCACTTGGGTGCAAGGCAATGTCGAAAAGCTTATGGGGCAATATACCGAACTGGCCAAACAGCCTAAAAATCCTTGGAAATACTACCAAACCATCTATAATATCGCGCACGAACTGCGCGGCCAGGGCGATACGTTCGGCTATAATTTAATCACCACTTTCGGCAAATCCTTATGCGATTACACCGAAAGCAAACATCTGGAATTGGATGAAAAACTTCTTGAACTTATCCGCGCCCATATTGACGGGATTCAAGCGGTGATCCGGGAAGACATTAAAGGGCTTGGCGGGGAAAGCGGCGTGGAATTATTGGATATTCTCAATAAAGCCAAGGCCAAATATGCCCGCAAGCTGGCAGCTGCAGGCAATAAATACGGATGACCCAATCTTTTACTTTAATGGTGCAAGAAGCGGCAGCGGCGGAAAATCAGAATCTGCCGCCCACGCTCGATGCCGGCAGTTTCGCCGAATGCCTGGCCGCCCTTGACCGCTATTATGGCCGCAAGGAGCCGGTGCGCCTGCCCCATACCGCCAATGACGATTTAACCCAAATGGCCAAGGCCTGGGGCTATGCCACGATTGTTAAGCCGGTAGCCGAATGGGTGCCCGATTTCGCTAATACCCCTTTTATCGCCTGGCGCAATGGCCAAGCCGAATTGATTTTACCGGGCCAAGAAACCTCGCTGGCGCCAACCGATCTTATTTTAGCGTTGCGCCCCATCACGGCAGCTAATACCCGTCTGGCTCCCGATAAAACCCCCGCCCTGCCGGAAGCAGGCGCCGCTGAAATGTTCGGCTTGTCCTTATTATTGGGCGGCTTGCGTTTAAGCCTGGCAGGCGGCGCCATTGTATTGACCGATCACGTGCTTGCTTTGCGCGCCGGGCAAACTTGGATGAGCTTGGGCATTGCGACTTTAATGGGCGGAGTATTCTATATTTTATTATCGTCATTGCGTCTTGCCACTGCTAATTGGTCCAAGCGCCAAGCGCGAAATGCGTATCAACAGCTTTTAAGCGAAGGTTTGCACTATATTCCCTGGCCAAAGTTAGAAAACGGCTTTAGCGATTTTGTGGCCGCGCAAATGAAAAAAGCCGCCATTTTAAACCGCCCCCTTCTTAGTATTTTAGCGGCGGACATACTAATAAGCGCTTTAGGCTTGGTGATCCTGGCCTCCCTTTCCCTGCCGCTGGCGGTGGTGGCGGTGGCGGCATTGCCTTTAATCTTGCTGCCTACCTGGATGGTAGAAAATTATTTGCGGGAAAATCCCGGCGCCAGCGGCTTTGATAGCAAAACACTATTGCAGCGCTTATGGCGCCGCCAGGCTTTTGATGACAACCAGCCTTTAAATGAAACCGCCAATACAACCCCGCTTGCCATTCGTCTTAGCGTGTTTTTGCAAAGCTTTACGGTGGTAATGGCGGTGGCGATTGGCGTGTTGCTGGCGGGGCGGATGTTTATGGCGGAAAGCTTGAGCTTGGGCCAAATGCTGGGATCAGGATTGTTGTTTTACATTATTCTTTCCCCCTTTGCCGGGACCACTAAGCTGCGCCGCGTTTGGTGGGAAGAAATCAAGCTTCGCCAAGTAAGCGCCCATTTGTTTCAATACAAAAAACCCCAGGCCAATATTCAGCCCGCGGAAAATGTACAGGGCTTTCTAACGCTGGATAATGCCAGCTTCGCCTTTCACGCCGAAGCGCAAATTTTACAGCGGATTAATTTAAGCTTTAAGCCGGGCGTCGCCGGTATTTATGGCCAAGCCGGTTCTGGCAAGACTTGCTTAGCGAAAGTTTTGGCGGGTTTTTATGAACCCAGCACCGGCCAGTTGCGCCTGGATGGCTATTCCTTCCTAGAATTGGCCCCTCAGTGGCGCCGGCAAATTCAGCTTCTTACGGCAGGGGAAGAGGAAAATTTCAACGGCGCTATATTCGATTATTTAAGCCCTGCTTCCATTCACAGCCATGCTGAAGTCATGGCGGCTTTGCGCCTGGCTAATTTAGAAAGCTGGGTAAAAAGATTGCCACAGGAAATTTATACCAAGCTTGGGCCCGGCGGATTGCATTTAAACAGCCGTCTATGGCAGCTTTTGCGCCTTGCCCGCGCCCTGTGCCAAAAACCCAGCGTCTTGATTTTGGATGAAGGCCTGCCCGCCTTGCCGCAAGACGAAGAAGAGGCGCTTTTGCAAAAATTATCCGGCAAAGTACCAACCTTGATTATTTTAACCTCCCGCCTTTCGCTTTTAGCCTTGTGCGAGGATGCTTATTGGCTGCACCAAGGGCGCATCGAACAGCAGGGCGCGCCAGGCGATATTGCCGCCGCCGTGCGCGGGCATTTCAATTGAGCAAGCCCATGCCCCGTTTTTCCCCTTTCCTTCCTTTGAACATTATTGTCGTGCTTTTGCTGGCGGCCATGATTGGTTCGGGGGTTTTTTGGCTGCAAGTGGAGGAAGTGAAAGTCATGCCGGCGCGCGTGATTGCAACTCTGCCGCCGCAAGAAATTAAAGCTCCTTTGCCCGGCCTCATAGCGCCGCTGGTGAGCATGGAAACTCTTGTAAAAGAAGGCGCTCCTTTATTGCGTCTGCAGCGTCCCGATTTGGAGCAGGAAGCCAAAGATCTGCAAGATCAAATCCTGCTGATCGAAGCTCAGCAAGCCCGCCTTGAAGCCGAAATGACCGGCCAGGAATTGGTATTGCCGACCGACTTGCCCGAACAATTCAAGCAAGAACAATATGAGTTGTATCAAGCGCGGCAAGAGGAATTCACCCGCCGCCTCAGCGAATTGCAAGACCGTCTGGCGCCCCTGCAAGAAGCCGAGGATAAAATCCTCTCTTCCATTGCCAATGTCGATAAACGCTTGAAAGACCAGCCGGAACGCCCCTCGGTGATCGTAAATATTCCGGGCGATCCCGACTCGCCGGAAGAATGGGCGGCTACCCAAAGCCGTCGCCAGGCCGCTCTGGTCGCCGAACGCCAATCCTGGGTGCAGCAGCAAGCCGCTCTTATTAAAAGCCGCCAGGAAACCGAGCGCGGGATCGAACGTTTAAGCGCCGACCGCGCCGCTTCTTTGGCCGCTGAAAACCGGGTTATTGCCAAAAACCTAAAAGAAGCCGCCACCCGTTTAGCCGATATTAAAATCGAACAGGCCTCTTTAATTGTTGTCGCCCCTGCTGATGGAATTGTGCGTTTTTCCGTTGCGCCGAATCAAGAAGTGGCGGCCGGGACGGTGGTGGCCACCCTATCCCCTGAACCCGATACGGTGTTCTTTGAAGCCTTTGTTGACCCGGCTTTAACTCAAATTACCCCCGGCACCCGCGCCCATTTGCGCCTGCAACCGCGCCCGACTGCCGCTTTCGCCACTGTTACCGGCACCGTGGAGCGGGAACTAGATGCCGCCGTTCCCCGCTTTGGTGAAAAACCGGCCAAACATTTCATTATCCGCAGCGTTGAAAAAGAAATCCGCGCCCGCGATCAAAATTATCCGTTATTGGACGGCATGACGGCAGAAGCTACCTTTTACCTAGGCAGCACCAGCGTATGGAACAAGCTTAAACAGTTTTTGTAAAATTACCTGAACGGCGCTTCGGCTTTTAAGTTGGCGGCGATTTCAGGCTCCCACCTATCGCCATTGGCCAGCAATTTTTCTTTATTATAAAATAATTCTTCCCGCGTTTCGGTCGAGAATTCAAAATTTGGGCCCTGTACAATCGCATCGACCGGGCAGCTTTCCTGGCATAGGCCGCAATAGATGCATTTAGTCATATCGATATCATAGCGCGTGGTGCGCCTACTGCCATCTTCGCGCGGTTCGGATTCGATGGTGATAGCCTGGGCGGGACACACCGCTTCGCACAATTTGCAGGCAATGCAGCGTTCCTCGCCATTGGCATAGCGGCGCAAAGCATGCTCGCCACGAAAGCGCGCGCTGATCTTGCCCTTTTCAAACGGGTAATTCAGCGTGTATTTGGGCTTGAAAATATATTTGAAGGTAAGCCACAGGCCTCCCAGCAATTCGCCCAATAAAAAACTACGCGCGGTGCGGTTTAATGGCATACTTCCTCTTTACTGCGGCAATTGGCCGCTGGCAAGCAAGGCGCCCGCCGTTAAAACAACCCAAAACAGGGAAAGCGGCAAAAATACCTTCCACCCCAGCCGCATTAATTGGTCATAGCGGTAGCGCGGAAAAGTGGCCCTTACCCATAAAAAGATAAACAGCACAAAGGCGATTTTCAAGGCGAACCATACCGGGCCTGGAATTAGGGTAAAGGGCAAAGCCTCAACCGGGGGCACCCAGCCGCCCAGGAACAGGATCGAGGCCATGGCGCTCATTAAAATCATCGCGGCATATTCGCCTAAATAGAACAAGGCAAAAGGCATTCCGGAATATTCGGCAAAATAGCCCGCTACCAATTCCGATTCCCCCTCCACCAAATCAAAGGGCGAGCGGTTGGTTTCAGCCAAGGCCGACACTACAAAAATCACGAACATCGGCAACAGCGGCAATAAATACCAGCCGCCCAAAATCGGCACGCCCGGAATCCATCCTGTGCGCTGTGATTCAACAATTGCGGTTAAATTCATGCTGCCCGCGCATAGCAACACCGTCACAATCACAAAGCCGATCGAAACCTCGTAAGAAACCATCTGCGCCGCCGAGCGCAGCGCGCCCAAGAACGGGTATTTGGAATTGCTGGCCCAGCCGGCGATGATGATGCCGTATACGCTGAGCGAGGAAATTGCAAATAAATATAAAATTCCGACATTAATATCGGCCAAAACCACGCCAACGCTTACCGGAATCACCGCCCAGGCGACCAGGCTTAGGCTGAAAGTCACAATCGGCGCCAGAATAAACAAAAGCTTATTCGCCGCCGCCGGAATAATGGTTTCTTTCATCAATAATTTTAGAGCATCGGCGAAAGGCTGCAATAAGCCAAACGGCCCCACCACATTCGGCCCTTTGCGCAATTGAATCGCGCCAATCACTTTGCGCTCGGCCAGCGTTAAGAACGCAACCGCCACCAGCAAAGGCACCACCAGCGCCAGCACCTTGCCCGCCATGATGAGCGCCGGAATGCCATAGACAGTGAAAAATTCGTTCATATTACGCCGCCTCCGCGGTGGTGCCATATAAAAATTCCGCCGTGCATTTCGCCATGGTGGGCGAGGCGCGGCTGATGGCATCGGTCATGTAGTAATTTTCAATGAATTTGTCGAAAGGCCGGTTATCCAGCGTGCCCACTTGGCCGAACGGGCCCCAGGGGGCTTCAACCACATCTTCAATTTGCGTGAAGCAGGCATTGATGCTGGCCAATTTTTCACGGATTTGACTTTGGGTATTATAGGGCAGCGTATGACCCAAACGCTCGGATAAGGCGCGCAAAATCTTCCAATCTTCCTTAGCCTCGCCGGGCGGCAATACGGCAGCAAAGCCATATTGCGCGCGGCCTTCCATATTTACATAAAGCCCGTCTTTTTCAGTGTATGCGGCGCCCGGCAAAATAACATCGGCCCGGTGCGCGCCCTTATCGCCGTGATGGCCCTGATAAATCACAAAGGCCTTGCCCAATTTTTCGGTATCGATTTCATCGGCGCCTAATAAATAAAGCGCCTCGATCTCACCCGATTCGCAAGCCGCCATAATTCCGGCTGTATCTTTTCCGCCCTTGGGCGGAATGAAGCCAACATCAAGGCCCCCTACCCGTGCGGCCGCGGTATGCAGCACGTTAAAACCGTTCCAATCATGCTGAATCAAGTTGCAAGAATCAGCGATATGGCGCGCCAAATGCAGCAAATAAGCGCCGTCATTCCGCGTTAAAGCGCCCATACCAATGATAAGCATCGGTTTCTTAGCGCCCTTTAAAATTTGATGGAAAGGATGTTTGCCATGCGCAATAGCCACTAAAGTTTCGGGTTTATCGCCCAAATCTTCATATTTCGCGGTCAAATTGGCGGGTGCGCCGAGCAAGCCGATTTTCAGGCCATTCTGCAAGAAACGCTTGCGCAAGCGCGCCATCACCAAGGGCGCCTCAACACGTGGATTGGCGCCGATCAACAGGCACGCATCGGCCTGCTCGATGCCGGCGATGGTGGTGTTGAATAAATATCCGGCGCGTGTGCTGGCATCTAACTTCGCGCCATCTTGGCGGCAATCATAATTATTAGAGCCGAGCGATTGCATCAATTCTTTCAACAGCAACATCGATTCGATATCGCACAAATCGCCAGCTAGAGCCGCGATTTTTTGACCCGGCACTTTTTTCAGGCGCTTGGCAATGAAGGCGAACGCCTCTTCCCAAGCAGCCGGCTGCAGCTTGCCCTCAACGCGGATATAGCAGCGGTCAAGCCGCTGGCGCTTTAAACCGTCACAGGCATAGCGCGATTTATCGGCCAGCCATTCTTCGTTAATAGCCTCGTTCAAACGCGGCAGAATGCGCATGACTTCACGGCCACGCGAATCGATGCGGATATTGCTGCCGACCGCATCATGCACATCAACACTTAACGTATTGGTCAATTCCCAAGGCCGCGCGGCGAATTCATAGGGTTTTGAGGTAAGCGCGCCAACCGGGCACAGATCGATAATATTGGCGGAAAGTTCGGAAGTGAGTGCTTTTTCAACATAATTGGTGACTTCCATATTCTCGCCGCGCCCCACCGCGCCCAATTCCGGCACGCCCGCGACCTCATCAATAAAGCGGATGCAGCGCGTGCAGTGAATGCAGCGGTTCATTACGGTTTTAACCAGCGGCCCCATATATTTATCGGGCACGGCGCGGCGCATTTCCTTGGTGCGGCCACGGTCATAGCCATAGGCCATGGCCTGATCTTGCAAATCGCATTCGCCGCCCTGATCGCAAATCGGACAATCAAGCGGATGGTTGAGCAGCAAAAATTCCATTACCCCTTGCCGCGCTTTGTGCACAAGCGGCGTATCGGTTTTAATCACCATCCCATCGGCGACCGGCATGGCGCAGGAAGCAATCGGCTTTGGCGCCTTTTCCATCTCCACCAAACACATGCGGCAATTGCCGGCGATTGCCAGCCGCTCATGAAAACAGAAATGCGGAACCTCAACACCTATATCCTGGCAAGCCTGAAACACCGTGCGCCCGGCCGCAACTTCGATTTCTTTTCCGTTAATGACAATTTTGGGCATTTAAATATCCTTAATTACCGTTCACGCACAGGCCCACGCGGCGGTGATTGCGAAGAAGCAGAGTTACAAGCAACGACATTAACCGGTCTTGCCTGATTGCGTGGATGAAGATGTCTGCCTGCCAAAATAAGAATATCGGCTCTAACTTCTTTCGTTGCCCGCCAATCACGGCCCAAATAACATTGCAAAATTCCTAAACCCATAGTTACAGCCGCTGCAACCATCCACGTAGCCAAAGCCATAAGAGTTACCGCGTTCAAAGCAACAACCGCTAGGAAGCAAGAGCCAAGAATAGTGCCCCAACCAGTAAAAGGCATGAAGGGGGCAGCAATATCCCTAAGCCTTGAAGTTACTACAAAAGTTGAAAAATTATTCGCCTTAGTTACTACAACAGCTCTTTCCTCAGGTGTCATATAAATAGAGTCTTTCATCGTCTGCTCCTTTTTTAAGCGGCTGCTTGTTTGTTGCGTGCAACCTCAATCCGGCGCTCCAACTCAGGGCGGAAATGGCGGATTAAACCTTGCACCGGCCAGGCGGCAGCATCGCCCAGCGCGCAAATAGTGTGGCCTTCGATTTGTTTAGTAACGTCTAATAACACTTCAATTTCCTCAGGCTTGGCATCGCCAATGGCCATACGCTCCATCATGCGCCACAGCCAGCCCGTGCCTTCGCGGCAGGGAGTGCATTGGCCGCAAGATTCATGTTTATAAAAGCGGGAAAGACGGGCGATGGCCTTCACAATGTCGGTTGATTTATCCATGACAATTACCGCCGCCGTGCCAAGGCCCGATTGCACCGCGCGCAATGAATCAAAATCCATCAGCACATTGTCGCAAACTGATTTTGGCAATAACGGCACGGAAGATCCGCCCGGAATGATCGCCAATAAATTATCCCACCCGCCGCGCACGCCGCCAGCATGGCGTTCGATCAATTCTTTGAGCGGAATGCCCATTTCTTCTTCCACATTGCAGGGCTTGTTCACATGACCTGAAATGCAAAAGATTTTGGTGCCCTCATTTTTCGGGCGGCCGATTTTGGCGAACCATTCCCCGCCCCGGCGCAAAATTTCACCGGTGACGGCGATGGTTTCAACATTATTCACGGTAGTCGGGCAGCCATATAAACCAACAGCAGCGGGGAAAGGCGGCTTGAGGCGCGGCTGGCCCTTTTTACCCTCTAAACTTTCAAGAAGCGCCGTTTCTTCACCGCAAATATAGGCGCCTGCCCCCCGGTGCAAATAAATTTCGATATCGTAACCCGAGCCGCAGGCATTTTTGCCGATCAAACCAGCCGCATACGCCTCTTTAATAGCGACGCTTAAATTGCTGGCCTCGTTATAAAATTCACCGCGGATATAAATATAGGCGGCGCTAACGCCCATCGCGCAACCGGCCAGTACAATGCCCTCCAGCAAACGGTGCGGATCAAAGCGTAAAATATCGCGGTCTTTGCAGGTGCCGGGCTCGGATTCATCGGCATTGACCACCAAATAGCTGGGACGGCCATCAACCGAACCCTTGGGCATGAAAGACCATTTGGTGCCGGTTGGAAAACCGGCGCCGCCGCGCCCGCGTAAGCCCGATTTTTTTACCTCTTCCACAATCCAATCACGGCCCTTTAAAATGAAATCTTTGGTATTCGACCAAATGCCACGCGCCTTGGCGCCTTCCAGGCGCCAATCATGCTGGCCATAAAGATTCGTAAAAATGCGGTCTTGATCTTGCAGCATTAGGCTACCTTATTTTTCAATGTGGTTGGCCCGCCTTCGGGGGCCGAGCCTTGACGGCCGGTTTGCGAGCCGGGTTTTAGTTTTTTACCGGCCTTTAAATCGGCAATCATTTGTTCCATAATTTGCGGGGTGACATCTTCGTAATAATCGTCATTAATTTGCACCACCGGCGCATTCACGCAAGCGCCCAAACATTCGACTTCCACCAAGCTGAAATTTTTGTCATCGCCGATTTTGTGGTGGCAAGCATCCATAATTTCAGAGGAACCGCGCAGCCAGCAAGGCGTAGTGGTGCACACTTGCACAAAATGCTTGCCGACCGGCTTTAAATTGAACATCGAATAAAAGGTCGCAACCTCGTAAACCCGGATCGGGGCCAAACCCAGATATTCCGCCACATAATCCATGGCCGCCTTGGGCAGCCAATTATCATTTTGGCGCTGCGCCATATCAAGCAATGGCAAAATCGCGCTTTGCTGGCGGCCTTTGGGATAATTGGCGACAATTTCCTCGGCGCGTTTTTTATTTTCCGGGGTGAAGGTAAAAACTTCGCTCATCGATCGACTTCTCCGAACACAATATCCATGGAACCGATAATCGCCACCACATCGGCCAGCATGTGGCCCTTGGCCATGAAATCAAGCGCCTGCATAAAGGCAAATCCGGGCGCACGGATTTTGCAGCGGTAAGGTTTGTTCGTGCCATCGGAAACCAAATAAACGCCGAACTCGCCTTTAGGCGCCTCCACCGCCGTATAGGTTTCGCCTTCCGGCACATGATAGCCTTCGGTAAATAATTTAAAGTGATGGATTAAAGCCTCCATCGACATTTTCATTTCCTCGCGCGGCGGCGGCGTAATTTTGCGGTCAATGCTTTTCACCGGGCCGCCCGGCATGTTTTGCAAACATTGACGCATGATTTTTAATGATTCACGCATTTCCTCGATCCGCACCAAATAGCGCGCGAAACAATCGCCCGTCTTGCCAACCGGAACGCCGAAATCCATTTTTGCATAGGCATCATAGGGTTGGGACTTACGCAAATCCCACGCCACGCCGCTGCCGCGCAGCATCGGGCCAGACAGCCCCCAATCCAGCGCATCCTTGGCCGAAATAACGCCGATATCAACGGTGCGCTGGCGGAAAATGCGGTTTTCGGTCAGCAACCCCTCGATATCGTCAATGGTTTTGGGGAAGCGTTCGGTAAATTTCCAAATATCTTCGGCCAGGCCGGGCGGCATATCGAAAGCAACGCCGCCGGGGCGGAAGTAATTGGCGTGCAGCCGCGCGCCTGAGGCGCGTTCGTAAAATTCCATCAGCACCTCGCGCTCTTCGAAAGCCCAGAGCAAGGGCGTCATCGCACCAACGTCGATCGCAAAAGTGGTGATATTCAATAAATGATTCAAAATCCGCCCGATTTCGCAATAAAGCACGCGGATATATTGCCCGCGCTCGGGCACTTCCAAGCCCATCAGCTTTTCAACCGCCAAGGCAAAGGCATGTTCCTGATTCATCGGCGCAACATAATCCAGCCGGTCGAAATAAGGCACTGCCTGCAAATAGGTTTTATATTCAATTAATTTTTCGGTGCCGCGGTGAAGCAAGCCAATATGCGGATCGGCGCGCTCGATCACTTCGCCATCCATATCCAAGACAAGGCGCAACACGCCGTGCGCCGCCGGATGCTGCGGGCCAAAATTCAGCGTAAATTTTTCGTCTTTAAGGGCAGCGTTTTGTGTCATGATTTAAAAATACTCGTATTATTAAGCTCATCCTTCGACAAGCTCAGGATGAGCTTTTTATTTTGACTCTGCTCATGGTGAGCCTGTCGAACCATGAGGATCATCAGGCACTCCTCTTCTTTGCTTGCGGCGTGCCGATGGGTTGGTGGGCAGGGCCTGCCTTTTCATCGCCGGGCAATATTTGATCCATCCCTTCCCACGGGCTTAGAAAATCAAAAGTGCGGAAATCTTGCGGCAATTTTACCGGTTCATACACCACGCGCTTTTGCTCTTCGTCATAGCGCACTTCGACATAGCCGGTTAAGGGGAAGTCTTTCCGCAACGGATGGCCTTCAAATCCATAATCGGTCAAGATCCGGCGCAAATCAGGGTTGCCGGCGAATGTAATACCATACAAATCCCAGGCTTCACGTTCATACCAGCCGGCGGCGCTGAATACGCCGGCAGCGCTTGGCACCGGCGTTGCCTCATCGGTTGAAATTTTAACGCGGATACGCGCATTGAAAGAAAGCGACAATAAATTATAAACCACCTCAAAACGTTCCGGCCGGTTCAAATAATCAACACCGCATAAATCGGCCAGCATGGTAAACGACCATTGATCGCGCAGATGTGTTAAAACCTCGATAATCGATTCACGCGTCACCAGCAGCGTTAATTCGCCGTGCTTAATCTCATGCGATTGCATTTTTGCGCCAAAATGATTGGCAAGCTGGGCGGCAAGGCTGGCTAGATCAAGCGCCATCTAAGCGGCCTCCGGCCGGCGGATAACTTTGCGGCCCTTAATTTTTTTCTGCAATTGCATTAAGCCATAAAGCAAAGCTTCAGCCGTTGGCGGGCAACCGGGCACATAAATATCGACCGGAACCACACGGTCGCACCCGCGCACCACTGAATAGGAATAATGGTAATAGCCGCCGCCATTGGCGCAGGAACCCATCGAAACCACCCAGCGCGGTTCAGCCATTTGGTCATACACTTTGCGAAGGGCCGGCGCCATTTTGTTGGTCAGCGTGCCCGCCACAATCATCACATCCGACTGCCTGGGGCTGGGGCGGAAAACCATGCCGAAACGGTCAAGATCATAGCGGCTGGCGGCGGTTTGCATCATCTCAACCGCGCAGCAAGCCAAACCGAATGTCATCGGCCAAAGCGATCCGGTTTGCGCCCAGCGCACCAATTTATCAAGCTGGGTTACGATAAAACCCTTATCGCTATATTCTTGGCGCAAAGCGGCCGCTTCCAGATTATCCTGGGCGATGTCGGCCATGCTTAGGCCGCTGCCGCTTGCCGTGACAATTAATTGCTTACCCATTTATTCCCACTCCAACGCGCCCTTTTTCCATTCGTAAATAAAACCGATGGTGAGCACACCCAAAAAGGTTACCATTGACCAAAAACCAAAGAAGCCGATTTTGCCTAAACTAATGGCCCAGGGAAAAAGAAAGGCGACTTCTAAATCAAAAATAATGAATAAAATCGAAACCAAATAAAACCGCACATCGAATTTCCCGCGCGCATCCTTAAACGCATCGAAACCGCATTCATAGGTCGAAAGTTTTTCTGAATCCGGCTTTTGTTCGGCCAGCAAATAAGAGGCAATCAAAATAATGACCGACAAACCCGCCGCCAGGCCCAAAAACACGATAATGGGCAAATATTCCTGTAAATACTGGGTGTAGTAATGGGCCATCTCAAATTCTTTCGCTCATGGTGAGCTAGTCGAATCATGAGCGACGCTCATCCTTCGACAAGCTCAGGACGAGCTTGGTTTTAAAGGTTTTCCTGCCCGCAATATGCGCTAAGTGCTTGAAAATAACAAGGGTTAGGCCTTTTTAAGCTTATCAACAACGTGAAGCGTTGTATTCTTTAAGAATCAGGCTTACTGCGCGAAATCCGGCGCCGGCGCATAGGTGCTGCCACCTTGATATTGCTTGATGATTTTAGCAATCACGCCGCTATTGGATAAAGTGGTGATCGCTGTATCCAGGGCGTTTTTAAGCTCAAACTCTCCCAATCCCACCGATAAATGCTCGCCAAAAATGCGCGAAGGCGGCGTATTCGGCACTAACGTCAATTTACCCGGATTATTTTTTTCAAATTCACGGAATAAACCCAAATCGGCGAAGGCAATGTCGGCCTTGCCGCTGGCGATTTCCAATAGAACTTGCGCGCCATCGCTATTGGGAGACAAAACATTGCGGCTGGCTTTTGGATAATCTTCTTTGGCCAGGCTTTCCGTATAATCGCCCTCGATCACCGAAATTTTCACAGCCGGATCATTTACTTTCGATAAATCGCCGTCAAAACGGTGGTCATCAATCCGCGCCAAGGCATAGGCCGCTGAATAAAAAGTGGGCTTACTTAAGGTCGTATTCTTGGTGCGCGGGCCATTTGGCCATACGCTGGCGCAAAACATATCATAGCGTTTGGTATTGATACCTTCGATGTAATTGCCCCAGCCTACTTCTTCGGTCCATTCGATTTTCAATTCTAAATTACGGCCAATCGCTTCCATTACTTCATAATTCATGCCGCTGAGTTGGCCTGTGTTGGGATCCTTCATCAAATAAGGCGGCCAAGTGCCATAGCCGCAGCGAATGACGCCGGTGCGCGCAATACGCTCAAAAGTCGTTTCCGCTTTTTTGGTTTCAAGCGCCGGGGTTGAAGATGACGGGCCATAAAAGCGCAGCATGATAATAACCACTACAATGGCGGTTAACAGACTGATCATAAAGGTTTTGAGGGAGGGGGACATTCGAGGGTTCCTGTATAATATAAAATGGCACCAGTGCCCCCCTACGCCAAGGCTTCGGGGGACATAAGAATTTCTAATTCGCTTTGCTCATAAGAAATTCTAATGGCGGGAGCGACGGGACTCGAACCCGCGACCTTCTGCGTGACAGGCAGACGTTCTAACCAACTGAACTACGCCCCCTTAAAGGAAAGGGATGATTAGCAAATCCCGGCCCAAGATGCTAGGGGGATTTTAAGCCACTCCTAGCCTTACAAATATGTTGTATCTTTAAAAGATTTATTGTATTCTTTATTAATTATGGAACAAGCACCCGGCCCTGAAGATTCAAAAAAACTTCCCCCCACCAAAATGAAAATATTGGTGGTGGAAGACACCGAACCCGATCAAGAATTCCGCGAAAAGCTGGTGGCGGCGGGGATTCATGGCCATATCCGCGCTCACTCCATCGCCGAAGCCTTGATCGCTCTTATGCGCACCCCTTTCGATGCGGTGGTCATGGATAGCGGCGTTAGAATCGGAAAAATAGCGCCCGCGCATCCGAATGAAAAACCCAAAGAAGCCAAAGCGCGCCTAAGCCGTCAATTTTTCGATTCAACCGGCATCGAGCTTGACCTTACCAAACCGCAATGGACGCGGGATAGCATGTTAAACGGCATCCGCCTGGCCGAGGCCTTGCACCGCTCGAAAAAATTCAAGCATATGGGGCTGGTTTTTATTTCAACCGCCCCGGAGGAATTGCGCGGCGACATTCCGGCTTTCCTGGGCCATCCCGAAATCATCAACACTTTTCGTGTACAAGAAGACCTGGCCGAAGCCTTGCTGCCCTTTATGCCCGAAATTAAAGCAGCGCAGCGGCAAAAGAAACGCGAACGTGGCGGGCGCTAATAATTAGCCCGCGTTCTTTTTCCGCAAATTATTCCAATATTCCAGCCTTTTTTGTATCTCCCGCTCGAAGCCGCGCTCAACTGGCTGATAAAATTGCTGGCGTTTTAAGCCATCGGGAAAATAATTTTGGCCGGAAAAACCTTCTTCCGTGTCGTGGTCATAGGCATAGCCTTCACCATACCCTACATCCCGCATTAATTTAGTGGGCGCGTTTAAAATATGCTTGGGCGGCATCAATGATCCGGTCTTTTTAGCCGCCGCATAGGCCGATTTTTGCGCGGTATAGGCGGCGTTCGATTTCGGCGCCGTGGCCAGATAAATCACTAACTGCGCCAGCGCCAACTCTCCTTCCGGCTGGCCCAAACGATCGAAAGTTTCCCAAGCCGCAACCGCCTGCAGCAAGGCGTTCGGATCGGCCATGCCGATATCCTCGCTGGCGAAACGGGTAAGACGCCGCAAAATATAATGAATATCCTCGCCGCCAATTACCATGCGCGCCATCCAATAAAGCGCGGCGTCCACATCAGAGCCACGCAAGGATTTATGCAGGGCGCTGATTAAATTGTAATGCTCTTCCCTATCTTTATCGTAAATCGGCGCGCGGCGTTGCAGGAAATTCTGCAATTCCGCCATCCCCAATGTTTCCGAAGGCGGCAGCGTGAATAATTGCTCGGCCATATTCAATAAATAGCGCCCATCGCCATCGGCCATGGCGATTACTTGTTCCCGCGCTTCATTGGCGATAGGAAGCTTGCGGCCTAATAAATCCTCCGCGCGGCTTAACAATTCTTCCAGCGCCTTGGCATCCAAACGATGTAAAATCAGCACTTGCGCACGTGATAGAAGCGCGGCGTTTAATTCGAAAGACGGATTTTCGGTGGTGGCGCCCAGCAATGTAATTGTTCCATCCTCAACATAGGGCAAAAAACTATCTTGCTGGCTGCGGTTGAAACGGTGAATTTCATCGACGAACAAAAGCGTGCCAATCCCATCTTGCCGCCTGCTGCGCGCCGCCTCGAAAATCTTTTTTAACTCGGCAACGCCGGTGAACACGGCCGAGACATTTTCAAAATGCAGCTTAGCCTCTTTCGCCAAAAGCCGCGCCAAAGTGGTCTTCCCGCAGCCGGGCGGCCCCCAGAAAATGAGTGAAGGCAAATGCCCCTGCTTTAAAAGCTTGGTAAGCGTGCCAGATGGCCCCAAAATATGATCCTGCCCCACCACCTCGCCCAAGCTTTGCGGGCGCAGGCGCTCGGGCAAAGGAGCGGCAGGGGTTAATTTAGCGGCAAAGAGATTGGCGGCCATTTCCTATCTTAGCGCATAACCTTTGACAAAAGGCAAGATTGACAAACACAAAAATATTTCCTAATAAGATATAACATAATAAATCAGGAGGATGCCCCAATGACCCCCGCCGTCCCCGCCAAACCCAAAAGAGTTTTATATATCGGCGACACACCCTCCATTGATGAATTGCGCGGCTGTTTAGGGATGGATTTTCACTTAAGCCAAGCCAAATGGCTTATCGACGCTTTTCCCTTATTAGCCGCCAGTGAAGCTTTCGATATTATTGTCATCGACGGCAACTGCCGGATAGGATTTTGGGATACCTGCGCAGCAAAGGAAAGCGGCGTCTCTTTGCCTGAGTTTACCAAACATTTGACCGGATTCTTTGGAAGGGAGATTAATGTTGCCTCGCCTCTTTGGAAAGAACATGATGCCTATGTCGATGCCGCCAGAATTGTTCGCGACAAATTTCCCGAAGCTAAAATTCTTGTTTCAAGCCGCAATTATGGAATCGCCAGAGTTTTAACTTGCCATGATTTTGAAATGACCGAAGTTTTACGCGGCTTGCTTGTTAACCCCTCCACCATCAAAACCGGCGATCATGGCCATGTAATTGGACGCGGAGGAAGAAATCATGATGGCAGATAAATTGCAACCATTCCGCCTTCGCTTTGCTTCGAACGACACTCCTACACCTAAGATCGTCTTCGCGTGTCTTACTGGCGTAAGCCACCCGAAGCCGAAGACGTAGGGCGGGACAGGCCGAGATTAACGGCTGCACCGCTCTCGCGGCCAAGGTCTTATGGGCGGATGTTTTCCCTCCCTCAAGAAAAAGTGCTTCAATGATCGAACCCACGGAAAACGTTGCTCCCATCGAACCGTTGCAGCTGAGCGCAGCGGAACGGACATGGCTGGCGATCCGGGTGCCGGGTACGCAAAGGTGTTAACTTGGATCTTGATTTGATATCCTCCCTCGTAATCCGGCAACTCGTTCCGCAAGCGGCTGATCGCGGTCGAATCCGCCGCCTGAACGATTAGCTTCAGTTCACCTTCTCGCCAAGCCAGGGCGATTCCCGTAATATCCTGCGGATGCCTCTCGGTCATCTGCCTCACATTTGTCTCCATGAAACGCTTGATAAGCTGAGCTTGGGTCTGCGGTTGTGCTTGGTCATCAAACATGGGGGTGTTTCTCCATTACTTTGAGATCCGGGAGATTAACATCGCCCGGCATGCTGGGCCATGGGCGGAACCCTTGGTCCGGAGCGCTGGTGGGTGCTGAGGGGATCGAACCCCCGACCCTCTCGGTGTAAACGAGATGCTCTACCGCTGAGCTAAGCACCCTATTCCTATTTCCATAGCAAATCGCGGAGCCTGTGCCAAACAAAATAAAAAAGCCGGAAGGCCTTTTGGCTTTCCGGCTTTTTGGAAGGCAAACTTGAATTAGTTCAAGGCATCCTTCAAAGCTTTGGCAGCTTTGAACTTGGGCTGCTTGCGGGCTTTGATTTGGATGGTTTCGCCGGTGCGCGGGTTACGGCCTACGGAAGCCGGGCGCTTGGCGACGATGATCTTGCAGATCGGGGGGAAGTTTACTTCTTCGCCCTTCTTCAAGAACTTGGTGATGGTGGTGGCGAAAGCTTCCAACACTTCACTGATTTGGGCCTTTGAGAGGCTGGTTTCTTTTGCTACTGCTTCGATCAAAGAACTTTTGCTCATGATATCCCCTCCTTTGGGGTAGAACACAGGGTTACCTGAACACGCCTGATTTACATATTAAATCAGGGTACAGGAATACGGCGGATTCTAAGGCTCTTTTTACCGCCGTCAACAATCGGACTAGGTTTTCCTATGCTTTTTTGGGGATAACTTTGGCAAGCCATTGGTTTTGGAGGGTTTTTAGCCCTTCAAAAGCCATCTATCCAGGTCGAAAATGATTAATGCGTGGTCAGGCCGGAGGAATCTTCATCGCCTTTATCTTTGGCCGGTACCGATTCAATCGGCGGCTCGGTCCATTCAATGGCGATCGGCTGGCTAACCAAGGCATGCTGAAGAACTTCATCAGCCGTGGAAACCGGAATAATTTTCAATTCTTTTTTCACATTATCGGGAATTTCGGCCAAATCTTTTTCATTCTCTTGCGGAATGAGAACGGTTTTAATACCGCCGCGCAATGCCGCCAGCAATTTTTCCTTCAAGCCGCCAATGGCCAAGACGCGGCCGCGCAAAGTAATTTCACCCGTCATCGCCACGTCTTTACGCACCGGAATGCCGGTTAAGACCGAAACGATGGAAGTCACCATCGCCACGCCGGCCGAGGGGCCGTCTTTTGGCGTTGCGCCTTCAGGCACGTGGATATGGATATCGCGCTTTTCAAATAAAGGCGGCTTGATGCCGAATTTGGTAGCCCGCGAGCGCACGAAAGACGCCGCCGCCTGCACCGATTCCTGCATCACATCGCCCAATTTGCCGGTGATTTGCATCTTGCCCTTGCCCGGCACCATCACGGCTTCGATTGATAATAATTCGCCGCCAACTTCGGTCCAGGCCAAGCCGGTGGTAACGCCAACCGCATCTTCCAGCTCGGCCTCGCCATAGCGGAATTTGCGCACGCCAAGGAATTTTTCCAAGCTCTTCGGCGTAACCGAAACACGGTCGATTTTGCGCACCGAGATTTCTTTAATCGCTTTGCGTGCGAGTGTCGCCAATTCGCGCTCCAAATTACGGACGCCCGCCTCCCGCGTGTAATAGCGGATCACATCGATAATCGCGGCATCGCTGACTTTGAATTCCTCATTTTTAACGCCATGCGCTTTCACCACTTTAGGCAGCAAGTGCCGTTTGGCGATTTCCAGTTTTTCTTCTTCGGTATAACCGGCCAGGCGGATGATTTCCATCCGGTCCAGCAAAGGCTGGGGCATGCGCAAGGTATTGGCCGTGGTAATGAACATCACATCCGATAAATCATAATCGACTTCGAGATAATGGTCGTTAAAATTGCTGTTTTGCTCAGGATCCAACACCTCTAGCAAGGCCGCTGCCGGATCGCCCCGCCAGTCGGAGGCCATTTTGTCGATTTCATCCAGCATAAATAATGGATTCGATGATTTTGCCTTTTTCATCGCCTGAATTAATTTGCCCGGCATCGAGCCGATATAGGTGCGCCGGTGGCCGCGGATTTCCGCCTCATCACGCACGCCGCCGAGCGACACACGCACGAAATTGCGCCCTGTCGCCTCGGCCAAAGATTTGCCAAGCGAGGTTTTACCAACGCCGGGCGGGCCAACCAGGCATAAAATAGGCCCGCGCATTTTCTTGGTGCGCACTTGCACCGCCAAATGTTCCAAAATCCGCTCTTTGACTTTTTCTAAGCCAAAGTGATCGCGGTCTAATACCTTGCCGGCTTCGACAATATCGGTTTTAATGCGCGTGGTTTTGCGCCAGGGGATCGACAGAATCCAATCCAAATAATTGCGCACCACGGTGGCTTCGGCCGACATCGGGCTCATCGATTTCAGCTTCTTTAATTCGGATGTGGCTTTTTCGCGGGCTTCTTTCGAAAGGCGCGTTTTTTTGATGCGGGCTTCAAGTTCCGACAATTCATCGCGGCCATCTTCGCCTTCGCCCAATTCTTTTTGAATCGCCTTTAATTGCTCGTTCAAGTAATATTCGCGCTGGGTCTTTTCCATTTGCCGCTTGACGCGGTTGCGGATTTTCTTTTCAACCTGCAATACGCCGATTTCGCCTTCCATGAAGCCGAAGATTTTTTCAATCCGCGCGATCAAGCCGTGGGTTTCTAACAGCGATTGCTTTTCAGCGATTTTCAACACCAAATGCGAGGCAATGGTATCGACAATCATGCTGGGATCGTTCATTTCAGCCAGGGCCGAAAGGATTTCGCCCGGATGGGTGAATTTTTTATTGAGTTTTAAATACTGGTCGAACTGGCCGATAAGCGCGCGCACCATGGCGGTTACCTCGGCATCCGAATTTTCCTCCTCGGGCTGCGGTTCGACATAGGCTTGGAAGAACTGGGCATGTTCGACAAAATCGGCGATGCGGCCGCGTTGCAAGCCGCGCACCATCACTTTTACCGTGCCATCGGGCAGGCGCGCAATATTGGGACGGCCGCTTTCGGTGTCCTTGACGATTTCGGCGATCGTGCCGACTTTATATAAATCTTTATTTTCGGGATCGTCTTGCGCGGCATTCACTTGGGTCGCCAAAAAAATCCGGCGGTCGTCTTGCAGCACGTCTTCGATCGCGTTAATCGACTTTTCCCGCCCGACGAACAGCACCACTGAGATATGCGGGAACACCACAATATCGCGCAATGGCAGAACGGGAAATAAAGTCGTTTTAGACGGCTCGGGCATTGAAACTCCTTTTACCCTGATGGGTTTATCGTGGGCGCCTTTTCAAGCTTAGCCGCCTAGCTGGCGGCGGGGGCAGGCTCCTTTTTCGCCTTGTCCTTATAAACATATATAGGTGCGGCTTTTCCTTCTACCACTTCTTTATTAATAATGACTTCCGCGACATTGTCCATGCCCGGCAAATCATACATCGTATTCAATAAGATGCTTTCCATAATGGTGCGCAAGCCACGCGCCCCGGTTTTCCGGGCAATCGCTTTTTGGGCGATGCCCTGTAAGGCATCTTCGGTAAATTCGAGCTTGGTATTTTCCATTTCGAATAAACGCTGATATTGTTTTACCAAAGCATTTTTCGGCTTGCTTAAAATTTCAACCAGCGCGCCGATGTCTAAATCATCCAGCGTGGCGATAACCGGCAGACGGCCGATAAATTCGGGGATTAAACCGTATTTCAGCAAATCCTCTGGCTCCAATTCGCGCAAAAGCTGGCCGGTGCGGCGGTCTTCCGGCGCCCGCACTTGCGCGCCAAAACCAATGCCGCTGCCCTTGGTGCGTTGCGCCACAATCTTGTCGATGCCGGCGAAAGCGCCGCCGCAAATGAATAAAATATTCGTGGTGTCAACTTGCAAAAATTCTTGCTGCGGATGTTTGCGGCCCCCTTGCGGCGGGACAGAGGCGATCGTGCCTTCCATTAATTTGAGCAAAGCCTGCTGCACACCCTCGCCCGATACGTCACGGGTGATCGAGGGGTTATCGCCTTTGCGCGAAATTTTATCGATTTCATCAATATACACAATACCGCGCTGTGCGCGTTCGACATTATAATCGGCGGCTTGCAACAAACGCAGAATAATGTTTTCAACATCTTCGCCAACATAACCGGCTTCGGTTAAGGTCGTGGCGTCGGCCATGGTGAAGGGCACGTCCAAAATACGCGCCATGGTTTGCGCTAAAAGCGTCTTACCCGAACCGGTCGGCCCTAGCATTAAGATATTCGATTTGTTGATTTCAAGATCAGGATTCTTTTGACCATGGGCTAGGCGCTTATAGTGGTTATGCACCGCGACCGATAAAACTTTTTTAGCGTAATCCTGGCCGATGACATAATCATCCAGCACGCCGCGAATATGTAAGGGAGTTGGAATGCCATCGCCCGATTTAACCAGCGAAGTTTTTGTTTCTTCGCGGATAATATCCATGCAAAGTTCGACACATTCATCGCAAATGAACACGGTCGGGCCGGCGATAAGTTTGCGCACTTCATGCTGGCTTTTGCCGCAAAAGGAGCAGTAGAGAGTATTTTTGCTGTCGCTGCCGGATCTGCTCATGGATATTTAAACGAACCTCCCCGAACGGGCTAAAAAGAAAGCCAGAAAAAACAACGCCTTCCTAAGTACCATGCTGGCGATTTAAGGTTAAAAAGACGCTAATTCCTTAATATCTTAGCATGAAATAAGAGTTCTGCTGGCGATTATCAATGTGGAAAAAACCGCCTATACTTTACGAGTGTGATAATTTTATTTCACACTAAAAGATTGAAATTTATGTAGGTTTTGAAGCCCCAGGAAAGAAGGAATCGCTCTTTTATCCGAGGCAGAAATTAAAGCCGCTCTAAGCCGCCTTCGTTTCCTTGCCTTCGGGCCGTTGATCGATGACCTGATCAATCAAACCGAATTCCTTGGCTTCCTGCGGCGACATGAAACGATCGCGCTCCATGTTGCGGGCGATAACGTCAATCGGCTGGCCGGTGTGTTTGGCATAAATCAAATTTAAGCGCTCACGCAGGCTTAAAATTTCCTTGGCATGAATTTCAATGTCGGTCGCCTGCCCTTGCATACCGCCGGAGGGCTGGTGAATCATAATGCGCGCATTGGGCAAAGCAAAACGTTTGCCCTTATGCCCGCCCATCAGCAAGAACGAACCCATCGACGCCGCTTGGCCAATACAAATGGTGGAAACTTGGCAGCGGATATATTGCATCGTGTCATACATCGCTAAACCGGAAGTCACAACACCGCCCGGCGAATTGATATAAAAGAAAATATCTTTATTCGGATTTTCCGATTCCAAAAATAAAAGCTGCGCGCAAACCAGCGCCGAAATAGTGTCGTTGACAGCGCCGGTTAGAAAAATAATACGCTCTTTCAACAGCCGCGAATAAATATCAAAGGAACGTTCGCCGCGCGCCGTTTGTTCAATGACAATCGGCACCATGTAATTCATTGTCGCATCCATCATATCTTTGGGCATGGTCAAACTCCTTTATTTTTTGGCCTTGGATTTCGATTTCTTTGCTTTGCCTTCAGATTTTTCCTCATCAGGCTTGGCAAATAATTCATCGCGGGAAACGCTGCGGTCGGTAACGGCCGCCATCTCTATAATATAGTCAATTACTTTGTCTTCTAACAGGGGCGCCCGCAAACTCATCAAAGCGCGCGGCGTGGATTGGTAAAACTGCAGCACTTCTTGCTCGCGGCCCGGATAGCGCTGAATTTCACCCATCACGGCGCGGCGAAGCTCGTCTTCACTGACATCGATCTTATTAATCCGGCCAATTTCCGCCAAAAGCAGGCCCAAACGCACGCGGCGCAGGGCTAATTCTTTCAGCTCTTCATCGATTTCGGCCTCTTTTTTGCCCTTATGCTCTTCCGGCTCAAGCCCGCGTTCCTTGGCCTGTTTTAGCTGCTGACGCATACTTTCCAGCTCGGCCTCAAGCAAACCCGGCGGAACATCAAAATCATGCTCCTCGGCCATGGCTTCCAGCACATCTTGTTTCAAGCGCTGGCGGGAAAGGCGGCTGAAATCTTTTTCCAATTCCTGACGCACCGCGGCGCGTAAATCATCGACGGAAGTGAAATTTAAAGATTTGGCGAATTCTTCGTCAATTTTGGAATCGACATACTCGCGCAATTCTTTTAGCGTGATGGTGAAAATCGCCGGCTTTCCGGCCAAGGTTTTCTCGGCATATTCGGCCGGAAAAGAAACTGTAATATCACGGGTTTCGCCCGCTTCCATGCCAATGACTTGATCTTCAAAGCCAGGGATAAATTGGCCGCTGCCCAATTCCAAGGCCATATCCTTGGCCGAGCCGCCCTTAATTTCTTCACCATCCATTTTGCCGGTGAAATCCAATACTGCCACATCGCCCTTTTTGGCTTTGCGCAAAGCTTTAACCGCCTCGGTCTTACGGCTGCGTTTGGCCATTTCTTCCAAAGTTTTTTCAACTTCTTCCGTATTAAGCGAAGCCATCAACCTTTCCAATTTCAGCTTGGAAAAATCCATTGGCTTGATTTCAGGAATTAGATCGACGGTCAGGCTATATTCCAAATCCTTATCTTCGCCGAACGCGCCGATTTCCACTTTCGGCTGCATCGCGGGACGGATGCCCTTTTCTTCCAATGCTTTTTCCATCGTATCGCGCACCGCACCTTCGATGACTTCGCCCAAAACGGAAGAGCCATAGCGCTGCTTGATCATCGCCAACGGTGCATGCCCGGCACGGAAGCCCGGAATATTCACATTGCCCGAAATTTCCTTAAGCCGCGCATCCATGCGCTTGCTGATGTCGTTCGCCGGTACAATGACTTTATATTGGCGTTGTAAGCCTTTATTCGATGTTTCAGAAACTTTCATAGAATGAATCGCTATTAGTTGAAGGTTGATTTTTGAGAAGTAGGCAGTTTAGGGCCTGAATTAGACGGGAGCAAGACAGAATTTAAGGTCGGCGGTAAGGCGACCAGTCCCCCTACGCTAAAGCTTCGGGCGACACTCCTACGCCTAAGATCGCCTTCGCGTGTCAGTCCACTAGCGTGGCCTGCCACCCGAAGCCGAAGGCGTAGGGTGGGTGGTGCGGGCGGAGGGACTTGAACCCCCACGCCTTGCGGCGCAAGAACCTAAATCTTGTGCGTCTGCCAATTTCGCCACGCCCGCATATGGCCAGTTTATCGAACTTTGTTCTAGCGGAGAATATAGTTAAGGGGAAGAGCGATTACCAGCGATCTAGGAATTAATCTGGCCGGTAAAGGTCACCAAATCGGGCTGATCGGTGCGGGTTAGGTTAGCTTGATGCACTTGGGCGAAGCGGCCTAAATAATAAGAATGCACCGTGCGGGGATCAAGCCGGTCGATTTGCGCATCCGGCTGCATGGCTTCAGCTACCCCATCGACCAGGCGGGCGCCTTGGCCCTTGGCGGTAATAGTGCATTTGCTGTTATTGCCATCCGGCTCGATGCGAAAACCGATGGCGCCACCGCGTGGTAAACATTCGGCCGCCAAAATCATGGTGTTTAAAATCAACTTAATGCCGTTACGGTCGACCGCAATTTGCGGAATCGCCGAATCGGGCCAATCGAGGGTAACTTTGCTGCCTTCGATAAATTCCTGTACGAGCGAGCGCACATCAGCCAAAGATGATACCGCAGCGCCAGCCGCCATCCCATAAGCCACGCGATACACTTTTAAACGGCGTGAAGCCACCCGTGCGCTATTGCCAAGCAAGCCCAATGCTTCATCGGCCATCTCACCGCCATATTCTTCCAGCAATTCAACGCCATTCAAAGCAGCGCCAACGGGGCCAACTAAATCATGGCACACTCGTGAGAACAATAACTCAACCACGCGTAGATCGAATTTGATATCCATACATACCCTCTAAGATAAAAACAGAATTACAAGGAACAGGAAATATAAAAGGAAATAAACTAAAATCTTGTTAACTATACGCATTAACGGCGCATATTCAAGATTTTCTTAAGCTATTGGATTACAAAAGAAAAAGGCCGGTGTCGCCACCGGCCCTTCCCTATACCCTCCCCTTAACTAATCGCCGACGCGGATCGCCACGATTCCTTGGATATTCGAGACCCGCTGCAAGTTGCCGCCGGTGCTGACTGGCACCGATTGAACCCCAAACCGTCCATCTGCCGGCACTCTAACCAATGTAGAGACATTATAAGCCGCATTGCCTTCAGGGCAGTTAGCCGATTTAAGCGTCACCACTTTGCGGTTCGGATCATTAACCGGCCGGTCTTGATGGAACAACAGATGCGTAGTTTGATAGGCATCGGCCGAGCCGCATATATATACGCCGCCATACACATCCACTTTCCATAAGCCGGCGCGCAAAGTTACGTTCCGTACATCCGTGCGCCATCTGGTTTGATCAAGGTCGGTCCAAGATGCGGCCGATGATCTGCCAGGCAATAAGGGAGCGATTTCGGCATTGTTTTCCACAAAGTAAGTTTGCTCGAATGAATCGATCGTCATGGTGCCTGGCGTACCCGAGCCGCCGACTTGAGCAATCACTAAGGTACCATCGACGCAATATCTAGCACCACTATCGGCAAAGGTAATCCATGCGCCAGCCACACCGGAGCTGGGGTAAGTCGCCGTTGGATCCCACCAGATTTGCGAAGCAAAACTGTTAATTTGCGAGCCATATAAATCACGGCAACCAATCGGCACCCACGAGCCGGGTGTGTTCATTTGCAGCGCCACTTGCGCGGGCGGGCTGGTGGTTAAAGTGCCTCGTTGAATCCGGCGCGCATTGCCGCAAGCTTCGCTGCTTGCAGCGCCGCGGGTTTGCGCATTCGTGCAAGAAACGATATTGCTGCTCAAGGGCGTTGCGCCGCCGCCAGATTGTCCAGCCGGAGCCATACATACAAAGGCCGTGCCATCCCAGCTTAAACGTTGCGTACCTTCGCAAGCCGTCGCCGGACGTGAGGCGGCAAAGATCGGATCTTGCTCTTGGCCGATTTGCACAAAGCGGCTTAAATTCAAGGTTTGCGATAATTGGGCGACATCAACCCCTACTCTAACATTGTCGCCGACTTGACGTACCGTTACACCTTGGCCATCGTCATTGACGCGGCGGAAGGATAAAGTGCCGTTGGCATTATTGGCATAGACCGAAGCGCCGCTACCAATATTGGTTGCATTCGCCACGCCACCGACTGAACCATCAACCTCGATTACAATGGCCGATTTACCATTGTCCTCATCATCCTTATTGGCGGATATTTTAATGCCCTGCCCAGCCACAAGGCGCCGGAACATCAGGCGGTTTTCATCATCTTTCCCGGCATAAATGCCATTCGCTCCCGGCTTATCGTCCGTCACGCTGGGATCTTGCCCGCCGCCGACGTTAATACCCTCAACGCTTGAAGCCGGGCTGGTATTGGCGATAATCAATTCGCCTTTACTTCCGCGGCCCATGGCAATGCCAGCGCCAGCGCGTAAATCACTGAAAGAAAGCGGATTGCCGGGCGTGCCGTCACCGCCCATGAAGATAGCATGCGTATTATCATCGCCAAAACGTTGCGCGCTGACCGCAGTTAAACCAACCGGCCCGCCGCCCAAGCCCATGGCGCTGATAACGATCGTATCGCCCACTTCTTGTACGCTAGCGCCCGCGCCCGCCACCAAGCGGCGGAACTGCATGGTTTGATGACCTTGCGCATTAAAGCCTTGTCTGAAAATACCGGCGCCGTTTTGACCGGCATTTTCGGCATTAACGCTTAACATCACGGCCTCATCGCTTTGACCAACATTCACATTGAGGCCGCCCAAAATTGAACGGAAGCGCAGCTTGCTAACCGTATTAGCAGGGGTTTGTTCATTGGGAATAAAAATACGCTCGGCGAATAGTTGTCCAACACCGTTCATTACCGTTTCCGGAATTATATTTTCTCCCGTTACTTTCGGGTCTTGTTCCGGCACGCAGGCAAACACGGTTTGGCCATTGGCGTTAACCGCAAAAACCAATTTATGCGTCGCCGCCGGGCAAGTGCTGGTGGGCGCGCCGCCTAGGGGCATGCCTTCTTCTTGCGCCGCCACACGGATCATTTGCGTGGCGTTAGCCGCTTGAATATTCATAACGTCTTGTATGGTAGCCGCAGCAAAACGGTCGGTCGGGTATTGTTCTGCTAATACCGAAACCGGACGCATGCTGCCATCGCTATTCATAAAAGTGTTCGGATCGTTATAAGGCGTTTGCACCCCATCTTGTCCGCCCAGAATCAGCATAAACACCGGACGGTTTAAAGCCTCCACTTGGGTTGAAGCCACCCTGCCCCTGACATAGCCGTTGGGTTCATTTGAATTACGGTTATAAAAGGGGACATAAATAATTTGTTCCCCACGGAAGCTGGCGGCGCTGACTACCGATTGTTCGCTGTGGGCACGCTCTTGAAAATCATCGTTTTCCGGAAAGCGCATAGGGATATGATTATCTTCCGCCGGCACCGAAACGGGAATGCCCAGGCTATCAAAACTAGCGGATTGAGCCAATTGAACCCGTGCCGCCTGTAAAACGCTATTAGCGTCGGTGGAGCGGGTAATTGCATTGGTGGTGCGTATGCCGGTGCTCATACTATTCATCATCAAGCCGCCGGCCATGGCGGTTGCGACCACCACCGCCATGGCATAACCGATCATGCCGCGTTGATATTTTCTATTTTTTCCAAGCAAGAACTCCTTTAAGGAGCTTTTTGCCGCCAGGGGGGTGTTTACTTTGCTTCTCATGGCCCGTCCTATATATTCGTTGTAAATCAGATACTTAATAAGTTTAATAACATAATCGTGATTATATTACAACCACTTGTCATCTTTTACAATACAGGACTAATGTTACAGATTAATGACAATTATTGAGGAAAGGTTAATTTTCCTGCCAAGACCCGCCAAAAATGGGCAAAAAAAGGGGCACTTAAAAAAGCGCCCCTTTTATAAAGAACAGAGTTAGATAAGGGCTTAATCGCCGACGCGTATAGCTGTCACACCCTGGATATTGGCAACACGCTGTAAATTACCGCCGGTGCTACTGGGAACCGACATGACGCCGAATCTTCCATCGGCTGGCACCCTCACCAAAGTCGAGATATTATAAGGCGCGTTCCCCTCGGGGCAGTTAGCGCCTTTAAGTGTGACGGTTTTACGGTTCGGATCGTTCGCTGGCCGGTCTTCATGGAACAGCAACCGCGTGGTTTGGAAAGCATCGGCCGAGCTGCATATATATGTCGTTCCATAGACATCGATTTTCCACAAACCTGGGCGTAATTGAACGTTTCTTACATCCGTACGCCATCTGGCTTGATCAAGGTCGGTCCAAGATGTGGCCGATGATCTGCCGGGCAGTAAGGGAGCGATTTCGATGTTGTCATCGATGTGGTAGGTCTGCTCAAACGAATCGATCGTCATTGTGCCGGGCGTGCCCGAACCTCCCACTTGCGCAACTACCAGCGTGCCATCGACGCAGAATCTGGCGCTATTATCAGCGAAGGTGCGCCAAGCACCTGTTACACTGGCGCCCGGATAAATTGCCGCCGGATCCCACCAGATTTGCGAAGCAAAGGTGTTAATGCGGTTTCCAAACAAATCGCGGCAGCCAACTGGCACCCAAGAACCAGGAGTGTTAAGCTGTTCGGCAATTTGCGCGGGCGGGCTGTTGGTAAAAGTATTTAATTGAATCCGGCGTGCGCTACCACAGGCGGTATTCGATGCTGCGGTACGGGTCTGCTGATTGTTGCAAGAAACAATATTGCTAACGCCGTCACCTCCGCCTGTCGGCGGGTTTTGACATTGCCAGGTACCACCAATGCGCCCTAAGATTTGCCCTTCCGCACAGCTTTGTAAACCAAAAGCGATTGTGCCATTGCTGCCATCGCTTACTTCCAAGCCGCCGCCGGCCAAAGCCGCCAAACTACGGAAAGTTAGAGTGCTTTGCGGGCCATTAGCCTCGGCAACTAAACGTGCGCCGCTGCCTGTGCTGCCGACCGTTACACCCCCGACCGCACCGCTTAAGCCAATGGTAATCACATCATTGGTCTGAGATAAAGCAATCCCCGGCCCTGCCGTTAAGCTGCGGAAGTTTAAAGTGCCGTTGGTGATGTTCCGGAATACTTGCACCTGGCCGCCGCCGCCATTGACTGCATTGTTAATGGTGCCACCGCCGCCGGCTTGATCAAGCGCGCATTCCCAACGCGGCGGGTTAAGACTAGTGTTCCAACGCAGTTTTTGCGTAATGGGATCACAATCCAAAGGCTGTAATAATTCGCCCGGCGTTGTTCCGCCAATGCCAACCACGATTCTGCCTTCGGTATCGTTGGTTAGATTGATGCCGTTATTGCCAACCAATTTGCGGAATTGAAAAGTGTTGCCAACTTTGCCCGCAAATACGCTTTGTTCGCCGGCAACCGTAGTGAGAGGAATATTAACGCCTAATTCGGTAGCGCCGGCAATGGCGCCCGAGGCATCCAATATCAATTCACCGCTTAGGCTGCGGAAAATGGTAAGGCCATTGATGCCCTCCAAACGCCGGAACTCTAAGGCGCCATCGGTGCCAACATTCAAAATATCTTGACCGGTTGCACCGATATTGCGGGCATTAACTTCACCGGACATGCCTTGAATCAAAATCCCGCCATCGGGCGCTGTGGTAACGCTGACATTGCCAATCCCTTGAATACGCCGGAATTCAAACGGCTTATCGACATCGGCATTTTCGATCGGATTAACCAAAATCCCTTCACCGGCGCCATCGCGGTTATGCGCGCTGACCGGGAAAGCAATTTCCGGTACGCAAATGAAACGGGTCATGCCGTTTTGATCGACGGTGAAAACCAATTTATCACGGGTTTCGTCGCACGATGTGCTGCCGGCAGTGCCGGCCAAAATATTGATCCGGTTATTCGCGGCTCCCGCCAAAGCCTCATCGTTGGTGGCGATTATAAAACGGCTGCCATTGGCGATAGCGTTCAATTCCTCGGCGGTGCGGCGCACTTGCGCGCCCGCTTCATTGGTGCGGTACAAATCTTCGCAAGCTATTCCATATTGGCCCGCACCGTTCATCGCAATTAACGCATAGGCCGGCGCTACGCTGATTTGTTCGCGGCCAATTGCTTCATTGTTTAAAGAAATACGGTTTTGCGCATCGCTTGCCGGCAAAGGATTGCCATCACGATCAATCGTCGGATCAATCCGCGATGTGTTATTACGATAAGCGCAATATAAAAATTGCCCGCGGGAATCGCCGCGATTGACAAAATTGTTCGGCAAATACCCGCCATCGGCCGATTGACGGCTGGCAAAACGCCCTGCCGGCGGCCAGGTGATGGTTTGGCCATCTTGATCAAGACGGCTATAAGCGGGCGGATAAGCAATGCCCCCCACTACTTCGCGCATGCTTAGTTTGATTTCAGCATCGGCGCGCTGCAAAGCTTGCTGCACATTAAAAGTTTCTTGCGTGCGCCCCTGCATACGGGCGACACTGCTCATATGCTGAGTCATTAAAACGCTGCTGCCGGCTACCAAAGCCATTACGGCCAAGGCGTAACCAACACCAAATCCCTTATTATGGTGATTTTTCATGATTGCCTGCCTTTGTTTTTATTGCCTAAGTATATGTTTGTAGCGCAGCTAATCATAATTGAAAAGGAAAAAAATCGAGTTCCCCTTATTCCCCTTTGAGTAATGGCTACCTATCCCCAGAAAAGTAAAATGGGGTGGCCTAATTTAAAAAAATTTTATGGCTGAACAGCCTTACAGAGAAGTAAGGGGGCGCCACACCTAAGGAACCAGTTCTTCTGGCCTAGTGGAGTTTTTATCGGATGGGGCTTTATTAGGCAAAGATTTGATATCAAAGGTAAACTTCCCATCGACGCTGTCAATTTTGACATGGCCGCCGCCCCGCAGGTCGCCAAACAACAATTGCTCGGCCAAAGGCTGTTTGACCTTTTCCTGGATAAAACGGGCCAAGGGGCGGGCGCCATAAAGGGGATCAAATCCATTTTTCGCCACGATTTGCCGTGCCGCAGCAGATAGCTCGAGGGATACTTGGCGGTCGGCCAATTGAGCTTCCAGCTGCAAAATGAACTTGTCGACCACTTTGAGAACGCTTTCCTCGCTTAAAGAAGCGAAGGGGATGATTGCATCCAAGCGGTTGCGGAATTCAGGGGTGAACATTTTTTTGATCGCTTCTTCATCATCACCGGTGCGCACGGTGTTTCCAAAACCAATTCCCGGCTTGGCAAGGTCGGCGGCGCCGGCATTGGTGGTCATAATTAAAATCACATTCCTGAAATCAACCGTCTTACCGTTATGGTCGGTCAATTTACCGTGATCCATCACCTGCAGCAGAATATTGAATAAATCGGGATGGGCCTTTTCAATTTCATCCAACAGCAAGACGCAATGCGGATGCTGATCAACCGCATCGGTTAGCAAGCCGCCTTGTTCAAATCCGACATAGCCGGGAGGGGCGCCAATCAGGCGCGACACCGAATGCCGCTCCATATATTCCGACATGTCAAAGCGGGTTAGCTGAATCCCCATAATGTGCGCCAATTGACGGGCCACTTCGGTTTTACCAACGCCGGTCGGGCCGGAGAATAAATAACAGCCAATCGGTTTTTCGCCTTCCCGCAGGCCCGCACGCGCCAATTTGATGGCGCTGGCCAAAGCGCCAATCGCGCGGTCTTGGCCGAATACCATGCGTTTTAAATCTTCCTCCAGATTTTGCATCGCCTTGCGGTCATCGCTTGAAACCGATTTCGGCGGAATGCGCGCTATCTTGGCGACGATATTTTCAATGTCGGTGACATCGATAATCGATTTCCGATTTTCGGCGCTACGCATTTTCTGCGCCGCCCCCGCTTCGTCAATGACGTCAATCGCCTTATCCGGTAATTTGCGGTCGCCGATATATTTGGCGGAAAGCTCGACCGCCGCCTTAATCGCGGGCGTGGTGTAAGTGACGTCATGATGCTTTTCATAATAGCCTTTAATACCTTGCAGAATTTTAAAGGCGTCTTCCACCGAAGGCTCGGCCACATCGATTTTTTGGAAGCGGCGCACCAGCGCCCGGTCTTTTTCAAAATAATTACGGTATTCCTTATAGGTGGTCGAACCGATACAGCGCAAACCGCCGCTGGCCAAAGCGGGTTTTAATAAGTTCGAAGCATCCATCGATCCGCCACTCGTGGCGCCCGCGCCGATTAAAGTATGAATTTCATCGATAAATAAAACGCCGTGCGGCTGTTTTTGCAGCTCGGCCAATACCGCTTTCAACCGCTCTTCAAAATCGCCGCGGTAACGCGTGCCGGCCAATAACGCGCCCATATCGAGGGCGTAAATCACCGCATTGGATAAAACTTCCGGCACTTCGCCTTTTATAATGCGTAAGGCCAGCCCCTCGGCAATCGCCGTTTTACCAACCCCCGCCTCGCCAACATATAACGGATTATTTTTAGAGCGGCGGCATAGAACTTGAATGGTGCGCTCGACTTCATCGGCACGGCCGATCAGCGTATCGATCTTGCCATCCGCCGCCTTGGCATTCAGATTAACGGTATAGGCCGCCAGCGCGCTGGAAGCCGAATCTTTTTCTGCTTGAGAGGTTTCTTCCGCCGCGCCTGAAGGGGCGCTTTTTGCCTTGGACGCGCCCGGCACCTTGGCAATGCCGTGCGATAAATAATTGACCGCATCAAAGCGCGTGATGTCTTGGCTTTGTAAATAATAGACCGCATGCGATTCGGGTTCGTTGAATAACGCGACCAGCACATTGGCGCCGTTCACTTCGGCGCGGCCGGCCGATTGCACATGCACCACCGCGCGCTGAATTACACGCTGAAAAGCAACCGTGGGCTTGGCCGTGGAAGTTAAGGCGATGGTCGGAATGTTGGTCAATAAATATTCCAATAAAACCTGGCGCAACCGGGCCACGTCGCCGCCGCAGGAACGGATCACCGCCAACGCATCAGGATCCTCGGTCAAGGCCCATAGCAAATGCTCCAAGGTCGCGAATTCGTGACGGCGCTCGGTCGCAGCGTCAATCGCGCGGTGCAGGGTGCGTTCTAGATTGCGGGATAACATGTATCTATTCCTTCTCCATCGTGCATTGCAGCGGGTGCTGATTGGCTCTAGCGTAATCCATCACTTGGCTAATTTTGGTTTCCGCAACCTCGTAAGTGTACACGCCGCATATAGCGGCGCCGCGGTTGTGAACTTGCAACATCAGCCGGCTGGCGTCTTCATGTGTTTTATTGAAAAACCGCTCCAACACATGCACCACAAATTCCATCGGCGTATAATCATCATTCAGCATAACCACCTTATACATGGATGGTTTTTTGGTTTTGGGCTTTGATTTAACCACGACGCCGCTGCCGGGATCTTCTCCCCCTTCCTTGGGCGGGTCTTGGGCAAGGTACCAACGGGTCATGCGCATCCAAAATTTGAAAGCCAATTCCGCCATTCAGTATAGCGGCCTACCCTTAATATATAGTAGCAAAGGGGGAACCTGCCAGGGGCAGGTAATATTATTGTTTTACAAGGCTTTAGTCTGTGACATCAAAGCGCGGTACGAGGCTTCAACCTCGTCGGTAAAGCAAATGAAGCTTACCTTTTCCGGCAATGGCGAGGTTTTCAGAAACTTCAGCGTGGCCCGCCAGGCCACCTTAGCGGCGCGCTCGACCGGAAAACGCAAATTGCCGGTGGCGATTGAAGAAAAAGCGATAGTTTGCAACTGACGGGCACGGGCGATTTTCAGGCAATTTTGATAACAGCTTTCCAATACTTCTTCCTCGCCAAAAGTTCCGCCCCGCCAAGGCGTGCCCACCGTGTGAATGACATGCTTAGCGGGAAGTTTATAGCCCTTGGTAATCACCGCCTGTCCCAAACGGCAAGCCCCGATTTGACGGCACTCGGCCAAAAGTTCGGGGCCGGCGGCGGCATAAATCGCTTTTTCAATTTCCCCCTGGCCCTCGAATGACTCATTGGTGGAATTGATGATTGCATCGACCGCCTGCTCGGTGATATTGCCGCGGATAATTTCAATACGGGTGGATAAGGACGTCGTCATGATATAATCAATTGGTTAAATTGTTCAGTAATCCTTTACCCATTTCTCCGATACCTTTTTTTACTTTGCCTAAACCTTGCTCGATCATACCACGAGGTAATTCGGCGCCGACATTTTTAATCAAGCTTTCCAAAACCAAATCCATTACTTCGGCCGATGTCATGGGATCACCCTTCTCGCCCAAATTCTTTAAATGAATATCGGCGACTTTGACCACGCGGCTTTCCGCCACACCCAAGACCGACACGGCCGGATGCACTTGCGGATTGATAATGTGTAAATTCCGGATCACCACGCGCCGCGTCAAGCCGCGCGAAGTGGCGGCTTCCTCTTGCTTGGTTGGATAGGATTTTTCCAAATTCTTTTCTAAAATTTTTAAATTGGCGCCCTGCGGGATGATTTCATAATAAACATCGGGGCTTTGCACCGAAATTTCATTGATCTCAATCACCGGGTGAAACAGTGAGGCCAATTTCAGCTCGGCACTAATTTCATCGGCCGCGATCGCATGCGGCGCCGTAAAACGCGGCGGGTTGGCAACGGTTAAACCCCGCACCACCGCCTTGCCTTGCAGCAAAGAAATACTGACTCCCCGCACATCGACCTTCACGCCCAAAGCCTGAACGCCCAGCCGTTCGATACTGTTTTTAACAATGCCGTCTAATGTCAGGGTAATGCCCGCCCCGATTAGAACAAGAATCCCCACAAACGCGATCAGCAATTTTTTGGTTCTGGCTTTTGCCATAGGTAACGCCCTGAAAAGGGTTAGACAGCCTTTACATATACCAAAGGGCAATATAAGAACAAAGACTTAACCCCTATTTTTTCTATAAAATCAATGACTTGTGGCGAAAGTGTTATCCTTCAAGGTCTGCTAATGAAGGGCTGAGCAACCTCTTAGCATTTTTTGTTTGCTTAAAAGCGATAGATGGCTATGATGTGCCCCATCAAAAATTCATTTAAATTACGGAGGAACGAATTATGACTGCCACTACCACACGGAGTATTAGTGCACCTGTCGCTGCTTACTTTGAATCGCAAGGCGCAGCTTACCATGCGCAAGGAAATGTTGATACAGGCGCATTTTGCTGGATGATCTCACGTGATCTTCCTGGCGATAATAGCACTGCATTTAAGGAAGCAGTTATAAATTGTATTCAAACTGGTAACCCAGCAGCATTCGACCGCTTTATTCCTAATGGCAGCGATAAAATTTATCTTAGCGTAACAAGAAAAACATTGATTGATTTGTGCAAAGGTGCACGTGGACGCTAATTTACTTTCCAGCTACTAAACGAGCGTGGATGGTGATATTCACCTCCACCTCGTTTTTAATTACATCGCTTTTGGCCCAATCGCCTTTTCCTAAATTAAAATCTTTGCGGGGTAAAATCGCCTTCGCCTTGGCTGCTGCCTGATTAGCGGTAAAAGTGCTGAATTCAAACGGCAAGTCCAGCGGCTTGGATTGATTGAGCATCGTCAATTTTCCATGGGCGATATATTTATTCTCTCCCACCCGTTCAATTTTTTCACTGATAAATTTAGCTTGCGGAAAAATATCGGTTTGAAACCAATCGCCGCCGCGCAAATTTTGATCGCGCTCGGGATAATAAGTATTAAGGCTGTTAATCACAATAATGGCTTCAATCCGGCTGGTTTTTAAATCATTCG
>JBFXCK010000001.1:0-278091 GCA_050182275.1 Dongiaceae bacterium | reverse complement strand
CGCGCTTGGTGCCCGATTGCACGTCTTTGGCTTCGACCTGCACGAAAGCGCGCAAATTGCCGGGGGTGCGGTGCTCGACGCGGACTACCAGCAATAATTTTTTATCGACTTCGATAACGTGGCCGGGCTTTAAATCATTTGCAGCTACTGCCATTTTCTTCTCCTTATTGTTTGTCTTTAAAAATATCGACCATGGTATCGAACATTTTCAATGCCTCATCGCGCGGGCGCTGGAAGGAATTGCGGCCAATGATCGAGCCATTGCCGCCGCCATCGCGGATAGCGCGGGCTTCGGTATAGACATCCTCCAGCGTTTTGGTTTCGCCGCCGGAAAATACCACTGGCCTTCTGCCATTAAAGCAGCATTGCACCACATGGCGCACGCGCTCGGCCAATGTGCCAAGGGGGATTTTTTGTTCGGTATAAACTTTTTTGGCCTCTTCTTTTTCCACATGGGCGCTCGGTAATTTCACCTTGATAATATGCGCGCCCGCCAAACAGGCCATGTGCGCGCCGTAAGTGATGGTATCGATGCCCAATTCTCCTTCTTTGCTCATATTACCGCGCGCATAACACCAAACAATGGTGGCAAGGCCCTCTTCCGCCGCCTCGCGGCGCAAATCGCGCAGCTCTTCCAATTGCGCATTAAAACTGTCGGAGCCTTGATATAGCGTAAAACCAATAGCACTGCACCCCAAACGCACCGCGTCTTTGACGCTGGCGGTAACCGCCTGGTCATACCCGGCATCGCCAATTTTCCGCTGCAAGGAATTATTGCTGTTGATTTTCAAGATCAAGGGGATGCGGCCCTTAAAAGTGCAAGCCCCCGCCTCTAACGCGCCTAAGGGCGCGGCATAGGCGCTTAAACCGGCATCAATGCCCAGCTGATAAAAATAATGCGGATCATAGGCCAACGGGTTTTTGGCGAAACTGCGCGCCGGCCCATGCTCGAAACCCTGATCAACGGGGAGAATAATCAATTGCCCGGTGCCGCCAAGCCGCCCCGTCATAAACAGCTTAGCCAAATTGGCCTTCACCCGCTTATTATCAGATTCATAATTATCGATTATTTTCTTTACCTTAGCGCTTAGCATCATATCCAGCCTCAATATTGCGTGAGAGAGGCTTGGTCATACCCGAAAGCCCAAGGTTTTTCAATCAAATTAAAGGCTTAAAAGGGAGCCAGATTTTAGTCTGATATTGCGGCTATCTTAGCGCTGGCGCGCTAAGCTCCGGACAAACCGGACGGCACCACCCACCCAGTCCTTAACGTCGCTGAGCTGAAGGCCGTCGTCGAAATGCTGGAAGTACGCGTCGTAGTGACCCCTCTCTGACGCGGACCAGTACGAGCGGCCGGAAGAGAAGCCACCAATGGCTTCCCTGTTTTTATACAAGACATTCAATTCATCCAATGTCGGCAGACGCAATCCGCCATCGTCATTGGCTGGATTTTCCAAAAGCGTCGCGGTGATTTGTTTGCTGCCCTTATGGCCATGGGCGGCCAAGGTTGGAATTAATTTAACAGCGTCATTCCATGACATCCCGCCCGAATCTTCGGGCAGGGCGAACATGGCCGTATCGGTTGTCGGCGAGGTTCCGGCATAAATAGTGCCATCGGTCATTCTGTCGCCGATGCGCGGGATTTGAATATCGGCGCCATTGTTATTGGCGGGCGTAACCGGCCCGCCCCTGGAATCGCATACCACGACCTTAGCTGGGTCTTTGGCGCAAATTCTAACCTGGCCGTTGGGATTGATCTGAATCTTAACCCCATAGCCCGCCAGGGTTAAACCTGCGTCTTCCGCCGTCTGGGAAGCCGAAGCCTGGGCTGTTTTTTGATTTTGAGAAGCCATAATAGTAACCCTCCGTTATAAGATTTTATCTTTGAGAGAATATATTTTATCTTTATAAGAACATCAAGGTCTATTTTACTGCCTAAACCAAGCGCCGCCCGGCCCAAATCTTAGCCTGATATTGCGCCGCGATTTCTTTTAAAGCGGGCAGCGCCGCGGTTAAGGGGTCTAAGGCGATATTCTTCAAGCCCGCCGCTAAAGCCGCACTCGCCAGGCCCGCATCATTGGCGCAATCGAGAATCGCAATTTTGCCGGATTGGGAAAAGCCGCTTTGCTCCAACAGCGTCACCCAATAGCCGATGCCAAGGCTGGCAGCCGCCGCCGGAGGGCTTATAATGATTTCACAATTTTTATCAACCAGCGCCGCCTGCAATTCGGTTAGGTTGGCAACGCTCCGGGTTTTTTCGGCTTTAATGCGCATGCTCCATACGCTCCCTATGACGGCGTAATCTATTTAAATTATCTATCGCGCAATTAGCGCCGGCTTGGGCCGCGCGGCATAACCATTCTTCAGGATCACCCAAAGATTCAGGCAAATTTTCTCGGATGCCCATATATCCCAACAAATTCATGGCGTCCGCATGATCGGCGCGGGCAGCCATATAGACTAAAGCAAAAAATTGCGCTCTGGCTTCTTGGGCAATTGGCTGAGGCAGTAAAGGAAGATGCTGGCTTTGCGTTTCATCCAGCCCGGCTTTTAAAGCGCTTCCCAATTGATATAATTTTTCCGCCTGGTGCCTGGATAAGGGAAGAGTCATGTTTACGCCCAGTTTCTCAATGGCTTGCCGATGCGGTTTTCTTAAATACGGCAATATTTTTAATCGGTTCAGGCGAAGTGAAATAAGAAATTCCTCTACCGTGCCGTAAGCCACATCGATGGGAGAACAATGTAAGCTTGCTAAAATAATTTCTTCCTCGGGCGTATATGTCACGCCAAACAGAAAATGAAGGCTTTTTGCCTGCATGCCACAGGCAAGAAGCGAATGCAAAAGAACTGCTTCATTTTTGAGCGAAAGCTTAGGTCTTGGAAAAAGTTTAGAAATTCTTTCTAGAACTTTTGGCATTAAAGTAACTTACCAATCGCGGTTGCGGTATCGAGCATGCGGTTGGAAAAGCCCCATTCATTGTCATACCAGGCCAACACGCGGCCCATGCGTTTATCAACCACTTGGGTTTGGGTTAAATCGAAATTGGCCGAGTTTTTGTTGTGGTTGAAATCACAGGAAACCAATTCTTCCTCGACAATGCCCAACACGCCCTGCAATTTTTCGGAAGAATATTTGCGCATGGCGTTATTAATTTCTTCAACCGTAATATCGCGCTTGGCCTCGAATTTGAAATCGATCAATGACACATTCGCCGTCGGCACGCGGATAGCCGTGCCATCCAGCTTGCCCTTTAATTCCGGCAAAACCAAACCTAACGCCTTGGCGGCGCCGGTGGTTGAGGGAATCATGGATAAGGCCGCCGCCCGCGCGCGGCGTAAATCTTTGTGAATGGTGTCAACCAGCTTTTGATCGCCGGTATAGGAATGGATGGTCGTCATATAGCCATGCACAATGCCGATTTCTTGCTGCAATACATAGGCAACAGGGGCCAGGCAATTGGTGGTGCAAGACCCATTCGAAATCACCAAATGTTCCGCCGTCAATTTTTCATGATTGACGCCATACACCACGGTTAAATCGGCGCCATCGGCGGGGGCGGAAACCAAAACGCGCTTGGCGCCTGCATTTAAATGGGCAGCCGCCTCATCGCGCTTCGTAAAACGCCCCGAACATTCAAAAGCGATATCAATACCCATATCTTTCCAGGGCAACTTATTGGGATCGGGAATAGCCAAGGCCTTGATCGGCCCGCGACCAATATTTAACGTATCACCCTCTACCTTCACTTCGCCTTTAAACGCGCCATGAATCGAATCATATTTAAATAAATGCGCATTGGCTTTTGGTTCGCCCAAATCATTAATGGCAACGACATCGATGTCTTTTCTGTCGCTTTCCGACAGCGCCCGTAAAACCAGGCGGCCGATTCTTCCAAAACCATTAATCGCTACGCGTAATGCCATTTATTATTTTCCTTCGATTTTTTGCGTTACTAAATTCACCACCGCTTCGGGCGTAATGCCGAAATGCTTGAACAAATCGCCCGCCGGGGCCGAGGCGCCAAATGAATTCATGCCAATAAAGCCGCCAGCCTGTCCGATATATTTATCCCAGCCCAAGCGCACGCCGGCTTCGATTGCAATGTTAATAGAGGCGTTGCCAAGAACTTGTTTTTTATAGGCTTCATTCTGCGCATCAAAAATCGGCCAGCAGGGCATGGAAATCACGCGGGTTTTAATGCCTTGCGCTTCCAGCATTTTGCGCGCTTCAACCGCAACGCCGATCTCCGAACCGCTGGAGAATAGCGACACTCTAGCCCCTTCGCTGTCATTTAATATATAGGCGCCCTTGGCCGATAAATTATCCCTCGCTTCATTGCGCACCAGCGGCACGGCTTGGCGCGTTAGCGCAATAACGCTGGGGCCATCTTGGCGGTTTAAGGCCAATTCCCAAACTTCCGCCGTTTCAATAGGATCGGCTGGGCGGAAGAACCATAAATTGGGAATAGCGCGCAAAGACGCATAATGCTCAATGGGCTGATGGGTGGGGCCATCTTCGCCTAGGCCGATCGAATCATGTGTCATCACATAAATCACGCGCTGATGCATGAGGGCTGATAAACGAATCGCCGGACGGCAATAATCGGTGAAGATTAAAAAGGTGCCGCCATAAGGAATAATACCCTTATGCAAGGCCATGCCGTTCATGGCCGCAGCCATTCCATGTTCACGCACGCCATAATGAACATAATGACCGCCGTAATTTTCCGCCGTAATTGGATTTTGCTTTTTGGCTTTGGTGTTGTTCGACGGCGTTAAATCGGCCGAACCGCCGATTAATTCCGGTAAATAGGGTTGAATCGCCTCGATCACCTTGCCACTGGCTTGACGGGTGGCGATTTTGGCTTTTTCCTGAATGAATTGCATCTTGACCGCTTGCAACGCCTCGGCAACCTGGCTTGGGATATCGCCGGTGGCGCGGCGCATGAATTCGCGCGCAATGGCGGGGTCGGCGGCCTTTAAACGGCCTTCCCATTTACGGAATTCGGCATAGCCTTTTTCGCCAATACCGCGCCAGCCATCCAAAATAGCCGCCGGAATTTCAAACGGCGCATGCGCCCAATTTAATTGCTTGCGGGAACCGGCGATTTCCTCCGCCCCCAAAGGCGAGCCATGGCTGTCATGGCTTCCGGCCTTGGTCGGCGCGCCAAAACCAATCGTGGTGCGGCAAGCGATTAAAGAAGGCTTATCCGATTTCTGCGCGCGCGCAATAGCGGCGGCGATTTCTTTTGGCGCATGGCCGTTAATACGTTCGGCATTCCAGCCATAGGCTTTGAAACGCGCGATTTGATCATCGCTCATCGCCAAAGACGTCGGGCCATCGATCGAGATTTCATTATCATCATACAGCACGATTAATTTATTCAGGCGCAAATGCCCGGCCAGCGCGCATGATTCGTGACTGATGCCCTCCATCAAATCGCCGTCGCTGGCGATAACATAGGTAAAGTGGCTGACCAGATTATCGGTAAAATTCGCATTCATAATCCGCTCGGCCAAAGCCATGCCGACGGCGTTGGCGATCCCCTGCCCTAAGGGGCCGGTCGTGGTTTCAATGCCTGCGGCATAACCGTATTCGGGATGGCCTGCGGTCTTGCTGCCCAATTGGCGGAAGCGTTGCAATTCCTCCAGCGTCATATCGGCATAGCCGGTGAGATATAATAAAGAATATAGCAGCATCGACCCATGGCCGGCGGAAAGCACGAAACGGTCGCGGTCGGGCCAATCAGGATTTTTCGGATCGAATTTTAGAAATTGCGAAAACAAAACGGTCGCGACATCGGCCATGCCCATCGGCATGCCGGGATGGCCGGATTTGGCTTTTTCCACCGCATCCATGCTTAAGAAACGGAGCGCGTTGGCGAATTCATCGTGATTGGGAAGTGGGTTGGTGCCTGCCATAGCTAAGTTGTTTTTCATGATTTCCTTGAATATATACAAAGGCTTGAAACTGGCCGCAAGATGCCTGGGTAAAAGGCTTTCGTCAATCCTAAGTTTGAACTTTTCCCCCCGTTGACGCCCTTGCCATTCGGCCCTATGCTAGGCCCGTTCCAAGCTTTTGCGAAGGAGTCATAAAAATGGCAACCGAGATTGAGTCTGTTGATAAAGTCACCGACCGTTTAAGCCAAGCGATGGCCAAACTCGAACAACTAATGACCGACCGCCACCGTGCTCAAGCCGAAGAATTGACACGCCTAAAAAAAGAACTGTCCGAAAGCCGTACCCGTTATGAAACTCTTCTTCAAACTGTACAAAATGTCGAACAGCGCCTGGATACAACTATTAAACGTTTGGAAGGCAGCGTCGCTGCTTAAATAAATATGGGACAAGTTACGCTTACTATTAACGGTTATGTCTATACGGTTGCCTGCGATGACGGCCAGGAAAGCCATGTCACCGAACTTAGCCATTATATCGACAAGCGGGTTAAGGATATTGCCGCCAGCATTGGCCAAATCGGCGAAGCGCGGCTTTTGGTGATGGCGACGCTTCTGATCGCCGATGAGCTTTCCGATGCCTATACGGAACTGGACGGGCTTAAAAACCAGCTAGATGGCGCGGTTGGCGCGGAAAAACTAAACCTTTTGGTAGGCAAATTGGGTAAGCTTGCTAACCAGGCAGACCATATTGTGGAAAGCTTGAAAAAGGCCTAGAGTGATAAGGCGGTGGCTGCAATGCGCGTTAGGCCGCTAATCCCCTGGGCCGATATTTATCTGCTTTGGGAGCCGTCCCTAACTTGATCGTGGTCTAGTTATATGGCGCCCACTTGGTCTTATGGGCCATGGCGGAACAGTCAGGCCAACGGCAAAGCGGTCACCGTGTTAGATAGGAACAAATTTTCGAGATGACGTCGATCGAACAAGCCAAAGAAGATTTACGCCAAAGCGTATTGGCTAGCCGCATCGAAGCTGATAAACGCTTGCGCGCCCAGGCCGCACGCTTGGTCACCGAACATTTTTTGCGCACCATTAATCTAGAAGATAATACCTGCATCGCCGGCTATTGGCCGTTGACCTCGGAATTAGACACGCAGCCTTTATTGAAAGAACTGATCACCCTTGGCCACCGCGTGGTGCTGCCGGTGGTGGTGCAGCCCAAAACCCCGCTTACTTTCCGGCGCTGGCAGCCGGGCGTGGAATTGGTTGAGGGTTATGCCGGCACCAAAGTGCCGCCCGCCGAATCGCCCGCAGCCGAACCCGATATTTTAATCGTGCCCTTGATTGCCTTCGACCGCGCCGGCTATCGTTTGGGTTACGGCGCCGGGTTTTATGATTACACATTGCAAAATTTGCGCAAATCGCGCCCGATTATCGCAGTTGGCCTGGCTTACGCCGCCCAGCAAGTTCCCTTTGTGCCGCATGAAGGCCATGACGCCCCCCTGGATTGGGTGATCACCGAAGGCGGCGCATTGAAATGCGGAGCATCTTAAAGCTCCATGCGTATTCTTATTTGCGGCGATATTGTGGGGCGAAGCGGCCGCGATGCAGTGGCTGCCTTATTGCCCCGTTTAAAGCAAGAACACAAAATTGACTTCGCGATCGTTAATGTCGATAACGCCGCGCACGGCTTTGGCACGACACCCGATTTATGCCGGCAAATTTATAATGCCGGCGCCGATGCCGTAACGCTTGGCAATCACGGTTTCGATCAACGCGAAATGCTGGCCCATGTCGATGGCGATAGCAAAACCATCCGCGCCATCAATTATCCGCCCGGCTGCCCGGGGCGGGGAAGCCAGGTTTTCACGCTCGCCAATGGGCAAAAGCTTTTGGTGATTCACGCGCTGGGGCGTTTATTCATGGACGACATGGATTGCCCGTTCCGCGCCCTTGATCAAGAATTGGCTAAACATACGCTCGGTCAATCGGTACAGGCGATTGTTGTCGATTTCCACGCCGAAGCGACGTCCGAGAAAAATTCTTTCGGCCATCATTTGGATGGCCGCGTCTCGGCCGTGGTCGGCACTCACACCCACATTCCAACGGCAGATGCCCGGATTTTAACCGGCGGCACCGCCTTTCAAACCGATATTGGCATGTGTGGCGACTTTGATTCGGTGATCGGTTTCGATAAAATCCTGCCCATTCAACGCTTCTTGCGCAAACTGCCGACCGAAAAATTACAACCCGCTAGCGGCCCCGGCACATTATGTGCTACACTTATTGAAACGGATGATAAAACCGGCCTGGCGAAAGCGATTACGCCGCTGCAAATAAAGAATTAGTATAAAAATAAACAAGGAAAAGGGTAAATGTTGCGTCCATTACCGGCAGATATTGTCATCCGCGAAGCTGTTCACGGCGATGCCGAGGCGGCGCGGGCAATGGCTTTGGCTACATGGCGCGGTTATGCTGCCTATGCGTCGCCTTGGTATAACCAGCTTGATGGATACGGTAAAATTATCGCTGAATCAACTCCCCACTGGCCGCTTGATTTTACGCGGCTAGGCGGTGATGTAAAAATTTTCCTGGTGGTGAAACAGCCGGAAAATAGTATCGTTGCCGTTACCCAAGGCGCAATCATCAAAGATGAAGCCGGGAAAAAATTGGGCAAATACGATCAGTCTTTTTGTCTTGCCGATTATCGCGGCTATGGAATCAGCACACATTTAATTGAACGGCGCACCCAATGGTTCATCGAACAAAATTGCCAAGCCGCCATGGTGGTCATTTCCCGCTTCAATAAAAGTTTTTGGCTGAATCATTGGCATAAATTGGGCGCGGTAATCAGCGGCTTTGAATTAACCCCGGTAAAACTGGGACCGCGTCAACAACCTGTCCTAATGATTGACAAAGAGCGCGCGGTTAGCCAGCGTATTGTTTTTCGGATCGAGGACTTACAAGCTTTTTTAACCGCCCTGAAAAGCCCCGCTGCAGTTAGAAGTGAATTGAGCCGCGGCGAAATGCAAGAAATCCAGGGCGAAACCGCCGACCGATTGTGGAAAAGAATGGCTTATTCCCTAGGCCACCGCAGTATGCCCGGCCGTTAAGTCGTTCCCGTCGCTCTTAATTTTTCCATGAATTTGCCGAGATCGAATTGCACCGCTGTGGGATCATGGGCTTTGCGTTTGGCGACGCATAATTCAAGGCCCTCGGCCATTAATTGGCCGACTTCGCCGCCATGGCCTTTTAATTTTAAATGCACCACCACGGTCAAGGAATCGATATGCGCTTTCATAATTTGCAAATCGGGCTCGGCCGGGTGGGTTAAGCCTTCGGTGAACCAGCATAAGGATTCGGCAATCCGGCTGACCAAGGGAAAACCGAACGAACCGCCGCCGCCTTTAATATCGTGAATCACTTTATAAATACGCGACATATAAGGGGATGGATCTTTATTGGTTTCCTGCGCAATTTTGGCCGAGCGGTACGCATCATTTAATTCACGTAAATCAAAATGGGTCGCTTCCAAAAAATGGCCGGCCAAATGTTTAACCGCTTCTTGCGCTTTATGAATCAAGCCTTTATCGAAAGTTGTGCCATCGCCAACTTTTTTACGGATGCGGTTGGGCGAGTGAACAAATTCGACTAAAAATTCTTTTTTCGGTTCAACTTTCTTAGGCGCCGAAACGGTAAAATCCTGCACCGCCACATCATTGCGTTGACGGCGCACGTTGCCTTTAGCCGCTTTTTTCGTTTCAAAAACGGGATCGGGCGGCGGTGGCGGCGTGGCCATCGAAGGATCGTACTGAAATTCCGCCCGGTCTTCCTTGGGCTTGGCCGGCGGCGGCGCGGGTGGAGGGGCGGCAGGCGGCGGCACAGTGCCGTCAATCACCTGAGGCGCTTTGCGGGGGCGGCGATTTTTGATGGACATGCTGTCCCCCGCCCTTAAACTTCTTCTTCGGCCGCGGCCGTTAATCCGGGATCGCTTAAGCTCATGCCGCTGCCTTGGTTGCTCCGGCGGCGTTCGATCCCATCATAGAAAAATTCGCCTTCCTTGTGACGGCGGCGGTCGGGACCGAAATAAGTTTTGGTGCGGACAAAGGGGCGCGGGTTTTCAATAACCGCGCTAATACGCGCCGCTAATTCTTGCGCGGAAATCGGCTTGGCCAAAATTTCGGTGACCCCCACATCGCGCAATTGATAAACGCGGAATTGCTCGGTGTAACCGGTAACCGCGATAATCGGGATAAAGGGGTCGGGACTGTCTTTGCCTTTGCGCACGCGCTCGATGAATGAAATACCGTCAACCGGTTCCATCACCACATCGGTTAGAACAAGATCATAGCCTTGCTGGCACAAACGCACAAAAGCTTCCTTGCCATCTCCAGCTTCCTGGACATAGCCGACGCCAAAGGCGTTCAAAAGCGTGCGGATCAAATGCCGCATATGCTTACTATCGTCGACCACCAATACGTTGAGGCGGTCGAGCCGGTAGGTGGGGCTTTGCTCAACCATCAGAAATCCTAGAACTCCTACCTTATCAAAGCTGAGTTGGGTAAATAAATGTTAAACAAGGTTAACTTTGCCAAAGCGACGCTCTTAAAGCTACGAATTTTTAAGGTTTTGGTAAGGAATTGCCTCGAAGGCAGGTTTTAGCTACACAGGTATAAACCAGGGCGAAAAGGGATACCATGGCAGGCCATTCACAATATAAGAACATCATGCACCGCAAAGGGGCGCAAGATAAGAAGAAGGCGAAAGCCTTCACCAAGCTGATCCGCGAATTGACCACGGCCGCCCGTTCGGGCGCGCCCGACCCCAATACTAACCCGCGCCTTAGAACCGCTTTAGTCGCGGCGCGGGAAGCCAATATGCCAAGGGATACGATCGAACGCGCCATCAAACGCGGCAGCGGTGCTGAAGCTGGCGAGAATTACGAAGAAATCCGCTATGAAGGCTATGGCCCGGGCGGTGTTGCCATTATCATCGAAGGCTTAACCGATAACCGTAATCGCACTGCCGGTGAGATCCGCTCCTTATTCACTAAGTACGGCGGCAATTTGGGTGAATCAAATAGCGTGAGTTTTATGTTCAGCCGCGTTGGTGAAATCGCCTATCCCAAAAGCGCTGGCAGCGATGAAGCGATGATGGATGCCGCTATTGAAGCCGGCGCCAGTGACGTGACAAGCGATGAACAATCCCACATCATCACTACCGAATCCAATGATCTAGGCCCGGTGCGGGAAGCTTTAGAAAAAAAATTCGGCGCGCCCGTCAGCGCTAAATTAGGTTGGACCCCCAAAACCACCACCCCAAGCAGCGGTGAAGACGGTGAAAAACTCCTGAAACTGCTTGAGGCTTTGGAAGATAATGACGATGTCCAGCATGTTTTCGCGAATTACGAGTTGGATCCTATCCTCTTGGAAAAGCTGAGCGCCTGATGCGGATTTTGGGCCTTGATCCCGGCTTGCAGCGCACCGGCTGGGGCGTGATTGACAGCGACGGATTTCATTTAAAAGGCATCGCTGCCGGCGTTATCGCCACTGCCGCCGGCCAGGAAACTGCCTTGCGCCTTGCCCATATTCATCAAGAGCTGCAAAAAATTATTATTCAATATAAACCAGAAATGGCGGCCGTGGAGGAGACTTTTGTCAATCAAAACCCAGCTTCGGCGTTAAAACTTGGTTTAGCGCGGGGGATTGTATTAATGACCCCTGCCCTGCTGGGCTTGCCGGTGGGGGAATATAACGCCAATCACATTAAAAAAGCGGTTGCAGGCGCTGGGCATGCCGGTAAAGGCCAAGTGCAATTCATGATTAAACGGCTTTTGCCAAATCTTAACTTTACGGGCGCCGATGCCGCCGATGCCTTGGCGGTCGCCATTTGCCATGCCCATCACCAAAGCAGCCTTGCCTATCGAAAAGCCCGTATTGTTTCATAAAATCGAGCCTGCTACACTCCGCCCATGATTGGCAAATTAAAAGGCATTCTTGATTCGGTCAGTGACGGCCTGGCGGTTATTGATGTCCATGGTGTCGGTTATTTGATCAGCATTTCCGCGCGCACCTTGGGCGCACTCCCGCCGATTGGCCAAAGCGTCAACCTGGTTATCGAAACTCATGTGCGCGAAGACAAGCTCCAGCTTTTTGGTTTTATTGATGCGGCCGAACGCGATTTATTCCGCACCCTCCAAACCGTGCAAGGCGTTGGCCCAAAGGCCGCTCTTTCGATTCTTTCCACCCTTTCACCCGATCAATTGCTGCAAGCAATTATAGCGCAAGACAAAAGCGCGGTGGCCGAGGCCGATGGGGTTGGACCAAAATTGGCAGCCCGCGTGGTGATGGAATTAAAAGATAAGCTCGGCAATTTAAGTTTAGGGGGAAGCGCTTCGGTTAAGCCGATTAATTTAGCTAAGCCCGCGCGCGCGCAGGAAGAGGCGATTTCGGCCCTGATCAATCTTGGCTATGGCCGCAGCGAAGCCTTCGCAGCGGTCGCGGCCTTAAGCAATCAACTAAAAGAAAGCGCCAAGGTTGAAGATATTATTCCGCTGGCCTTGAAGGAGCTGGCGGCATGATGCAAGCAACTGCTCAGGAAGCCGACGGTCAAGAAACAACTTTGCGCCCGCAAACTTTAAGCGATTTTGTCGGCCAAAAAACCTTATGCGATAATTTACAAATTTTTGTGAAGGCCGCTTCTGCCCGTAAAGAATCGCTCGATCACGTTTTACTGCATGGCCCGCCCGGGCTTGGAAAAACCACGCTGGCGCAAATTGTCGCCAAGGAAATGGGCGTTAATTTCCGCGCCACTTCCGGCCCGATGATCACCAAGGCCGGCGATTTGGCCGCGATTCTTACCAATTTGCAGCCGCATGATGTTTTATTCATCGATGAAATCCACCGCCTGAATAAAATGGTTGAAGAAATGCTTTATCCGGCGATGGAAGATTTCCATCTTGACCTTATTATCGGCGAAGGGCCGGCAGCGCGTTCGGTGCGGATTGATTTGCCGAAATTCACTTTGATCGGCGCCACCACCCGCACCGGATTATTAAGCAACCCCTTGCGCGACCGTTTTGGCATTCCCTTGCGCGTTGATTTTTACGATGTGGCCGATTTAACCAAAATCGTTTCACGGGCGGCGAAATTATTGGGCCTCACCATGCAAGCCGACGGCGCCAATGAAATCGCCAAGCGGGCGCGCGGCACGCCGCGCATCGCCGTGCGTTTGCTGCGCCGCGTGCGCGATATCGCCAGTGTGAAAAAAGCCCGATCAATTGACGCGGGCCTGGCTAATGAAGCTTTACTTAAACTTGAAGTCGATGCCCATGGTTTGGATGCGATGGATCGCCGCTATTTAAAAAGCCTGGCCGAACAATATGGCGGCGGGCCGGTTGGGATTGAAACATTGTCCGCTTTCCTGGGCGAACAGCGCGATGTGATTGAAGATGTAATCGAACCCTTCTTGCTGCAGCAAGGCCTGGTCCAGCGCACGCCGCGCGGACGGATTTTAAGCGATAGCGGCTACAAATATTTGAATCTCTCTCCCCCCAACCGCCCCTTTCAAACCGATTGGCTGGAAGCGGCCAATACGGATACTAGCAATGGCTAAAACCGCCGGAAGCCTGTACCATTGCCGTGTCTATTATGCCGAAACCGATGCCGGCGGCGTGGTATATCACGCGGCTTACTTAAATTACGCCGAACGGGCGCGTTGTGAATGGCTGCGCGAATTGGGCTATTCCGTGGCCGATTTGCAATATACTCACGGCCTTATTTTCGCCGTACGGAATTGCGATATAGAATATCTAGCACCGGCAAAATTGGATCAAGAATTGACGATTACCACTCATTTGCTTCATATGGGTGGGGCTTCCTTGGGCCTGGAGCAAATTATCCGGCATCAAGATGCCGTATTAACGCGGCTGAAGGTTACGTTGGTTGCGGTTACAACCTTGGGCAAAACACAGCGTTTGCCGGAAGAATTACGGGAGAAATTGCAACCGTACCTGCAAGCGGCTTAAAGTTTTTTCATAAGAGGTGAAATGTGGTTGATACTGTTAGTTTAGCTCAAAGCGGCGCCGCCGATTTATCGGTTATCGGTTTATTTTTGCAAGCCGATGGAATTGTCAAAACCGTTTTGCTGATCTTGGTTTTAATGTCGTTTTGGAGTTGGGCGATTATTTTCGATAAAATGTGGCGCTTGCGCCGCCTTCGCTCCCAGGCCGACGAATTTGAAGATCAATTTTGGTCGGGCCGCTCGCTCGATGAACTGTACGACCGCCTTGGCAAGCAGCCCGGCGATCCGATGGCTGCCTTGTTCGCCGCCGCAATGGGCGAATGGCGCCGGGTCAGCACCAAAAATGTAGCGGGCCTTCCCAGCACGAACATTGCTCAGCGCATCGACCGCGTTATGCAAGTGACCGCGACACGTGAAATGGAGCGCATTGAACGCTATATGATTTTTTTGGGCTCGGTCGGATCTTCGGCGCCCTTTATCGGCTTGTTCGGCACGGTGTGGGGAATTATGAATTCCTTCGCCGCCATCGCCGCCAGCAAAAATACCAGCCTGGCTGTGGTTGCCCCCGGCATTGCCGAAGCTTTATTTGCAACCGCTTTGGGCCTGGTGGCGGCGATTCCGGCCGTGATTGCCTATAATAAAATCTCGGCCGACTTGAACCGCTATGCCAACCGTATGGAAGCTTTCGCCGGCGAATTTGGCGCGATTTTATCGCGCCGGCTTGATGAAAAGGCGGCTTAAATTATGGCTTTGGGCGCTTTCAAAAAACACGGCAAGCGGCGGTATTCGCCGATGGTGGAAATCAATGTCACCCCGCTGGTTGACGTCATGCTGGTGCTGCTGGTGGTATTTATGGTGGCGGCGCCCCTGATGACGGTCGGGGTTTCGGTTGACTTGCCGCAAGCCAATGCGCCGGCGCTGAATGAACGCACCGAACCCTTGGTAGTCAGCATCGACAATAGCGGAAAAATATTTTTGCAAGACACGTCGATGAGCGCCGCCGAATTGGTGAAAAAACTTCAAGCCATCACGCGTCACAAGGATGACAGCCGCATTTATGTGCGTGGTGACAAGCGGGTGAATTATGGCCGCATCATGGAAGTCATGACTATCTTAAACAACGCCGGCTTTACCAAGGTGGCCTTGGTTGCGGAATTGCCCGGCACAACGAATCGCTAGATGGGCATGGCCACGGCGATTGCCCTTTCTCAGTCTTCCCAAGGCTTAAAACGCGGGATTTTGTTTTCGTTCCTGATTCATCTTAGCGTTGTATTATTCAGCCTTGCCAGCCTGCCTAGTTGGTACCGGGCGATTGACCAAGTGCCGGCCCCCATCATTGTCGATATTGTGCCGGTTTCCGATATTACCAATTTACCGCCGCCCCGGCCCAAAGCTGCGGCAAAGCCTGCTCCTGCCATTGAGGAAAAAGCCAAGCCATCGCCTAAAACCATTGAAGCTGCGCCGCCGCCGCGAAAAATCGAGGAAGCGGTGCCTTTGCCAGCCGCTAAATCCAAAACCGAGCCGAAAAAGGCCCCGGTGGTAGAAGAAAAGCCCAAAGAGCAAAAAACCGCTAATGATTTTGCTTCTGTTTTAAAAACTGTGGAAAAATTTAAGCAGGAGAAAGCCGCACCCGCTCCCGAAACGCAGACTCCTGAAACCGCCTCTTCCTCCCAAGGGCCTTTTGTGCCAAGCTTGCCGTTAAGCGTAAGCGAGATGGATGCGGTGCGCCACCAATTAGAGCCTTGCTGGAATATTCCGGCAGGCGCCCGTAATCCGGAAGAATTGATTGTCGAAATCCGTACCCAGCTCAACCCCGATGGGAGCTTGCAAGCCGCCAAAATTGTTGACGAAGCGCGTATGTATGTTGACCCCTTCTACCGAGCTGCGGCAGAAAGTGCGTTGCGGGCGTTATTGAATCCCAAATGCATGCCGCTTAAACTACCACCGGAGAAATACAACCAATGGCAAACTACTGTTATCGTTTTCGATCCGCGTTCTATGCTGGGCTTCTAGCGCTTGGTTTTTGTTTTCCGGCGCTGGCCGAAATCCGCATCGATATTACACGCGGGCAAGTCGAACCCTTGCCCATTGCGGTGGCCGATTTCTTTTCCAAGGGCGACCGCAACAGCAAATTGGGCAGCAATATTTCCGAGGTGATTGCGGCCGATCTGGAACGCTCTGGCCTGTTCAAGGCGCTTGACCAAAACGCCTTCATTCAATCGCCCGAAGCGCTTTTAACCCAGCCCCGCTTTGCCGATTGGCGGCAAATCAACGCCCAAGCTTTGGTCAGTGGCGCGGTCGATATGCAACCCGATGGACGCTTGCGGGTGGAATTCAGGTTGTGGGACATTTTCGGCGAACAGCAAATGGTTGGAATGGCCTATTTCACCCAGCCCGCCAATTGGCGGCGTGTTTCCCACATTATTGCCGATGCGATTTATAAGCGCATCACCGGTGAAGAAGGCTATTTCGATACCCGTATTGTTTATATCGCCGAAGCGGGGCCTTTGAACAAACGTATCAAACGTTTGGCGATCATGGATCAGGACGGCGCCAATCACCGCTATTTGACCGATGGCCGCAATTTGGTGTTAACGCCGCGCTTTTCACCTTCAACCCAGGAAATTACTTATCTCGCTTATTACCGCGATCAACCGCGCGTCTATTTGCTCAACATCGATACCGGCCGTGAAGAAGTGGTGGGCGATTTTCCCGGCATGACCTTTGCGCCGCGTTTTTCGCCTGATGGCAACCGCGTGATTATGAGCCTCTCAAACCGCGGCAATACCGATATTTACAGCATGGATTTGCGCACCCGCGCGGTGAAGCGTTTAACCGAAAATCCGGGCATCGATACCTCGCCTTCCTTTTCGCCCGATGCGAAATATATCACCTTCAATTCCGACCGCGGCGGCTCGCAGCAAATTTATGTTATGGACAGCGATGGCAGCGATGTACACCGTATCAGCTTTGGGCGTGGTAATTATGCAACACCTGTGTGGTCCCCGCGCGGCGACTTAATCGCCTTTACCAAGCAAATGGATGGCCAGTTTTATATCGGCGTTATGCGCCCTGACGGCTCGGGCGAACGCTTATTATCGGAAAGCTTCTTGGATGAGGGCCCTACCTGGGCGCCGAACGGACGGGTGCTAATGTTTTTTCGGCAGCAGCCTTCCGACACCAGTGGCGGCGGCGGACGCACACGCCTTTATTCGATCGACTTAACCGGTCATAATTTACAGCTGGTGCCAACGCCGATGGACGCCTCGGATCCCGCCTGGTCGCCTTTAATTCCTTAAATTTAGGTGCTTGATTATAAGCACTGACAGCTTTATAAATACACATCGATTTAACCGCGAGAATAAGGGGGCTATCGCATGCGTTTCAGTTTCTTATCCGTTCTTTTCCTGACCGTGGCTTTGACCGCTTGCGGCACCACAATGGATCAAACCAGTTCCACCATGGGCAGCGGCGGCGGCATGGCCGGCGATCAAAACGCTCAGGGCCGCGTTAACCGCGCCGATGTACGGCCCGGCTCGAATGATGATTTCGTGCTCAATGTCGGCGACCGCGTATTCTTCGATTTCGACCGTTATAATTTAAGCAGCGAAGCCAAGGCCACGCTCGACCGTCAAGCTGCTTGGCTTAAGCGCTACAACGCCATGAACATTTTAATCGAGGGTCATGCCGATGAACGCGGCACCCGCGAATACAACCTGGCCCTAGGTGAAAGACGCGCCAATGCGGTGAAAGATTATTTGGTCGGCCAAGGCATTGCCGCCAACCGTTTGGATGTCATTTCTTATGGCAAGGAACGTCCGGCTGTCGTGGGCTCCAACGAAGCCTCGTGGGCACAAAACCGCCGCTCGGTGACGGTGGTGCGCGACAACCGTTTGTCGTCCTAAACTCCGTATTTCCCAGAAAAACCGGCTGCTTTTCAAGGCGGCCGGTTTTTTATTTTATGCCTTGGTAATGCCAAATTTTTTGGGCTAGTAATAGAACATGAAAAAAATCCTCTTCCTGCCTTTAATTTTATTCTTTGCCCTGCCCGCTTATGCGGTTGATAAGGATCTGGATAATTTATTGGCCCGCATCGAGCGCAATGAGCGCGATTTGCAAACTTTGCAATTGCAAGTTTTCAAAGGCGAAGCGCCGGTTGAAGCCAGGCGCGGCTCTCCCCGGCGTAACGACGATATGCCTTCGTCCAGCCAGCAAAGCACGCTCAACCGCCTGGAAGACCGCCTTAGCACGCTGGAAAGCGCTTTACGCGATTTAACCGGCAAAGTGGAAGAGCTGGGTTTTAAAAACCAGCAACAACGCAAAGATTTCGATAAGCTGCGCGGCGATTGGGAAATCCGCTTTCAGCAAATTGAAACCCAGCTTTATGCCGCCAAAGCTTTAACCAACCCGCCGCCGGCCGCCGTCACCCCCGTTCCCGCCGAAACATTAGTGCCGCCTGTCGCCAGCACGCCCCCTGCTCCGGTAAATGATGGCGCACAACCTTCCACCGACCCGGCGAAAAACAGCACGGTAAAACAATTGGGCGTCACCAAAGAAACCAAAGCCCTTCCTAAGGTGGAAACGCCCGCCAGCGCGGATGCAAAAAGCGATTACGACAAGGCTTTCACCTTGTTGCAACAAGCGGAATATGACAAGGCCGAAGAAGCTTTGAAAAAATTTTTGAATCAGCACCCCAATGATGCTTTAGCCGCCAACGCACAATATTGGCTGGGGGAAACTTATTATGTGCGCGGCGACTATGCGCAAAGTTCGGTTGAATTTTTAAAAGCCTATCAGCAATACCCCAAAGCGCCGAAGGCGGCTGATGGCTTGTTAAAACTGGGCCTGTCGCTGGCGCAGTTGAAAAATAAAAATGATGCCTGCATTACCTTAAAACGCCTGTTGCGCGAATATCCAAAGGCCGCCGGCAATTTGCTAAAGCGCGCCGAAGACGAGGCCAAGCGCTTGCAATGTACCCCCTAACCCCCCCTGCAGCGGATCAAGGAGTCAAGAACTTAAGCGCCGGTGAATTCGCCGCTTTGATGCAAGAGTTAGAGCCGTTTGAATCATCGCCCCATTTAGCTATCGCCGTATCGGGCGGCGCCGATAGCATGGCGCTTTGTTTGTTGGCCGATGAATGGGCCAAGGCGAAGGGCGGCAAAGTCACGGCGCTGACCGTCGACCACGGTTTGCGCCCTTCCTCCGCCAAGGAGGCGGAGCAAGTTGGTCAAATGCTAAAAAGCCAAAATATCGAGCATCGCGTTTTAAAATGGCAAGGCGGTAAGCCGTCTCAAAATATTCAAGCTTTGGCCCGTCAGGCGCGGTATGATTTACTCACAAAATTTTGCCATGCCCAAGGAATTTGCCATTTATTATTTGGCCATCACGCCCAAGACCAGGCCGAAACTTTTTTCTTAAACCTGGCGCGCGGCAGCGGGTTATATGGCCTAGCGGCGATGGCCGCTCTTTCTTACCACAACTCTTGCCGGATTTTACGGCCGCTTTTATCTATCGAACCGGCGCGCCTGAAGGCGACCGTGACAGTATCCGGCCTAAAGCCGCTGCAAGACCCCAGCAATTTGGATGAGCGCTTTGAGCGGGTGCAATTGCGCCAATCTTGGCCCGCCTTAGCGAAACTGGGGCTGGATCAGGAACGTTTACAAAAAACCATTGACAGCCTGCAACGCGCGCGGCGCGCGGTGGAAGATGCGGCGAATAAAGCGTTGGTGCGAAGTTTTGAGCTTTATTCCGAGGGTTACGGCTATCTCGATGCCGCCTTGCTAAGGCAAGAAAGCGAGGAAATTGGCTTGCGCGCTTTATCGCAAATCTTGCGCGCTATTGGCGGAGAAAGCTATGTGCCCCGCTTTAACAGTTTGCAAAATTTATGGCGGGAAATGATTGATACGCCCTTTACCACGGCTAAAACTTTGGGCGGCTGCTGGTTGGTTCCTGAAAACCATCATATGGTATTAATTTGCCGCGAACCGGAATTGCCGGCGGCGCTAGAAGCCCCATTCGCAGAAGAAATTTACTGGGACCAAAGATTTTTAATCCGCTTGCCCGCAAAAATACTCCCGACTTTGACGATGGTGAAAGCATTAGGGCAAGAAGGCTGGAACGAGGTGAAAAAAAACAAAAATTTACCGCACCTTGATCTTCCCCACCCTGCGCGCTTAAGTTTGCCTGCTTTATACGACTCAAATGGGCTTCTCGCTGTCCCTTTATTGGGCCATTTCCGGGAAAACACGCAAGATATTGAAATTAAATGCTTTTTTAAGCCCCGAACGGCTCTTTCTTCATCAAGAATTTGAGCGATTGCTATGGAATTATTAACAATAATAACGATATAGTGGAAAGGTCTTAAATAAATAATCGAAAGGTCAATTCTGTGAATCAAAACGCCCGGAATATTATGCTATGGATCATTATTGGCTTAATGATCTTTGGCCTGTTCAATTTATATGACGCCAGCCGCAATAAGCCGGTCAATAATTGGGCATTTTCGGAATTCATCGAAAAAGTGGAAAAAAACGAGGTGGCGGAAGTCACCATCCGCGGCTCGATCATCAGCGGTCACACCACTACCAATGTGCCTTTCTCGACTTACAGCCCTTATGACCCCAATATGGTCGACCGCCTGACTAAAGCGGGCGTGAAAATCACCGCAGGCCCGCCGGAGGAAAATGTCGGCGGGGTTTGGGGCGTTTTGCTTTCTTGGTTCCCGATGCTGCTGTTCATCGGCGTGTGGGTATTCTTCATGCGTCAAATGCAAAGCGGCGCCGGCAAGGCGATGGGCTTTGGCAAATCGCGCGCGCGCCTGTTAAATGAAAATAAAAGCAAAGTCACTTTCGAAGATGTCGCCGGTATTGATGAAGCGAAAGCGGAATTGCAGGAGATTGTCGAATTTTTAAAAGACCCCGGCAAATTCCAGCGTTTGGGGGGTAAAATACCGAAGGGCGTGCTTTTGGTCGGCCCGCCCGGCACCGGTAAAACCTTGCTCGCCCGCTCAATCGCCGGCGAAGCCAATGTGCCGTTTTTCAGCATTTCCGGTTCGGATTTCGTGGAAATGTTTGTCGGCGTCGGCGCGTCCCGCGTGCGCGATATGTTTGAACAAGGCAAAAAGAACGCGCCTTGCATTATTTTCATCGATGAAATCGACGCGGTCGGCCGCCATCGCGGCTTCGGCTTGGGCGGCGGCAATGATGAACGCGAGCAAACCTTAAACCAAATGCTGGTCGAGATGGACGGCTTTGAATCGAACGAAGGTGTCATTATCGTGGCCGCCACCAACCGCCCCGATGTGTTGGATCCCGCCCTCTTGCGCCCCGGCCGTTTCGACCGTCAAGTGGTGGTGCCAAATCCCGATGTGAAGGGCCGCGAGCAAATTATCAGTGTGCATTTGCGCAAAGTTCCGCAAGGCCCCGATGTCGATCCAAAAACAATTGCCCGCGGCACGCCCGGTTTTTCCGGCGCCGATTTGGCCAATTTGGTCAATGAAGCGGCGCTAATGGCTGCCCGCAAAGGCAAGCGCTATGTCACCATGGCCGAACTGGAAGCGGCCAAGGATAAGGTCATGATGGGCAGCGAACGCCGCTCGCTGGTCATGAGCGATGAAGAGAAGAAGTTGACCGCCTATCACGAAGCCGGCCACGCGATTGTGGCGATCCATTGCCCCGAATCCGACCCCGTGCATAAGGCCACTATTATCCCGCGCGGCCGGGCTTTGGGTATGGTCATGCGCTTGCCGGAAGGCGACCGTCTTTCCACTTCCAAGGCCAAATTAAAGGCCGATTTGGCGGTGGCGATGGGCGGGCGTATCGCCGAAGAATTAATTTTCGGCGCGGAGAAAGTCACCACCGGCGCTTCAAGCGATATCAAAATGGCGACCGATATGGCACGCCGCATGGTCACCGAATGGGGCATGAGTGATAAGCTTGGTTTTATGTCTTATTCGGGCGGCGACCAGGAAGTGTATTTGGGCCATTCGGTCAATGGGCCAAAGCCGATGTCGGAAGAAACCGCGAAAACGGTTGATCAAGAAGCCCGCTTTCTTATCGATACCGCCTATAAACACGCCATGGATATTCTAACCGCCAATAAGCACGAGCTTGAAGCCTTAGCGCGCGGCTTGCTGGATTATGAAACCTTATCGGGCGATGAGATTAACACCTTGCTGAAGGGCGATCCCTTAAATCGCGACCGCGCCAGCAATAGCGACAGGCCCACGGGATCCCGTAAATCAGCAATTCCTTCATCCGGCCCGCGCTTAGAGCCTAAACCACAAATTTAAACGGAATTCTGCCTATGCGAAGCGCCGGGGCCTTAAAACCCCGGCGTTTTCTTTTGTTGGCGCGCATCTTTTCCCATGCTACATATCGGAGATGGAAAAACGTAAGCTTTTCGGCACGGATGGCGTCAGAGGCCTGGCGAATGATGGCCCGATGACCGCAGAAACCATGGTCAAACTGGCCATGGCGGCGTCGCATGTCTTGGCCAAGCACCGCAAAAACGGCCGCGGCCATGCCCGTGCGCTGATTGGCAAAGACACCAGATTATCCGGCTATCTATTGGAGCCCGCCCTAACCGCCGGTTTTATTTCGGCCGGCATGGATGTTTTGCTTTTAGGGCCGATGCCCACACCGGCCATCGCCATGTTGACCCGTTCCTTACGGGCCGATTTAGGCGTGGTGATTTCCGCCTCGCATAATGCGTATGAAGATAACGGCGTTAAATTTTTCGCCGCCGACGGATATAAGCTGAGTGACGCGCAAGAAGCCGAAATTGAATCGCTGATGAATCAGCCGCTTGAACAGGTGCGCGCCCCCGGCCGCGATTTAGGCCGCGCGCAGCGGATTGATGACGCCGCCGGGCGTTATATCGAATTTGTCAAAGCCACCCTGCCCAAAGGCCAGCGCTTAAACGGCTTGAAAATCGTGATCGATTGCGCCAATGGCGCGGCCTATAAAGTGGCGCCTGCCGTATTGTGGGAACTGGGCGCAACCGTTATTCCGCTGGCGGTTGATCCGGATGGCTTGAATATCAATAAAAATTGCGGCGCGGTATCTCCGCAAACCCTGCAAACCCAAGTGGTTGCGCATGGCGCCGATATTGGCATTGCCTTGGACGGCGACGCCGACCGGGTGATTATTTGCGATGAACAAGGCGCCATTATCGATGGCGACCAAATTCTGGGCCTAATCGCCACCCGCCTGCAGGCGCAAGGGATTTTAACCGGCGGCGGAATTGTGGCGACCGTTATGTCCAATCTGGGCTTAGAACAATATTTAACCGCTCAAAAATTATCGCTGCAGCGAAGCAATGTCGGCGACCGCTATGTCATGGAAGATATGCGAAGCTTAGGGCGCAATTTAGGAGGCGAACAATCGGGCCATATTATTTTAAGCGACTACGCCACCACCGGCGACGGCTTGATCGCCGCCTTGCAAGTTTTAAGCGCGCTAATTGATGCGCAAAAACCGGCCAGCCAAGTATGCCGCATATTCACGCCGCTTCCCCAACTTCTAAAAAGCGTTAAAACCCCTTCCCTGCAATTATTGGAAAATAGCCAAGTGCAGGCCGCTATCAAAGACAGCGAGGCCCGCCTGAAGGGCAAGGGGCGTCTATTGGTGCGCAAATCCGGCACCGAGCCGGTTATCAGGCTTATGGCCGAAGGGGAAGATGAGGGCATGTTGCAAGAAGTTTTACAGAATATCGAGGAAGCCCTTAAAAAAGCCGGCTAAAAAACCCCTTTCCTGGCGATTTTCCTTAACTTACAAACGCTTGGCTTGACGGCCCATAAGACAAGCCTTACAAGAAAAGGCGCTGGCTTAAGGCGGGGTAGCTCAGTGGTAGAGCAGCGGACTCATAAGCCGTTGGTCGGTGGTTCAATCCCACTCCCCGCCACCACGCTTCGCCTTCGGCTACGCGTGGCGCAGCCACGCAAATATAAGTGAAGTGTGCCCGGCGAAGCCCGTAGGGCGAAGACGGGCTGGATCAGCAAATGTGGTATGTATATATAATCCGCAGCACCAAATTCCCCGATCAAGAATATACCGGGGCAACCGCCAATTTAAAACAGCGCATGGCTTATCATAATGCAGGTAAGTCCGCTCATACCGCCAAATCTGCGCCTTGGGAATTCGTTTGGTATTGCGCGTTCCGGGATAAATATAAAGCACTGGAATTTGAGAAATACCTGAAATCTCACTCAGGCAGGGCGTTCTTTAAGAAAAGATTGCAGTCTTAACCGTACGGTTAAATGATGTGCCAGAAACTGACACATATTTTTCTGCAGTTGGCCGGCTTTTCTCCCGCAACCTTAACCACCAAAAATATTATTTGCCGCGTAGTCTCACGGTTGCTCCGCGCAATTTCTGCGCGACAGCTTGTTTAGCCATAACTACCTCGCTTATCACTTGCAAAGCGCGCTCGATCCGAGCGGTGGATTCATTGCCAAACGCCATCCGCACATAAGCTTTGTTTGATTTAGGATCGAATTCTTCACCCGCGACTACGAATATGCTTTGCTTTTTTCGTCCGCGTGCCAACGCAGCAGCGAATTCCCTGCCACTATTAAAGCTGGATTCTGGCGTGATCTCAACCCACAAACATGTGCCGAAATGATTAGGCGCAGCTGCAAGGCCAGGAATTCGATTGATCCCATCCAATAAAACTTTCCGGCGCGCGGATAGCTCCGGAATAATTTCTCTATGCAGATAATCATACCCCGCGCGTGACAGGCAAGCGTTTGCCGCTTTTTGTGCGGGATAATCGACGGTTGGATATTTGGCGCTATCGAATCCAGCTTCCAATGCGGCAATCAATTTGCGCGGTCCCGCAATATATCCGACCTTCATCGAATCAAGGCAAAAAGTTTTGGAGAAAGAGCCGATCAATATTGTTTGATTCAAAGGAAGATGGCGGTGCAGCGCTCCGCGCATTTCGGGCGAATAATAGAATTCGGCGTATGATTCGTCGATAATAACCGGCGGGCCGTTCATGGCGGAAAGGTCTTTCAAAACCGCACCATATAAATAAGCCAGGCTGTTATATTCCAAGGCCGATCCCACAGGATTATTGGGGTTGGAAAGTAAAACCGCTTTTAAATTGGGATGCTGGCGTTTAACTGCCTCTATGTCGGCGTGATCGATTTGCCATTCATTAAAAGGAGGTTCGCTTGAAGCCGCATACTCCCGCCGCATCGGCAAAGTTACAATTTGCAACGAGGACTCTGCCGCTAACTGCATATGGTCGAAGAAACTCGGCGTAGGCAGTAGAATCTTGTCGCCTTTTTCGGTAACAAAATCCAACAAATAAGCCAATCCAGCATTGGCGCCATCGGTGATGAAAATATTTTCTGCCGAGATTTTTTCACCCGTTAGCATCAGCATTCTTGGATCGAATCTCTCACTTATATATTCCGCGACACGTTGGCGCAGTTCCGGCAAGCCGCCTTTAAGAACGGTCGGTATGACCTCGCCCGGATTTAATCTCGCCGCTTCTATCGCGACTGGTGGCGGCGCGAACCGGATCGCGGCTCTCGCAAAATCGAAAACATCCTTGCCGCTTGCGCGCGCCTTTTCTTTGGCGGCATTAATGCCGCCAACAACAGAAGGTTGTCTAATGGCTTTTGATCTTGCGCTTAATTTCATTTCTTAAAAGAATACAGTATTTGGGTGATAAAATCAATAGCATAGGTAATTTTATGTCGTTCAAAATTATATTTCAAATTAAGCGGAAAGCCGCAGAAAAATTGGCTTAAATCGCGTTAACCAATTCGGGAGAGCGTTTGATTTGAAGATGCGCTGGCCACCAGCCTTGCCCTTGTTAAGGGCTTTAAAAGCCCTCTTCAATCGTCTTCTAGACCCCAAAGAAAAAGGCCACTCCGAAGAGTGGCCTTTATAGATTAGATAAGATTTTTATTAGAAGGGGAACTGCGCCCGGATGAAGCCGCTATGACCCTTGAAGTCGGACTTGCCTTCGAAGTCATAGTTGATCGATACCGTCGCGTTTTCCAACGTTACGAAATCGAGGCCGGCGCCCACATTGAAGCCAACGCGGGCATTATCAGCGCTGTTATTGGTGAAGGATGTGCCGCTACCGGTCAAAGTAGCCAGGCTTTCCTGTTTGGTATCCAAGAAGTCGCCCAAGATCGCGGCGCGGATTTCAGGAGTCATCTTGCCATCCGCGGTCTTCATCGGGAAACGAGCCTTGGCGCCGACACTGCCTTGCAGGAAGTCGGTGTTCTTGTTGTCGATGCTTAAGCTTAAGCCGCCAGCACCGGTTTCCGTGTAATCACGGCCGGTTAACATGGTGTAACGTAAGCTGGCATTGGGGACCAACACGAAGCCATCCATCGGCATGATGTAGGAACCGCCGATTTTAGCCGTGTATTGGTTGCCATGGTAATCGGCATTCGCCGCCGTATTGGTGCCGCCGAACACGATGGTGCGGCTGCTGTCATAGCGGTTATAGCCGAAGCCAAGCAAGCCGTCGAAGATCCAATCGCCTTGGACATGGCCGCCATAGAGGCTGACTTGATAGCTGTCGATGTCGGTTTCTTTGTTGCCCGGACCGTCAGCATCAACTTGGCTGCGGGCATAAGCTAAGCTTACGCCAACGCGGGTGTTGTTGTCATAGGCGCCGTCAACACCGACTGCGATACCGATCGTGTCAGCATCGAATCCATCGACACCATCACGGCGGTCTTGATCAGCCATTGCGCCGAAGCCTTTGATCCAGAAATCCATGCTATTAGCGCCGTTACCGGTGGCGAAGCCACGGGTGCGCATATCGGTCATGTGCTGGGAAACTGCGCCGATTGTGCCATCGAACGCGCCAACAACTGCGGCATTGCCGCCGCCGGTGACATCATTGGTCAATTGCTTCAAGCCGTCATCAACCGCAGCCGCTGTGGCCAAGCTGTCCAAAGAGGCCAAAGCTTGAGCTACATCGCCGGTGGCGGTGGTGTTTAAAGCCTCTAAAGCAGCGCCCAATCCAACTTGGTTAGCATCGCTTACCAAGGAATTATAGGTGGTGCGAGCGGCCTTGATGGTAACGGTGTTACCGGCAATGCTGCTGACCGTCCACGTACGGGTTGCGGTGTTGCTGGCGCTGTCGATATTGCCCGCGCCAGTCGCTAAACCGGCCAAGCTGGATCCAGCCAACACGTCGAAAGTGGTGTTGTTCTTGACATAGCCGGTGCCGCTTGAAGTCAGGTTGCTGACCAAGATTTTCGAACCGGTTAAATCAACTGCACCCGAAGCGGTTAGCTTGCCAGCCGTTGTATTGCTGGTTACGCCAACAATAAAGCGGGAGTTAGCGCCAGTTTGAGTGTAGGTGCCAGCCGCGGTGCGGGTAGTGTTGACTTGAACATGGGCGCCGTTCGTTACAGCCACTGCCGTCGAACCGACCAAGTTATGAGCCAAAACCGTGGTGCCGGAGAGCATGTTTACCGAGGCCATATTGGTAATAGTGCCGCCGGTGGTAAAGGTATTGCCCGAACCAGAGTTGAAGTTGATTACCGTTGAAGTCGCGTCTTCAGAAGTGATCGCGCCGGTGATAGTGTTGCTGGCGCCGGCGATGTTAATCGTCGTGCCTTTATCAACCAAAATCGCGCCGGTGACAACGCTGCCATTGTTGAAGTTCAAGGTTGCAGCATTAGCGGCCGTGTCGATCGAAGTTAAATCAATCGCGGTTGCGCCGCCCGAGCTGATGGTGCCGGTGTTGGTGAAGCTGGTGAAAGCCTTAACGTCGCCGACGCTTAAAATCGCAGCGCCAGTGCCGCTTGAGATCGTACCGGCATTGCTAAGGGTTACGGTAGTGCCGGCGATCGACAAGCCAGCGCTGCCGCCTGCTGCCGATATGGTGGCGCCGGAATTGTTGGTGATCGAAGCACCGGTTTTGCTGGCTGCTACGTTAATGCCAACACCGCTGGTGGTTGTTTTAATTGTACCAGAGTTGGTGATAACAGCAGTATTGCCGTTAACCGTTACCGCATCGCCAGCCGTGACGTTCAAGGTTACGCCGCTTTGAACGTTGCCGGTTTCAGAAGCACCTAAAGTCTGAGCTGCGGTGCTATTAGCCGATAAATCAAATGAGGCCGCTTTCGCGCCGTTAGGCAGAAGACCAAGCGCCACCAATGAAGTGGTGCTTAACAGGTATTTGATAATTGATTGACGATTCATGATGACAGCTAGCTCCTAATTTGGCTTTGAGAAAACGGATATGGGCTCCGTGATGAAACCCGCGATAGGCTCTATTATTAGAAAATAAGGTTATTGTCATGCTACAAATTTGCTGGTAGCGCTAAGTTTATTCACAGGCACGTTGTATTTTAAGCACGTCTATAAGTTGTAGCAAATTTTATACTTTCATATCAAATAGTTAGATGTTATATAAGTGTGGCTTTTTATTAATCAAATTTTTACCAATGGATGAAAAATGGCAAAGACCGCGGTTTTGAAAGACGAACTTCCTGCAATCGCCCAGGCTTATGACGAAGTTCCTTATGAAAGTTTCCCTTATCCTCTTAGCCATCCTGCCCATTTATATGTGTTGGCCAAGCTGTTCGGCTTAAAAGCGCCCGATTTTAAAAAAGCGCGGGTATTAGAGCTGGGCTGCGCCTCGGGCGGCAATATTATCCCGCTGGCGCTCAATTACCCTGAAGGCAAATTCGTCGGCATCGACATATCCACCAAGCAAATTGAGGAGGGCCAGGCTCATATAAAAGCCCTGGGCCTTGAAAATATTTCTTTACGCCCCGAATCAATCACCGACATTGATGCTTCTTATGGAACTTTTGATTACATTATTTGCCACGGCATTATTTCGTGGGTGCCTCCTTTTGTGCAGAAAAAAATCTTTGAAGTGTGCAAAGAGCGCTTGGCGCGCAATGGGGTGGCTCTTATCAGCTATAATACTTTGCCGGGCTGGAATATGGTGCGCTCGATCCGCGATATGATGCGCTTTCATGCCGCGCGCTTTCCCGACAAAGCCACCAAAACCGCCCAAGCCCGCGCCATTATCCGCTTTATGAACGAAGGCTTAAAGCAAGCCACCACCCCCTATCAGCAGTTCCTGCAACAAGAAGTAAAGCTGCTGGAAGGCCAGTCGGATGGTTATTTATACCATGACCACCTCGAAACTTATAACGAGCCGTTTTATTTTTACGATTTCAATAAACAAGCCTCGCTGCACGGTTTGCAATATTTAGGGGAAGCCGATATGCATTCCATGTTCGTCGGCAATTTGCCGCCGGAAGTGGCGCAAACTCTGGCCACCGCCAATGATATTGTTGCCACCGAACAATATATGGATTTCTTCACCAACCGCCGTTTCCGCATGACCGCTTTATGCCATGCCGGGCATTCATTGAACCGCCAGCTGGATTCGGCAGCGATCGATAATTTTTATGTCAGCTCGCGTTTGCGCCCGGACGTGCCGGTCGAATCGATTGATTTGGGCCGGGATCAAAATGTCAATTTCGTCGGCCCCGTTAATTTCACCAGCCATAGCCGGGTTTTGACGGCAATTATGCTGGAATTGTATCAAGCCCAGGGTAAACCGCAATGGGCGGCCGAGATCGTCGAACGCGTCACCAAACAACTGGGCTTCAGCGACAGCCAGCCGATTAAACAACTTTTTCATGAGCACGCTTTGCGCCTGGTTTTGGCCAACGCTTTGCGCTTGCATGCCGAAGAGGGGGATTATGTCACCACAGTTTCCTCCCACCCGAAAGTTTCGGCTTTGGCCCGCTATCAGGCGCAAATGAAACAAAAATGGCTTACCAGCCAGCGTCATGAAAAAATAACCACCAGCGATTTAGAGAATATTTTGATACGCTTGTGCGACGGCACGCGCGATCATGCGCAATTGACCGAGGACTGGCTGAATGAAATTGAAAAAGCGAAGATAACCTTGATGCAACACGGCAAACCTGTCGAAAGTAAAGAACAGCGCGCCAAAATCGCGCCGGTGTATGTCGGCGAAACCTTGACGCATATGGCCAGAGAAGCGCTATTAATAGCGTAATGCGTTTTCTTATTCCTTTGCTTGGCATTTTACTGGCCGGCTGCACCGCCATGAATATGGCCAGTTTTGGCCTAAGCAACATCAAATTAGACAGTTTGGGCTTCACCAGCAAAAACTTACTAGAGGCGGCCGGCCAAACGGCGGCAGCGTCTAATTTCAGCCAGACAGTTCTGATTACCCCTTCCTTTACATTGGTTTCCTATACCCGTTTTGCCAAGCCTGGGGAGCCCTTGCGGGTTTATATCGAGGGCGACGGCCGCGGCTGGAATAGCGGTTCACCGCCGGTTGACCCAACCCCGCCAGATAGTTTGGTATTGGCCTTAGCGATGATGGATCCTTCGCCCAATGTCGCCTATCTAGCGCGCCCATGCCAATACACCCATTGGCTCGGCCAATATAATTGCGGGGAAGCCTATTGGCAGGAAAAACGTTTTGCGCCGGAAGTGATCAAGTCGATCAACAATGCGCTGGATCAATTAAAGGAAAAAGCCGAAAGCCCCGCTATTGAATTGGTCGGGTTTTCCGGAGGCGGCGCGGTTGCCGTGTTAGCGGCAGCGGAAAGAAATGACGTAACATCCATGCGTACGCTAGCCGCTAATTTGGATACGGTGGCCTTGGTCACCCGCCATCAAATAACGCCCTTTACCGGTTCGTTAAATCCGATGGATTACGCCAATATGGTGCAAACCATTCCGCAGCATCATTTTATCGGCGATCTTGATCCCTTGATTCATACTTCGATTGCCGAGAATTTCGCGGCCCGGGTGAATAACACTCCTAAAAGCGCCGTATGCGCGCGCGTCACCGCCGTGCCTGAAGTGACGCATGATAAAGGCTGGAAAGAAAAATGGCCGGAATTATTGAAGGCTCCGGTCGATTGCAACGCCATCAAGCGCGATCCGACCAACCGTCTATTCAATTAAGCCGCTTTTGTAACCGCCTCTTCGCGCAAAATCCATCCGCCGCCCAGCATGCGGTCATTGCGGTAAAATACGCCGGCTTGCCCTGGGGCAATGCCTTGATGCGGAACATCTAAAATGATTTCAGCTTTACCAGCGCCACGCATAAAAATTGTCGCATCAACCAAAGGCTGGCTGGAACGCATGCGGGCTTGAACTTTTAAGCCTTGGCCGGGAATTTCTTCGGCCAGCCAATTTAATTCATTCACCCAAAAACGGTCTTTGCCTAAGGCCTCTTTCGGCCCCACTACCACGCGCTTTGTGCGCGGCTCGACACTAATAACATAAAGCGCTTCGCCGCCGCCAACCCCAATGCCGCGGCGCTGGCCAATGGTGTAGTGAATAATGCCTTCATGCCGGCCTAAAACTTTTCCCTGCAAATCGACAATATCGCCGCCTTGCGCCGCATCGGGGCGGATTTTTTTCACAACACTGGCGTAATCGCCGTTCGGCACGAAACAAATATCTTGTGAATCGGGTTTATCGGCCACGATCAGCCCAAGCTCGCGCGCCATTTCGCGTGTAGCGCTTTTCGGTAAATCGCCCAACGGAAAACGCAAGAAATCGAGCTGGTCTTGGCTGGTGGTGAATAAAAAATAACTTTGATCGCGGCCCAAATCGGCGGCGCGGTGCATTTCAGCACCCTTTTCACCCATGACGCGGCGAACATAATGGCCGGTGGCCAAAGCATCAGCCTTCAATTCACGCGCCATCGCCACTAAATCGCGGAACTTGACGGTTTGATTGCAGCGGACACAGGGAATTGGCGTTTCACCGCGCATATAGCTTTCGGTGAAATCATCGATCACCGCCTCTTTGAATTTGCTTTCATAATCGAGAACGTAATGGGGGATCGCCAATTTATCGGCCACCATTTTGGCATCATAAATATCTTGGCCCGCGCAACAAGCGCCCTTCTTGCCAACCGCCAAACCGTAATCGTAAAGCTGGAGCGTAATGCCAATGACATCATAGCCGCTTTGTTTCATTAAACCAGCCACAACCGATGAATCCACCCCGCCCGACATGGCCACCACCACGCGGGTATCCTTAGGATCCTTGTTAATGCCAAGCGAGTTCATTACTTTACCCACGTTCATCCAGCCATGTCATTTGAATGGCCTCTAAAATTTTTTCGTTCGACCGGTTCGGATCATCGCTAAAATTGGGCAACTCACGCACCCATTTATGCAAATCGGTAAAGCGGATCGATAAAATATCGATGGTTGGATATTTTTCTTCCAGCTCAATCGCTATATCGTGCACATCGGTCCAGCGTAAACCCATTAGCGGGCTCCTCTTTGTCGGCGGCGCAGCAACGCATCACCGCCAGCTTCTGTGATAATATCGATGCTTTGATGAACCTGGAAAGGCAAAGGGTCGTAAACCGGTTTAGGTTCAGGCCTTGCATGCTTGGCAATATCACGTGTGCGTTTTCTTAAGTAGGGAAAACGATCAAGCAAATAATTAACGACATGCTCTAAAATAATATCTGTTTGTTTATAAATGGTATTGCCCTTACCAGCTGCCTCACCATCTGCTTTTTCCATCGCATCATCTAATTTTTTAGCGTCTTCCGGATCACCGCTTTGTAAAGCTTGTACAGCTGCCTCTCCAACATAAAAAGCTTCATCAATCTCATCTTCGTACGAACGCCCTCTCAAAGTATGTAAATTATTCCACCAATCTTTAAGCTGCGCCGGTGACAATGAATCAAGCGCTTCGCTTAATTTTTCTGCCAAGACCGCCTCATATTCCAAAGGCAAATCACCGGCAAAACCTTTCGGTAATGCCTGATCCAACGCCTCAACTAGAAATATCGGATTTTCAGTAATTTTTTTTATTTCTAATTTATCTAATATTCCTAAATCCCCCTCCATTGTTACCTCCTATTAAGTTCCTGTTTTCTTATCCACCTGCATATTGCGCGTGGCGGCGGGCAACGTAACAGTGATGCCATCTAATTCTTGTGTAATAATAATTTGACAGCCCAGGCGCGAGGTATGGGTTAGGCCGAAAGCAAGATCAAGCATATCCTCTTCTTCCTCGGTTGCTTCCGATAAACGGTCGTAATCTTCGGGGGCAACGATTACATGGCAAGTTGAACAGGCGAGCGAGCCTTCGCAAGCGCCTTCCAAATCGATGCCATTGCGGTGGGCGATTTCAAGCACCGACAAGCCATCGGGCGCATCCACTTCCTTGCGGTTGCCTTGGGGATCGATAAAAGTCATTTTCGGCATTCGATAACTACTCCTAAAACCTGATTATATAACGAAAATTGAACGCTTCCGCTAGGCCGTTTTACGGGGGCTGAATTCTTCGCTTTCTTCCAATTTAAGCCTGATCGCCCGGGAAAGCCTGCGTTCGGCAAAGGGAATAAAGGCATCTTCCAATTCTTTAGCCTCTGCCTTAATAGCCCCATGATCGTTATCTTTTAAAACTTCCTTCAATTGCGCCTGTTTTTTCTGCAAATTTTGATATTCGGCTTCATTTAATAAATCGGCGTCAAGCTTCAAGGCGTCTTGCAAAGATTGCAGCAATCTTTCCGCCTCAATCCGGGCTTCGATTAAAAACCGGCTTGCCATATCATTCCCGGCATTATCCAAACTTGCGCGTAGCATGACGACCATTTCTTCTTCACTTAAACCGTAAGAGGGTTTGACTTCAATGCGCTGTGCTTTACCGGTTGTTTTTTCTTCAGCCGTTACAGTTAATAGACCGTCCGCATCAACCGTGAAGGTAACCCGAATGCGCGCGCTGTTGGCGGCCATCGGCGGAATATCTTGCAGCACAAACCGTGCAAGCGAACGGTTATCGGCAACCGTTTCGCGCTCGCCCTGCACCACGTGAATTAACATCGCGGTCTGACCATCTTGATAATTAGTAAATTCTTGCGCCTTAGCGACGGGGATAGTGCTGTTGCGCGGAATAATTTTTTCGGTTAATCCGCCCATGGTTTCCAAACCTAAGGACAGCGGCAATACATCTAACAACAATGTGCTGCCGCCTTCGGTTAAGGCATGCGCCTGCAACGCAGCGCCAACCGCCACCACTTCATCGGGATTAATGCCGGTCAATAATTCTTGATTAAAAAATTCTTGCACTTTTTCACGCACAAAGGGTGCGCGGGTAGAACCACCCACCATAACAACACCTTTAATATCGGTGTTTTTCAATTTCGCATCGGCCAAAGTGTGGGCACAAGCAGCCAAAGTTTTTTGAATAAACGGCGCCATCAAGCGATTCAACGTGGCGCGGTCAAGCGGCAGGGGTGATGTAACACTTTCCTTCAATGTCAATTCTTCCTTAGCTGCACGCGCCAGGCGTAAATGATTTTTTAAAGTGGCGGCATCAGGCTTTTTACCAGACAGCCAATGTTCGGCAATCGCGCGGTCAATATCATCGCCGCCTAAACTGGCATTGCCGCCGGTGGCCAGAACTTGAAACACCCCTTGGCGCAAATGCAAAATGGAAATATCGAAAGTGCCACCGCCCAAATCATATACCGCGTAAATCCCTTCGGCCTTGCTATCAAGGCCGTAAGCCAGGGCGGCGGCTGTGGGTTCATTAATAAGGCGCAAAACTTGCAAGCCTGCCAGGCGTGCGGCATCGCGCGTCGCGGTGCGGGCGGCTTCATCAAAATAGGCAGGCACTGTAATAACTGCTTGCGTTACTTTCTGCCCAAGCGCTTCTTCCACCCGTTTTTTGACTTCGCGTAAAATTTCGGCGGAAATTTCAACCGGAGTTAAAACCCGATTGCCAATTTGCAAACGCGCCAAACCGTCTTGCTGCTTAGTGAGATGCAGCTTTTGCCCCAAAATTTCCGGAACTTCAGCCGCACTTTTGCCCATTAAACGTTTGATCGAGGCAACCGCGTAATCCGATTTTTGCGCCGCTTCGCCCACTAAAATTTGGTTGCCTTCATAGGCTACGATTGACGGAATCAGCCCGTTACCCTTGGTATCACGCAACACCTCTGCCTTGCCGGCGCGCATGACCGCCACCACCGAATTGGTTGTACCCAAATCGATGCCAATAGCCGGATTTTTTTCCGGCTCATGAATTTGCAGCAAGGCCATGGAGTATTCTTTCTTCATTTAAACGCCGCCGCATCACATCGATTTCTTCCGAAAATTTTTGCGCGTATTTCAGGCGCAGGGTCAAGCTTTGCGCCTCGGCCAAATTATTTTCGGTGAAGGCGTCTTCCAAATTATTGACGATACCGTCAATTTCTTCCCTGTTTCTTTGCGCCAGCTTTTCCAATTGCGCGATATTTTTAACTTCGGTCAAATGCTCGCGGCTTTCCAGCGCCATCATTAAAATCGCCGGGTCTTGAATGGTTTTACCTTCGCCATCCGTTAAAGCTTTTCCGGCTAATCCCAGCAAGGTTTCAGCCCGCTTTACCGGATCACGCAAGATTTTATAATCCTCGTTTAAATTAACCGCCTCGCTTTGCGCCAATAATTTTTCACGCGGCGTCTTGGTGGCGAAACGGTCAGGATGCAAGATTTGTTGCAGCTGGTGGTATTTGACCTCGAGCGCCGCCTCATCAATCACAAAGGAAGGCGCCAAGCCGAAACGCGTATAGGGATTTGGCGCCATGGTTTTTAAACGTGGAACGACTCGCCGCAACCGCAGCGGCCTTTTTCATTCGGATTTTTAAAAGTAAAACCGGATTGAAGTTTATCTTCAACATAATCCATTTGCGTGCCCAGCAAAAACATCGTGGCTTTCGGATCAATATAAATTGTCAAATCGCCATGTTGGATCACTTCATCGCCGGGATGCTCCTGATCGGTGTATTCCAGCGTATAGGCCATGCCGGAACAGCCGCGCGCCCGCACGCCGATGCGCAAGCCCTTAGCCGGGGTTGAACGCTGGCTCATCAAATAGCGCACCTGTTCGGCAGCGCGGTCGGTAATGGTAAGAACGGGGGGACGCGGATTCATGTTAAGCAGCCTCCGAACTGTTAGGGGTTTTCTTCGTTTTCAAATCATTGATAGCGCCTTTAATCGCATCTTCCGCCAAAATCGAGCAATGGATTTTAACCGGCGGCAAAGCCAAATGTTCGGCAATATGCGTGTTCTTGATTTGTGAAGCTTCATCAAGCGTTTTACCCTTTACCCATTCGGTCGCCAGCGAACTTGAAGCAATGGCGGAACCGCAGCCAAAGGTTTTAAACTTGGCGTCAACAATCCGGCCATCATCGCCGACCTTGATTTGCAACTTCATCACGTCGCCGCAAGCGGGCGCACCCACCAAAGCGGTGCCGACATTCGGATCGTCTTTATCAAGCGAGCCGATATTTTTCGGGTTTTCATATAGATCAAGCAGTTCTTTGCTATAGGCCATGTTACTTCTCCTTTACTTAGTGTTCCGCCCATTGAATGGACTTAATATCGATGCCTTCTTGCACCATTTCCCACAACGGGCTCATGGCGCGCAGCTTATTGACCGCGGCGATAATATCGGCCGCAGCGCGGTCGACTTCTTCTTCGGTAGTGAACCGGCCAAAACCGATGCGTAAGCTGGTATGCGCTAATTCTTCTTCAACACCCAATGCGCGCAATACATAAGATGGCTCCAAAGATGCCGAGGTGCAAGCTGAACCGGAAGAAACGGATAAATTCTTAATCCCCATCATCAATGATTCGCCTTCCACATAGGCAAAGCTGATATTCAAATTACCCGGCACGCGGTGATCTTCATCGCCATTGATATAAATATCTTTCAATTCGCGGCGCAAAGTTTGCAAAAAGCGGCGGCGCAAAGTTTCCAGGCGTTTATTTTCCTCGGTCATTTCCAGGCGCGCAATTTCGCAAGCTTTACCCAAACCAACACATAAGGGAGTCGGCAACGTGCCGGAACGCATGCCGCGTTCTTGCCCGCCGCCATCAATTAAAGCCTGCAAGCGCACGCGCGGGCGGCGGCGCACATATAAAGCGCCGATGCCCTTAGGCCCATAAATTTTGTGGCCGGAAATAGAAAGCAAATCGATATTCATCGCCTCGACATCGATCGGCACTTTACCAACCGCTTGCGCCGCATCGGTGTGGAAAAACACGCCGCGCTCGCGGCACAATTTGCCGATTTCCGCGACTGGTTGAATCACGCCGATTTCATTATTCACCATCATAATCGATACAAGAGCGGTTTTATCGGTAATCGCCGCCTTTAATTGCTCCATATCGATCAACCCATTCGGTTTGACGGGCAAATAGGTGATTTCGAAACCTTCTTGCTCCAAATGCCGGCAGGAATCGAGCACGCATTTATGTTCGGTGACGCAAGTGATGACATGATTCTTTTTATCTTTATAAAAATGCCCAACGCCTTTTAAGGCCAAATTATTCGATTCGGTAGCGCCCGAGGTGAAAATGATTTCCTTGGCATCGGCATTGATGATTTTGGCGATCTCTTCGCGCGCTTCTTCCACCGCATCTTCAGCTTCCCAGCCATATAAATGATTGCGTGAATGCGGATTGCCGAATTTTTCGGTGAAATAAGGCAGCATAGCTTCCAGCACGCGCGGATCCATCGGCGTGGTGGCCTGATAATCCAAATAAATCGGGCGCGTTAAGGGCATCGCCATAGTGCGGCCATTTTGCCGTTCCAGCGTGGAATTGTTTTCTTGTTTTTTCATTGTTAACGCCATCATTAACTCCCTTTAAGCTGCCAAAGTTTTGTCTTCATGCAGCGATTTTACCCGGTTCAAAAACGCGTCAATATCCGCTTTTACGGTTTTCCAGCCAATGCTTACGCGTAAAGCGCTTTGTACGATATCTTCGGAAATATTCATCGCCTGCAAAACATGCGACGGCTTTACTTTGCCTGAAGAGCAAGCGGCCCCCGAAGACACGGCGATTCCGCTTAAATCAAATTGCAGCAACAATGTTTCGCTGCGCCATGCCGGCAAAGCCAAACAAGAGGTGTTTGGCAATCGCGGCGCCCCCTTAGCTAAAATGGTAGCGTTTGGCGATAAAACAAGGATTTGCTCTTCGGTATAATCGCGTAAATTTTGTTGCCGGTTCCACTCATTTTCTTGCGCTTTCAAACATTGCGCCAATGCGCCAAAACCGATAATTGCGGGTACATTTTCCGTACCCGCCCGCAAATTCCGTTCCTGCCCGCCACCCAGCAAGAAGGGTGATAAGGGGATGCGTTCATTGACAATCAAGGCGCCAACGCCCTTAGGCCCACCTACTTTATGCGCCGCAATCGTCATCGCATCAACGCCAAGCTCGATAAAATTGACCGGCATTTTGCCAAAGGCCTGCACCGCATCGGTATGAACATAAGCGCCGAAACGTTTGGCTATTTCGACCACTTCGGCGATGGGCTGAATGGCGCCGGTCTCATTATTCGCCAGCATCACGCTGACCAGGGCCGGCGCTTGGGCGGCTTGCAATAAATTTTCGAGGGCCTCTAATTTGATCAGGCCTTGTTGATCAACCGGGATAATGACGGCATCGGGCACGGCACGGCGTACCGAATCATGTTCGATTGCGGAAATCAAAATCGTTTGCACCGATTTCACGCAGCGTAGAATAGTGTTATTGGCTTCGCTGCCATTGCTGGTGAAAATAACCCGGTGCGGGGCAACGCCGACCGAAGTGGCGACCGCAACCCGCGCTTCTTCAATTTTTTTGCGCGCCGCTCTGCCGGCCTGATGAATCGAGGATGGATTGCCATAATTATCCAACGCCTCGGCCATCGCCCGCTTCACTTCCAGGCGCAAGGGCGAGGTTGCGTTATAATCGAGATAAACCGCACTCATGCTACGGCCTCCGCGATTTCTGCCACCTTGACGCAGGCGCCGGCGCTTAAACGCCCCTGCACCACATCGTATAAGGTGATGGAAGATAAATAACTATGAATATGCTCGCCCAAATCGGCCCATAAATCATGGGTGGCGCAGCGGGTTTTATCGCCGCGGCAACCATGATCGGCTTCGCCGTTGCAGCGCGTGGCGCGCACTTCTTCGCCAACGGCGGCGACGATAGCGGCGATTGTAATATCGGCTGGCCTTTTTCCTAGGCTAACGCCCCCGCCGGGGCCGCGATGGCTTTTAACCAATTGACAGCGGCTTAGCTTGGCGAAAAGCTGCTCAAGATAAGCAACCGGGATTTCCTGGCGCGCGGCAATACCCGCTAAAGGCACGGGATCGCTTCCAGCCTGATTAGCTAAATCAGCCATCGCCATCACGGCGTAGCGGCCTTTGGTTCCTAATTTCATAATTCAGCTGCCAAATAATTAAATGGTTAAAAACCTTGCCTTTTAGGGTTCTTTAGTGATATGTACGCGCTTTCGCTTATAGCAATTGGGCTCGAATTTGATATAGTATTGTTGACTAAATTAGTCAACAATTATGAAGTAAACGGGGTCTTGCGTTAAAAGCATGCCCTATTTTATACTTAAGTGGCTGATTATTAAGGACAAAAAAATACATGCCCGAAGTTATTTTTAGTGGCCCGGCCGGCCGGATTGAAGGCAGATACCACCATTCCACCATTAAAGGCGCCCCAATGGCCCTAATTCTTCATCCCCATCCGCAACATGGCGGAACGATGAATAACAAGGTGGTTTATAATTTATTCCAAGTTTTCGCCAAACGCGGCTTTTCGACATTGCGCTTTAATTTTCGCGGCGTTGGCCGCAGCCAAGGTCAGTTCGACCGCGGCGAAGGCGAATTGGCCGATGCCGCCGCAGCGCTTGATTGGCTGCAAAGCTGCAATACCCAATCCAGCATTTGCTGGGTGGCTGGATTTTCTTTTGGCGCTTGGATCGCGATGCAGCTTTTAATGCGCCGCCCCGAGATTGCGCGCTTCATTGCTATCGCCCCGCCGGCTGGGATTTTCGATTTCGGCTTCTTGGCTCCTTGCCCCTCTTCCGGCCTGATTGTCGCGGGCGGTGAAGATGAATTAATTCAAGGCGCCGCCGTTGAAGCCTTGGTGAAAAAACTAACCGCCCAGCGCGGCCTGATCATTGATCATGAAGTGGTCAAAGGCGCCAATCATTATTTCACCGACCGCTTAGATGAATTATCGCAAGTGGTTGGCTCCTACATCGAGCGCACTTTTCATCAGCAACCGGCCGCCCGCACTAAAGCGAAGCGGGCTTAAACAAAACGCCGCCCGTTATCGGCTGCTTAACCCCGGTGGTAGTTGGCAGGCTTAAAGGTAAAGCTTTGACGCTGCGCACGGCTAAATAGCCAAAAGCCTCGGCCTCTAAGAAATCGCCATTCCAGCCCAAAGCCTCGACCGGCTTGACTTCCATTTGCATATACTCGGCCAGCATTTTCATAATAAAGGAATGCAAACGCCCGCCGCCGGCAATAAACCAAGCTTTAGGCGCTTGGGGCAAATGAATTTTGGATAAAGCGATTGTTTGCGCGGTAAAGGCGGCAAGGGTAGCAGCGCCATCTTCCAGCGATAAATCATCAACCCGCAATTTTGCCTTGAAATGATCGCGGTCAAGCGATTTAGGCGGCGGCAATTTAAAGTAAGAATCCTGCAGCCAGGATTTTATTTTTTCCTGATCGATTTTCCCCCCGGCGGCAATTGCACCGCTTTCATCAAAGCCTTTCCCGGTGTGGCGATGGATCCAATCATTCAATAACGCAACTCCTGTTCCGGTATCAAACGCCCATAAATCTTTTTCCGTAATATAGGTAATATTGGCGACGCCGCCGATATTTACGATCGCCAGGGGCTTGGGCAAATCTTTCGCCCGCGCTTGGTGATAGAGCGGCACCAAGGGCGCCCCCTGCCCGCCGGCTTGAACATCGGCTTGGCGCATATCGGCTATTACCGGGATTTTTAATTCATCGGCCAATATTTGCCCTTTAGTAATTTGCCAGGTTTTACGGTTTTTTGGATCATGTAAAATCGTATGGCCATGAATGCCGATTAGATCGATTGGCGGTAATTGAAACTGCGCCATGAATTCCTGAATGGCTTTCAGATGAAGCCGGGTTAATTCATTTTCGACTTCTTCCACCTTACCCTTGCCGCCCAAAATGCTGCGCAAGCGCGTTTGAAACTCGGCGCTATAGGGAAAGGTCAGGCCAGGGCCGGGCTTAACCCGGCCTTCACCATCGGTTTCAAGATAGGCTACATCCAGGCCGTCCAGCGAGGTGCCGCTCATCAACCCCAATACGTTATAAAGCTTGCTCATGCGGGGCCAAGATACTTGCTTTATCGCCCTGCTGTCGATAATCTTTCGCGCATGGCGAAAAAATCGGACTTTATCCGCATCCTGGAAGAACGCGGCTTTATCAGCCAAGCCACCAATTTGGAAGGCTTACAGGCCCAAGATTATGTGGTCGGTTATATCGGTTTTGATGCCACCGCCGATTCTTTGCATGTCGGCCATCTGGTCCAAATCATGGCGCTTTATTGGCTGCAGCAAACCGGCAATAAACCGGTTGTGCTTATGGGTGGCGGCACCAGCAAAGTCGGCGACCCTTCCGGAAGGGATGAAAGCCGGCAATTATTGGATGAAAAACAATTATGCGCCAATATCGCCAGCATTAAAAAAACTTTTACTAATTATGTAAAATTCGGCCCGGGCAAAAATGATGCTGTTATGGCCGATAACGCCGAATGGCTGGATAGGCTTGAATATATCCCGTTTTTGCGTGAAGTCGGGCGGCATTTTTCGGTTAACCGCATGCTGACCATGGATTCGGTCAAGCTGCGCTTAGAGCGCGAACAGCCGCTGTCCTTCCTTGAATTCAATTATATGATTTTGCAGGCCTATGATTTTCTAGAATTGAATAAGCGCTATAAATGCGCCTTGCAAATGGGCGGCGCGGATCAATGGGGCAATATTGTCAGCGGCATTGATTTGGTGCGCCGCCTCAATAATACCGAGGTGTTTGGCGTCACCACCCCTTTGATTACAACTTCCTCCGGCGCGAAAATGGGCAAGACCGCAGCCGGCGCCGTGTGGCTGGCGCCGCACCGTTTATCGCCCTATGATTTTTGGCAATTTTGGCGCAACACCGAAGATGCCGATGTAGGGCGCTTTTTAAAACTTTTCACCGCCCTACCCATGGCCGAAATCGCAAAATTAGAAAAATTAAAGGGCAATGAAATTAATGAGGCTAAAAAGATTTTGGCCAATGAAGCCACCAAACTTTGCCATGGCGAAAAAGCGGCGCTTGAGGCCGCGCAAACGGCGGTAAAAACCTTCGAGCAAGGCGGCGCCGGGGAAAATTTACCGCAAGTGGAATTAAACGCGGCCGAATTAGAGGCCGGCATTCCTTTCTATGAATTACTAACCCGCGCCGGGCTGGTGCCTAGCAACAGCGAGGGCCGCCGGCTAATTAAAGGCGGCGGCGCGCGTCTAAATGATCAAGTAATCGAAGACGACAAATTCCGTTTATCTGGCCATGACCTAAAGACCGGGCAATTCAAAATTTCCGCCGGCAAAAAGAAGCATGCGCTGGTGAAATTAAAAGCCTAATTCTGCGGATCTTTTTGCGCCGGTTCGCTTTTACTTTCATTGTCTTTAGTGTCAACGGTCGGCGTTCCACCGCCAAAAATGCCGCGCAAAAATCCGGGTGTTAAAGCTGAAAGCGGATTAACGCTAAGCTTGGGCGAAGAAAGGTTGCCTTGAATTGAATAACTAAAACCAATTAAGGGCTGATCGCCGCCGCCGGTGATAAGGGCGCCGATAATCGGAATTTCGCCGACAATTTTATTGAATACATAGGCCGGAATAATATTGCCGCGGATATTGGCGATTCCGGCGCTGTGGGCGATTTGCCCCTCGAAGGTAAGGCCGAGGGAACCGCCATAAGCCTTCATATCGGTAATGGTCAGCTTTTCCTCGTCATTGGTGAATTTGCCTTTCATCTCGGTAAAAGCAAGGCCGGGGCCACTCAACAATTCCGGGATACCGGTGATTGAAGCCAACATTAACAGCCGGGCCAGGATTGGGGCCTTGGTAACACGGAAATCGCGCAGCAAAATGCGCCCCTCGAGCGGGCGCAATTTTTCTTTCTCGTTATACTTCCCTTCGATATCCAAAACACCGCCTTCCATCGTGTCGAATACATCAAGCGCACGGAGCAGGCTTCCAGCGTCATTGGTGTGGGCGGAAAATAAGCGCCCCCCGGGATTTGGCAAAACTGTTACGGTAACCGGCGTATCCTTGCCCGTGATGGCGCGCAAATTGGCCGATTCATAGGCTTTATTCCGTTGCACCATGCGCGCTGAAACATTGCGCAAACTTTCCTTGCCGCCTAAAAATAAATTCTCTAATTCCAAATCAACCGTTAGCGTAGCGTGAGGATGTGGATCGGAGGCAGCGGGCTCGGCTGATTTTGATTCACTAGCGGACCGGCCTTGCCATAAATGCGTGGCATCCAGTTTTTTGCCGCGCACGATAATGGTTTGATCGCCGTTTTCCTGTTCGGTTAATTTAATGGTCGCATCGGTAAGCGGCGTTATCACCTTACTGATTTGTAACGACTTCAAGCGTTTGCCATCGGCAAAAAAGCTTCCCTTGGCCTGCAAAGTCAGATCATTAGCGTTAATCTCTGCGCCCACCAGCTCGGTGAAAACATCGTTCTTCAAATTCAACTCAAATTTGGCGTGCGCCGCCTCGCCCGGGTTTTTGGTCCAATTAATTTGGGGAATCGCCACCCCGGCCTTGGTTAGATCAAGCGTAGCGCTTAAATTTCCGGCGCCATTATCAAAAATTATATAATTGGCGGCAACTTCCATCGGGCCGGTGGAAGGGATCAGATGAGGAATGCCGATAATTTCACGCGCCGTCGCATCAAGCGTGGCCTGAACGATAAAACGGCGGCGGTAAGGCGTGTCTTTGTCCCTGAAATTTTCATTCCATGTTACCGCCAAGGGCAACCCCGACAAATATCCCTGCCCTGCCACTTCCATCTCGTCTTGCGTTAGAGACAGGCGCAAATCGGCGCGGGTTAAATCCAAACCCAAAAAAGCATTTTGCTGATAAATTTTCTTTAAATCGGCGGTGACGGCTAAATTAATTTGCTCGAATTTTAAATCTTTCAATAGCGGAAAGGAAAATTTGACCTGGCCTTTTACTTCGCCGCGCACATCTTTTGGCTTAATACCGCGCTTGCTGGGATAACCGAAGGGCTGGTAATCCAACAACGTTAAAATAGTTGGCGCATTGCCCTCGATATTCGAAGTGATATGGACGATTTGATCGGGATCACTCAGCCCGCTAATATCCACTACCGCATCGCTGCCTATTACGCCCTCGACGGTAAAGCGCGGTATTTGCAAGATAAAATGGTTCAAATCAAAACTGGCGGTGCCGCTGACATCGCGTGACGGCGGCAAGGGCCTTACATAATGCACCGTTAGATTTTCATAAGCCAAATTCCCCTTCAAAGATTTGGGCGCAAAACTGTCCGGATCATATTCCTGCATTTGGGCGGCAAACTCGACATCACCGCTTGTTACCTTCCCCTGTTCAATATTTTCCAGCACCCATTCGCGTGCATTGGCGCCCACTGCCGGCGGCCAAAGCTTGGATAATTCATTGGGATCGATATTTTGCAATTTAACTTTGCCTTTTATATCGACATTTTCCCCTTTCGGTTCAAAAGCGGCATTAATGGCGATTTTTGTCCCCCCTTGGCCGCCGGTGCGTAAATCGGCATTAAGCACGAGGGGCTTTCCTTCCGGCGTTAAAGTCAAAAATATTTCCCCGGATAAGGGCAAATTAATTTCCAAATAGCCTTGAGCGGAAGGAAATGCTTTGGCGAAAGGCGCTAATAATATATTTTCAAAATTCATTGCCAGTTGAATAGTTTTTTCCCGGTTCGGGCGGTCTATTGTCAAAGATAAATGGCTGACATCTTTACCAAGCTCGATCGATAAATCGGCTTGGCCTTCCAGCCCGTTATCACTGCGCTTGAGTAAAACATTGGCTTTTGGTACCCACCAGCTGGTGCGGCTGATTTGGTCGGATACGAGGGCTTCGCCATCGCGGATTTCGATTTCCTGTAGAAAGCTAAGCCGGCTGATAGCGGTGTCGCCCTGTAGAACGGCAAAAAGCCGGGTGAGAAGCGAGCTGGTAGCGCTTGGTTTGTCGGCACTCTCCGCATCAAACGAATCTGCCACCAGCCCGACATTGAAATGGCCGTTTTCATCGCGCTGTAAATCCAAACTGGGCCTTATTAAAGCGATCCGGTTAGGGGCAAGCGTTCCGAACAATAATGCCCGCGTGCTTAAGCCCGCCGAAATTTCCGGCAGAACCGCCAAGGTTGCATCCTTCTCGTCTTTCAGACGCACTCCTTTGGCTTTGAGGCTAAGAGAAAAAGCTTCCTGATCCCAGTAAAGGCTGGTGGTCTCGACATCGATTGTTAAATTGGGGGCGGCCAGGCGCAAACTTTCAGCAATAGCAGGATTAAAATAGGTCAAGGCAATTGGCCCCTGGCTTAAACGGCCGGCCAGCGCGGCGGCCAATACCAGCAAGGCCGCTAAAAAAGCGCCGATGATTTCTAAAGCAATTTTTGTGGTTCGTTTAATCATAAGAGATAAAAGGTAAAGGTTTCCGGCTAGCAATTTTCTAGTCTTTGTAGCATAGTTATACCATAAGTTTTTATCCTTACACTGACAACCCTTGTTGATGGAGGCTTTCATGGCACTGCAGAACGGCCAGCCCGCGCCCAATTTCTCATTAACCGCCGACGATGGCGGTACAATTAGCCTACGAGATTTTCGTGGCAAAAAGGTGGTGTTGTATTTCTATCCGAAGGACGACACGCCCGGCTGCACCACCGAAGCCTGTAATTTCCGCGACAGTATCGAGCGTTTGCAGGAAGCAAATGCCGAAGTGATCGGCATTTCCAGGGATTCAACCGCCAGCCATGCCCGTTTTAAAGAAAAATACGATTTGAATTTTCCCCTGTTAAGCGATGAAGATGGCAGCGTTTGTGAAAGCTATGGCGTATGGATTACAAAAAATATGTATGGCAAGGCCTATATGGGCATTCAGCGCAGCACATTTTTAGTCGATGAAAAAGGCAATATCGAGCAAGCATGGTATGGCGTTTCGGTACCCGGCCATGTGGAGGAAATTCTGAGCATTCTAGAAGGCACTTCCTTGCCCCAAGCCGCCAACAGCAACAAGCCGCCCTTGAAAAAAACCAAAACAAAAAAGAAACCGGCTAAGAAATCAAAAGCGCGCGCCAAAACTTCCAAGAAAAAAACGCCTGCGAAAAAAAATAAATCCAAGCGCTCTAAAAAAAGCGGGCCCAAGGGCAAGGCGCGCGGCCGTGCGGCATAGCTAGCCGGCCAATTTCGACGCCAGGCTGGCCTCTAAAAACGGATCAAGATTGCCGTCCAAAACGCTTTGCGCATTGCCGATTTCCACATTGGTGCGCAAATCCTTGACCATTTGATAGGGCTGCAACACATAAGAACGGATTTGATGTCCCCAACCGATATCAGTTTTGGCTTCATGCTGCGCCTGATGCGCCGCTTCGCGTTTTTGCAATTCGGCTTCATAAAGGCGGGCTTTTAACATTTGCAGCGCCATAGTGCGGTTGCGGTGCTGCGAGCGGTCGGATTGACACTTTACCACGATGCCGGTCGGCATATGCGTCATGCGCACGGCGCTGGAAGTTTTATTGACATGCTGGCCGCCCGCACCGCTGGCGCGCATCACGTCAACCTGAATATCCTTATCCAAAATTTCGATATCGATGCTTTCATCAATCACCGGATAGACCCACACCGAAGCAAAAGAAGTATGGCGCCTTGCATTGGCGTCAAACGGCGAGATGCGCACCAAACGGTGCACGCCCGATTCGGTTTTCAGCCAGCCATAGGCAAAGTCGCCGTTGACTTGCAGCGTAGCCGACTTAATGCCTGCTTGTTCGCCGGTACTTTCTTCCAAAATGTCGATCTTATAGCCGTGCTGTTCAGCCCACCGTACATACATGCGCTCCAGCATTTGCGCCCAATCCTGCGATTCGGTGCCGCCTGCCCCGGCATTGATTTCGATATAACAGGCATTGGCGTCCGCTTCGCCTGACAGCAAACTTTGCAGGCGGCGCTTGGCGACTTCGGTTTGTAAAAGCTTCAAATTGGCCATGGCTTCGGCGGCAGCGGCGGCATCACCCTCGCTTTCCGCCAACTCTAGCAGGGTTACACTATCGTCCAATTGCTGTTGGGCTTTTTTTACGGCGGAAATGGCTGCGTCAAGCCGCGTGCGCTCCTTCAGCATGCCTTGCGCCAAAGCGGCATTATTCCACAGATTGGGATCTTCGGCCTGTTGATTGAGTTCGTTTAAACGTTTAAGCGCGCGATCCCAGTCAAAGCGACCTCCGGATTAAATCGAGGCCGCTTTTAATTTCTTCAACCAATTGCTGGGTTTCGTGCTGCATGCGAGAAAGATAGACAATAAAAAAACTTTAGTAAATACCGTCGAAATTATAATTGGTATCGCTGCCGGAAAGGCCGCGCAGGGCGGGGCCTTGAGCGCCATCCAAAACCGGCGTGCTGGCATCGGGATCATCGCCGGGTTTGAAGGATTCGATAATCGCATCACTTTCCCAGCCAATAGCCGGACGGCCGGTTTTGGCGTCTACCCGCATTAAGCGAATACCCGGCGGAATACGGAAAGGCACCGCCGGTGTATCTTTCAACGCCGCCGTCATTAGTTCGGTGAAAATCGGAGCCGCCACCGAAGCGCCGGTTTCCTTTGGCCCCAGCGTGCGCGGCTGATCGAAGCCGACATAAACGCCGATCACCAAATCGGGGGAAAACCCGATAAACCAGGCATCAAAACTATCATTGGTCGTGCCGGTTTTGCCGGCCACCGGCTTGCCGATGGCGCTGACGCGCCGGGCGGTGCCGCGTTCAACCACGCCTTGCATTAAAGAAGTCATTTGATAGGCGGTTAAAGGATCCACCACCACCGGCCTTATATCGGGCAGAACGGGCGGGTCTTGACCCTCGAACTGATTAGTTAGGCAGCCTTCACAAGGGCGCTTATCGTCACGGTATATAGTTGCGCCCTGACGGTCTTGAATACGGTCAAGGAAAGTTGGCTCGATGTCCTTGCCGCCATTGGCGATAATCGCAAAGGCGTTGGTAAGTTTTAATAAAGTAGTTTCCTGTACGCCCAAAGCCACCGACCATAATTGAGGCACATCCTTGGCAATGTGAAACCGTTCGATCGCCTCCACCACTTTGGGCATGCCCAAGGCCTGCGCCAAACGAATGGTCATAAGGTTGCGTGATTGCTCCAGCCCATAGCGTAAAGTGGCGGGGCCGGCATAATCTTCCGTATAGTTTTCAGGCTTCCATAAGGGCAAGCCCGGCCCTTGCTCCAGCACAACGGGGCCGTCCAAAATCAAGCTGGAAGGGGTAAAGCCATTTTCCAGCGCCGCTAAATAAACGAAAGGCTTGATGGCCGAGCCGGTTTGACGCAAAGCTTGGGTGGCGCGGTTAAATTCACTGCCATCGAAAGAAAAGCCGCCCACCATCGCCAATACCCGCCCCGTGTGCGGATCAATCGCTACCAGGCCGCCATTGACATCGGGATATTGCTGTAAAGAAAAGTTGCTGGTTTCAACATTCTTCACTATTAACGGCTCAACAAACACCACATCGCCCACCGCCAACACATCGGCCGGCTTTTTCACCGGATTGCCTATGCGCTGCCCCGGCAAATTCTTTCTTGCCCATGCCAGCTCGCTTAAAGGAATGTGGCCTTGCTTGCCATTGGTAAAGCCGATTTGCGCACTATCTTTGCCCAGGCCCAAAACAACCGCCAAGCGCCAGCGGGGGTAAAAATTCTCAACTTCGCGCAATTCTTTTTGCCAGTCATTCAATTTGGGCAGTTTTTTAACCGGCCCGCGCCAGCCATGATTGCGGTCATAATTGATGATGCCGTTGTAAAAAGCGCGCTCGGCTTGACGCTGCAGCTTGGGATCAAGCGTGGTGCGCACCACCAAACCGCCTTTATATAATTCTTCCTCGCCATACACATTTTGTAAAAAGCGCCTTACTTCCTCGGCGAAATAAGCGGCGCGGATGCCGCCGGCGCTTTCCCTGTCGCGCACTTTCAAAGGAACCTTGATCGCGGCTTCGGCTTGCGCGGCTGTAATAATGCCGTCTTCCCGAAGGCGATCGAGGACATAATCGCGGCGCGCCCGCGCGGTTTCGTAATGACGCCAGGGATTGTAGTTATTAGGGGCTTTCGGCAACGCCGCTAAAAACGCGGCTTCCGGCAAACTCAGCTCATCCAAAGATTTATTGAAATAATTCACCGCCGCCGAAGCAATCCCATAAGAACCCTGGCCCAAATAAATTTCATTTAAGTAAAGCTCTAATATCCGTTCTTTGGTAAAAGCCTTTTCGATGCGAAAAGCCAAAATCGCTTCGCGGATTTTACGGACATAAGACAATTCATTGGTTAGCAAAAAATTCTTGGCGATTTGCTGGGTGATGGTGGAACCGCCGACCGGACGGCGGTCGGTGGCGATATGAGTGACATTGGTTGCGGCGGCGCGAAATAGGCTGATAAAATCAACCCCGCTATGGGAAAAGAAATTTTTATCCTCGGCCGAAATAAAAGCCTGCACCACCAGCTTTGGAATCGCATTATAAGGCACAAAAACCCGGTTTTCGGCGGCAAACTCGGTGAACAAAGTGCCGTCGCTGGCATATAAGCGCGTTACAATCGCCGGGTTATAATCGGCCAGCTGCTTATAATCGGGCAAGCCTTTGCTGAAATACATCAAAGCGGAAATGGCCACGAAGCCGCCGATCAAAATCAGCAGGGCCGCTACCGCCATCGTATGAACTAACCAACGCCACATGAAAAACCTTTTAAATAACAACTATGGTGGGAATGTGACAAAAATCTAGGTGCGTGGCAATGGGACAACCTTATCGAAATAATCATCAATCGAGGCGGCGATAGATTTGGCCAATTTTTTCCGGAAAGCGGCATCGGTTAAGCGCTTTTCATCGGGCGCATGGCTTAAAAAGCCGAGCTCGATTAATACCGAAGGCACATCCGGCGCTTTCAATACTACAAAACCCGCGGCGCGCAAGGGTTTATCCAATACATGAATATTGTTATTAAGCTCCTCTACCAGCACATGGGCGTAAGATTGCGATAAACTCATAGTCTCGCGCTGCGCCAAATCGATCAGAATATTGGTGATGCTTTTAGGCTCCTTCCCCAGATTGATGCCGGCGATAATATCGGCCTTGTTTTCTTGCGCGGCCAAGCGTTCGGCTTCCTTATCCGAAGCCTTGTCGGAAAGGGTATAGACCGAAGCTCCGCCAATTTTACTATTGGGGTGGGAATCGGCATGTAGGGAAATAAACAAATCGGCGCGCTTAGTGCGGGCAAGCTCGACCCTGTCATGGAGCGGTATGAATCGATCCCGGTCGCGGGTCAGGAAAACTTTATAATGGCCGCTTTCCTCCAAAATCTCCTTTAGCGCCAAGGCGGCCGCCAAAGTAACCTCTTTTTCGAAAATGCCGTTTAGGCCCACAGCGCCTGGATCAACGCCGCCATGGCCGGGGTCAAGAACGATGATTTTTTTGGCGGGCGCCGGCTGCTTCGCTTTGGCGGCTTTAACCGGCGCCGCGGCGGCGGGAGCCAAATCGATCACCAAGCGCCAAAAGCCGACCTCTACCGGCGGCAAAAGCAGGGTTTGTTTAATATCGGCTTTCTGGCGCAATTTCACCGTGACTCGCGTGTTTTTTTGATCGGCTGCATACGTTACTTGGTCAATCAAGCCTTGCGTGGGGATACGGACGGCTTTTTTGGGCCAGCTGCCAGCCGGCAGCTCGATCACCAATTGATTACTGTCTTCGGCGATGGCGGCCTTGAATACTGGCTTTTGATTTAAATCGAAGACCAGGCGGGTTTTATCGCTGTCACTGCCAATCCGGATTCCCTGCACCGCCATTTCCGCGGCCGCTAGCGGGCCGATGAAAAGGCAGCACATAAAGCCAATGATAGTGCTAAAAAAGAATCGTTTCATCCCGGACATAGCCCCTATGTAGCCTAAGCATTTCAAAAACCATAGCCTTTTTAGAAGAAGAAATTTTACTGGCTGTGGCAAGATAAATCGGCTAAGGTGGAAATAAGACGCCACTTAAGTGGTCGGTTAGATCCATATAATAAAAATGGCTCCTCGATCCGGCGTTATAATGTTAACGAGTTTCTAAGACAAGATTTTGTTGCGAATGATGATGGTATTATCCCTTCTGTTTTCTTCCCTCCGCCGTTACGGCGGAGCCGTTTTTAACGGGCAACAATCTATCTTCCCAGCTCTGACACTTTTCACAAACCAATCCCGTCGGCCGGCGCTCATTCCTTTATATGCGCCAAGCCGCGTAAAGGAGTTTTTATTCTATGACCAAACGTTTATTAATCGACGCTACGCACCCGGAAGAAACCCGGGTCGTGGTACTGGATGGTAATCGCCTTGATGCCTTCGATTTCGAAAGCACCGCTAAGAAACAAATAAAAGGCAATATCTACCTCGCCAAGGTAACCCGCGTTGAACCCTCGCTGCAGGCTTGCTTCGTTGATTACGGCGGCAACCGCCACGGCTTTTTAGCTTTTAACGAAATTCACCCTGATTACTATCAAATCCCGGTTTCCGACCGCGAGGCCTTATTAGCTCAAGTCGCGGCTGATGATGAGGAAGAGGAGGCCGAAGAAGAAGCCGAAGAGGCCCTTTCCTCCGAAGAAGCGCCGGCAGAAGGTGAGACGCCGGCCGAGGAAAATATCGAAACCTCCCCCCCAGAGGGCGAGGCCGCCGCCGAAACGCAAAGCGAAGAGGGCGAAACCCCAGCCGCTGCCGAAGAAGCTTCTTCCGATGAGGAGGGGGATGAAGAAGAAAATGTTGAAACCATCGGCGGTGAAGAAACCGATGAACAATTGCGCCGCTGGCGCAAACGTTTGCTTCGTTCCTATAAAATTCAAGAAGTAATTAAAAAGCGCCAAATCATGCTGGTGCAAGTAGTGAAGGAAGAGCGCGGCCTTAAAGGCGCGGCCATGACCACTTATCTATCCCTGGCCGGGCGTTATTGCGTTTTAATGCCGAACAGCCCAAGGGGTGGCGGCATTTCCCGTAAAATCAATTCTTCGCAAGACCGCCGCCGTTTGCGCGAATTGATGCGCGAACTGGAAATTCCGGACGGCATGGCGATGATTTTACGCACCGCCGGAGCCGACCGGCCCAAGCCCGAAATTAAGCGCGATTGCGATTATTTGCTGCGCCTGTGGAACGACATTCGCGAAAAAACCTTAAGCTCGACCGCGCCCTCCCTGATTCATGAGGAGGGCCATTTGCTGACCCGGGCCGTGCGCGATCTATACAACCGTGACATGGAAGAAATTCTAGTCGCCGGCACCGAGGCTTATCAATCAACCCGCAACCTGATGCGCCAATTAACGCCCAGCCATGCGGTGCGGGTGAAATTATACCGTGATCAAAACGTGCCTTTATTCCAGCGTTTTCATATCGAAAGCCAATTGGATGCGATTCATTCCAACCGGGTAGAATTGAAATCGGGCGGCTATATCGTCTTGAATCAAACCGAGGCGCTGGTTGCAATCGACGTCAATTCGGGGCGCGCCACGCGGGAACGCCATATCGAATCGACCGCGCTTAAAACCAATCTCGAAGCTGCCGAAGAAGTGGCGCGCCAATTGCGCCTGCGCGATTTGGCCGGCCTGATCGTGATCGACTTTATCGACATGGTTGAACACCGCAATCAGCACACGGTGGAACGCAAATTCAAGGAAGCCGTGCGCACCGACCGCGCCCGCATGCAAATCGGGCGCATTAGCCCCTTTGGCCTGCTGGAAATGACCCGCCAGCGCCTGCGCTCTTCGGTACAGGAAATCAGCCACAGCCGCTGCCCCACTTGCGGCGGATCAGGCACCGTGCGCTCGATTGAATCAACCGCTTTACATGTCTTGCGCATGATCGAGGAAGAAGGTTTGGAACAAAACCAACAGCGCCTGACGGTCTATGTGTCAACCCCGGTTGCGTTTTACCTGCTCAATCAAAAACGCGTGGCTTTGGGTGAAATCGAACAACGCTATCAATTGATTATCTCGATCGAACGCGACGATGAATTGGTGCAGCCCAACTACCGCATCGAACGGCAGCGCTTAAGCAAAGACGAATTGCCGCGCCTGCGCAGTTTAGCGGCGCCGGAAATCGCCGACGATATTCCGGAAGAAGAGATCATTACGCCTTTGGAAATCGAGGGCGCCACGGATGAAACCTTCGCCGAATTGGCCGAAGCCAGCCCGGATGAGCTTCATCAAGAAGTCACAACCGAGGACGATCACCAGCGCCGGCGCGGACGCCGCGGACGGCGCGGCGGCAGGCGGCGCGGCAATAGCAACGCCCGGCGTGATGGGGGAGACCGTTATAACCGCAATTCCCGCTCGCAAAACCGGCAGGAAGAAGATGGAAACAATAGCGAATCAAGCGAAAGCGTAAGTCCGCCAGCCGAAGAATTAACCGAAGATACGGCTTTTAACGAAGCGCCTATGGAAGAAAACCAAGAAAATTCAAATCATGAAAACCGTCACAGCGGCCGTGGCCGGCGTGGCTTGTTCGGGCGCTTTCGCCGCCCCCCTCGCCGTCAGCAAGGCGGCGAAGGCTTGTCCCCTGAAAGCGGCGGTGAGGCCGAGGAACCTTCTGCCTGGCCAGAAACGCCTTCCTCTCCGCCTGATGCCTTGCTGCCAAGCGAAGAAAGGCCAGCGCCCAAGGCGCCGGAAAATGTCGCTTTGGTCACCGATTCGCCCGCCAATCCGCGGCAAGGTTGGTGGAATCGGAACCCGGGTTCCGCAGCCGGTGAAGAATAAGCCCCCTTTTTTAGGAAGGTTTTACCGCCTCGGCTTTGCCTTGTTCCTGGCGTTGAGCCTATTTGCCCCAAGCGCCAAAGCGCAAGCGCCCGCCTTTTCTTATATCCGCGATGCCGAGGTTGAAGAAACGGTGCGCCAAATGGCTGACCCATTGCTCTATGCGGCGGGGCTGGAGCCAAGCGCCGTTAAAATTTTCATCCTCAATAATAAAAATTTGAACGCCTTTGTAGCAGGCGGACAAAATATTTTTATTCACACCGGCCTGCTCATCCGCAGTGAAAACGCCGAACAAGTGATGGGGGTTTTGGCTCACGAAATCGGCCATATCGCCGGCGGCCATATCGCCCGGCGCGATGCGGAAATTCAAGACGCGCGCAGTCAAGCCTGGATCACCGCGATTCTAGCGGGCGCCGCCAGCGTGGCTTTGGGCCGCGCCGAAGCGGCGTCGGCGGTAATGACAGCCGGCAGCTTAACGGTGCAAAATAGTTTGCTAGCCTTTAGCCGCACCCAAGAAAGAAGCGCCGATCAAGCCGGCATTAGTTTTCTTGCTTCTATCGGCCAATCGCCGCGCGGACTTTTGGAATTTTTCACGGTCTTGCAAAAAGAAACCCGCTTTTTGGTCAGCCAAACCAATCCTTATTTGCAAACCCACCCCTTAACCCAAGAGCGGATCACCAACATGCAAGAAGCCTTGGAGCATTCGCGCTATCAAACCGCAGCGCCTTCCGCCGAACTTGAGATGCGGCACGCCCGCTTGCGGGCCAAGCTGATGGGATTTTTGGATAATCCAGATCGCACGCTCGGTTTTTATGCCGCCGATGATAAAAGCTTTGCCGCCCGCTATGGCCGCGCCATTGCCCAATATAAACAGGGCAAGCTGGATGAGGCCCTCGCCGCCATTCATCAACTTGAAAAAGAAAATCCGAAAGACGGTTATTTATACGAGCTGGAAGGCCAAATGCTGTTTGAAAACAGCCGCATTGATAAGGCCATCGCCGTTTACCGCAAAGCCTTAAGCTTACAACCCCAACAGCCTTTAATTCGTTTGAGTTTGGGGCAAGCTTTATTGGAAAGCAACGACAAGGCATTTTTGGAAGAAGCCATCGCCCTGATTGAAGATGCTGCTCGCTATGAACCGCTTTATCCTGTGGTTTGGCGCTTGGCCGCGATTGCCTATGGGCGCAAAGGCGATATGGGTAATGCCGCTTTGGCCCTAGCCGAACAAGCCTTGACCGAACGCCGTACTGCTGACGCGCAATTGCAAGCTCAACGGGCGCTTCAATTATTGCCCGCTAACAGCCCGGCCGCCCGAAGGGCGCAAGACATCAAGGCTCAAACTGCCCCCAAAACCTGAATCAAAAGCCGATTTTGATTTACCTGGAAGGAATTTTCAGCGACAATGCCGTTTCTAAGTTTTTTTCAAGGAGGCATTCATGCGTTTTCTGTCTTTAATTGTTTTAAGTTTTGCTCTTATTGCTTGCGGCCAAGAACAAGTCGGCGATCAAGCCGCTTTATCGCCCTCGCAAACCGAGCAGGTCAAAGCGCTGATCCGCGACACCTTAAAACAAGACCCGCAAATTGTGGTTGATTCGCTTGAAGCCTACCGCGAAAAGCAACGCGCCGACGCCTCGCAAAAACAAGAAGCGACATTGAAAGAGCAAAAAGACAAAATCTTAAACAACGCTGAAGACCCGGTTTACGGCAATCCGAATGGCGACATTACAGTGGTTGAATTTTTCGATTATAATTGCCCTTATTGCAAACAAGTATGGCACCCCTTGAAAGACACGGTCGACCAAGACGGCCAGGTGCGCCTGGTGTTCAAGGAATTCCCGATTTTGGGCGATAGCTCGACCTTGGCCGCGAAGGCCGCCCTCGCCGCGCATAGCCAAGGCAAATACGCCGCCATGCATGAAGCCTTGATGGATTATAAACAGCCCAAGGATGAAGCGGCGATTCGTCAATTGGCGACATCAGCGGGTTTAAATGCCGATCAATTATTCAAAGACATGGAAAGCCCCAAAATCGCCGATCATATCGCCGCGACACGGCAATTGGCGATCGCTTTGAATATCAGCGGCACGCCTGCTTTCATTGTTGGGGAAAGCTTTTATCCGGGCGCTTTGACCATGGGCGAATTAAAGGATTTTATCGCCAAGGAGCGCGCCAAGAAAGCGGCTGCGGTTGAGCCTTCTTCTGCGCCTATCCCGCCTGCGGCGCAGCAATAGCGGCATCAGATTGCGCGCTTGGATGTGCAGCCTTAAAGGCCGGCAATTCATTGCAATGCTTGGCGATGCGCCGGATGGCGGGGTAAGGTTTTAAATCAACCTTAAAACGCTCGGCATTATATACTTGGGGAATGAGGCAAATATCGGCGATGCTGGGCTGATTGCCATAACAAAAATCTTCCGATTTCAGTTGCATCAATAATTGTTCAATCGCGCCAAAACCCTGGCGTACCCAATAATGATACCATTTTTGCTTCTGTTCCTCAGTCACACCCAATTTTTCGGTCAAATAACTTAACGGGCCTAAATTATTGAGCGGATGAATATCGCTTGAAATTAATTGCGCGATTTGGCGGATTTTGGCGCGCGCCCAGCTATCGGCGGGAAGCAAAGGCGGCACCGGTTTTATTTCTTCCAAATATTCGATAATCGCCAAAGATTGGGTTAGGATTTGATTGCCGCCCACCACCAAAGTTGGCACCAGGCCTTGCGGATTTAATCTGCGGTATTCCTCGGCCGTATTTTCATTCTTCAATAAATTGACCGGAATTATTTCATATTTAATTTCTTTAATATTCAGCGCAATTCTAACCCGGTAGGAAGAAGAGGAGCGCCAATAGCTGTAAAGTTTAAGCTGCATCTTCTACCCTTTGATAAAGCCTGACCCGCTGGTCGATCGGCCCGAACACCGAATGCCCGCTTTCATCCAGCATTTCGATGCGCACCTTATCGCCCGCCTTCAAAAAGCCGGTCTCGGCCTTGCCTTTTTCCAATTTCTCGACAATGCGTTTTTCAGCGATGCAGGCAAAGCCATGGCTCATATCCGCATTTGAAACCGTGCCGCCGCCAATAAGAGTGCCGGCCTTTAAATCCCGGGTTTTTGCGGCGTGCGCGATCAATTGCCCGAAATCGAATTGCATATCTTTCCCCGCATTGGGCTGGCCGAAAATTTCGCCATTCCATTTAACGGTGACCGGCAAAAGAATTTTACCGCCATCCCACGCCTCGCCCAATTCATCGGGCGTGATGACAGAAGGTGTCATAGCGCTGGCCGGCTTGGCATGCAAAAAGCCAAAACCCTTAGCCAATTCATCGGGCGCTAGATAGCGCAAACTCACATCGTTGATCAGGCAAATCAGCTTAATATGTTCCCGCGCAATCTCAGGGCTTATGCCCATCGGCACATCATCGGTAATGACGGCGACTTCGGCTTCGAAATCGGCCCCATGTTCTTCGCTGATAATTGTAATCGGATCGGTTGGCGCTAAAAAATGATCGCTGACCCCTTGATACATTAACGGATCGGTCAACATGCTGGGCGGCATATCGGCCCCACGCGCCTTTCGCACGCGCTCGACATGCGGCAAATAGGCGCTGCCATCCAGAAATTGATAAGCCCGCGGCAGGGATGCCGCCAATTGCTGAATATTCAAAGCAAAAGCCTCGGGCGCCTTGCCTTGATTCAGCAGGCGGTAGACGCTGCGCAATTGCGATTCCTTATGCGCCCAATCATCGAGCGCCGCCTGCAAGGTCGGCGCAATATCCGGCACCTTAACGCCGCGATCACCAAATTGATCGATCACGATCAAAGTCCCATCCCGCCCGCCTTCACGCAATGTTGCGAGTTTCACTATTTCTTCTCCACCGGCGTTTTCCAGGAATCGACATAACCCGGCCATTCGGTATTTTGAATGGCGGCGGCGACATCAAGGGCATCGCGCGTATCGAGCATGACCGCGACTTCATCGGTGTCTTCCTTCGGCATTTTGAAGGCGTTTTGCAAGGCCTTAGGATGGGGCCCGTGGGTAAAACCGCACGGATGCAGGGTTAGCATGCCGGGCTTAATATTATCGCGGCTGAAAAAATTTCCTTGGTGATAGAACAGCACTTCATCAAAATCATCATTATTGTGGAAAAAGGGAACTTTAAGCGCTCCCTCATCGCTTTCAAAGGGGCGTGGTACGAAAGTGCAAACCACAAAACGGTTGGCGACGAAAGTAGTGTGGGCGGAGGGCGGCAAATGCTGACGGTGGCTCATCAGCGGGCGGAATTCGCGCCAATTAATTTGCACGGGCGATAAAGTGCCGTGCCAGCCAATCGCATCTAACGGATTAAAGGGGAAAGTCACGGTTGAAATAGCACCGCGCCGCTTGATGGCGACCTTATAGGTGCCGGCGCGCTTGCTTTGCGCCTTGAACATGTCATCGATTTTCGGCGTTTTCAGCGCAGCCGGATCGAAAATCGCATGCTGGCCGACCAGCCCGCGCTCGGGCAATTGATAAGAGCTGTTGGTGGCCTCGATCAATAAAAAGAAGCAAGGCTCGGCGCATTCAATGCGCCACATGGTGCCGCGCGGCAGCATGATGTAGTCGCCCGGTGAAAAGGATAAATGGCCGTAATCACAAAATAATTCGCCCTTGCCTTCATGCACGAAAATTAATTCATCGCCATCGCCATTGCGGGCCAAAATTTCCATTGAACGCTGCGTGCGCCACAGGCGGAATTGCACATGGGCGTTGCTTAATACGGCGGTCGCGGCCCAGGGCGAATCAACAAATTGATGCGCCTTGTTCAAATCGAATGCGCGCGGGCGCAAATTGCCTTCCCAATTGCTCCAGCCTGTAGGCGGATGGGTGTGGTACATGTGCGTAGCCGGGCCAAAGAAACCTTCCTTGCCCAATTCGCGTTCAAAAGTGCCTTCCGGCAAATCGGCATGCGCCTGGGAGGATGATTCACCTTCCACTTTCGGAATCGAAATCCAATTGGCTGATTTCATAATGACCTCTTTCTCAATATGCTCATCCTGAGCTTGTCCTCCTACGCCAAGGCTACGGAGGACTAGGAGTTTATCAATTCGCCCACCGAAGCTTTAGCGTAGGTGGGTCGAAGGATGGTTCGACTAAGCTCACCATGAGCTTAGGTTTTCAATACGCCGCGTTTAATCTGATCGCGCTCGATCGCCTCGAACAATGCCTGGAAATTACCTTCGCCAAAACCTTGATTGCCTTTGCGCTGGATAATTTCAAAAAAAATCGGGCCAATCACGGTGTTGGTGAAAATTTGCAAAAGCAGTTCATTTTTTTCGGAAACACCATCGATCAAAATCTTATTTTTGCGCATGCGGGGAATGTCTTCGCCGTGGCCGGGAAGGCGCGCCTCGATCGCTTCGTAATAAGTTTCCGGCACATCCATGAAGCTCATGCCGCCTTTGCGCAAAGCCTCGACGGTTTGATAAATATCGCCGCTATCCAGCGCCACATGCTGAATGCCCTCGCCCTTATATTGCTCGAGATATTCGGCGATTTGCGATTTATCATCGCTTGATTCATTAATCGGAATGCGGATTTTACCGCAAGGAGAAGTCATCGCCCGGCTTACCAAGCCGGTATGTTCGCCCTTAATATCGAAATAGCGGATTTGCTTGAAATTAAACAGCCGCTCGTAAAACCCAGCCCAATGATCCATCCGCCCCTTTTGCACATTATGCGTTAAGTGATCGATGATCTTAAGGCCGGTTGAAGGTGCAGGGGGTGAAGATAGGGGAACAAAATCGGCATCATAAAAATTGCCCTTCGGCCCATAGTGATCGATGAAATAAAGCAAGCTGTCGCCAATGCCCATAATCGCGGGCGCATTCAGCCATTCGGAATCTTTTGGCGCGAAATTGCTGGCGCCCAATTCCAAAGAGCGCTTATGCGCGAAGGCGGCGTCTTTAACGCGAAAGCCCATGGCGCAAATCGAGGGGCCATGTTGATCGGCAAAACTACTGGCAAAGCTGTTACGGGTTTCATTGAGAAAGAAATGAATATCGCCCTGTTTGAACAGCATCACCTCTTTGGTGCGGTGACGCGCAACAGGCGTTAATCCCAATTGACGGAAGAGTTGCGCCAAGGCCAATGGATCGGGGCTGGCGAATTCGATAAACGCAAAACCATCGGTTTGCATCGGATTGGTGGCAGTAATCGGCGGCATGGAATCTCCGCTTAAAAGATAAGTTCGCAAAAACATAGCACTCTCAATAACTTAAACCAAGTCCAAAGCACTGATTGCCTAAAATTTAGGCAAAATCGGGGGTTGCTTCGCACCTTAACTTCGGGCAGTAAGACTGGTCGAGCAAACAGATAGGGAATTTTATTTCGTAATGTCGAATCAAAAATTTGATGAAAACCAGATCAAGCGTTTGGCCAAGCTGTTACACGATTCCGACCTAACCGAAATCGAGTGCGAAGCGGAAGGGGTTAGAATTCGTGTCTCGCGTGGCGGGCAGCCTATGTCCTATGTCCAGGCCCCTGCCGCCCTTCCGGCCCCGGCTAATACCGTCCCCACCGCTCCGGCAGCCCCCCTTAACACCACCGATCATCCGGGTGCTGTCAAATCGCCGATGGTTGGCACCGCCTATTCCTCGCCCAAGCCGGGCGATCCGGCTTTCGTGAAAGCCGGCGATATGGTGAAAACCGGCCAGACATTATTAATCGTGGAAGCAATGAAGGTGATGAACCCGATTCCGGCGCCCAAAGGCGGAACGGTGAAAGAAATTCTGTTTAAAGAAGGCCAGCCGGTCGAGTTTGGCGAAACTCTTTTAATCATTGAATAAAGATGTTTGAAAAAGTCCTGATCGCTAATCGCGGTGAAATTGCCTTGCGCATTCACCGCGCTTGCAAAGAAATGGGAATTAGAACGGTAGCGGTGCATTCAACTGCCGACGCCGACGCCATGCATGTGCGCCTGGCTGATGAAAGCGTATGCATCGGCCCGCCCCCTTCCAAGGACAGTTATTTAAATATTCCGGCGATTCTGACAGCCGCTTCGATCACCGGCGCCGATGCCATTCATCCGGGCTTGGGCTTTTTATCGGAAAACGCCAAATTCGCCGAGATGGTGGTTGATCATGGCTTTGTTTTTATCGGCCCGACCCCAGAGCATATCCGCATCATGGGCGATAAGATCGAGGCCAAAAAAACCGCGCTGGAACTTGGCATTCCTTGCGTTCCGGGCTCGAAAGGCGAAATTGCCGATGATGAAACGGCTAAAAAAGTGGCGGCCGAAATCGGTTACCCCATTTTGATTAAGGCTTCAAGCGGCGGCGGCGGCAAGGGCATGAAAGTCGCCCGCGATGCGGCTGAGTTATCCGAAGCCTTAAGCATCGCCCGGAGCGAAGCCAAGGCCAATTTCGGCAATGACGCCGTTTATATGGAGCGCTATTTAAGCCATCCGCGCCATATTGAAATTCAAATTGCCGGCGATCATCACGGCAATGTGGTGCATTTGGGCGAACGCGACTGCTCCTTACAGCGCCGCCATCAAAAAGTAATTGAAGAGGCCCCCTCGCCCGCCTTGAACGCAACCGAGCGCAGAAAAATCGGCGAAGTCGCCGCCAATGCCATGAAAAAATTGGGCTATCGCAGCTTAGGAACAATTGAATTCCTCTATCAAGACGGCGAATTCTTTTTCATCGAAATGAATACCCGCGTGCAGGTCGAGCATCCTGTCACCGAGATGATCACCGGCATTGATTTAGTGCGCGAGCAAATCCGCATTGCCTCGGGCGCGCCTTTAAGTTTCAAACAAGAAGATGTGGCATTCGAAGGCCATTCGATGGAATGCCGCATTAATGCCGAAAATCCGCTTAGCTTTATGCCCTCCCCTGGCAAAATCACCGATTATCACGCCCCGGGCGGCCTTGGCATCCGGGTCGATTCAGCGCTTTACAGCGGCTACCGCATTCCGCCGCATTACGACAGCATGATTTCAAAATTGATCGTTCATGGCAAAAGCCGCAATGAATGCCTGCTGCGCTTGCGGCGCGCTTTAGAAGAATATGTCATTAGCGGCATTGAAACCAACATCCCGCTGCATCAACGCCTAATCGCCTCCTCCGATTTTATCGATGGCCATTATGATATCCATTGGCTGGAAAAGTTCGTCGCGAAAATAAATGAAAAGAAAGTGGCGTAAAGCAATCAGCGTTCTATTTGTCTTACAGTTTTTTTAGCCAACTTATTAAGCCGTCTTTGCCGTTGCCCGGAAATATGAGGGAAATTTCCCCGCGCCGGAACATGCTGAATATATTGCCGCGCTTGCCGCGTATCAATGTTGGCCTCTTCCAAACAACGCCGGAAAGGCGAGGAAAAAGCCAAAATTTCTTTTTGTTCAGCCAGTCGCGCCCGGCGCTCTTCATAACTGCCATAGTAAAATCGGTCGTGCAGGCGATGGCTAAAGATAAGCCCCGCCCCGCAACAAATCGCGCCAATTATCACCACTGGCATTGCCACAACCGATGATGCTATGCCCATTGCCGCTATAGCTATTAAGCTTATCGCTATTCCTGCCTTGGTAAAAAGCGATTTAAAAAATTTAAATGTATGATAAAAATTCCGTACCTTTTCACTGTGCTGCAAGGCCTTCTTCTGTTTTTCACTTCTATGCCGCATATAATCGCGTTGACGGTAGCCATCCCGCACATGAGCAAGTTCGTGCCGCAAAGTACTAACCAGCCCTAAAAAGCTTCCGTTTTTATAAATCTCCCGAAGCGAAAGCCGAACGGTATTATTATCCTCATCAAAGGAACCCTGCCATTTAGACGTTTGGTGATCGAATTCAATAAGGCTCTTACGATGCAAATTCAATGTCCGGCTGAAAATATTGGCCAAGTCTTGAATGTTTTGAATATTTTTAGCGGCGAATCCGGCGAATTTATCGTAAGGCAAGGAAAGCGCCTTATCCCACATCTGCGCCATGAGTTGAATTTGTGGCCGGATTTTAGGATCGGCCAAAATTTGTTCCAGCCTTTGGCGGCTTTCGTCGATTTCGGCGTAATCCTCGGGCAATAAATCTTGGGTTCCGGGCCCCAAAGAATGCCTTGTATCCCACAAATACTTGGCGCTACGGCCAATTGATGCGATAGTATCAAGCTTGGATTTCAACGCCTTAAGCATGAATAGAGTGTACCATATTGTATCCTAAAAGTAAACGATGACCGCCATTACTCCCGAGCTGGTTCTACAAGCCTATATGATTGGCTATTTCCCGATGGCGGAGGGCCGCGGGGAAGAAGAAATTTTTTGGGTCGATCCCGATAACCGCGGCGTTTTGCCGTTCGATCAATTCCATATTCCCAAAAGCCTGCAAAAAACCATTAAGCAGCGGGTTTTTGAAGTGCGCTGCGATCAGCGCTTTGAAGATGTTGTGCGGCTGTGCGCCGAACCAACGCCTAAACGCCCCGACACTTGGATCAATCCCAAAATTTTCGAGTTGTATATGGATTTGCACCGCCTGGGCTATGCCCATTCGGTCGAGGCCTATAGCGAAGGCAAGCTAGTTGGTGGGTTATATGGCGTGGCCCTGCAGGGCGCATTTTTTGGAGAGAGCATGTTCTCACGCGCCGCCGATGCTTCGAAAACGGCTTTGGTGCATTTGGTGGCGCGGCTTAAAAACAGCGGTTTTTTATTGCTGGATACGCAATTTGTTACCAAACATTTGGAAAAATTTGGCGCCAAGGAAATTCCGCGCGAAGAATACAGAGTATTGTTAGAGCGCGCCCTACAAGTTCCGGCGAAATTCGATGCCGGCCCCGACCCCGAAGATCAATCGGTTTTGGGATTTTTGCAATCGATCACGCTTAAATCATAAACCGGATGCTCCATCGCCGAAATCGAAGGCGAGGAGGCGAACATCCAACCCGAAAACACCGAATCGATCGGGCCCGGCTTGCCATCGTCTCTTTTCGCTTCCTGGCGGGGCTTGGTATCGATGACTTCAATGAAAGCGGTGGCCTCCGGGCGTTCTTCCGGCGGGGCCTTGTGGCACGCCCGCACTGTGACTTGCAGACGGCCGAAATAAACCGGCGCATTTAAGGGCGCATTGAGCGTTGTAATGCGGCCCGTGACCTTATCCAGGCCTTGCAAGACCGCTACACCCATCGGCGCCGCATGAGCCGGCATGGCATAAGCCAAAAATAAAAAAAATAGCCAATATTTAAGACGCATAATTTAAGCCGCCATGTTGAGCTTTTTATAAGCGGAAATTGTGGTTTTATTTTGCGTTTCTTCATAGCAGGCTGCCGCAGCCGCGTGGGGGTCTTGATAAAGGCGGTTAGCTTCACTGTATTGATGGATAAGTTGAGTGATAAAACCGGGATCATGATGAATAGAGGTTTTAGGAGAAGAAGGTTCGGCATTATCATTAAAAGCCGCATAAGAAGCCGCCTCCTCGGGCCGAAAGGCGGCGGCCGATATAGATACACGCCCTTGTCTGCGCGAACGGCGCACCGGCACCAGGCTTAAAGCGGCATGATTCTGAATTCGCACGTTGAAAACCCTGAATTATTTGAAGAGCTCTTAAGAAATTAAAAATCTATTACCATGGTTTGACTAGAGGGGCAAGCGTATAGCCAGCGCCAAAAAGCGGACAATTTTCATTGCATTTTAACTTTTTTAGGGTGAGATAGAGAAATAAGGGTCAGGGATGTCAACTTCGCGCAAGATGTGCGAATTCCCTGCTCATTAAAGAGATGCAGGTAGCGAAATGGGAATCTCCCATCAGGGGTCTTTATCATTGGGGTCGATTTATACTGCGCTGGGCTGGCCGGTGCCGCCGGGCCAAGCCAACCTTGAAAATGCGCCGACACCCGCTATCTTCGCCGCGGCCGGCGATGTAGTCTATGCCTGGTCGCTTGATTCCGACAGCCTAGCCTGGCTTCATCACGGCGTCCAAAAATCCGCCAATCCGCTCATCGAAGATTTAACCGCCATTGCTTATGGTGAAGAATTCCACCGTTTGATTATGGCCGAGGATATTTCCCACCGCCTAGACAGTTTGGCGCAGCATTTAGCGCGCCGCCAGCCCCATTTCGAATGTGAATACCGTATCTGCCTGCCGAACGGCCAGCAAATTTGGTTGCAAGACCGGGGCGCTGCCGAATTTATTGGCGACCGGCCGGTTAGGTTATTCGGCACCTTGCGTTTAATCACCGAGCGCAAGAACTGGGAAACCCGCCTTAAACATTTAGCGCATTATGATGCCTTAACCGGTCAGTTCAACGCCGTCCAAGTGTTAGAGGCTTTGGATCATGCCCTGGCCTATGCCGAACGCCACCGCCACAGCGGCATGTATTTGCAAGTAGGAATCGACAATTTATCTTTAATTAATCAGGCCCTTGGCCATAAAGCCGCCGATGAAGTTATCGTCACCGTTGCCCACCGCATTCAACAACGCTTGCATTTAACCGATATTATGGGCCGCATGGGCGGCGACCGTTTGGGCATTGTCTTGAATCAGCGCCCCGCCGAGCAGGCCTGTCTTTTGGCCGAAAGCATTTTAGAAACCATCAACCGCGATATGATTCCGACTTCCAAAGGCGAGGTTGGGGTTACTGTTTCCATCGGCGGCGTAGAATTTCCGGCACATGCTTTAACCGCGCATGAAACCATCGCCCGGGGCGAAAGCATGCTGCAAGAAGCTAAACGTTTGGGACGGAATTGCTTCGTGGTTTATCAGCCCGAACGCCAGGGCAAGAACATCACCCGTGATCATTTCGTTATCGCTCAAGAAATCCGTCACGCCTTGCGGCAAAACCGCCTGCAGCTGGCATTCCAGCCGATTGTTGAAGCGGGGTCGGGAACAGTGGCCTTTTCTGAATGTTTGGCGCGGATTCAAAACCATCAAGGCAATCTAATGCCGGCCGGTCAATTTATGCCTATTGCCGAACAGCTGGGCCTTATGCGTGAAATCGATTTAGCTGTATTGCAGCAAGTGCTGGATAATTTGCGTCAGCATCCCGAACTGCGTCTTGCAGTTAACGTATCGGGTTTTAATGTAGGCGACGGGGTTTGGCTGCAGCGCCTAAAGAAAGAGCTGCAAAACAACTTGTCATTGGCCGAACGCATCACGGTTGAAATCACCGAAACCGCCGCCTTGGCCGACTTAAAAGAAGCTGCTCATTTTGTAGGCGCTTTGCGTGAATTGGGTTGCGCCGTAGCGTTGGATGATTTCGGCGCCGGCTATACCTCTTACCGCCAATTGCGCGTCCTGCCGATTAACCTGGTCAAAATCGACGGCAGCTTTTCGCAAGGGATTTGCACCAATGTCGGCAATCAATTATTCGTCCGCACCCTGGTGGAATTGGCGACCGGGCTTGGCATTAAAACCATCGCTGAATGCGTTGAGGAACATGAAGATGCGGAAATCCTGCAGCGCCTGGGCGTCAATTACCTGCAAGGCCATTATTTCGGCCGTCCGCAGAATCACCCTTTGGTTCCCCTAAAGCGCAGAGAATTCTAGGATTTTTTCCGGCTTAAATGATTGAATTGTTTTTGCAGATCGTCAAGCTGCATCTTTAGCCTGTCGATGTCTTCCTCACCGCCTTTAGCCGCCGGAGAGTGAAAGGGCGGCATGCCGCCCTCTGAGAAAGGCATGAACATTTTTAGGCCCTTTTCGATTAAGGCCATATTTTGCTTGCCAATCTCGCCTAAACCGCCGAAGGGAAATAAACCGCCCAAGGTGTCGTTCAAATATTTGCGCAGCTGTTCCTGGTTGTTGGCGAAATTCCTCAAGGAATGTTCTAAGTACCGCGGCACCACGCCTTGCATGCTGTCGCCGTAAAACCCGATCAATTGTTTCAAGAACGGGGTCGGCAATAAATGGCTGCCCTTGCCTTCTTGCTCGACAATGATTTGCGTTAAAACGCCGCGGGTTAAATCATCGCCGGTTTTGGCGTCATAGACGCCGAAATCGATGCCGTCTTTCACCATTTGGCATAAATCTTCCAGCGTGACGTAAGTACTGGTCGATGTATTATAAAGCCGCCGGTTGGCGTATTTCTTAATAACAACTTGCGGAATAGATGCCTTGCGATCTGCCATGCTTAACCTTCCTTTTATGGGGTGGGTCACTATAGCCTGAACCGCCCTGCAATGCAAAAACTATGCAGCATAATTTTATTGCACTGCACATAAAATCGTATATTGCGCAAAAAACTGGCTTTTTGCCTGGGTTTGGCTTACATCATTTCTATGACTAAAAACGCGATGAAACCCTTAGCCCAGCAATTATTTGCCGCCTGGCAGGAACAGCTGCTAACATGGATGCAAGACCCGCAGCATTTTGACGCCATGCAGCGGTTTTTAGCGCAAAACAATTTACTGAATCCTTTTACCAAATATAGCAATGACTTCTCGGCTTTTTTCACGGCACCTTGGGCCACGTCCTTTACCCCTGCATCATCAGCTGGCTCTGCTCCCCCATCTGACCTTAGAGAGCGCCTTGAACAATTGGAAGCTGAACTCGAACGGCTTCGCCAAACGCCTGCCAAAAGCGGATCAAAAACTGCTCGAAAACCCCGAATTTCAAAACGCCCTGCGCGCCGCAGGTCTTGAGCAAATCGCCGCCTTCAATCAAGGCGTTGCGCTTTACCATCGACACCCTCACCGCCATCAGCCCAGCCCGCATGAAACCCTGTGGCGGCATGGCAATATCACCCTTGATTATTACGGCGCGGCGAAGAAAAAAGCCAAGCCGGTTTTACTGGTCCCTTCCCTCATCAACCGCGCCTATATTTTGGATTTACTGCCCGAACAAAGTTTTGTGCAATATTTGGTCGATCAAGGCTTCGCGCCTTATATTTTAGATTGGCATGAACCCGGCGCCATCGAAAGCGGCTGGAACTTAAGCGATTATATTAGCCAGGCGCTTTTGCCGGCTTTAACCGCCATCATTGCCGATAGCGGCAAGCCGCCTTTGGTCTTGGGCTATTGCATGGGGGGAATCTTGGCGCTGGGGTTGGCAGCCCTAGCCCCGCAAGCCATGAAAGGTCTTATTTTCCTGGCCACGCCTTTTGACTTTCATACCGAAGATAAAGCCCGCGCCAAGGCGCTTGGCCAATTGGCCGAAGGCTGGCGGCCGGTATTGGAAAAAAACTTATTCCCTATCGATGTCATCCAAGCGCTATTCTTAAGTTTTGATCCCTTAGCGGGGGTGCGCAAATTCTCCTCTCTGCCGGAAAGGCCGTCTGCCGAACAACGCCGTTTCGTGGCTTTGGAAGATTGGATTAATGACGGGGTGCCTTTAGCCGGAAAAGTCGCGATCGACGCGCTAGAGGGCTGGTATGGCAGCAACGTGATCGCCAAAAATCTATGGCGGGTGGCGGGAAAATATGTTCAAGCGCGTTATATAGAGGTTCCTAGCCTGGTGGTGGTTCCCAAACATGACAAAATCGTGCCGCCAGCCAGCGCTGCCGCCCTAGCTGAAGCCCTGCCGGACGCCCATTGTATCCATGTTGAAGCCGGACACATTGGCATGATGGCCTCTTTGGATGCGCCAAAACAAGTTTGGCCGCAAATCGTGAAATGGTGTAATAACGTCTAAAGCCGTGCTAGAAACTGATTATAAGGAGTTCCCATGACTGAAATTGTAATTGTTAGCGCCGCCCGCACCCCGATTGGTTCTTTTATGGGGTCTTTAGGCACCCTATCCGCAGCTACTTTGGGCGAGCATGCCATCAAGGCCGCTCTATCCCGCGCCAATGTGGCCGCTAATGATGTTGATGAAGTGGTGATGGGCCAAATTCTAACAGCGGGCGCCGGTATGAATCCGGCCCGCCAGGCTTCAATGGCGGCGGGTATTCCGCAGGAAAAAACCGCCTACACCATAAATCAGGTATGCGGTTCGGGCTTGCGCGCGGTTGCGCTTGGCTTGCAATCTATTAAAAATGGTGATGCGCAAATTGTCGTTGCTGGCGGCCAAGAAAGCATGAGCCTTTCCACACACTCTGCCTATTTACGCAGCGGCCAGAAAATGGGCGACATTCAATTCACCGATACCATGATCAAAGACGGATTATGGGATATTTTTAACGGCTATCACATGGGCATTACGGCCGAAAATGTCGCGCAAAAATGGCAAATCACCCGCCAAATGCAAGATAATTTCGCCGCCGCCTCTCAGCAAAAGGCTGAGGCCGCGCAAAAGGCTGGCAAATTTAAAGAGGAGATTGTGCCGATCACCATCAAAGGCAAAAAGGGCGATACGATTATTGAAAATGATGAATACCCCAGGGCCGGCGTTACCGCCGAAAGCCTGGGCAATTTAAAACCCGCCTTTCAAAAAGACGGCACCGTCACCGCCGGCAACGCCTCGGGCATCAATGATGGCGCCGCCGCCGTCGTGCTGATGAGCGCGGAGACGGCGAAGAAACGCGGCCTTAAACCCCTGGCCCGCATTGCTTCCTGGGCTACTTGCGGCGTTGATCCCAGCATTATGGGCACAGGCCCTATTCCGGCCAGCCGCGCCGCTTTGCAAAAAGCTGGATGGAAAATAAGTGATCTTGATTTGATCGAAGCCAATGAAGCCTTTGCCGCCCAGGCAATCGCCGTCAACAAAGACATGGGCTGGGATGAAAGCAAAGTGAATGTCAATGGCGGGGCGATCGCCCTGGGCCATCCCATCGGCGCTTCGGGCTGCCGCGTGCTGGTGACTTTGTTGCACGAAATGCGCCGCCGCTCGGCGAAAAAAGGGCTTGCCACTTTATGCATCGGCGGCGGGATGGGAATTGCAATGTGTATAGAAGGAGTTTAAAACCATGCCGGAAATTCATTTTTATATTCCCAGAAAAATATTTGCCGATTTAACCTCGGCGAAAAAAGCGGAAATTCATCATGCGCTGGCCGAAGCTGCTGCTACTGCGCTGCAAATTCGCCGTGATTGGGTCAAAATCGCCTTGCTTGATTTGGCCGCGGCTCCATCAAGCATGCGGCAAGACCCGATTTTAGATGTATTTATTCTAACCGGTTTTGACGGTAATAAAATGGCCAGATTTAAAACTACCTTGCAAACAACCGCTGCTCAATTAATCGGCGGGCGGGTTGATTTTCAAAGCTATATTTTGCAACGCCCCGATTATTCGATCGGCGGAAAAATCCCCTCGGCTCCGGCGGCAGCACAGCGTCTTGCGCGGACAAGGGATGAACGATGAAAAAATCCCGGCAACGCTATAATATCGCTTTATTGCCGGAAGACGGTTTAGCGGCCGATTTAATCAATTATGCCCAGCGCCATTTTCGCCATAGCGCAGAGGGCTATTTGCTATCACATGGCAAAGCGCTGCCGCATGTGACTTTAGTACAATTTTATTTGCCAAAGAATTTTTCGCTTGATGAAATCCGGCAAGCGCTTAGGCGATTCAAAAAATTCTATAAAATCTATTTATCAGGCTTGCTTTTTCGCAGCTTGGATGATTGGGGGCGTAATAATTTTTGGAGTATCTGGGTAGATACAAGACCGGATAAGGAAATTCTTGATTTACGGCAAAAAGTTTTTCAACTGCTGGAAAAGGCTCATTGCCAATATCCCCCAACTTCTGAAGAATATGATCCCCACATTACTTTATGCGTTATGCCCGTTCAAGAAAAAACTCCATCGATTTCTTGGTTACCTTGTTTGGGAACAGCACACCGATTTCAATTGGGCATTGGTTTATCTGATGATATAGGCCAATTCCAAAAACCCCTATTTGAATTAGCAAAAGGTAGAAGAAGATGAGTAAAAAATTAGCTTTAGTTACCGGCGGCACACGCGGCATTGGCGCCGATATCAGCAAGGCTTTAAAGGCCGCTGGCTATGATGTGGCCGCGACCTATCACAGCAATGAGGAAGCCGCCAAGAAATTCAAGGCCGATACCGGCGTGCATGTTTTTAAATGGGATGTCGCCAATTACCAAGCTTGTGCCGATGGCATTAAACAAGTTGAAAAAGAGCTGGGTCAGAAAATTTCTATCCTGGTTAACAACGCCGGCATCACCATGGACGGCACTTTTCATAAAATGTCGCCCGAGCAATGGCACAAGGTCATTGAAACCAATCTAACCTCTTGTTTCAACATGACCCGCCCCGTGATTGAGGGAATGCGCGAGCAAAATTTTGGCCGCATTATCAACATTGCCTCGATCAATGGCCGCAAAGGGCAATTCGGCCAAGTCAATTATAGCGCCGCCAAATCGGGCATTATCGGCTTCACCCGCGCTTTGGCGCTGGAATCGGCCACTAAAGGAATCACCGTTAATGCCGTGGCCCCCGGCTATATTAATACCGAAATGGTGCAGGCGGTTGATGCGGCGATTATCCAAAAAATCGTTGCGCAAATTCCGGTTGGGCGTCTTGGCGCCGGCGCCGAGGTCGCGCGCCTGGTGGTGTTTTTAGCCGCTCAAGACAGCGGCTTTATCACCGGTGCCACCTTCGATATTAACGGCGGTCAATATATGGCCTAAATACTTTCGCGCATCTTATCTCGTACCAAAAAATAAGAACTCGGCTCATTTTCAAGCGGGGGGAAGCCAAAACGGCCTTGCCAGGGCGAATTCGGCCAATAGGGCGCATGGGGCACATAGATTGAGCCATGATTCATGCGCGGGAAGGCGCCTTGCGGTAAAATTCCATCTTGCCTGAAAATAAATGGCTTGCCATCCTCCCCCAGCCTTACATCAAGATGAAATTGGGAAGAATCAGGGCCCCAACGGTATTGGATGATGCGCCCTTCTCTATCTTGAATTACTTCGTAATAATTATTGCCTTCCGTCCAACGATAGGTTTCATCGCCATTGCTGGAATAAAAAACTCTGGCATCTTCTTGAATATTGCCGGAAATGCCGAAATATCCCAGCATGGTGATCCTAGCGGAACCATCTTCAAAATGATCCATCGATATAAAAGCCGGCCCAAAATTAGGCGGAACCGCCTGAGTCACACTATGCAAGTCAAGATCCATGGCAGCTTGTTGAGGGGTTTTTCCCTCTTCCTTCAGCAATTGTAATCCAATTAGCTGCTCTTCTGAAATTAAAGACCATATTTCGGAACTGGTTTCTTCCAGCCCCTTCTCCACTTCTCCGGTTGGCTTGCCAAATTTTAAGCGGGATAAAAAATAAGAGCCGGGATAGGGAGAGGCATAAACCCGCAACTGATAATTAGGTAATGAAAAATTAAAAACCTCGCCCTCTGAAGAAAAATCTGGCAAATCGACAGTTTTTTCCGGGGAAGCGCCTTTAACAGCTTGTTTTACCAATGGCAAAGAAAGTCTGGGACGGGACGGTAAGGGCAAGCTTGCTTGATCGACGGAAAGCAAGGATGGTGCCGGAGCTTCCTGCTTGGCTGGCCGCTTCCAAAGTTGGCCCAGGAATATAACAGCGGCAACGACACAACCTGTCAAAGCTATTCTATAATTAGTGAGCTTTATCACTGTTTATTGAACCCTTTCCTATAAGGTAAAGTATAAAACATTCAAAATCCCTAGCAATCAAAAAAATTAACATCTAACCCGTTCATTTTATTACAGAAGATTAAAGCTTTGTGCTTAAACTATAGCCATGTTCAACGATGTCGGCGAATTACGGGATTTTTATGCCAGCTCTTTAGGGCAGGTGACGCGGCGCATTTTGCGGCAAAAAATTCTCGAGATTTGGCCCTCCTTGCGGGGGCAGCGTTTGCTGGGCCTTGGCTATGCCACCCCTTTTCTGGATGCCTATAAAGATGCGTGCGAACGGCGTATTGCGTTAATGCCGGCCAGCCAAGGCGTTATTCCCTGGCCCAATACGCCTTTGAATAGCGTGGCGCTGGCTTACGAATATCAATTGCCCTTCGCCGATTTTTCGCTGGACCGTATTTTGATTGTTCATGGTTTGGAAGGCACCTCGAATCCCACCGCCTTTTTGGATGAAGTATGGCGCACCCTAACTGGCGATGGACGGGTGCTGATGGTGGTGCCTAACCGTCTGGGGCTTTGGTCGCGGCTGGAGCGGACGCCTTTTGGCCATGGCCAGCCTTATAGCTTGCAGCAATTGCTGCGCCTTTTGCGCGATCATTATTTCACGCCGCTTACCACCTCGCGTGCTTTATTCATGCCGCCGATGCGAAGCCGCTTGTGGCTGTCATCGGCGAAAATGTGGGAAAAACTGGGGCAAAATTGGCTGCCCGGCTTTGCCGGCGCTTTATTGATTGAAGCGCGCAAGGAAATTTATTCAACCGGCGGCGCCAAACCCACCCGTAAACCGGCCTATTTACCAATACCCGGCACTTACGCGGGCGCTACTACGCCGCAGACGATGTAAGCAATAGCTTCGAACCGGCAAGCGTTAAATCCTGCTCCAGTTTTTTCATAAAATCATTCTTATTTAAGCCCGGCATGATAGGCGGTAAACAATGAACAATGACTTTGCCCGGATATTTAAGGAAAGAACGCTTTGGCCAAAATAACCCGGAATTTAAAGCAACAGGCAAAACCGGTGCTTGCAAGCGGTCATACAAAACGCCGATGCCGGCTTGATAGCTTTGGCTTTCGCCCGGCCGTACCCGCGTTCCTTCGGGAAAAATAATTACCGGACGGCCTTGATTCAAAACTTTTTCGGCGCTTTCCACCACTTTACGCAAAGCCTTCAACCCTCCTGCCCGGTCAATCGGCACATGGCGCAACAACGCTAAATACCAGCCGAAAACAGGAAGCCACATTAATTCTTTTTTCAAAATAAAAGCCGGACGGTTGAAAAAATACAAAAAGAAAACCGTTTCCCAAGTCGATTGATGTTGCGAGGCGATAATATAAGAACCTTTTGGAATATTTTCCGGGCCGCGCACCTCATATTCCAAGCCAACCACATAGCGGAACAGCCAAGTCACCGTCTTGGCCCAAGCGCGGCCCACTTTCCACGCCAGGCCAAAGGAAATAAAGGCCAAAGGCAAGCCCAATACGCCAATCAAAAATAATGAAACGACGAATAAAATATTAAAAAGCAGCGAGCGCAACCACAAAATCATGCCAGCTACTCGTGATGCAATGGCCATAACGGCCACACCAATTGATGCCAAATCGCGGCGACAAGATATTTCACAAATTCACGCGCCAGCAAACCCGCTGTGCCGGGCGATTTCCACCATTCATCCAAGCGCACATTCGCCGGAAAGACCGGATGCGGAATAATAACCGCATCGGGCATCGCGGCTTGAAATTCTAAAAGCGAGCGCGGCATATGATAAGCCGCTGTCACCAAGCGCAAAGAAGAAAGATGATTGGTGCGCATCCACAAAGCTGCCTCTTCAGCGTTGCCCAGCGTATCTTCGGCGCGCCGCCCCAGCTCAACGCAGCAAGATTTATTTTTGATATTTTTATTGTATAAAATAATTTCGCGGAAATCCTCGACATCGGAACCAACGCCCGAAATCAGCATCATTTTGGCGCGTTTTTCCTGCAAAAGCTTCAAGCCGGTGGTTAAGCGTTCAGCGCCGCCGGTTAACACCACTACCGCATCGGTGCGAGTGGCCGTATCGGCCACTTGGCGCGGCACGGTGCCGACAAACCAAATCAATCCGGCGCCGAATAATAGGGCGGCCAGCGCAAGCGCCCATAGTAGACGGCGAAAATCGCGGCGAATCAGCGCCTTTAAACGGGGTTTAGGAATCGAACGTTTCATCAGCTATTCAATAAGAAGCGTACCGCCATGGACAAATTCATCATCACTAAAACAGGTTCAAGGGCGGGTGGCAAGCCCTCAGCCGCAAGGGCTTTTCCCTTGCCGGTTTGCACCAAAATACGATCGATACCGGCCTTTTTCGCCGCCTCTAAATCACGCAAGCTATCGCCGATAACAACGCTTTCATCAGCGCTAACGCCGAACTGGGCTAGCGCCTCTAATAACATTCCGGCGCCGGGCTTGCGCCGGGCGCTTGCTTGATCGGGATGATCGGTTGCCATAAAAATCGCATCGATTTTGGCATTGGCTTTTCCCAATTCTTGGATCATATGCGTATGAATGGCGTCCAACTCCTCTTGGGTGATAATGCCCCGCCCTACAATGGACTGGTTGGTGGCGACTGCCACTTTAAGCCCGGCTTGATTGAGGCGGTTAATGGCTTGCGGCACATCGGGATAAAAAACAAACTCGCTAATGCTTTTGACGGAATCAATCCTATCGCGGTTGATGACCCCATCGCGGTCGAGGATCACCAATTTTTTCATCGGCTTGAACCTTTAAGCCAAGCGCTGCAAACGGCGCAATACCGTGGCAGCGGCAGCCAGCATCGTGAAAGCCGCAACCCCCAGCGGCAATAAAGCAAGCGCGGCAAGATCAAAGCGATTTAACGTCAGCAGCGGAAACATAGCCTCGCCTAAATTATCGGCCGCCTGATAGACTATAAAAGCCACGAGGCTGGCCAGGGCAAGCCCTAAAATCCCGCCCAGCAAACTTAAGCCCAGAATATGCCATGCAAAACGGGCGGCGATATAGCTGTCGGGTGCGCCCATAATATGCAGCAATTCAATAGTCCGGTTATGGGTGATTAAGCCGCTGCGCGTGGCATAGGTAACTACCGCCAAGCCGGCAAAAGCTATTAAAGCCAAAACGCCGAGCGCGATGTAATTAATTTTATCGCCCAGTTCCAATAAATTCGCCAGCCACAATTTATGATCATCCAGCGTAGCCCCCGGCACAGCCAAAGCAACCCGTTGCTCTAAATCGGTTAAATTGACTTCGATGTCCGGTTCTAAACTGACATCAATTAAACGGGGCACCGGCAATTCCGGCACCACATTGCCCTTGCCCAGCCAAGTTTCCAGCAAGTCTTTTACCTCGCGCTGATCGACCGCCTCGGCCGCCGCCACGCCAGGGGTAGAGCGCAGAATTTTCAACGCTTTTTCCACCCGCTGATCGCCATTGTCGCGCTCCCGTTTCAAGGGCACGGGAATTTGCACGGTTAAGGTAGCGCCCAATTGCTGATTCCATTCGGCCATCGCCCCCTTAATGCCAAGGGCCGCCGCTAATGCCAGCGCCATCAAAAAAACCATAACGGCGATAATCCACGGCATAAAGCGCGTCGTGTCGTCGCGCCGCAGGGGCAATTCGGCGGGCGCCTGAGCCCGTGAGGAAAGCCAGCGCCTCATGCCGCCACCTTGTCCAAAGCCAGCTTTCCTTCCTGCAAATGCAGCGTTGAATAAGAAAAGCGTTTGATCAAATTTTCATTATGCGTGGCGATGATAACGGTTGTGCCCATTTTATTAAGTTCCTCGAATAAATACATCAAGCGCATGGCCATGGCGTCATCAACATTGCCGGTCGGCTCATCAGCCAACAATAGGGCCGGTTTGGTGATTACCGCCCGGGCAATGGCCACCCGCTGCTGTTCCCCGCCTGATAAGGTATAGGGATAGGCATGTAAACGGTCGCCCAAGCCTACCCAATCAAGCAACTCACGCACATGATCTTCAATTTGCTTTTTATTGGCTCCGCCAATGCGCAAAGGCAGCGCCACATTATCCAAAACCGTTAAATGGCCAAGCAGCCTGAAATCTTGAAACACCACGCCCATGCGGCGGCGCAATTTTGGCCATTGCGATCGGGGAAGGGTGGAAATTCTTTCGCCAAAAACCTCTAATTCCCCTGAACTAGGCCGCCCCGCCAAATATAGCAAACGCAACAGCGAGGACTTACCGGCGCCGCTTTGGCCGGTCAAAAAATAAAACTCCCCTTGTTTAAGGGTAAAGTTAACCTGTTTGACCACCGCAACGGGGCCAAAAGCAATTGTCAAATTTTCAGCGCGGACAATAATGGGTTGATGCATATATAAATCTTGCCTCTTCCCCTAACGCTTTACGCTATTTCGGGCTTCCTATCAATATAGGCGCTTGTGCAAGGGAAAATGTCCTTCTATAACTTCCTCAAGGGGAATTGCCGTTCCATGATCATCCCGTGTCCTTCTTGCCATACCCAATTTGAACTCGACCCAGCCCAGCTGGGCGCTAAGGGCCGTCAATTACAATGCGGAAAATGCGCCCATCAATGGTGGCAAAATCCCTCGGCCGCATCGCCAGCGGCCGCCATTACGGCGGCTAATCAAGCCACTCCCGATTTGCCGAAAACCATGCGCCAAGCTCCGCTGCCGGGGGTCAAAATAAAAAAATGGGGCTTAAGCTGGGATGCGTATTTGGCTTTTTGCGTTCTGATACTAGTAACCGTGCTGGCCTTTACGCGGGATCATATCGCCGGCCTGTGGCCGCCCGCGGCCCGTTTTTACCAGCAAATAGGTTTGCCGGTTGCAACCTTAGGAGCGGGCTTAAGCATTGATGCCCTTCATTCGCGCCTCGATGGCGAAGCCGACCCGCCTCTGCTGGAATTAACCGGGGCCTTGAAAAACAACCTGGATCAAGCGGTTGCAATTCCCAATTTAAAAGTCATTTTGCTGGATGAGCAAAAACGCCGTCTATTGGAATGGACGCTTCCCCCGCCTGCGCCAGGTCTAGGCGCCGGCGAAAGCATTCCCTTTATTGTCAAGCGCGAGAACCCGCCCACCCCGCCATTTTATGTAGTGGTGCGTTTTACCGAAAGCAAAATAACCCCTTAAAATCTTTTGAGCAGGCGGTGAATATAATCTTGCTCAACCGAGGGGCGGGTAACATCGCCACTGCGGCGGTGCAATTCATCCATTACATCTTGCACTTTTTCCATTTCCTGCATTTCGGGAATTTTAATGCCTTGGGCATCGAGGGAAGAGGCGCCGCCAATAGGCCGCCCCAAAGGATCGGTTTTACCGCCCGCCGCCCGCATTGCGCCGCCCGCGCCGCTGTTCGATTGTTGCATCAATTCTTGCAGCGCTTGACGCAGTTTTTCGGCGGCGCCCTGTTGATGCGAAAAGGCCGCGGCAGTTTGTTTCTTTTGAAAATCCTGGATGGCTAGCTTCATGTCGCCGTCGGCCTCGGTGAAAGAGTTTGGCAAAGGAATTAATTCCTGCAGCGGTTTTAACGCCTTGGCCAAATTTTCTTTGATTTCGGCCTGGCTGCGGATAGCTTTGCCGATGCTTGCTTCAGGCCATGCCGCGGGATTTTGCGCGCGGACAGCGGCGCTTTCATCAAGGGCGCCCTGTTGCTGGCGTAGAACATTTTGTATCGCCTGCAAAGCGGCCATGGCGCGTTTTTGTTCGGGCGTTAAAGGCGCATTTGGCTTGCTGCGCAAATTCGCCATCATCGATTGTAATTTCGATAATAAATCTTGCGCCTGCCCGCGATCGCCGGTCATCGCCAATTGGCGCAAACGCTGCACTAAACGTTCCAATTCATTCACCCCTAAAGACGGCGCTTCAATATCCAGCGGCGGTAAATCGAACAGCCCCCGTTTTTCGCTTTCAACCGCAAGGTTGGTGAGATATTCGCTTAAGGCTTGATCAAACTGATCCAATAGCGCCTCAATCGCCTCGGGCGAAGCGCCTGCCGCCAACGCTTCTTGCAACGCCTGTTCGATGCGGCGCAGCTTGGCTTCGGCGTTGGAAACCCCGCTATCTTCAATATGCAAAGCGGTTTCCCATAATAAAGGCACTGTTTCGTCAACCGCGCTTACAGCCGGATCGAAAGCAAGGCGTCCGTAAGAAGAGCGTATGCCCAAAGTCGCCAACACATCGCCGACAATTTCTTTTACTTCCGCCAAGACGGCGCCTAAATCATTTTTCACCTCGTTTCGCTTGCCGGGGCTATCGATTAAAACCTCGCGGTTGCCGATTAAACGCCGGGCCAAGCTATTATCGAATTGCCGCTTAGGTAAAATAAAAGGAATAAATTCGGTGGCGGTAACGTGATTCAGCGCATCGCGCGCGATTAAACGGATTCTTACCTCTTCCCCTGCCCAGCGGTGATAGGCTACATCTTGAAAGCTGGTTTGCGCTGCAGCCGGCGATTTTTTGACCGGCGCCGGCAGATTTAAAATAATTTTTTCTTCCTCATCGGGTTTGCCGATTTCGGCGGTAATGGCCTCTAGCCCATAATCATCCTCGGCTTTGTAATCGATGCGCAAATTGGCGCGTTCGGTTTGCCTGGGTTTCCCCAGCAATTCAATTTTGGGCGCAAGATCAGAAATAATTTTAATCGGCCAAGAGCCTAAATTCTGCCAGCCTACCCGCAATTGCAAAGTGGCGGTGGCCGGTAAATCGCCGTGCCATTGATAATTATTTTGAGTTAAAGCTTCCAAACTTTGCGATTTTTTATCGGTAATGATTTGCGGGATATGCCGCGCTCCATCGACTTGCGCCCAAAGAGTGGAGCCGGCCGGAATTTCAATCACGCCATCGGTTTTTTTTCCTGGCGCCAAAATAATATTCGGCAATTTGGTATAGGACGGCGGCACCACCCATACGGCGATGGAAGTCGCCAAACTTGAAGCCGGTGGCGTGGGCGGCAACCATGCGCGCTGCAAACGCTGCGCTGCCTCTTCATCTGCCATGACATAAGCCAGCACCACAAAAATGACCAATAGCGCCCGTAAAGCAAAGGGGTCTTCGGCCGCCAGGCTTAAGCGCGGCAATCCGGCCTGCCAAGCGGCGACTTGATCGCGCAGCCTTTGTTTGTTCCATTCCCATAAAGTTTTAGCGCTTGCCGGCCCAAAAATTTTATCGTTAGCCGCGCTTAACGGACGGTGGGACAAATGGCTGGCCAATTCGATGCGGCGCAAAATATCGTGCAGATTTGGCCCCCGCCAATATTGATGGATGATCCATATTTCCATCCCCAGCCAGGTCACAAAGCCCGCCAGCATCAGCGCATGCGCCAAAGGTGGCAACCAAGTGAAAAAATTGATCCAAGCCAGCCCCAAAAAAATCAATAAGCCGGTCAGCATTGGCCATAATTGAGGCAACAAACGCTCGACCAGCAAAACGGCATAAGCGCGCAATAATAATAGCGGCGGAACCGACAATGCCCGCCCGCCCCCGCGCAAAGGATTTCCGAACGCTAAACGAAAGTTGAACCGGCGCATTCTCTAATAAGAAAAACCGGCCACAGAGGCCCGGGGCGGCGGCTCTTCCAAAGAACCCTTTTTACCGCAGGCATTTAGAGCCAGCAGGCAAAGAGCAATCAAAAACAGATGGCGCATCAATGTCTCCTTTAATTTGCCTCTTTCCGGCATTCGGCGTAAAATCATCGACAGTATAAACCATTCTTGAAAAAGATAGGAATTCCTCATGCGTCGAACCCAGCAAATTTTATCCCTCGTGATATTGCTTTGCCTAATGGCCATGAATGTTTGGGCATTGGATGGCTTTATGCCCTTTCATCCGGCGCAAAAACTGCCCGAATTCCAGTTTATGGATGAAAAAGGCCGGCCTCAAAGCTTAAATGACTTTAAGGGCCAATTTATTGTTCTTAACATATGGGCGACTTGGTGCGCGCCTTGCGTTAAAGAAATGCCCTCGCTCGACCGTTTGCAAGGGAAATTCGGCAAACGGATCGAGGTAATCGCCGTATCGCAAGATTTTGGCGGCGCCACCATGGTGAAAACTTTTTATGATAAAGTCGGCATTAAAAATCTGGCCGTTTATACCGATGCGGCGAATACCCTCCCCGGCATTTTAAAATTGCAAGGCCTGCCAGTGACCTTATTGATCGACAAAGAGGGGTATGAGGTTGGGCGCCTAAGCGGCGAAGCCGCGTGGGATAGCAAAGAAGCAATTGCTTTAATTGAGGGGTATTTAAATCAACCCCAGCCTACCAAGGCGGTAAAAACGAGTTATCCCTAAATTAGCGCGTTGGAACCGGTTTTTCACCGCTGTAATCGTAAAAACCTTTACCGCTTTTACGGCCATACCAGCCGGCTTCGACATATTTCACCAAAAGCGGACAGGGGCGGTACTTGCTGTCGGCCAAGCCGTCATACAATACCTGCATGATGGATAGGCATGTATCCAAACCAATGAAATCGGCCAATTCAAACGGCCCCATCGGGTGATTGGCGCCAAGCTTCATCGACGTATCAATTGCTATAATATCGCCTACCCCTTCATAGAGCGCATAAACCGCCTCATTGATCATCGGCATTAAAATACGGTTGACGATGAAGGCCGGAAAATCTTCGGATACGGCGACATTCTTGCCCATTTGCAGGGCCAAATTATTGACGGCGACGAAAGTAGGCTCATCGGTTGCAATGCCGCGAATAACTTCAACCAATTGCATCACCGGCACCGGATTCATGAAATGCATGCCGATGAATTTGGCCGGCCGGTCGGTGGAAGCGGCCAGGCGCGTAATCGAAATCGACGAAGTGTTGCTGGCGATCATCGCCTCTTTGCGCAAATGCGGCACCAAGGTTTGAAAGATTTTTTTCTTGATCGCCTCATCTTCGGTCGCGGCTTCAATTACGAAATCAGCGGCGTCGAAAATTTTATAATCGGTTGAAGTGACGATGCGCGAAAGCGCTTCTTTTTTTTGCGCTTCGGTAATTTTGCCCTTGGCGACTTGACGGTCCATGTTTTTTGCCATCAGCTCCATGGCTTTTTTCAAGCGGTCTTCGGCTATATCCAATAACTTCACGGTAAAACCGGAAAGAGCCGCCACATGGGCGATCCCGCCGCCCATTTGGCCGCTGCCGATTACTCCGATATTCTTAATCGCATTCATGCTGCTTTCCTCTTTGCTAACGCCGCCGTCAATTCCGGCAAAGCGGTGAATAAATCCTGAACCAGGCCGAAATCGGCGATTTGAAAAATCGGCGCCTCTCCATCCTTATTGATGGCGACGATCACCTTACTATCCTTCATTCCGGCCAAATGTTGGATAGCGCCCGAAATCCCGACGGCAATATAAAGCTTAGGTGCGACAACTTTGCCGGTTTGGCCGACTTGATAATCATTGGGGACAAATCCGGCGTCGACCGCCGCGCGGGAGGCGCCGATCGCCGCCCCTAGCTGATCGGCCAGTTTTTCAAGCATTTTGAAATTCTCGGCGCTGCCAAGCCCGCGCCCGCCCGAAACCACAATATTGGCGGCGGTTAAATCGGGCCGGGCTGAAATACTGGCTTCCAACTTTACGAATTTCGCGGCGCGGCCGGCCAAAATAGCGGGGAACTTTTCAACCGGCGCATTGGTTTTATCCATCGCCGCTCCTGCAAAAGCGGTGGGGCGGATGGTTAGGCATTTAACCGCATCAAATGATTGCACGGTTGCTATCGCATTCCCGGCATAGATCGGGCGGATAAAAGTATCCGGCGTCTCGATGCCGCTAATATCGCTAACCGCCTGGCTATCAAGAAGCGCCGCCAAGCGTGGCAATAAATTTTTTCCGTACGAAGTGGCAGGCGCCACAATATGGGTATAATTTTTCCCGATCGCCGCCAAAGTTTTGGCTTGATGTTCGGCCAAGCCGTGCGTGAAAGCTTCATGCTCGCTATGTAAAACCTTGGCAACGCCTTCAATGGTGGCGGCTTTGGCAGGAAGTTTGCCCAGCACCGCTAAATGAATATCACCGCCCAGTTTTTTAGCCGCTGTCACGCTCGATAAAGTCGCGGGCTTGATTTGATTGCCATCATGTTCGGCGATAACCAAAATCATGGCAGCACCCCGGCATCGCTTAAGCGTTGCACCAATTCCGGCACATCGGCCACCTTGATGCCGCCTTGGCGTTTTGCAGGTTCCAGCACTTTGATGGTTTTTACTTGCGGCTTTAAATCAAGCCCATATTCGGCAACCGGCTTTGTAGCCAGCGGTTTCGATTTCGCTTTCATAATATTGGGCAGCGAGGCAAAACGCGGCGTGTTCAAGCGCAAATCGGTAGTAATAATAGCGGGCAATTCCAGCGCCAAAGTTTCAAGCCCGCCATCAATTTCGCGTGTTACTTCGGCGTTATTCCCATTGACCGTTAGTTTCGAGGCGAATGTCGCCTGCGGCCAATCAAGCAAAGCCGCCAGCATTTGGCCGGTTTGATTGCTGTCATCATCAATCGCCTGTTTGCCCATGATCACTAAAGCGGGGCTTTCTTCCATGATTATTTTTTGCAAAATTTTGGCGATTTGCAGAGGCGATAATTCCTGATCGCTGACTATATGAATCGCACGGTCGGCGCCCAAAGCCAAAGAATGGCGCAAAGTTTCTTGAACTTGCGCCGGGCCGATGGAAACAGCGATGATTTCCTTCGCTAGCGATTTTTCTTTCAGGCGGATTGCCTCTTCGACCGCGATTTCATCGAACGGATTGATCGACATTTTAACATTTTGGGTTTCAACGCCGCTGCCATCCGCGCGCACGCGGATTTTGACGTTGAAATCGATCACCCGCTTGATAGGAACCAGGATTTTCATGCCGGCCAATTTAGCGCAAGGCTAAAAAGATGACAAATAGCAAGAGCGCAATAGCCTGCAAAATAATCCGCCAGCGCATGAGTTTATTGCTAAAACGCGGGCCGCCTTTGGTTTTAATGAACAGCGTTACCACGCCGAACGCCAAAACTGTGGCTGTCGCCAGCATAGCCAGCACGACGATAAAGGGCATAATAGTTTGGGCGGTTGAAATTTCCATGAAAGCAGTGTAGGCCAGAATGGATTCAATCGCCAGACTTTATTGATTGTAGGTATTCTCAAATGTCCCCTCCCGATCTTACCGGCCCGGAAATCGGTGCGCTTAAGGGCACCGCCAAATCCTTAGTGATTTTTCTGCACGGCCTTGGCGCCGATGGCCATGATTTAATCAGCCTAGCTCCACTTTGGATTGAATCCATGCCCGACACCGCCTTTATATCGCCGAACGCCCCCTATCCGTGCGAAGGCGCGCCGATGGGCCGGCAATGGTTTAAATTATGGGATCAAACCCCCGATCAAATTTCAGCAAATGCCAAAATGGCCACGCCGATTTTAGAAAATTTCATCGCCCGGAAATTAAAAAGTTATGGCGTGCCCGCCAATAAATTAGCGTTGGTCGGCTTTAGCCAAGGCACGATGATGAGCCTGGAATTCGCCTTGCGTTATCCTGAAAAAATCGCCGGCATTGTGGGATATTCCGGCGCCTTGCTGGGAGCGGAGAAATTGGCCCAAGAAATCAAGGCCAAGCCGCCGGTGCTGTTAATTCACGGCCAAGATGACCCGGTTGTCCCCCCCGCCATGATGGCGATGGCCGAAGGCGCGCTTAAATCCGCCGGCATCGAAGTTGAAACCCATCTTCGCCCTAACCTGCAGCATGGGATTGATGATATAGGCGTTCACTTAGGCGGGGAATTTTTGAAGCGGGTTTTATATTAGTCCGCAAAAACAGCTTGCGGAGTACGATAAGGAAGGGCTACACGATAATAGTCGCCTTTATTTGGTTCCGCCGCATCCAATAACTGATCAACATAACCAGAATTAAGCAGCTCTTCTAAAGCAACATTAATCATATTCTGCAAACCTGTTTCGCTACGCTTTACAGGAAAAACATTTGGAAAAACTTGAAGAGGTCTATAGGCAGCAATATTTTTTAATTTCCCAGGATTCTTTTTTATAAATTGGTTGGCTAGGGCTACTTCAGTAATAGCTACATCCGCTTTGCCCAAAACAACATTTAACAACATTAAAGAAATATCCGCGCTTTGTGGTAAGGAAAACTGGGCAGCGTTAGGAAAACGCTCACTGGCCAGCATTGCCGCCATTTCACCATCAATCGTAGAAATACGAACCGTAGGATCATTAATCCGCTCAAGATCGTTAAAACGGTTATCGTTTTGCTGAACAAAAACTCCAATCGCGCTATAAAAAATTGGCTGACAGAAATCCGCTAATCTGGCGCGAATTGCATTCGGCCAGAAGGGTGAAGCTACAAAATCATAACGTCCGGTTTCCAAGCCACTTAGCGCTGTTCCAAAAGATACTTCCTCAACCCATTCAATACGCAACTTAAGGTTAGCGGCTATTTTTTCCGCTAGATCAAAAACAAAACCACTCAACTGGTTGGTGTTGGGATCTTTAGTAAAAGCAGGTTCATAAATGATATAACCAGCGCGGATAATGCCGGTGCGCAAAATGCGCTCTACCGCGGCTTCCTCTTTCCTGATTGAATTAGGATAGGGGGAGACTAAAGCACTAGTTATTGCCGCAACGGGTGCTGCTACTGAAGCAGTACCAAGAAACTTTAAAAAATCACGCTTATTCATGAGTTTTCCCTCTACCAGCGTACCATAACAAAAAAATACTTATAAAACAATGACTGTTTCCCCAAAGAAACACCATGCTGCGCTGCACAGTAAGCCCATGAAAAATAAAGAATTTATTAACGCCATCCCGCCATACTGAGGGTGGGGCCTGTAAGGGGATTCTTAAGGTTCGGGTAATAAAAAATTTCCGTTACTATTCTTTTACGGGCCCCACCAAACCACAATAGGGGCTAAATTTCGCCAAAAGCCCTGGCATATATTGAAAAATTACCTTTAGGCGATATAGTGAAAGGATGCGTGTCTGGTCCAACAAAAAAACTCGATCTTCTAGCAGGAGGATTTGATGTTAGCGCCCTTAAGCTTAGAAGCTTGTCCGGCGCTGGTGTTGAATGCGGATTTCCGCCCGCTCTCTTATTACCCCTTATCCTTATGGTCGTGGCAAGATACGATTAAAGCCGTATGCCTTGACCGTGTCGCCGTGTTAAGCGAATACGACCGCTTGGTGCGCAGCCCCGGCACAACCATCAAATTGCCATCGGTCATTGCGCTGAAAGAATATATTGAAACTTCTAAGCGCCCTGCCTTCACCCGTTTTAATGTTTTCTTGCGCGACCGTTTTACTTGCCAATATTGCGGTGAGCGTTTTCCCACTCAATATCTAACTTTCGATCACGTTATTTCGCGCAGCCGCGGCGGGCGCACCACTTGGAGCAATGTGGTAACGGCCTGCGCTTGCTGCAATTTGGAAAAAGGTTCACGCTCGCCGAAGGAGGCCAGAATGCCTTTGCTGCATGAACCAAAGCCGCCCTCAACCAACCAATTGCAGGAAAATGGCCGCGCTTTTCCACCTAATTATTTGCACCATTCCTGGCGCGATTATCTTTACTGGGACACCGAATTGGAGGCTTGATTTTATGGCAACGCATCATTCAAACCGCATTTGGGCATATGTAATTATTTTCGCCTATATTGCTTTGTACTTTCATGGGCTTTATAGCGGCTCGGTCGTTAAGCAATTGGTTTTTTCCTTTGCCTGGCCGGTTTTATTGATACCCTTCGTGCTGCAAATGATGGAAGTATCGCGCTATCTGACAAAATGGGCTTTCCTATTTGTGATTTTGCCCAACATCGTGATCTTCCTGTTATGGCTGGCGCAAATTTTTGCCGATTCTTTCGGCAGCGGCGGCCAGGCAATGATGGTGTATCAGCTGCCGCGCATGTTCAACATTCTGCTATTCACCATTATAACGGCGGCATGGTTTTTCTTAAAATATGTCTGGCCGAAGCACGATTTTAAACTTTAAACGCGCTCGCTTAGCCAAATCGCCGCTTTTGAGGCGGTCTTGATAGCTTTTTCCAAGATTTGAAAGCCCGGCGCTTCGCGCCCGCCCTGTGCAACGCCAATATCGCGGTGGTGAACCTCCTCGGCGCAGAATTTTTCGATATGTTTGGCCAAATCTTTTTCCTTGCCGCCCAATGCCAATAATTGTTTTTGGTAATGCTGTTCAATCACTTCTTCAACCGCAATGGTGCAGGCCATCGCCGCCTTCTCGCCCAACAGCGCTGTACCAGCACCTAAAGCAAAGCCTAGCATATGCCACAGCGGCAACAGCGCGGTGGGACGGGCATTGCGTTTTGGTATTTCTTTTTCGAAATATTCTAAATGCTCTAATTCATGCTCTTGCATTTCACGGATCAAATTTTCCGATGGCGTGCCGCGCAAAACCGCCAATTGGCCTTGGTAAATTCTTTTCGCGCCATATTCACCGGCGTGATCGACGCGGATGATGCGGTCGATCAAAGCTTGATGGGTTAAATCGCCCGGTAAATAAGCCGGCCTTTTTTTCATTTTCTTGGCGTTTTTAGCGCGCTTGGGTTTGGCCATGGGCGGCGTCCTTTAGGGCAAAACGGGTGGCGAAATATCCCATAATGGCGGCATAGATTAAATTATAACCGGCAATCGAAATACCCAGGAAAGACCAGGCGATCTCATCACATCTGGCCGGCTGGGCGTTTTCGATCATTGCGCGCAACTCTTCCAGGTTGGTGGGTATTGCTTGCCCCTGACAGCTATCCAATCCCCGCCACCAATGCTGTTCGACCCCCACATGGAATAAAGCCAGCGCGGCGCTTAACCAAAATGACAGGGCCAGCAATCCCAGCCATACTCCATAAAGCGGCTTATGCCGGAAACTATAGGCCAGCAAACTAAAGGCGATCGCCGCCATATAAGGCCAGCGCTGATACAGGCATAAAGGGCAAGGCGCTAGGCCAAAGCCATATTGAAAAATATACGCCCCCGCCAAGGCGGCCACGGCGGCAAAACCAAAAACCAAGGGAGATCTTAGAAAAGACGACATTAAAAATATTTTAGCAGCAAAAACCCGCCAACCACCAGGGCTAATAAAACAAGGCTAACCCATTCCAAATATTTCTCGATAAAGGCCTTCATCGGCTCGCCATAATGATGCAATAACGCCGCTAATAAAAAGAACCTGGCGCCCCGCGATATGATGGAGGCCGTAATAAAAATCCCCATATTCAGGCTGAATACCCCGCTGGCGATTGTTACCAATTTATAGGGAATGGGGGTTAACCCTTTAATCAACACCACCCACCCGCCATATTGCTGAAATAATACCGCGAAATGATTGAAGCCCGATTCTAGCCCGTACGTGGCCACAATCCATTCACCCACGGTTTCATATAAAAAATAACCGATCGCATAGCCGGCGATACCGCCCAATACCGAGGCAATGGTGCAAATAGTTGCGTAAAACCAAGCCTTAGTCCGGTCGGCCAGGCACATCGGGATCAGCATCACATCGGGCGGGATCAAAAAAACCGAAGATTCGGCAAAACTAACCGCGGCCAAGGCCCAGCTAGCCCCTGGCTTGGCGCTTAAAGATAATGTCCATTGATAAAGGCGGCGGAGCATGATGCGGCCACTAACCACGCCAACGCGGCAAAAACAAGGCGGCTTAAAGAGTGTTGACGTAAAAATTATCCCCGCTATGATGCGTGCCCTTAAGGCCCCTGTGGCGGAACTGGCAGACGCGGTAGACTCAAAATCTACTTCTGGCAACAGAGTGGGAGTTCGACCCTCCCCGGGGGCACCAAAATTTTAGGAAATATTTTTTAGAAAATCAGGAACGGGTTTTAGCCGCGGCAAGAATATGGGCCGGCGTCCAAACATCATACAATTTCCGCTCGTGAACAGGTCCGCCCAATTGGCGGTAAATTTCAAAGCTTGACGGATTTTCAGCGGCGATATGGGCCGAGGTTAAGCCTGAATCACCGCCGGTTTTATCGGTGAATTTTCCGCCATTCTTTATAAAGAATTCCATCGCCACCGGGCCAAGGCGGGCGGCGACATGCTCTAAGCGCTCTCCGTTCTTTATGGAAAGATTGGGATCGGCCCCTTTCATCATGATTAAATTCATCGCTTGATCAAAAATCTTCTGGCGCTGTGCTTGTGCTGCTGGACGAGGCAATCCCACAATATTAAACGTTTGCCGCAATAAGTTGCCAAGCTCTTGGTCTGCGGGTCGAATGGGTTTAGCCGTGCGCTGGGGCAAATTCTGCAATGCTTCTTCCGCCGGGGAAAGAGGATGCGGGCGTAACTTTTCGGGAATTGCGGAGGGCCTGGCAAACGCCGCCAAAAGGGCAAGGCCGCTTTCCCATATAACGGTCAAAAATCTTTTCAGCCCCTGCCCATGCTGGGGGTTAAGCGCCGTAACCAAGGCGGCAGAGCTGGGTTTTTGCGGCAATGGAGCTGTCATTAAAGGCTAGTATATCAGAGTTTATCCTAAAGAGAAATCCGATTATAGCCGTAAGAGATTACCAATCCATTACCACCTTAGCGGCCTGGCCTTTTAGCAACATATTGAAGCCCTTATCAAATTCCTTGAAATTCAGGCGGTGGGTAATAACCGGGCTAACATCAAGGCCGCTATTGATTAACGCCACCATTTGATACCAGGTGTTAAAAATTTCCCGCCCGTAAATGCCTTTAAGGGTAAGGCCCTTGAAAATAACCTTATCCCAATCAATCGCCACCTTGTTCGGAAAAATGCCCAAAATGGCGATTTGGCCACCATTCATCGTATGTTCAAGCAAATCTTCCAACCCCGCATCATGCCCCGACATTTCCAAGCCAATATCGAAGCCTTCCTGTATGCCAAGCTTGGCAATAGTGTCTTTGATCGATTCTTGGCGCACATTGATGGCAAGGCTCGCGCCCATTTTGCGCGCGAGATCTAAACGGTAATCATTAATATCGGTCACCACCACATGGCGGGCGCCCACTTTCCGGCAAATCGCCGCCGCCATGCAGCCAATCGGCCCAGCGCCGGTAATTAAAATATCGGCGCCAATGGGGTTGAACGCCAAAGCCGTATGCACCGCATTGCCCAACGGATCAAAAATGGCGGCGATTTCATCGGGAATGGAATCGGGAATCGGAAAAACATTTTCGGCCGGAATCGCCAAATATTCGGCGAATGCCCCTGCCCTGTTCACGCCGACGCCAATCGTGTTCGGGCACAAATGACGCCGCCCAACCCGGCAATTGCGGCACTGGCCGCACGTAATATGCCCTTCGCCGGAAACACGCTGGCCGATTTTTAAGCCTTTTACTTCGCTGCCCATTTCTGCGATCACGCCGGCATATTCATGCCCTACCACCATCGGGGTTGGAATGGTGCGCGCGGCCCAAGCATCCCATTTATAAATATGCAAATCGGTGCCGCAAATCGCGGTTTTTTTGATTTTGATCAGCACATCATTTGGGCCGATTTTGGGGTTTGGCACCTCTTGCTGCCATAGGCCCGTTTCTGATTTTGCCTTCACTAGTGCTTGCATGAATCACCTATTGAATGATTTTTAATTGCTTGCCGACTTTGCCAAAAGCATCAACCGCGCGCATTACGTCTTGCGCCGTGTGCGCCGCCGACATTTGCGTGCGGATGCGGGCTTTTCCCATCGGCACCACGGGGTAAAAGAAACCGACCACATAAATCCCTTCCTCCAATAAGGCTGCCGCCATATCTTGCGCCAGCTTGGCATCGCCCAGCATGACGGGAATGATCGGATGTTCGCCCGGCACCAAAGTAAACCCAAGCTTCGTCATGCCGTCGCGAAATTGCTGGGCGTTTTTTTGCAGTTGCTCGCGCAGGCGGATGCCGTCTTTTTCCACCACATCAAGCGCCGCGATCGCCGCCGCCACTAAAGGCGGAGCCACCGCGTTGGAAAATAAATAGGGCCTGGAGCGCTGGCGCAAAAAGCCGACAATTTCCTTGGATGCCGCCGTAAATCCGCCCGATGCGCCGCCCAATGCTTTGCCCAAGGTCCCGGTGATAATATCGATGCGATTCATGACATTACGGTATTCATGGCTGCCGCGGCCGTTTTTGCCTAAAAAGCCGGTGGCATGGCAATCATCGACCATTACTAAAGCGCCATAGCGGCCGGCCAGATCGCAAATTTTTTCAAGATCGGCGATAATGCCGTCCATCGAAAACACGCCATCAGTTGCGATTAATTTAAAGCGGGCATCTTTGGCCTCGGCTAGTCTTGCCTCTAATTCCGCCATATCGTTATTAGCGTAGCGAAAGCGCTTGGCTTTGCACAGGCGGATGCCATCGATAATGCTAGCGTGGTTAAGCGTATCGGAAATAATCGCATCTTCCTCGCCCAGCAAAGTTTCAAACAAACCGCCATTGGCGTCGAAAGCGGAAGGGTATAAGATGCAATCTTCCATGCCCAAAAACTGGGCCAAGCGCTTTTCCAATTCCTGATGCAAATCTTGCGTGCCGCAAATAAAACGCACCGATGCCATGCCAATGCCATGGCTTTCTAACGCCGCTTCGGCGGCCTGAATAAGGGAAGAGTGATTCGCCAAACCCAAATAATTATTGGCGCAAAAATTAAGCACGGATTTTTCGCCGCCCTCACCCTGCACCTTGATATGCGGATGCTGCGAAGTGGTGATCACCCGCTCTTGCTTGAATAAGCCTTGGGCCTGAATATCGCGCAATTGATTTTGTAGATGGCCGGCAAAAGCGGCTTTGGAACTTGCCATGAAAGGCTCCTAAAAAGAAGCCTATTTAAAGCGGATTATGGGATTTGGCGCAATGCCCCTTGCTCGCGCCCGCAAAAGGACTATTTATAGCGTTTCGGCTTCGCCGGCTTAGTATAAGGTTTAGGGGGCTTATGCGCGGGTTGCATTTTGCGGTCCAATTGATTGAAAGTTTTTTGAGTGGAATTGCCGAGTCTTTTCATCGAATCATACATATTGCCCGATTTGACAAAAATGGCCCCAGACATACCGGCAGCCTTTTCCGCACCGGCAGGCGTAATGGCCAAGGCCAATGCCGGATGACCGGCTAAGCCTAATATGCCCAAAACAATCAAAAACAATAAGGTTTGGCGCATGGCGTTTCTCCTTCTTTATTATGCCGCCAAGCACTAAAAGAAGCGTGAACAAAGCCACAAAAGATAACTATAGTTAAGCTATTATTCACTTTTAGGCTATAATACGGAAGTGGATTGCGGCTTTATCTTTCCTATAATTTCTCTTTTCTGGATGGTGTCCCATGGCGGCTAATGAAACAAACGGCTTATATTTTGAAGATCTGACAGTGGGCATGAGCGCCACTGCTTCCAACACGGTTTCCGAAGCCGATATTGTCAGCTTCGCTAAAATTTCGGGCGATACCAACCCGGTTCATCTGAACGAAGATTACGCCAAAAAAACCATGTTCAAAACCCGCATCGCCCACGGCATTTTAACCGCCAGTTTTATTTCCGCCGTGCTGGGCACCAAATTGCCGGGGCCGGGCAGTATTTATTTATCGCAAAATTTGAAATTCAAGGCGCCGGTTAAAATCGGCGAAACCGTGCGCACCCAAGTTACGGTCGCCGAACTGAATGCCGAAAAAAAGCGCGTAACCTTCACCACCACCTGTTCGGTCAATGACAAGGTGGTGCTGGAAGGCGAAGCCTTGATTATGGTGCCCAGCAAAGCTGCCGCGGCTTAAAAGCTTTCCTTTAAAAGGCCGGACTGCTATTTAATCGTGCTATGCGGCTGTTTCGTCATTTGCATGAAATCCCCTCAAGCGCCCAGGATGCGGTTCTGGCGATCGGCAATTTTGATGGCGTACATTTGGGGCACCAGGCCATTATCCAAGAAGCCGGAAAAATCGCTATCGGTTCTTCCCGGCCTTTAGCGGTCATGAGTTTCGAACCGCACCCGCGCCAATTTTTCCGCCCCCTTGATCCACCTTTCCGCCTAACTACTTTTACCGATAAATTCCGCTTGCTGAAAGAACAGGGGGTGGAATTATTATTTTGCCTTCCTTTCAACCGGCAACTGGCCTCTGTCACGGCCGTGGAATTTGTAGAAAAAATCTTAACCGGCGTTTTACGGGCCGGGCATATTGTGGTTGGCTATGATTTTATTTTCGGTCACCGCCGTCAAGGTAACGCCGCGCTGCTGCAGCATTATGCCGAGGGCAAGGCGTTCGGCCTAACCGTTGTGCCGCCGGTGACATCGGCCAATGGTGAAATTTATTCCTCGACCAAAGTGCGCGAAGCATTGATGAACGGCGATGTTAAAACCGCGCAAAATATTTTAGGCCGGTCCTGGCATATTAACGGTTTTGTGCGCCATGGCGATAAGCGCGGGCGCGAACTGGGTTTCCCAACCGCCAATATTTCCCTGCCCAAAGCGGTCTTACGCCCGGCTTATGGCGTTTACGCAGTGTGGGTGAAAATAGCGGGATCTCCTCAATTAATTCCGGGTGCAGCCAATTTTGGACGCCGCCCCACTATCGCCGGGGCGCAGCCGGAATTATTGGAAGTCCATTTGCTTGATTTTTCCGGCGATTTATATGGTCAAAAACTGGAAGTGGCCTTTCAGCATTACTTACGGCCCGAAGCGCGCTTTAATAATTTAGAAGAATTGCGCCGGCAAATCGGTATTGATTGTCAAAAAGCGCGGGCACTGCTGGCATAAAAAAGGGCGCTGGAATACCAGCGCCCTTTCAATTCATATACTTTTAAAAAATCTTAGTATTCTTGACGTTGCATCGAACGAGGACCTTCCAGTCTAGCTCTTTGGGAAGTTTCCGATTTCTTCGCGTGATACTTCATCTTTTTCGACTGATGAGCAGCTTTCTTTTGAGTCTTCATATCGCCTTTTTGCATTTCCATGGTTTTATCCGCTTTCGAACCATGTTGCATGGCGAAAGCGGGGCTGGCAACAGCAACCGCTACCAATAAAGCGATAGCAATAGATAATAAACGCATTTTTAGTCTCCTTTGGTAAAAGATCAAAACTCCAGAGTAAGTCTTCAAAGATTGAAAACCCCTTCGTGCCTTATCGCTGACAACCATGTCAAAACAAGGGCGCCTAAGTAAATAAATACTATGCCTGCGCCTCCCTGAAAGCTTTACCCTTGGCGAATGGCGGATATTTGGCTAATGTAGTTGCCTTTATGAAACAGTATACAAAATGACCGATCTTTACAAAAATACCGTCTTTCTTCCCAAAACCGATTTTCCCATGCGCGCCAATTTAGGCCAGCGGGAACCTGCCTGGTTGGAACGTTGGGACAAAATGGCGTTAAGCCGAAAACTGCGGGAATCCTCGAAGGGGCAGCCTAAATTCGTCCTTCATGACGGCCCTCCTTATGCCAATGGTAACCTGCATATTGGCCATGCTCTTAATAAGATTCTAAAAGATGTCGTTAACCGTTCGCAACGCATGCAAGGCAAGGATGTTTATTATGTGCCCGGCTGGGATTGCCATGGCTTGCCGATTGAATGGAAAATCGAAGAAAAATATCGCGCCGCCGGCAAAGACAAGGACGAAGTGCCGATTTTGGAATTCCGCCGGGAATGCCGCGAATTCGCCGACCATTGGCTAAAAGTCCAGCGCGAGGAATTTAAGCGCCTAGGGATTGAGGGCGATTGGGATCATCCCTATAGCACCATGGATTTTAAAGCCGAGGCGCAAATTTACCGGGAGATCGGGAAATTCGTGGTTAATGGCGGTTTATATAAAGGCACTAAAGCCGTTTTATGGTCGCCTGTTGAAAAAACCGCGCTGGCCGAAGCGGAAGTGGAATATCAAGACCATACTTCAACCACCATTTATGTTGGTTTCCCGGTTTTAAAATCGGCCCAAAAAGATTTAATCGGCGCCGAGGCCGTTATCTGGACAACCACGCCCTGGACCATGCCCGGCAACCGCGCCATCGCCTATGGCGAAAAAATTTCTTATGTGCTGATCGAAGCCGGTAAAAAATATATCGTCGCCAAAGAATTGCTTGAAAATTTTCTGCAAAATACCAAGATTGAAAACCACAAAATTTTGAAAGAATTCAAGGGCGCCGAATTAAAAGGCGCTAGCGCCGCTCATCCCTTACGCGGGCAAGGCTATGATTTCGACGTTCCGCTTCTGCCGGCCGATTTTGTGACGACCGAACAAGGCACCGGCCTGGTGCATATCGCGCCGGGGCATGGCGAAGATGATTGCAATCTTGGCATCAAATTCAAAATCGAAGTGCCGGAGACCGTGCAAGGCGATGGAACCTATTATCCGCATGTCCCGCTTTTTGCCGGCAAGCATGTGTACAAGGTCAATGACGAAGTGGCCGAAGCCATCAATAAAGCCGGCCATTTGCTGGCCAAGGGCAAATTGACTCACAGTTACCCGCATTCCTGGCGATCCAAAGCGCCGCTGATTTTCCGCAATACGCCGCAATGGTTCATCAGCATGGACACCAACAAATTGCGGGAAAAAGCTTTGAGCGCGATTGAGGAAACCGAATGGTTCCCTCCATCGGGCCAAAACCGCATTCGCAGCATGGTCGCCGAGCGGCCCGATTGGTGCATTTCCCGCCAACGCGCCTGGGGCGTGCCGATCGCCGTATTTGTAAACCGCAAAACCGGTGAATTGCTGCGCGATCCCTTGATTATCGAGCGTATTGCAACGGCTTTTGAAAAAGACGGCGCCGATGCCTGGTACAAAGGCGATCCGAAACGCTTTTTAGAGCCTGATTACAAACCGGATGAATATGACGCGGTTAACGACATCGTTGATGTTTGGTTCGAATCCGGCTCGACGCACAGTTTTGTGCTGGAAGGCCGTGACGAGCTTTCTTGGCCGGCCAATTTATATTTAGAAGGCTCCGACCAGCATCGTGGCTGGTTCCAATCTTCGCTGCTTGAATCCTGTGGAACGCGGGATGCTGCGCCTTATTTGCAAGTATTAACCCACGGTTTTGTGTTGGATGGCGAAGGCCGGAAAATGTCGAAATCATTGGGCAATGTGGTAGCGCCGCAAAGCGTGGTCGGCGAACATGGCGCCGATATTTTGCGCCTGTGGTCGGTTGGCAGCGATTACCGGGAAGATTTGCGCATCGGCAAGGAAATCTTGGCGCACAACATCGATCTTTACCGGCGCTTGCGCAACACTTTGCGCTATCTATTGGGCGCGTTAGCAGGCTTTACCGAGGCCGAGATTATCGATGTTAAAAAAATGCCGGAATTAGAGCGCTGGGTGCTACACCGTCTGGCTGAGCTCGATAAAATAGTGCGGGAAGGCTATAACGCCTATCGCTTCCATGAAGTGTTCACGGCAATCCATAATTTCTGCGCCACCGAATTATCGGCGTTTTACTTTGACGTCCGCAAAGACAGTTTATACTGCGATGCGACTGACAATCCGCGCCGCATGGCGGTGCGAACGGTGATGGACCGCTTATTTGATTGCTTGGTCTCTTGGCTTGCTCCCATTTTATGTTTTACCGCCGAGGAAGCTTATTTGGCGCGCGGCGCTGATCCGGAAGGAAGCGTTCATAGCCTAAGCTTTCCGGCTATCCCCGCCATCTGGCAAGACAATGTTTTGGCGGCGAAATGGGATAAAATCCGCGACTTGCGCCGTGTTGTGACCGGCGCTTTGGAAATTGAGCGGCGCGAGGGGAGAATTGGCTCCAGCCTGGAAGCACATCCCGAACTTTACATCACTGCTGAACAAGAAGCTTTGTTAAAAGATTTAGATGCGGCTGAAATTTGCATTACATCGGATGCGGCGCTAATCATCAAAGAAGGCCCAATCTCTTCTTTCCGCTTGCCCGAAGTACCGGGCATTGCCGTAGTGGCCCACAAAGCCAAGGGCGAAAAATGCCAGCGCTGCTGGCGAATCTTGCCCGAGGTAGGCCAAGCCAACAAAGATCATAAATTGTGCAAACGCTGCCTTGAAGCGGTTGATTTAAAAGCCTTGGCGGTTGAACCGCCGCCGGCCAAAAAAACGGGTAGCATTTAATGGCGCGCCTGGCTTGGATGACAATCGCTTTAGTGTTTCTTGCCGATCAGCTCAGCAAATGGGTGATTTTTGACCGTTTGCTAAGGGAGGGAGAACCGGTTCATCTCTTGCCGTTTTTCAGCCTGACCCCGGTTTTAAATAAGGGCATTTCCTTTGGGCTTTTTCCGGCCAATAGCGATTTACATCATTATGGGCTGGTGGCCTTAGCCTTGATTATTGTAGCGGTGTTGGTGAATTGGCTACATCGCGCGAAGGAAAGCCTTACGATTATAGGCCTTGGGCTGGTTATTGGCGGCGCGGCCGGAAATGTGCTAGATAGAATGAGGTTAGGCGCGGTGCGCGATTTTTTCGATTTTTATATAGGCACTTGGCATTGGCCGGCCTTTAATATCGCGGATGCCGCAATTGTGATAGGAATGGGGCTGTTGCTTATCGATAGTTGGCTGGCCGCCAGACAAGGATCAAAATTAGATGTTACGTCGAATTAGTTTTATCGCCTGTATTTTTGTTATGTCGGCTTGCAGCAGTGAAAGCCGTCAAATGATTGGTATTGAACGCCCTTTGCCCGATGAATTCAAAGTCATGGCAAGAGCGCCGTTAAGCATTCCCCCTAATTTTGAATTGCGCGCGCCACAGCCTGGCGCCGCGCGCCCCCAGGAAATAACCGGCCAAGATCAAGCTAAGCAAAGCTTGCTCGGTGAAAAAGCCGCCGCCAATTTAAGCGCCGCCGAAAATTATGCGCCGGCCAGCAATTCCACAAATGAAACCAGCCCCGGCACGGGAGCCCTGCTAAATAAAGCCGGCGTGGCGCAAAGCGATGGTGACATCCGCCGCACCATCGATCGCGAGTTTCAACAAGCTGTTGAAGAAGACCAGCATTTTCTTGATAGCCTAGTTTTCTGGCAGGCCAAGGAGGCTCCGGCCTCAACGGTTGATGCCGCCGCTGAAGCCAAGCGTTTGCAAGAAAACAAAGAAAAAGGCTTAACCTCAACGGCCGGTGAAACTCCCACTATCTCTCGGCGCAAAAAAGGGTTATTGGAAGGCGTATTTTAAAATTATAAGTTCAAGGTTTTATATGCCATTGCCCTTTCGCGCTTCAATTGAATCTTTTTACCCCGCTACCTCTAAAGCTTTTGCCGCGGCATCGGCCCAGGCGGCTCTGGTTTTAAATAAATTAGCTGCTGGCCTTGATAAAAAACCTTTGGCGATCTTTGAGGCCGCTACTAAAACCGGTGACCTTGAAAATCTTGCCCCGCTGGCCGCGCACTACCGTCAATTCAAAAATGTTTTGATTCTAGGCACTGGCGGCTCGTCCCTGGGCGGTAAAGCGCTTTATGCTTTGGCCAACCGCGGCTTTGGCGCTAAGCGCGGTTTCCCAAAATTATATTTTTTAGATAATGTCGATCCTGATACTTTCGAACAGGCTTTTGCCAAACTCGACCCGCGGGAAACAGGTGTAATTGCGATATCTAAATCCGGCTCCACCGCCGAAACTTTATGTCAGCTCGGAGTTATTTTATCTTGGCTGAAAGATCAGGATTTAACCCAGCATATCACGCTTCTAACCGAACCCGCCGAAAACCCATTGCGGCAGCTAGGCAAGAAATTAAAGCTAACGATAATCGAGCATCATCCCCAAATCGGCGGGCGGTTTTCGGTATTTTCCAATGTCGGCATGCTGCCGGCGCTTCTGGCCGGCTTGGATGCGGCCGCGCTTCGCCAAGGCGCCAAGGCGGTTTTAGATGAAGCCAAAAAAGGCGATTCCTCCCTGCCCGCTTTTCAGGGCGCTGTTTTTACCATGCTGCTGAACCAACAGCATGGGGTTAGTCAAACTGTGATAATGCCCTATATCGACCGGCTTAAATATTTAGCGGTGTGGCACCGGCAATTATGGGCCGAAAGCTTGGGTAAAAACGGTAAGGGCCTAACGCCGATCGACGCTTTGGGCGCCGTCGATCAGCACAGCCAATTACAATTATACTTAGATGGGCCGAATGATAAATTTTATACCATAATCACCAGTCAAATTGCGGGATCCGGCCCCTTGGTTGATTCCCGCCTGCCGGAAGACGCCAGGCTTGGTTACTTCAAAAATAAACGAATGGGTGACTTGCTGGCGGCCGAACAACAGGCCACTATTCAAACTATGGTTAAAGCCGAGCGCCCGGTGCGGGTAATTCACTGCCCCCAAATCAACGAACATTGTTTTGGCGCATTATTAATGCATTTCATGCTGGAAACTATTTTAACCGCCGAATTATTAGGGGTTGACGCTTTCAGCCAGCCGGCGGTCGAAGAAGGTAAAGCGATCACCCGCGCGTTAATGGAAAAAGGGTTTGCCGCATGACCATCCGCCTGCTTCCGCCGACCCTGATTAATCAAATCGCGGCAGGGGAAGTGGTGGAACGCCCCGCCTCGGTCATCAAAGAATTAATCGAAAACGCGATTGACGCTAACGCCCAACATATAGAAATCCGCTTTCAGGACGGCGGCTTAAGCTATCTAAGCCTGCGCGATGATGGCCGCGGCATGAATGCCGATGATTTGGAACTGGCGGTGGAACGCCACGCGACTTCCAAATTGCCCCTCGATGATCTTAGCAGCATTCCGTTTTTGGGTTTTCGCGGCGAGGCGTTGCCCGCCATGGGCGCTGTTAGCCGCCTTACCATCACCAGCCGCACCATTGATGGCGATTCGGCCTACCGTGTTCAAGTCACCGGCGGGGAAAAATCGCCCGTTCAGCCCGCCAGCGGCGCGCCCGGCACGTTAGTTGAGATACGCGATTTGTTTTTTGCTACCCCCGCCCGGCTTAAATTCATGCGCGGCAGCGCCTATGAGGCGGCGCAAATTATCGAAACCGTCAAGCGTATGGCGCTGGCTCATCCCTCTATCCGTTTTACTTTGATGGAAGACAGCAAATTAACCGCGCAATATGCGGTTGAATCTTCTTCCGCCGAATTGCAGCGCGAAGCGCGCATCCGCCAAATTCTGGGTGACGCTTTTATTAAAAACAGCGTCAAAATCGATGCTGGGCGCGGCTTTATGCGCCTGCAGGGCGCCGTTAGCATTCCGACTTTAAACCGCGCCAACAGTTTGGCGATTTTTCTGACCATTAATAACCGGGCAATTAAAGATAAACAGCTCACCTCGGCGATTAAGGTTGCTTATCAAGATGTTCTGGCGGGCGACCGTTACCCTTATGCCGCGCTGTATCTCGATATTCCGGCCGATTATGTCGATGTCAATGTGCATCCCGCCAAAACGGAAGTGCGGTTTCATGATGCCGCCGGGGTTCGCTCGCTTTTGATCGGCGCAATCCGGGAAGCATTGGGCAAAAGCGATATTAAAAGCCCCGTATCGTCGGTCACCCGCCTGCAAGAATATGCCAGGCCTTATAGCCGCGTTCCTGTCACGGGCGTACTGCAAGAGCAAAATTTATCTTTCGGCGATTTGGGCGCGCCGCAAGCCCGCTATGAAGAGGCGCCGGTTCCGGCCGCGGTGGAATATCCTTTGGGCGCAGCGCTGGCGCAAATGCATGAAACTTATATCCTGGCGCAAAGTAAGGGCGGATTTATTTTGGTCGATCAGCATGCCGCCCATGAACGCATTGTGCATGAGCAAATGAAGGCCGATTTAATAAAACAGGGGGCAGCGCGGCAATTATTATTGATTCCTGAAGTTATCGAAATTGATAAAGCGCAAGCCGCTCTTTTGTGCGAACACCAAAAGGAATTCGCCAAGCTGGGCTTGGCCTTGGAAGGATTTGGCAATACCACTATTTTGGTGCGTGAAATTCCGGCAATTTTGGGCGATAGCGATGTCGCCAGCCTGATTAAAGATTTAGCCGCGCAAATCGAAGAGTTTTCCGGAAGCCTGTTGCTGGAACACAATCTCGAGCGTTTGTGCGCCACTTTCGCCTGCTATGGCAGCGTGCGGGCCGGGCGGAAATTAAATATCGCCGAGATGAACGCGCTTTTACGCCAATTAGAGCAAACACCGAATGGCGGCCAATGCAATCATGGCCGGCCGACTTTTATTTCATTGGAATTAAAAGACGTCGAAAAATTATTTAAGCGGCGCTAAATCTAAAAAACCCGATTTGCACCAATCCATAACTTCTTTGATCAAGCATGTCGGTATTTTCCAAAGCCGGCGCTACTTCATCCTTGGCCCATTCCGCAACAATCAAAGCGTTCTTTTTAAACCAGTTTTTAGCCTGAAGCGCCGTAAAAGCGGGTTCGATCAGGCCTTGACGGTAGGGCGGGGCCAGAAATATCAGCGCCGCGCTTTCCTGGGCGGGCGGCGGCTTGGTGGCATCAGCCCGGAAAATAACCGCCTGGTTTTGCAGGCTTAGGTTTTTGATATTGATTTCAACCGCCCGCGTATCAAGGTCTAAAAATGTCGCGAATTTGGCGCCGCGCGATAACGCTTCGATTCCCAATGCCCCGGTGCCGGCGAACGCATCCAGCACATGTTCGCCGATATAAGGATTGCCGCCCTCGGCTGGCTTGCCGTGATCCAGCACATTGAACAAAGCCTGGCGCGGGCGGTCGGCCATGGGGCGTGTGGGCGCGTCAGCGGGGCATTCCAACTTTCGGGCGCGCAATTTGCCGCTAACGATTCTCATTTAAAAAAACCGCCCAATTGTTCGCGTAAAACTTTGCCCGGCACTTCATCAATTCCGCCCAAAGGCAAATTGCCCAATTGAAACGGTCCATAAGAAAGCCGGATTAAACGGTTCACCTTTAATTCGAAATGCGCCAAGACTTTGCGGATTTCGCGGTTCTTGCCCTCTTGCAAAGAAAGCGTCATCCAGCTATTGGCGCTCTTTTGCGATTCGATTTCAGCCTTAATCGGCGCATAAACGACGCCGTCAACGGTAACGCCTTCGGCCAATTTTTTGGTTAAATCTTTTTTCAATGTTCCATAAGTGCGCACCTGATAGCGGCGCACCCAGCCTGTAGAGGGCAATTCCATATAGCGCGCCAACTCACCGCTATTAGTAAGCAATAATAAACCCTCGCTATTCAAATCAAGCCGCCCGACCGAGATTACCCGGCCCAATTGCTTGGGTAGCATATCAAACACGGTTTTACGGCCTTTCGGATCACGGTGCGTGGTGACTAGGCCGGAAGGTTTATGATACCGCCACAAACGCGGCGGCGGCAGGCTGGGCAGCGCTTCGCCATCAACCATGATTTCATCTTCGGCCGTTACATTAAGCGCGGGGCTGGTGATGATTTTTCCATTCACGCGTACGCGCTTGGCGGCAATCCATTCTTCCGCCTGACGTCGGGAAGCAAGGCCGGCGGCGGCCATGCGCTTGGCAATGCGTTCGCCGGTTTTTTCACTCATTGGCAGGCTTTGATGAAATGCTCGAAAATCGCGCGGTCCAGCGGCGTGATTAAAAATTCCGGATGCCATTGCACCGCCATGGTAAAACGGCGTTTTGGCCATTCCAGAGCCTCGATCACGCCGTCGGCTGCAGTGGCGGCCACCAGCGCATCTTCGGCCGGATTTTTAACTGCCTGATGATGCGCGCTGTTAACCGGGCTCTCCTCGGCTTTGGCCCACTCCCTCAGCTTGCTTTTAGGCGCCAGCTTTACGGTATGGCTGGTTTCGGTGCGCGGGTTCGGCTGTTCATGCGCTAAGGCATTGGGCACGCTATCGGGTATATGCTGAATCAAACTTCCGCCGCGTACGGCATTTAAAAGCTGCATACCGCCACAGACGGCTAAGAGCGGCATATCTTTTTTCCAGGCGGCCTTGGCCAATTCCATTTCAAAACGGGTGCGTTCCGGTTTTAATTTTACCTTGTCGCTGGTGATTTTTTCGCCGTAAAATAAAGGATCAACATCGGCATCGCCCCCGATGATCAACAAGCCTTTGATTAGATTGATATAGCTTTGGATATACTCGGTTTGATAGGGCAGGAAAATCGGCATTCCCCCAGCTTTAGCGACGGCGCTGGCATAGTTGGCGCGGGCCGCGTACCAGGGATAGCGCGAAAAACCTTGGCCCTGCTGATTCAAGCCGGGCTCGCTATCCAAGGTAATGCCGATAAGGGGGGCGGATAAATCCATTCTTTAAGTTTTACTCTAGACTTGACGCGGGCGCAATCCTTGCGTTCTATGCTTCATGGATAAATTTATGCAGCGCGCATTGGAATTGGCCACCCAAGCAGCCCAGCAAGGCGAAGTGCCGGTTGGCGCGGTCGTCATCAACCGCCATTCCAAAAAAATTATCGCCGAAGCGCATAATGAGGTCGAGGCCTTAAAAGACCCAACCGCCCATGCCGAACTTTTAGCTTTGCGCCGCGCCAGCCTGATTTTGGATCAGGCGGTTTTAGATGAATGCGATATCTATGTTTCGCTGGAACCTTGCGCCATGTGCGCTGCCGCCATTTCCCACGCCCGTATTGGCCAATTATATTTCGGCGCTTATGATCCTAAGGGCGGCGGGGTTGACCATGGCGCCCGCGTGTTTAGCCATCCGGCCTGCCATCACAAGCCCGCGGTGTACGGCGGCATCAATGAGCAAGAAGCCGGAAAATTATTGCAGGATTTTTTTAAGGCTTTGCGCTAGGCTCTGGCCGATTTATTGGCCGGCCCCAAAGCGCGCCAACCGATATCACGGCGGTAAAAACCGCCTTCCCAATCGATTTGCTGAATCGCGCCGTAAGCCTGACTGGCTGCGGCCTCTAAGCTTGAGGCTTGACCCACAATAGTCAAGACGCGCCCGCCATCGGCGATGAGATCATTGCCTTGGTATTTAGTGGAATAATGAAATACAAGCGATTTTTTGGCGGCCTTTTCAAGATTACGAATTACGGTGCCTTTTTGCGGCGCATCGGGATAACCTTTGGCGGCGTAAACCACGCCCAGCGTGTAGTTGGAATGCCATTCCAATTTAATGCCGTTTAAATTACGGCCGGCCACCGCCTGCAACACGCTTAAGAAATCGGTTTTCAACCGCGGCAGCATGACTTGGCACTCAGGATCGCCCAGCCGCGCATTATACTCGATCAAATAAGGGCCTTTATCGGTCAGCATCAAGCCGGCATACAGCATGCCGTAAAAGGGCGCACCCATTTCCACCATCGCCCGCGCCGTTGGATTGATAATGCGCTCCATAATTTCTTGCTGCAAAATTTGCGTGACAAAGGGTGCCGGGGAATAAGCGCCCATGCCGCCGGTGTTGGGGCCATGATCGCCATCAAAAGCGCGCTTATGGTCTTGGGCTGTGGTGAAAAACAATGTTTGATCGCCGGCCACAAAGGCAAACAGGCTTAGTTCCTGGCCATGCAAAAATTCCTCGACAATAATTTCACCGCTGATTGGCATTAAACGGGCCGCCGCTGCAAAGGCATCTGCCGCGCTTTCAGCGATCATCACGCCTTTGCCCAGCGCCAGGCCGTCGGCCTTGATCACAATCGGCGGAATCATGTTACTGATAAAAGCTTCGGCTTTTCGTAAATCGGTAAAGCGGGAATAGCGCGCGGTTGGAATATTATAGCGGCGGCATAAATCTTTGGTGAAGGCTTTTGAACCTTCCAGGCGCGCCGCGGCAGCGCTTGGCCCAAAAGTTTTTAAACCTGCCGCCTGCATTTTATCAACCAAGCCCGCAACCAGCGGCCCATCGGGGCTAACCACGACGAAATCGATTTGATTGGTTTTGGCGAACTCGACCAGCGCTTTATCGTCTTCAACCTTGATCGGCACATTTTCGGCAATTTGGGAAATGCCCGCATTGCCGGGGGCGCAATAAATTTTGGGCTTTAAGGGCGATTTGGCGATCGCCCAACAAATGGCATGTTCCCGCGCTCCGCCGCCGATGATCAGAATTTTCATAGTTGAAGCCTTTACGAAAGCGGCTAGTATAGCCGGAAATGAGCGTTTTACCATCCCCCAATAATATTCCCGAATTCAGCGTATCCGAGATTTCCGGCGCGGTTAAGCGCGTGATCGAAGGTTCGTTCGAACGCGTGCGGGTGCGGGGCGAGGTTTCCAAAGTCACCTTGCATTCCTCCGGCCATTTATATTTCACCATCAAAGATGAAGGCGCCGTGCTGGACGCCGTTTGCTGGCGTGGCAATGCCGGGCGCTTAAAAGTAAAACCCGAAACCGGGTTGGAAGTGATTGTCACCGGAAAAATTTCCACTTATGGCGGGCAATCGAAATATCAATTGATTGTCGAGCTGGTTGAAGCCGCCGGTATCGGCGCTTTATTAAAATTACTGGAAGAGCGCCGCAAAAAATTGGCCGCCGAAGGTTTATTCGACGCCGCGCGCAAAAAGCCCTTGCCTTTTTTGCCAAAGCTGATCGGCGTCATCACTTCCCCAACCGGCGTTGTAATCCGCGATATCTTGCACCGTTTGGAAGAACGTTTTCCGGTAAATGTCATCGTATGGCCAGTCGCCGTGCAGGGTGATGCGGCCGCCGGACAAATTGTGGCGGCCTTGGATGGCTTTAATGCCTTAACCAAACGCCCTGATGTGCTGATCGTGGCGCGCGGTGGCGGCAGTGTGGAAGATTTATGGTGCTTTAACGAGGAAATCGTAGTACGCGCGGTAGCGCGTTCTGAAATTCCGGTCATCAGCGCGGTTGGGCATGAAACCGACACCACGTTGATCGATTTCGCAGCCGACCGCCGGGCCCCCACCCCAACAGCGGCCGCGGAAATCGCCGTTCCGGTACGCGCCGAATTATTAGCGGCCCTTGGCCATCAACAACACCGTTTGCAAAATTCGATGATGCGCGCCCTGCAGCATCCCCGCGAACGTCTGGCGATTTTAAGCCGCAGCTTGGTAGAGCCCAGGCAATATTTAAATAATCTGCAACAGCGCCTCGATCACATGCTGGAAATCATGACGGGCGCCACGCGCAATATCTTGGCTAAAAGCCAACAGCGTTTCTTACGCCAAGCCAATATTACGCCCTTAATTCAAAATTATGTGAAGCACGCCGCACAAGAATTGCGGCACCAAGGCGCTTTATTGGAAAGTTTTTCTTATACCCATACGCTGGCGCGCGGCTTTGCCTTGGTGCGCGATAATGGCGGCAAACCGGTTACCAGCGTTAAAAAAGTCAAAGCCGGCCAAGATATATCGATTCAATTGCAAGATGGCGAAATCGCCGCCAAGGTTAAATAGCGCCCAATATTTGATCCAGCGCCTTATCATCGGTAAATACTGCATCAACCGGCAAGATTTCGATTTGCTGGCGCAATAACGGATCAATCCTGACCGCATCTTTTTGGGTAGTCACCGCAACCGCCCCATTTTTGCGCGCCTGATCCAAAATCAAGGGCAATTCCCAAGTGGCGAAAAGATGGTGATCGGGAAAAGCATGGGTTGCGATAATTTCAGCACCCAAATTTTTTAATGTGGCGAAAAATTTGGCCGGGCGGCCGATCGCAGCGAACGCCACCACTTTTTTGCCTTGCCAGCGTTTTCGCTCGATCTCCGGCGCCATCAGCTTTGCTTCCCAAATTTTCTTAGCGCCGCCCAACTTCGCGTCAATACCGCTGCTATCTTCCCCCATACGAATGACGGCGGCGGCGCGGAGCAAAGCGTCCTTTAGGCGCTCGCGCAAAGGGCCGGCTGGAATGAGATAGCCGTTTCCCAATCCATATTGGCCATCAACCACCAGAATAGAAATATCTTTATATAAAAATGGATATTGAAAACCATCATCCATGATCAAAATTTCAGCGCCATCTTCCACCGCCAATCTGGCGGCTGATTTGCGGTCATGACCGATCCAGGTTGGGGCTTGCCGCGCCAGCAATAATGCTTCATCCCCCACATCAACCGCGCTATGGCGCAAAGGATCGACCAATAATGGCCCTTCCTCAAGGCCGCCATAGCCGTAAGATAAAAAATGAACAATGCGCCCCTTAGCCTGCAAATATTTGGCTACCGCCAAAGCCACCGGCGTTTTCCCCGCCCCGCCCGCCACTACATTGCCGATGCAAATAACCGGCGCACCCGCCCGGTAAGGGGTTGCTAAAGCGCGGCGCAAACGGCCAAGCGCGCCATAAATCCATCCCAGCGGCGCGAAAGTGACCGCAGCAGCGCAATTTTTATCCCAAAATTCAGGAGCGCGCATTTGCCGCCTCGGCCAGTAAAGAAGAGAGTTCCGTCATTACCGTTTCCAAAATTTTACCTTTGCCTTGCGCCAATTGAGCGGCGCGCTCGCCATAAGCTTTTACCGATAAGGGATTTGATAATAGATTTTCCACATTTCCAATCAAGCTTTGTATATCTTCAATCGAAAGGGCGGCCTGGTTTTGGGCGAATTCCTGTTTCATCGCCAAAAAATTATGCATATAAGGGCCATGCAAAATGGCCGCGCCAAAGCGCGCCGGCTCTAATAAATTATGCCCACCGATAGGGGCCAAGCTTCCGCCCATGAAAACAATAGGATGGGTTTTAAAAAATAATCCAAGCTCGCCTAGCGTGTCGGCTAAATAAATTTCGGTATCGGCGGAAATCGCCTCGCCCTTGCTGCGCTGTGCAATTTTTATTTTTTGCGCCCGCAACTCTTCGGCAATTTGCGCGCCGCGGCTGGGATGGCGCGGTACAATCGTAGTTAAGAAATCCGGAAATTTCTTCCTTAAGTTTTTATGCGCATTCGCTGCCAAATTTTCTTCGGGAAAATGCGTGCTGGCGACAAGCCAACGCGGCCTGTCGCCGATTTGCCGCGCCAAAACCAACGCTTCGGCTTCATGATAGCCAAGAGAAGAGGCGGCTTCTTTCAAATTACCGGCCACCGCCGCCTGCCGCGCCCCTAAAGCTTTAAAACGTTCGGCATAGGCCTGGTCTTGCGCCAAGATTTTATGAAACGCGCCCATCATCATCCCCGCCAAAGCTGGAGCCATTTGCCAGCGGCGGAAAGAACCAGGCGATAATTTAGCATTTAATAACACGGCCGGAATATTCCGGGGGCGCAAACTTAAAAGCATATTCGGCCATAATTCGGATTCGATCCAAATCGCCAAGGAGGGACGCCAATGATTAAGAAAACGGTCCACCCATTTCGGCACATCTAAGGGGGCATATTGATGAATCAATCGTTCGTGTGGCTGGCGCTTCACCAATTCGGCGGAAGTAACGGTGCCGGTAGTCAGCAAAATATTCAATGCGGGATATTCCGCCAAAATTCTGTGCAGCAAGGGAAGCGCCGAAAGCGTTTCCCCTACGCTGGCCGCGTGACACCAAATCACGGAGCCATGAGGACGCGATTGAGTAGCCGCCCCCCAGCGCTCCGGCAATCGGCCGGCTTCTTCCTTGCCTTGAATCAGCCTGCGCTGCAAAGACAGCCGCCAGAAAGGGCCCAACAGCCGCGTTAATATCCGGTACAAACGATACAGCATCATGCCGCCGTTTGTAGCTCAATTTCGGCCGGTGGTATAGGCGCTTGCCCGCATAATTGATCGGCCTCGGCGCTAATAATGTTGAGGGCGGCCTCAAGCCGTTGGCGTAAGGCTTCGATATCATCATCCTTGCCTAGCTGGATGGGCTCGCCCCAGTAATAAACCCCTTGGCTAAAAGGCAGGTTAATTACAAACCTATCCCAGCTTCTCAATAATTTGCGCTTAGAGGTCGCAACCGTTACCGGAATCAGCGCAGCGCCGCTTAACATCGCCAATTGCACGGCGCCTAGGCTGGCGCGCTGGCGCGGCCCGCGCGGCCCATCGGGCGTAATGCCAACTGACTCGCCTTGCTTTAAGGACTTTGCCATTTGCCGGAAGGCTTGCTGCCCGCCCTTGGACGAAGAACCGGCGATGGTTTCAAGGCCAAAATGCGCGATCGTGCGGGAAATCAACTGGCCGTCGCGGTGCGCGGAAATCAGCATGCGCATTTTTTGTTTGCTCCGCCAGCTATGGGGCATCAATAGCAAACGGTTATGCCAAAAACATAAAATAAAAGGCTTGCCTTGATCCCAATAGTTTTGCGGCACATGGGCATTGATAAATTTCCAGGAACTGGTCAGATATACCAAGCGGATATAAAGGCTGGCGGCAAAGGCCGCCATTTCCTGCACCCAAGTTTGTTGAAGCCATTTCTTATACTGCCGCATTGGCCGCCAGCGTGGTTAAGGAATAATCTTCATCATCATTTTTTTCGGCGGCGAATTGCAGGCGGTGCAATTGCGCATAGGCTCCGTCCTTCGCCAGCAATTCCTGATGCGTTCCGGATTCGATCATCAAACCCTGGTCCATGACATAAATAATATCGGCATCTAAAATGGTCGATAAACGGTGCGCCACCACAATAGTAGTACGCCCCTTCATCAACACCTTCAACGCCGCCTGAACATACCGTTCGGATTGCGTGTCAAGCGCGCTGGTTGCCTCATCCAGCAATAGCACCGGCGCGTTTTTCAGCATGGCGCGCGCAATCGCCACGCGTTGGCGCTGGCCGCCCGACAATTGCAAGCCTTGCGTGCCCACCAGCGTGTCATAGCCTTGCGGCAAGGCTTTAATAAATTCATGCGCCCCGGCAGTAGTGGCGGCGGCGATGATTTCTTCTTCACTGGCGCCCGGCTTGCCATAGCCGATATTGACGCGCACCGTATCATCGAACAAAATAATTTCCTGGCTGACCAAGGCAATCGACGCCCGCAACGATTCCAGGGTCACATCGCGCACATCGGCGTTATTGATCAGCACGGCGCCCTGATCGACGTCGAAAAAGCGCGGGATCAGATTTAAAATTGTGGTCTTGCCCGAACCGCTTAATCCCACCAAAGCCGCGGTTTTGCCGGGCGGCACTTTCAAACTGACGCCGCGCAAAGCCGGACGTTTTTCTTCGTAAGAGAACACCACATTTTTAAGTTCGATCACCGGCTGGCCGGGCGGCACGGCAATGGCGTTGGGCTTATTGGTGATAGATGGCTTCACGGCCAGGAAATTATACAAACGCTGCGCGGCGGCCATGCCCTCTTGAATCGAACTATTAAGGCGGGCGATATTTTTAAACGGCTCGTAAGATAATAAAAAAGCGGTGACGAAAGAGAAAAAGGCGCCTGTCGTGCGGGTGCCCTCAATCACTTGCAAGCCGCCATAGACAATCACCGTCACCACCGTTAAGCCTCCCAATGTTTCGACGATCGGATATAAAATCGAACGGTTGCGCTGCGCGCGCTGGGTCAGGCGGTAAAATTCATCTAAAATCCGCCTGAGCCTGGTATTTTCTTCTTCCTCCATGCCATAGGCTTTCACATGGCGGATACCGCTGAAAACCTGCTCCAACACGGTGGTGGTGCGCTCCATCACGCCCTGGGTTTTATCGACCAATTTGCGGAGCTTCTTGCCCAAAACGATAATCGGATAAGCGCCGATGGGAAACACAAATAAAGTAATAAAGGCCAAGAATGGATCTTGATGGAACATAAGCGCGACCAGGAATATCAAAGTCATGCTGTCTTTGCCGAAACCGGTTAAAGTGTTCGACACAACCGAGCGCAACATGGTGATGTCATTGCTAAAGCGTGAAAGCAAAACGCCGGTTGAATTATTATAGAAAAACCCCAAATCCAAATAAATCACGTGCGCGAAAAGCCGTTTTTGAATGTCGGTGACGATACGGTTGCCGAACGCGCTCATCACCATGTTCTGGCCGAAAGTGGCGAAACCGCGGATCATGAAAGTCAGCAACACCAAAGAGCCGATGGTCCACAAGGCGGTTGGATCACGCTCGATAAATACTTTATCCAAAATCGGCTGAATCAATTTGGCGATCGCCGCCGTGGAACCCGCCACCAGCGCCATTAAAATAAGCGCTCCCACCATCCAATGCCGGTAATGGCGGATATGATCTTGCCATAAACGGCGGTAAAGAACCCAAGTGGTTTCTTGGTGCTGAGGAATAAAATAAGACGGGTTTTTCATTATCATCCTTTATTGGCCGGCCACCGTCATGGCGGCGGCGCGCAAAGTCGGCGCATCGATACCATAGCGGAAAACAAGGTCGTTGGCAGGTGTTAAGTCTTTAAATATGTCATTTAAATGGCCGGCGATCGTTACTTCACTGACCGGATAGGCGATTTGGCCCTTTTCAATCCAAAAACCGCTGGCGCCCTGGCTGTAATCGCCGGTGACCAAATTGACCCCGCCGCCCATTGTATCGGTTACATAAAAACCTGCCTCGATGTCAGCGATCAATTCAGCAGGCGTCATTTTTCCCGCCGCCATATATGCATTGCTGGCTGAGGGGCTGGGCGGGCTGGCGACTCCGCGCACCGCATGGCCGGTTGAGGATAATTTCAATTGCCGCGCCGTGCGCAAATCAAGCAGCCAACTTTGCAATATGCCATCTTGCACTAAAGCCAGCGGCGTGGTGGCGATTCCTTCGGCATCGACGGGGCGGGAGCGTAAACCGCGTTTACGATGCGGATCATCGTGAATGTGAATAGCGGAATTAAAAATATTTTTCCCCATTTTATCTTTCAAAAAAGATGTCCCGCGTGCGATCGCCGCGCCATTAATTGCCTGCAGCAAATAGCGCACCCAGCTATTGGCAATGCGCGGATCAAACACAACCGGCACTATTTGGCTTGATACTTTGCGGGGCTTCAAGCGCTTGACGGCTTTTTCCGCCGCGCGTCGGCCCACCATCGTCGCCTTTTCCAAATCTTGGCGGTGAATCGAGGAGGTGGAATCGTAATCACGCTCCATTTCAACCCCCTCACCCGCCACCGCCGAAACCGAAAGCCCGTGATAGGAAGTGGAATATTGCGCCGTGAACCCTTCGCTGCTGATCAATGTCAGATGGCTTTGCCCAAAAGAGGCGCTGGCGCTATCGGAATTGGTGACGCCAGGAAAACTTAAAGCGGCGGCTTCGGCCTCTTTTGCCTCTGCTTCCAGCGTGGCTAAATCGACTTCCGTGGCGTCATATAAATCTAACACCGGCTCCTTGCGGCTTAACTGATTGTTTTCAGCCAGCCCCGCAAAGGGATCGGCCGGCGCGGCCCTGGCCATGGCGATACCGCGGTCAACCAGCGCGATGATAGCGCCTTGCGATAAATCGTGGGTGGACACAATCGCTTGCCGGCGGCCGATAAATAAGCGCAAGCCCAAATCCTGGCTTTCGGCGTTTTCCACACGATCTAATTCCTGACGGCGGACATCAACGCTTAAGTGACGGCCTTTAATAAATAAAATGTCGGCGGCATCGGCGCCCTTGGCTTTAGCTTGCTGTAAAATTTTTTCGAGTTGGCTGAGAAAGTCGACGCTGGTCATTATGCGTTCTCTACCACAAAGGCGCAAAGGCGATGGCGGCGGCGATTAAAAGCCCCGCCTCGCGGTTGGTGGAAAAAAACTTAGCGCAAGAAGCGGGGTTTTCGATGTCGATTTGCCGCGCCTGCCGCCAGAAATGCGCGGCGGCCGGCAATAAACCAAGATAGGCCAGGGGCGAAAAACCGCTTAAGTAAAAAACCGCTGCTAATAATACAATCACCAAACTATAAATCAAAAACAGAAATGGTTTGGTGCGTGCGCCAAGGCGCAAAGCGCTGGAACGGATGCCGATTAGCAAATCATCTTTCTTATCTTGATGCGCGTAAATGGTGTCATAGCCTAATGTCCAGGCGATTCCGGCGGCATAGAGCGGCAATGTTGGCGCGCTTAACTCGCCGGTTAAAGCGGCATAGCCCATTAATGCGCCCCAATTGAACGCTAAACCTAAGAAGGCCTGCGGCCACCAGCTGATTCTTTTCATGAAAGGGTAAATAAAAACCAAAGGCAGCGATAAAATTCCAAGCGCTATAGTAAAGGGGTTAAATTGCAGCAATATAATCAAAGCCAAAGCCGCCAAGACCGCCATCGCCCCCCACGCTTCCCCGCTGCTTAAAGCGCGGGCGGCTAAAGGCCGGTTTTGCGTGCGTTCGACTTTGCCGTCTAAATCCCTATCCACCCAATCATTGAAAGCGCAGCCGGAGCTGCGCATCAAAAAAGCGCCGATGGCGAACAGCGCCATATATTTTCCAACCAATTCCAAACTATAGGCGCTTGGGTTTTGCGCGAAGGCCAATAAAACCCCCCACCAGCAGGGAATCAGCAACAGCCACGTGCCGATTTGCCGCGGCAACCGGATCAACTGGCTAAAAGCCTTTATTTTGGCCTTTAGCTGTAGCAAAATAGGCGATTCTTTCGTGGCGGTGATCATAGTAAAATGCCTCATATTCCTCGTCTTTATATAGCAGAGGGCTTAAAAAGCAACCAGCCCGTGAATCTGGCCGAGGCGCAAAGCCACCATTTGCGCCATGTTTTACGCCTGCCCGGCCAAAGCCCGGTGCGTTTATTTAACGCTAGCAGCGGTGAATGGGAGGCGGTCTATCAAGGAAAAACCGCCCTGCCCCTAAAACAGCTTCGCTCGCCGCAGGCGGAAGCCGATTTGTGGCTGCTGTTCGCCCCGCTTAAAAAAGAAGCCACCGATTTTTTAATTGAGAAAGCAACCGAGATCGGCGTCATGCGCTTTCTCCCCATCTTAAGCGATTTCAGCCAAACCCAACGCATCAACCAAGAACGAATGATAGCGAATGCAATCGCCGCCGCCGAACAATGTGGCCGTTTAAGCGTGCCAACAATCAACGAATTATTGCCGCTGGAAAAAGTTTTAAACAGCTGGCCGCCAGACCGCGCTTTATTAACCGGCGATGAAAGCGGCGAAGGATTAGCCTTGCGCGACCTGCCGCCGCCGGTTCCCCAAAAAACCGCTTTTCTAATCGGCCCTGAGGGCGGCTTTAGCGAAGAAGAAAGAAAACTTTGGAAAAAACTTCCTTTTATCACCCGCATCAATTTAGGCCCGCGCCTTTTACGCGCCGAAACCGCAGCAATCGCCGCCCTATCGGCTTGGCAGGCTTTGTATGGGGATGGCGCCTTAAAACCCTTTTAAGCCGCCGTACCGCCCACCGTGATTCCCTCGATCAATAATGTCGGCTGGCCAACTCCGACCGGGACGCTTTGACCATCCTTGCCGCAAGTGCCGATGCCTTCATCAAGTTTGGAATCATTGCATACCATCTTGATATGCTTTAGGGCATCCTTGCCGCTGCCGACCAGCGTTGCGCCCTTGACGGGATGCCTAATTTTTCCATTTTCAATCATATAGGCTTCGCTTGCGCTAAAAACGAACTTGCCTGAGGTGATATCAACCTGCCCGCCGCCGAAGTTGGGCGCATACAACCCTTTCTTAACTTGCCGTATAGCTTCTTCAGGCGCATGCTTGCCGCTTAGCATATAAGTATTGGTCATACGCGGCATTGGCAAATGCGCAAAGCTTTCGCGCCTGCCATTGCCGGTGGGGCGGACGCCTAAAAGACGGGCGCTTTGCCGGTCTTGCAAAAATCCGACCAATTTGCCGTTTTCGACCAAAACATTGCGCTGGCTGGGGGTGCCCTCATCGTCGATCGTGATTGAACCGCGGCGGTCTGGAATGGTGCCATCATCAACCACCGTGACGCCGTCGGCCGCAATCATTTCCCCTTGCAGGCCGGAAAATACGCTGGTGTTTTTACGGATGAAATCGCCCTCGAATCCATGGCCGATGGCCTCATGCAGCAAAATCCCGGGCCAGCCCGGGCCCAAGACCACCGGCATTTCACCGGCGGGCGCCGGCTTTGCCTCCCATTTCACCAGCGCTTGGCGCAAGGCTTCTTTAACCGCCAACCGCCAGCGCTCAGGCGCGATATAAAATTCATAATTCTGCCGCCCGCCCATGCCATAGCTGCCCGATTCCATTTTGCCTTGATCGGCAACCACCACCGCCACCGCAATGCGCACGAGAGGCCTTATATCGGCATAGCGCCTGCCATCGGGACGGATTATTTGCACCACCTGATATTCGCCGCTTAAACCGGCCGATACCTGCTTAACGCGCGGATCTTGGGCCCTGGCGTAAGCATCGATTTCCTGTAAAAGCGCCACTTTCTTGGCGAATTCCAGCGCCGCCAAGGGATTAGTATCTTTATATAGGCGCGCGTTAGTGCCGATGGGCGCTTCGCTCCAATTTCCCTGATAGCCTTTTTTGACGGCAGCCACGGTTTGGGCGGCGCGCTTGATCGCCTCTTCGCTTAAATCGGATGAATGCGCATAGGCGGCCAGCTCATCCTTCACACTGCGCAGGCCAAAACCCTGGGTAGTATCATAGGCCGCCGCTTTTAATTGGCCATCGTCAAAACTTAAGCTTTCGCTCAAGCGGTATTCCAAATACAGCTCGCCATCATCGGCGCCATGCAGGGATTCCCGGACGATGGACGAAATTTTATCGGCCGAAAGCCCGGCTTTGGCGAAAAAAACCTCATCACTTTGCCGTAAAAGCGACATTCTATATCCTTTCTCTGAATTCAATGGATTTATCTATATTTTATCTTCAAAAGGTAAACAAGATTTTATATTTTTTCCCTGCAGCCTTAAATCGGCCTTTCCCTTTGAAGAAAAGCGCTCTATTTTATGGCCGTGCCATAACTTTAAAGGTTGAAAAATGTTAAATCGTTTGTTTGCCGTATTATCTGCCGCCTTGATCGCCATCCCAGGAGCCGCCTTTGCGCAAATCATTGGCGAGCCGAAACAATGGGGGATCGGTTTGCAGCCCGAAGCATCGCCGGTGAAAGAGCATGTAGGGTCGCTGCATAATTTGTTATTGGTGATTATTTTCGCCATCAGCATTTTTGTTTTGCTGCTGTTGATGTATACTGTATGGCGTTTTCATGCGAAGCGGAACCCGGTTCCTTCCACCACCACACACAACACCATGCTGGAAGTCATTTGGTTCACCATTCCTTTAATTATTTTAATTGTTATTGCGATTCCCTCTATCCGCCTTTTATACTTTATGGATAAACCGGTTCAGGCAGAAATGACGATTAAAGCCATCGGCAAGCAGTGGTTTTGGACTTACGAATACCCCGATCATGGCAATTTCACTTTCGACGCTTATATGGTGGCTGATAAAGACTTAAAGCCCGGCATGCGCCGCTTGCTGGAAACCGATAATCGTGTGGTGCTGCCGGTTAACACCACCATCCGCATATTGGTAACGGCGAACGATGTATTGCATTCCTGGGCAGTGCCGTCTTTCGGCATCAAGCAAGACGCTACGCCCGGCCATTTAAATGAAACTTGGGCGCTGATAAAAGAAGAAGGCGTTTATTACGGCCAATGCAGCGAATTATGCGGGGTCAATCACGGTTTTATGCCGATTCAAATCGAAGCTGTATCGAAAGAGCGTTTCGCCGAATGGGTAAAAGAAGCCCAAAAGAAATTCGCCAAAGTTGACGGGCATGAACCCGCCAAACTGGCTGCACGTTAAAAATAAAGGATCATTCCATGGCTTACACGCACGCAATTTCCGATTCTCCCGCGCATGACGACCGCCCGGCTTTTTGGCAGCGCTGGCTGTTTTCGACCAACCATAAAGATATCGGCACGCTGTATATCATGTTTGCGATTATCGCTGCCTTGATTGGCGGCGGACTTTCGGTACTCATGCGTATGGAATTGGCCGAGCCCGGCATTCAATATTTGGGCAATGATTATCAGATGTGGAATGTATGGATCACCGCACACGGCTTGATCATGGTGTTTTTCGTCGTGATGCCCGCCTTAATCGGCGGATTTGGCAATTGGTTTGTGCCCTTAATGATCGGCGCGCCCGACATGGCGTTTCCACGGCTGAATAATATCAGCTTCTGGCTATTGGTGCCTTCTTTCCTGCTGCTGGCAGGCTCGATGTTCGTATCGGGCGGCGCCGGCACGGGCTGGACAATTTATCCGCCGCTAAGCTCGCATTTAGGACAGCCAACGGCGGCGGTCGATATGGCGATTTTCTCGTTGCACTTGGCCGGCGCCTCGTCAATTTTGGGCGCGATTAATTTTATCACCACCATTTTTAATATGCGCGCGCCCGGCATGACGCTGCACAAAATGCCCCTTTTCGCTTGGAGCTTATTGGTTACCGCCTTTTTATTGCTTTTGGCCGTTCCGGTATTGGGCGGCGCTATCACCATGCTGTTGACCGACCGGAATTTCGGCACCACTTTCTTCGATCCGGCCGGCGGTGGTGATCCGACGTTATTCCAGCATTTGTTTTGGTTTTTCGGCCATCCGGAAGTCTATATCATGATCTTGCCGGCTTTCGGTATTATCAGCCATGTGATTTCGACTTTTTCGCGCAAGCCGATTTTCGGTTATTTGGGGATGGTGTATGCGATGGTGGCGATCGGCGCGATCGGCTTTATTGTTTGGGCGCACCATATGTTCACGGTTGGGATGGATGTTGACACCCGCGCTTACTTCATGATCGCAACCATGATCATCGCCCTTCCCACCGGCGTTAAAATTTTCAGCTGGATCGCCACCATGTGGGGCGGCTCGATTGAATTGAAAACGCCGATGCTGTTTGCTGTCGGTTTTATTTTTCTCTTTACCGTCGGCGGTGTAACCGGGATCGTTTTAGCCAATGCCGGAATCGATACGGTGATGCACGATACTTACTATGTGGTGGCTCATTTCCATTATGTGCTGTCCTTAGGCGCCCTGTTTGGCATGTTCGCCGGATTTTATTACTGGATCGGCAAAATGTCGGGCCGGCAATATAACGAGGCGCTGGGCAAATTTCATTTCTGGCTGACCTTTATCGGCGTGAATTTAACTTTCTTCCCCATGCACTTTCTGGGCCTGCAGGGCATGCCGCGCCGTATTCCCGATTATCCGGACGCTTTCGCCGGCTGGAATAAAATCATTTCAATGGGCGCTTATGTTTCCTATGCCGGCGCTTTATTGTTCGTTGGAATTGTGTTGCACACTTTATTTTTTGGCCGCAAAGTCGGCGCCAATTATTGGGGCGAAGGGGCGAAAACGCTGGAATGGACGGTATCTTCGCCGCCGCCTTTCCACACTTACAATGAATTGCCACGCATTAACTAAAGGGTAAAATGACGGCGCAAACTTTACCTCTATCCGCCTTATGCGATACGGAGCTGCGCGACTATTGGACGCTGCTGAAACCCCGTGTCATGTCGTTAGTGGTATTTACCGGGCTGGCTGGGCTGATCGCAGCGCCCGGCCATTTGCATCCGGTTTTGGCTTTTACCGCGATTTTATGCATTGCGGTTGGCTCGGGCGCGGCTGGCGCGATCAATATGTGGATCGAGCGCGGCATTGACGCCAAAATGACCCGCACCCAAAACCGCCCGCTGCCGCAAGGGCGGATATTACCGGAAAACGCCTTAGCGTTCGGCGTTGGCTTAGCGTGCGCCTCCGTAGCTCTAATGGGTTTAGCCCTTAATTGGTTAGCGGCGTCTTTGCTGGCAGCCGCGATTTTATTCTATGTCTTCGTTTATACAATTTGGCTAAAACCCAGAACTCCGCAGAATATTGTCATCGGTGGCGCCGCCGGCGCTTTTCCGCCCCTAATCGGTTGGGCTGCCGTCAACAATCAAATCGATTGGGCCAGTTTTAGTTTATTTTTGATAATCTTTTTATGGACACCGCCGCATTTTTGGGCGCTGGCCTTATTTCGCAACAGCGATTATGAAAAGGCCGGCATCCCGATGTTGCCTGTCATCGCGGGACGCAAAACCACCATTAAGCAAATCATCTTATATTGCGCAGCCCTTATTCCTGTCAGCCTTCTGCCTTGGTATTTAAATGCCGCTGGAAATTTCTATGCCGCCGCCGCCTTCTTATTTAGCGGGCTGTTTTTCATTTTCGCCCTGAAATTGCACCATCAAGACAATAACCAAGCCGCACGCCATTTATTCGGCTATTCGGTGCTGTATTTATTTTTGATTTTTGGCGCGTTGATTGTCGACCGGTTAGGATAAAATGCCCTTAACCCCGCGCCGGAAAAAAAATTTGGCCTTCTTAATTTTACTATTGGCTTTTGTACTATTGATTTATTTCATCAGCCTGGTGCGCATGGGAATATGGTCATGAAATGGAAAAATTTTCCGCCCCCTCAAAAAACCGCCGCTATTTTAGCGGTAGTGGTGGTGTGCATGATCGGGCTGAGTTTTGCTTCTGTCCCCCTATACCGGATGTTTTGCCAACTGACTGGCTTTGATGGCACTCCGCAGCGCAGCGCCGCTTTACCCGCCAAAAGCTTAGAGCGGATGATAACGGTGCGCTTTAATACCGATGTCGACCCGAATTTACCTTGGACGTTTCAGCCCCATCAGCGGGAAATTAAAATCAAAGTAGGCGAGGCCGGCCACATTGCTTTCACCGCCCGCAACAACGGCTTAGAAGCGGCCATTGGCACCTCGGCCTATAATGTAACGCCGGAAAAGGCCGGGATCTATTTTCAAAAAGTCCAATGTTTTTGCTTTGAAAAACACCGTCTGGAGGCAGGACAAGCCCAGGAATTTCCGGTGATTTTCTTCATTGACCCCGCGATTGCCGGCAATCGCTTAATGAATGATGTCGATACCATTACGCTTTCCTACACTTTTTTCCCGGCGAAGGAGCAAACGATTGCCAAACCGGCCCCTCTCGCCCTAAAATAGCCCTTCCATCATATAAAAGAGATTTTTCATGGCCCACGATCAAAAACACGAATTTCATTTGGTTAATCCTTCTCCCTGGCCCATCATTGGCGCTTTTGCTGCTGGCTTAATGGCGGTTGGCGCCTTGCTGTTCATGCATGATGTTAAGCTTGGTTCTTTTACCTTCGGTTTAAAAGGGGTGTTGCTGGGATTAGCCGGCGTATTGACCGTTATGGCAGTATGGTGGCGTGATATTATCCGTGAAGCGCAGGAAGAAGGCCATCATACGCCAATCGTCCAATTGCATCACCGTTATGGCATGGCGCTGTTCATTATGTCGGAAGTAGCGTTCTTTGCCGCTTTCTTCTGGGCTTTTTTCAATGCTGCCTTTTACCCGACTCCCGCCACCGGCGGTATGTGGCCGCCCAAAGATATCGTGCCCTTCGATCCTTTCGATATTCCCTTGCTCAATACCTTGATTTTGCTGCTTTCAGGCACGACCGTCACCTGGGCCCATCACGCCCTCCTGGAAAATGACCGCAAAGGCCTGGTGCAAGGGTTAGCGATAACGGTGTTTTTAGGTTTATGTTTCACCGCGCTGCAAGCTTTTGAATATATCCATGCGCCGTTTAAATTCACCGGCGGGATTTATCCTTCGACCTTCTTTATGGCGACTGGTTTTCACGGCTTTCATGTGATTGTCGGCACCATCTTCTTGGCCGTATGTTTATGGCGCGCCAAACGCGGCGATTTTACGCCGGAACAGCATTTCGGATTTGAGGCTGCCGCTTGGTATTGGCATTTTGTTGACGTAGTGTGGCTGTTCTTATTTGTCTCGATCTATTGGTGGGGCGGCCAATAGCCAGTTTACCCGCAAATTTCCGCTATTTTTTCTGGCCGGCTTTTATTATTTTAATTTTGCTTGGCAGTTGGCAAGTACAGCGCTTGCAATGGAAAACCGATCTATTATCGCAAATCGCCGAACGCCAAAACCTGCCGCCCCGCGATTTAAATGAAATTCAAAATATCAAAGAATTCACACCTATAAAAATGCGGGGGCATTTTACCGGCCCCGTCTTACACTTCCCCGGCAAAGCCAAAATGGGCGAGATGGGCCAGGGTTATGGAAGAATGTTCGCAACCCAAGGTAAAATGGTGCTGGTTTATTTAGGCTTTGGTCCTTCTCCCACCGAAATTCCCGCGCTTGACGAAATCGAGGGGATTATCCGCCTTCCGCCGAAGCCAAATTGGTTTACCCCGCCCAATCAGCCGGAAAAAAACATTTATTATTCGATTTCTGCGCCCTTTTATATCGCCGCTAAAAAGACTTGGGCTGCCCCTTATCCCCAAGGCGCAGACATGCCTTTAGCCATTCCGAATAACCACCTCTCTTATGCCTTTACATGGTATGGGCTAGCCTTGATATTGCTGATTATCTACCGGATGAAAAAACCATGAACGCCTATCAAGAATTGGAAAACCGCTTTCGCACGATTGGCCGCCTGCAGGAGGCGTCGGCCATTTTAGGCTGGGATCAGGAAACCATGATGCCCCATGGCAGCGCCGAAAGCCGGGCCGAGCAATTGGCCGCCTTGGAAAATATTGTGCATGAGCTTATCATCGATCAACGAACCTCTGAGTGGCTGGAAAAAGCAGCGCCCGCCGAAGCTTGGCAAAAATCTAATTTAATTGAAATGCGCCGCCAATGGCGGAGCCGCGCCGCCATTCCAACCGATCTTGCCGCCAACTTAGCGCGGCAATCATCCATTGCCGCCATGAGCTGGCGCGAAGGGCGGGAGAAAAAAGATTTTAAAGCCTTTTTACCGGAAATGGAAAAGCTGCTTTCCCTTACCCAAGAAAAAGCGGCGATCTTGGCCAAAGACAGCGGCCAAAACCCTTACGATGCGTTGCTGGATTTATATGAACCCGGCATGGCGCAAAATTTTATTGATCCGTTATTCGCCAGCCTGCAAGAATTCCTACGCAATTTCTTGCCGCAAGTTTTGGCCGAGCAAAAAAGCGTCCCGAAACCGAAAGGCCCCTTCCCCGTTGAAAAACAGCAAGCCCTTTGCCGGCGCCTGATGGCGGAGGCCGGCTTTGATTTCAATAAAGGCCGCCTTGATGTCAGCACGCATCCATTTTGCGGCGGCACCGCCGATGATGTGCGCATCACCACCCGCTATAATGAAAATGATTTCGCGCAAAGCCTGATGGGCTTGCTGCATGAAACCGGGCATGCGCTTTATGAAATGGGTTTGCCCGTTGAATGGCGGGGCCTGCCCATCGGCCAGGCGCGGGGCATGGCCCTGCATGAAAGCCAATCGCTGTTATTGGAAATGCAGGCCTGCCGCTCCCGCGAATTCATGACTTACCTGACGCCGCTATTACAAGAATATTTTGGCGGCGATCCTGATCAATGGCAGGCCGATAAAATTTACCGCGCCTATACGCAAGTTAGGCCCTCCCTTATCCGCACCGAGGCCGATGAAGTCACTTATCCCTTGCATATTATTCTGCGCTACCGTTTGGAAAGAATGCTGGTGGCGGGTGAATTAAAACTTGCCGATTTGCCGGAAGCTTTTAATAGCGGCATGCAAGAATTGCTTGGCATCCGCCCCAACCATGACGCCGAAGGCTGCTGGCAAGATATCCATTGGCCCAGCGGTTCGTTCGGTTATTTTCCGACCTACACCTTGGGAGCGATGACAGCAGCGCAATTATTCCAAGCTGCCTGCAAAACCAGCCCTGAAATTAAGCCCAGCTTGGCGACAGGAAATTTCGCGCCCTTGGTGGCGTGGCTGCGGGAGAATGTGCATCGCCACGCCTCTTCCAAAACCACTGCGGAAATTATCAAGGGCGCCACCGGTAAAGATTTAACCATCGATGCTTTTACCCGGCATCTCCAGCACCGGTATGGCGCGGCATGATGCGGCTTTCCACCTTGCCCTCGGGTTTGCGCGTGCTTACCGACAGCCAAATGACGGCGAATACGGTTGCGGTCGGCTTTTGGGTCGGGGTCGGCACAAGGCATGAGGATGAAGGGGAAACCGGCATCGCCCATGTGTTTGAACATATGCTGTTCAAAGGCACGCCCAAGCGCTCGGCCTTGGCGATTTCAACCGATATGGAAAATGTCGGCGGCAATATCAACGCCTATACCAGCCGTGAGCAAACCGCCTATTTTGCGCGTGTGTTAAAAGAGGATGCAAAACTTGCAATCGATGTTTTGGCCGATATGCTGCAAAATTCGCTTTTTCCGGAAGATGAATTAGACAAAGAACGTCAAGTCATTATCCAAGAAATTCACCAAACCAAAGATACGCCTGATGACATCATCATCGATTATTGGCACGAAGCCGCTTTTCCCGGCCAAACGCTGGGCCGCTCGATTTTGGGTAATGAGCAAATCATCAGCAAAATAAAACGCCAGGATTTAGTGCGCTATCAGCAGCATTACGCGCTGAATAATATGATTGTGGCAGCCAGCGGCGCTATCGAACACGATGCCTTTTGCGAATTGGCGGCGGAATATTTTTTAAATATCCCTCAACATCATGCCGTTCGGCCCGGCGCGGCTATGTACCGGGGCGGGCGGCGCCTGGAAAACCGCCAGCTGGAACAAACTCATATTATTATTGGCTTTCAGGGCGTGCCGGCATCCGACCCCCGTTTTCATGCCTTATCGCTTTATACCACCTTGCTGGGCGGCGGCATGTCCTCGCGTTTATTCCAGGAAATCCGTGAAAAACGGGGTTTGGTTTATGCCATTCAAGCCTCGACCGCTTCTTACGCCGATGGCGGACTGGTCGGCGCCTATGCCGCAACCAACCCAGGGCTAATTCCGCAATTGCTGCCATTAATGGCGGAAGTATGGAAAGAATCCGCCGTTAATCCTGTTCAAGAAGAGCTGGACCGCGCCAAGGCGCAGCTTCGCGCCGGCCTTTTAATGAGCCTGGAAAGCACGTCCCAGCGCCTGGAACAATTGGCGCATTATTATTTGACCTATGGGCGGATTGTGGAGCCGGAGGAAAATTTGGCGCAATTAATGGATGTTACGCTGGATGACGTTCATCAAATCGCCCAGCAAATTTTGAAAAGCCCGATCACTATTGCGGCGGTAGGGCCGACCGATGAAGTTGAAAAATGGGAAGGATTCGGGCTTTAAGCGCGGCCGGCTTCGCCTGATAATTGCGCTTGTTCGATGCCAAGCTTGGCGATAGCCTGATGCCACTTGGCTTCCATATTGGAACTGAAAACCAAATTGGCGTCGGCCGGCACATTTAACCAGCCATTTTGCTGCATTTCCGCATCCAATTGCCCGGGGCCCCAACCGGCATAACCTAAGGCCAGAATCGCTTGCTTCGGCCCCTGGCCTTGCGCCAAGGCTTTCAAGATATCGACGGTTGCGGTCAACGCAAAATCCTCGCCCACCATTAAAGAGCCGTCTTGAATATAATCGGCGCTGTGCAACACAAAGCCGCGGCCCATTTCAACCGGCCCGCCGAAATGAACCGGGATCGAACGGGTATCAGTTGAAGTTTCAATATTTAATTGCTGCATCAATTCGCCGAAATCCATCGCCGTGTTGATGCGGTTTAAAATTAAACCCATCGCACCTTCGGAATTATGCACGCACAAAAAGATTACGCTGCGCTCAAACCGGGGATCCCCCATATTCGGCATGGCGACCAAAATCTGCCCGGCCAAATAGCCGCTGCCGCCGATTTTCGATAGCATCTCGTCCAGGTCGGGCTTCATTGGTGTAGTTTTATCGCTTGGCAAGGCCTATCCTTTGGCAAGAATTATTCTAGTATATCTTACTATATAGTTTACGTTTAAGATGATTAAAGATTGGTTGTTAACTCCTAAATCCGCCAAAATGGTTTCGCAGGCGCACAATCATAATATGAAAAAAAACATTATATTTCAATATATTGCCATTATTTTTGCTCTTTGCTTTGCGGCAAACCTGCACGCCGCCTATGCGGAAGAGGGGGCCTCGAATTGGGGCGAAACGCCGCATGGCAAAGTACGCCTTATCAGCCATACGAAAGCGGTGGAAGACAATGAAATCTGGCTGGGCTTGGAGTTTGAATTAGAAAAAGAGTGGAAAATTTACTGGCGCTCGCCCGGCGATGCGGGTTTCCCGCCGCAAATTAATTGGCAAGGTTCGAACAATTTAGCGGGCGCCGAAATTCTATGGCCGGCGCCGGAGCGTTTTAGCGCGTTTAATTTAGAAACGGTCGGCTATCACGATCACATCATTTTGCCGATCAAGGCGTCTTTATTGCGCAGCCACGAGCCGTTGCAATTGCGCGCCAATGTTAGCTACCTAACCTGCCGCGATATTTGCATTCCTTATAAGGTTGATTTGCAGTTGGATATTCCGGCTGGCCCCGCCCTGCCAAGTACTTTTGCCGGAGCGATTAATGAATTCATCGCCCGTGTGCCGGGGAAAAGCTCAATTCCCTTCGAAGCCTTCATCAAAAACGGTGAAGAAAAAAGCAGCCTGCATGTGGCTATTCACCGCGACGAGGGTTTTGTTTCGCCAGATTTATTCATTGAACACTCTACCAACGCACATCTGGGCAAGCCTGAATTAATGTTAAGCGCGGACGCAAAAACTGCCTTATTTACTGTGCCCATCGATGCCGCCCCTGACCGTCTGCAGGCGCAAGCTTTAACATTCACCCTGGTGGATAAAGGCCAAGGAGTTGAAAACCAACAAATCCCCGAATGGCGGAACGAAGCGCCAGCGCCTTCTTTCTTATGGATTTTGCTGTTGGGTTTAATCGGCGGATTCATATTGAACTTCATGCCTTGCGTTTTGCCGGTGCTCTCGATCAAACTTTTAAAAGTCGCGCATTTGGCAGGGGCTGAACAGCGCCAAGTGCGGCTCAGTTTTCTTTACGCCACTGCCGGCATTATAGTTTCGTTTTTATTGCTGGCTGCCTTGGCTATCGCCATTAAATCGGCGGGCATGTTTGTCGGCTGGGGCATGCAATTTCAAAGCCCGGTGTTCTTGATTATTATGATGGCGATTTGTTTGATTTTTGCCGCCAATTTAAGCGGATTGTTTGAAATTCCTTTGCCCGCTTTTATCGGGCGTCTTGGCGGCAATGGATTCCGCCAAGGCCATATCCAAGATTTTCTAAGCGGGATGCTGGCGACGCTTTTGGCTACTCCTTGTTCAGCGCCCTTTTTAGGAACCGCTCTGGGCTTTGCGTTAAGCCAAGGGCCTAAAGAAATTCTAAGCATCTTTACTGCGGTCGGTTTGGGGTTGGCGCTTCCCTATATTTTGGTTGCTTTAGTTCCCAGAATTGTCGCCACGCTTCCGCGCCCAGGCCCATGGATGAAGAAACTAAAAATTATCTTAGCGCTGGCGCTTCTGGCGACCGGCATATGGCTGGGTTCGGTTGCCGCCACGCAAATTCTCTATGACCAGAATAAAAGCGCCGATGTGATTGCCTGGCAAGATTTCGCGCCAGAAAAAATCCCGATGTATGTGATGGAGGGAAAAACCGTTTTCGTCGACGTCACCGCCGCTTGGTGCTTAACTTGCCAGGTCAATAAAAAGCTGGTTTTGCACAGGGCGGATATTCAGCGCCAGCTACAAGCCCCAAACGTCGTTGCCATGCAGGGCGATTGGACCAAGCCGGATGCGAAAATCGCCAGCTATTTAGCCAGTTTTAACCGTTACGGCATTCCCTTTAACGCCGTCTATGGCCCGAAAGCGCCGGAGGGTATTGCGCTTCCTGAGTTATTGACCGAAAATGCCGTAGCTCAAGCCCTAACCAAAACTCAATAGGAGTCATTGATGCGCGTTTTACTTATTAGCGTTCTAACGGCGGCGATTATTGCATTCATCACTGTTAAACTGGCGCAACCAGATATAAAAGCGCCTGAACAAAAAGAAAGCGCCTTTGCCCGTGTTATGCGCACTAATATCCTGCGCTGCGGTTATGTAATCTTGCCACCGGAATTCGAGCGTGATCCCAACACGGGAAAATTTGGTGGAATTGCTCATGATTTAGCCGAAGAATTAGGCAAACGTCTAAATTTAAAAATCGAATGGACAGAAGAGGTCAACTTCGCCACTATTGGCGCAGCAATGGAAGCGGGCCGCTTTGACGCCTTTTGTTTTACCTCTTATCGTTATTCGCCTTTAGCTAGGGTAATGGATTATTCCCTTCCCGTTTTTTATACTGCCACAGGTGTTTATGTGCGTAGCAACGATCACCGTTTTGATAACAACTTTAGCGCCATTAACGATCCTGCCATCACCCTTGCCACCATTGATGGGGAGATGAGCCAATTCATTGCCCGCGATGATTTTCCGAATGCCAAAACCTTGTCGCTGCCGCAAAGCACGCCTTTAAGCGACATGCTGCAAAATGTGGTGACAAATAAGGCCGATGTAGCTTTTTCCAATAGCGCGATTGCTGCTCCTTATTTAGTCGCCAATCCGGGGCAACTGCGCAACATCGCGGTTGATAAGCCAATCCGGGTATTTGGCCATGGCTTTGGCTTAAAAGCGGGCGAACATGAATTAAAAGCCGCGATTGATATTGTTTTCGCTGAAATGCTAAATGACGGAACGGTTGAAAAAATCCTGGCGCGCCATGAAAAGGCGCCGGGCAGTATTTTACGGGCGATGCCGGGATATAAAATTAATTAGAGCTTCTTAATCGCCAGCCTTGCCAATTCATCGGCGCGTTCATTTTCGGGATGGCCGGCATGCCCCTTGACCCAATGCCATTCGATTTCGTGCGTGTGGGTTGCGACATATAAGCGTTCCCACAATTCTTTATTTTTGACGGGCTTCTTATCCGCGGTTTTCCAGCCGTTTTTCTGCCATTTCGGCATCCATTCTTTGACGCCGTTCTTCACATATTCGCTATCGGTATAAAGCGCCACCTTAACCGGGCGTTTTAAGCTTTCGAGCGCGATAATCGCCGCCATTAATTCCATGCGGTTATTGGTGGTGGATGATTCTGCGCCCGATAATTCTTTTTCCGTGCCATTATAGCGCAAAATCGCGCCCCAGCCGCCCGGCCCCGGATTGCCGCTGCAAGCGCCGTCGGTGAAAATTTCAACTATATTACTCATCTTTAATCAACAAGGCCGGTTTGTTGCCGAATTTTCCCTGAACCAATCCGGCAAAAGTCGGCACGACCTGCACTTGGGTTAAAGAAATATCGGGATCAATCAACACACGATAGCGCCCGGTCATGGTTTCAATGCGGAATCCGCCGGGAAAATTTTCAATGGCAAGGGCAGGGCCGACATGGTAATCGACCAAAAAACTTTGCAGCTGATGTTCGTTGCGGAAAGTGGCGTCTTTCATGCGGCATTTTCCGCAAGAATTGGCGGCAGTTTGAAAGTGACGTTTTCTTCTTTCAATCTGACTTCCTCAACCACTGCTTCAAAGCGCGAACGGCAAGCGGCAATCACTTCCTCAACCAATATTTCGGGCGCCGAGGCGCTGGCGGTGATGCCAAGAGTTTGGATTTCCTGAACTTCCACCCAGTTGATATCGCCGGCCCGTTCAATTAATAGCGCCTTTTGACAGCCCGCCAATTGCGCCACCTCGACCAATCGCAGTGAATTCGAGGAATGCGGCGCACCCAGCACAAATAACATATCGACTTGTCCCGCAATCGCCTTGACCGCCGCCTGACGGTTGGTGGTGGCGTAACAAATATCATCGCGCCGCGGGCCTTGAATATTCGGAAAGCGCATTTTTAAATACGCCACTATCTCTGCCGTATCATCGACCGATAAAGTGGTTTGCGTGACATAAGCCAAATTTCCATCCGCTTTAACCGCCTTGGCATCTTCCAAGGTTTGAATCAGCGTGACCGCGCCCTTGGGCAATTGCCCCATCGTGCCAATGACTTCGGGGTGGCCTTGATGCCCGATCAACAGGATATGATAGCCAAGGGCGTGATAACGCTCGGCCTCGCGGTGTACTTTGCTGACTAAGGGGCAAGTGGCGTCGATGTGGATCATATGGCGGTCTTCGGCCTCGGTCACCACTTCCTTAGCAACGCCATGGGCCGAAAAAATCACCGGAAAGCCCGGCGGAATATCGGCCAATTCCTCGACAAAAACGGCGCCTTTTTGACGCAAATCGTTAACCACATACCCGTTATGGACAATATCATGGCGCACATATACCGGCGCGCCGAATTTTTTTAAGGCTTCTTCCACGATAGCCACGGCCCTATCAACCCCGGCACAAAAACCACGCGGGGATGCAAGGAGGATTTTCAAATTATTCTTCGATTTGCTCATATCTGCCGTTGTTGCTATGGTACTTGGCTATTGCTCTTCTAGCGGATTTTTCCCCTTTTGCCCATGGTTGATTTTATGACGACATGCCGGTTTTTGATAGTGGTTTTAAGCCTTTTCGCCCTTGCCAATTGCAGCTATTTTTCGGACAAGAAGGAAGAAAAACCGGTTGACGCCCGGGGATGCCCCAGCGCTTTAATAGTTAAAAACCTAAATGAGCAGGAGCAAAACGGCTGGAAAGCCCAAATCAAATTATTAGAGGGCAATTGCGCGCTTGATCCCAAAGGCATTGATATTGAATTGAAGGTCAATATCATTTTCACCCCCCTCTCCGGCAGCGATTCTTCGGTTGATCAGTCTTTTTCCTATTTTATCGCCACTATTAATGAAAAAAATATCACCAATAAGCAAATTTTCGATGTTCATACTAAAAATGGCGCGGCCACTGCCGGCTTGATTAAAGATGAAGTCACTATCCGTCTTCCTATTCCGCTTGGTCAAAGCACCGAAGGTCAGCAAATTTTAGTTGGCTTCCAGCCCTTGCCGCCTGCGCCCGAACCTGTTCCGCCGCCCGTTATTGAACAGCCGGCGCCTGCAGCCGAACCCGCGCCAGAAGAAAAGCCGCCGGAAGCAAAACCCGAATTACCCAAACCAAAAAAGAAGGTTTTGAAAAAGCCGGTTAAAAAACCAGCACCTGCGCCCAAGCCAGCGCCCGCATCCGTAGCGCCGCTTGAAAAACCAAAGCTTATCCCTTAGGCCATGAGCGATTTGAAGAAAACCGCGCTTTATAATTTACATCTGGAGAAGGGCGCCAAGATGGTGCCTTTCGCCGGTTATGAAATGCCGGTTTCCTATCCGATGGGAATTATCGCCGAGCATAATCAGGTGCGCCAGCATGCGGGCTTATTCGATGTATCGCATATGGGCCAAATTATTTTGCGGGGCGGGAATGTAGCGGCGGAATTGGAAAAATTGGTGCCAGGTGATATTCAAATCTTAAAGCCGAATCAACAGCGCTATACACTTTTTACGCTAGAGGCCGGCGGAATTTTGGATGATTTAATGGTGGCCAATCAAGGCGATCATTTATTTTTAGTCGTAAATGCCGCCTGCAAGGAACAAGATGCTAAACATTTACGCGCGCACCTTCCCTCCTCAATTAAGATCGAAGAATTGCCAAACCGCAGCCTCATCGCCCTGCAGGGACCCGAAGCTGCGAAGATTTTAGAAAAATTAATTCCCGGAATATCCGCGCTTAAATTTATGTATACCGCCAAAGCGAAATTAGAAGGTGTTGAAATTTGGCTATCGCGCTCCGGCTATACGGGGGAAGATGGATTTGAATTATCAATTCCCAATGAAGCTGCCGAAAAAATCGCCCGGTTATTATTAAACCAGCCAGGTGTTGCACCCATCGGCCTTGGCGCACGCGATACATTGCGCCTGGAAGCAGGCCTTTGCCTCTATGGCCACGATATTAAAGAATCAACCTCGCCGGTTGCGGCAAATTTGGCCTGGGTCATCAATAAACGCCGCAAATTGGAAGGCGGGTTTTTGGGCGCTGACAAAATCTTGGCGGAATTAGCCCAAGGTGCCCCTATGTTGCGTGTGGGCCTGAAATTAGATGGCAGAGCTATGGCCCGGGAAGGCACAGAAATTGTCGATGGCAATGAGGAGGTGGTGGGCTATGTCACCAGCGGCTCCTTTGGACCTACGGTTAATGCCGCCATATCCATGGGCTATGTGCAACGCGATTTGGCTGTGGTAGGAACATTATTATTCTTAAAAGTCCGCGGCCAATCCCTGCCCGCCCGGGTAGTCGATTTACCCTTCACGCCGCACCGTTATTACCGGGCTGCCTAAAAAAGTTAATATATAAGCGGTTGACTTAAGGCCCTATCCTTTTAATATACAAAAAAATTACAAGGATTGAGGGTGAAGATCGTGCAAGCAACCAATTTATCTCCGGTTAGCAAAAAACAATTATTATCGAACCGTCGTAAGGCACTAAAAGATGTTTTAGGCCCTGGTTTTTTATCAGGCGCATTTTTTGGCAGAGAATTAAAAAAGAGGCTAGATCGTCGAGTTGCCTTTGCTGAAGAATTTCCGTTGCTTTGCTTGGAAGTGATTTATGGAAATTTTAAAGGCCTTCGGGATCCGATTGATACAAAAGACGATATAGGAAAAGAAATTGCCCGTACTCTTACCTCAGCCAAACACCAATTAAGCCCCCATGGATTATCGACTATTGCTAAAATAGGACGCTATGTTCCTGAAAGAATTGCCCTAAATATGCAGTGGTATAAGCCGCATTCTGTTGTTCAATCTCTAGAATTTTGGGGATTGATTGGACGGCTTAATCCAAACCAAGTGCCAGGATTTTCCTCTGCTACTGTTCAAGAATGCGCTGCTTTTATTGATATGGTGGGCACTGCAATTGAATCTTCAAAATCCGAAAGAAGTGTTCCTTTAACTACCTCGTTAATAACAGGGATTGAAAATTGGCAAGAAGCAAGGGAGCAATTACCCCAAGATAAACAAAATCATAGTAACGCGCTACAAAGTGCTGGCGATGTATGCGGAAGTTTTTCCCGACAGGTTGTCGCCCCTTTTTACGGTGCTTTAAATGTAGGACAATGTTTTCCTTCTGGCATCATGCGCAACAGCAATTGGACTTCGATCCCTTTTGAAGGCCGGAATATTGTTGAAATACTTGCCACAAGCCGTGATTGGCACGCACGCTCTGACGCCATGCTGGCAAAAATTTCTGATTTTCAAGCGGCAGAATGGCCACCCTTATCGGAAAAAACCATTCATCCTGGAACGGGCCTAGTATTATATCCTCTTACCACCCCTTCCATGTTACGCGAGGAAGGCCAACGTTTAAAACATTGTGTAGGCGGCTATGCCCGGCTTTGTATGGAAGACCGGCATATTATTTCTATTCGAAATGCTGATGGTGATTCGATTGCTACGATTGAGTATCGTGCAACTGACAAGGATGGACGCATACAAATCTCTCAAGTGCAAATTCGGGGATATGGTGATGGTATTCCTCTCCCTAACGCAAAATTGGCGGCTGAATGGTATTTAGAAGAAATTAATCAGGGCCGGATAGAGATTAATGGCCAAGTAACTGTAAGACCGCCCATGCCTTATAGTAATCTTGAATATGATTGCTATAATCCCGGCAAACGGGAACGGGCCTGGCAAGAATGGCGGCGTTTGCTGCCAGCACGGTGGCAACGCTGTTCCACGGCCGATCAATTTATCGCCAAGGCCGGATTTAGGGAGGATATAGAAGCCCGAAGAAACCCTGTAATTCAGCCCCCTCAGAATACGAACGGGCGCTAAAAGCTTCAGCTCTTAAATCCACTATTTATTTTCCTTCCTTGAATCTTTGGGCTAAAATCCCATTTTCAAGGAGAAAAAAATGGCTCTCAAATTCACCAAACAGCATGAATGGGTTAAGTTAGACGGCGAAACCGCGATTGTTGGTATTTCCGATTACGCGCAAAAGCAATTGGGCGATGTGGTGTTCACCGATTTGCCCGCCATGGGAAAAAAATTAAAACAATTCGGCGAAGCGGCTGTGGTGGAATCGGTCAAGGCCGCCAGTGAAGTGTACGCCCCCATTAGCGGCGAGGTGATTGAAATTAATAACTCCTTATCGCAAGACCCCGGGCAAATTAACCGCGATCCTACGGGCGCTGGGTGGTTTTTCAAACTGCGCGCCAATGATAATGCCGAGCTTAATAATTTAATGAGCGAGGCTGAATATTTGGCCTATGTCAAAGGTATGAGCGGCTAACCATGCGCTACCTGCCGCTAACCGTCAATGACCGCAAAACCATGCTGCAAAAAATCGGCGTGAGCCACGTTGATGAATTATTTAAAGATGTGCCAAAGGCGGCCGTACTTTCAAAAAATGTTAATTTGCCAGCATATCAAGGCGAATTAGAAGTTGAAAGAATTTTGCGCGGGCTGGCTGATAAAAACATTGCCGCCGGTTCCGTGCCCTTTTTCTGCGGCGCTGGCGCCTATCGCCACCATGTGCCGGCCAGCGTCGATCATTTAATTCAGCGCGGGGAATTTTTAACTTCCTACACACCCTATCAGCCGGAAATCGCGCAAGGCACCTTGCAATATTTATTTGAATTCCAAACCCAAGTGGCGCTGATCACCGGCATGGAAGTGGCTAACGCTTCGCTTTACGACGGCTCAACCGCAACGGCTGAGGCGGTAATGATGGCCAACCGCATTACGGGCCGTAAATGCGCGCTACTTTCCGGCCGGCTTCATCCGCATTACCGCGAAGTGGTGGAGACCCATGCCCTGTTTCAGGGCTTTACGGTTAAAACCCTGCCTGCCTCTCCCCAAGGCGCTGAAGGTTTGGAAACAATTGTCGATGAACATGTTTCATGCGTGGTTGTTCAATATCCCGATTTCTTTGGCAATGTGACGGATTACACAGCCCTTGCCAAATCCTGCCATGAGGTAGGCGCGAAATTGATTGTGGTGGTGACGGAGATTATTTCACTGGGACTCCTTCCCCCGCCCGGTGAAATGGGTGCTGATATTGTCGCCGCCGAAGGCCAAAGCATTGGTAATGGCCTTAATTTCGGCGGCCCCTATGTGGGCTTATTCGCCGCCCGTGAAAAAGATGTGCGCCAAATGCCGGGCCGTCTTTGCGGGCAAACGGTGGATGCCGAAGGCAAGCGCGGTTATGTTTTAACCCTTTCCACGCGCGAACAACATATCCGCCGCGAAAAAGCCACCAGCAATATTTGCACCAATTCCGGCCTGTGCGCTTTGGCCTTCACCATTCATGCCAGCTTGCTGGGTGAGGAAGGCTTAAAACAATTGGCAGCCCTAAATCATTCGAAGGCGGTGCAGCTGGCGGAAAAATTAAGCGCTGTTAAAGGCGTTAAAGTTTTGAATGAAACTTTTTTCAATGAATTTACGGTCGAATTAAACAAACCGGCAGCGCAAATTGTCGAGGAGCTGGCCAAGAAAAAAATCTTAGGGGGAGTGCCGGTATCCCGCCTGCTGCCTAAGCAAAAATTGGATAATTTATTGCTGATCGCCGCAACCGAAACCACGTCCGAGGCCGATATGGATGCTTTGGCCAAAGCTTTGGGGGCGCTTTAATGTTTAAAGAAAACCGCGCCACCAAGCCTGAAGCCATCGAATCCGCCGCCAGCACCATTTCGGGCAATCGCGGCCTGATGATCGAAGAGAAATTGATTTTTGAATTGGATGATCCGGGCCGTATTGGCGTTGATTTGCCAAAGCCCGCCACTGCAACCAAAAAAATCGGCAAATTAAGCCCGCGGGCCAAGATTGGCCTGCCCAGCTTGAGCGAACCCGAAGTGGTGCGCCATTATACGCGGCTTAGCCAAAAAAATTATGGCATTGATACCGGGTTTTTCCCGCTTGGTTCCTGCAGCATGAAACATAATCCGCGCCTGAATGAAAAAATGGCGCGCCTGCCGGGATTTGGCGATATCCATCCGCTGCAGCCGCAAAGCACGGTGCAGGGCGCCTTTGAATTGATCGATATGCTGGCGCATTGGTTGAAAACTTTAACCGGCATGCCGGCGGTCGCCATGAGCCCTGCCGCCGGCGCGCATGGCGAGGCTTGCGGCATGATGGCGATCAGAGCTGCCTTAGAAGCCAAAGGCGAAAAGCGCAACCGCGTTTTGGTGCCCGAGGCCGCGCACGGCACCAATCCCGCAACCGCAGCCGCTTGCGGCTTTACGGTTGATTCCTTTCCCCAAACCAATGATGGCCGGGTTGATATGATGGCGTTCAAGGCAAAGCTGGGGCCCGATGTCGCCGCCATCATGCTGACCAATCCCAACACCTGCGGTTTGTTCGAGCGCGATATTATTGAAATCGCCAAATTAATTCACGATGCCGGCGGTTATTTTTATTGCGACGGCGCCAATTATAACGCCCTGATCGGCCGCGTGAAGCCGGGCGATTTGGGCATTGATTGCATGCATATCAATTTGCACAAAACCTGCTCAACCCCCCATGGCGGCGGCGGGCCGGGTTCAGGGCCTGTGGTGTTTTCCAAGGCGCTTGCGCCTTATGCGCCCTTGCCTTGGGTTATTCATGAAGGAAATAATTTTAACGCGCTTGAAGTTAAGGAAGGCCCGGCGCAAAACGCCTTTGGCCGCATTAAGGCCTTTCACGGCCAGATGGGCATGTTTGTGCGCGCCATGGCCTATTGCCTAAGCCACGGCAGCGATGGCCTGCGCCAAGTGGCGGAGGACGCGGTTTTGAATGCGAACTATTTATTGGCGAGCCTGAAAGACGTGTTGGAAGCGCCCTATCCCGGCCCCTGCATGCATGAAGCGGTGTTCAGCGATAAAACCCTAACTCCCCATGGCATTAGCACCATGGATTTAGCCAAGGCCTTAATCGATGAAGGCTATCATCCCATGACTATGTATTTCCCGCTGGTGGTGCAGGGCGCTATTTTAATTGAACCAACCGAAACCGAAAGCAAAGCCACCCTCGATCAATTCATCAATTCGGTGCGCGGATTAATCGAGCGCCTGAAAAAAGACGGCCCCGCCTATTTCAAAGGCGCTCCTTATCACACGCCCCGCCGCCGCCTGGATGAAACCCAGGCCGCAAGGCAGCCGGTTTTGCGGTGGAAGAAACCGGCCTAAGCCCGGCCTCTATTGGCAGCTCTTTGAATTTTATCTCTTATTAAAGCTTCGGTATTATATCCAAAAGCTTCCGCAGCTAGGGGCGCCTCTGTATCTTGAGGCTGTGACATATCCAGCGGGCGGACATAAACTGGACGCACGCCGCCGCTGGAAAAGAATTGCTGAGCGGCTGCAACTACATCAAAAAACTTTTCTGTTCCCTTTTTCCAGTCTCCCGATGCAATTTCTTCAATAAAGGGTTGAGAAGCATGTTCAGGCAAAGCAACTGCGGTTCCCGTCACGCCATAACGTTCATTAATAAGACGATGCAAAGACCGGTTGAAAGGATCGTGCCAAAACTCATAAAAAGGAACCTTATCATGTATTTTGGGTTCGGTTCCGCGATAAGGCGACCATTCATTAGTGCTGGCTGAAGCAGGAATGGTAGACCCGGGGGGATATTTATGCATCAACTGCCTTATGGCGGCACGCTCGCGTGGATTAAAATTGACCTTTAAATCATTTTGAATCTCTCTTGCCAATTTTGCGCCATGGATTTCTACCTGAGCAAGCAAAGCCGCTGAAGGCAAATAACGCGCCAACTCTGAAAGTATTTCATCAGGCTTCTCTATAATTAAAGAATCACGGGGTTTATTTTGTAGAGCTCTCACTAAACGCAAATAGCGGATTGCGCGCTTTAAATTTATTAATGTGCTTTTGGGTTTTTCCTTTCTTACCTTTCCAAATAGTCCTGGTTGATAGCGCAAACGCGCTATGTTAAATTCTGGTGCTATAAAGATTTCTATTGAAGGGGAAGCATTAAATTCAAAAACATAACGGCGTAACAAATGGCTGGCACGATTGAAATAAGCCTCGATAGCACCGTTCATGGTTAGCCTTCGCTCCAAAAAATCGGCAGCTAGTAAAAAATCTGTATGCCGGCGTAAAAAATCCAGCAGATTTTTAATTTCATCAATTGCCGTTAACGGCGTTAACTGACTTTGGCTCATTTCCCACCTCTTTTTATAAAATTTTAGTTTTCCTAAGGCGTTTTTAGTACTAGAATTGCCTCACAGCAAGGGGGTTCTTTGGGATTTTATCAAAAATCAAAGTTAATCAATATTAACAAGACAAGGTCTGCGCCTGCCTTGACCGTATCTTGTTCTGAAAACTTCTTTTCCCGTATCAATGCCTTTTGCCATAAAAAACAAGTAAATGCTGCCGAATTGGTGCGGGCTGGCTTATTGATATTAACGCCCGCAGCCATCGCCGCCTTGCCCGCAATCGAAGAAGAAATTGAAGAGCGGGAAAGTGTAACCATCAAATCAGGCAAGAATAAGGGGCGGCGATTATTACGCAAGCCCCGCTTGCAGTTGCGCCTGCCTCTGCCCATGAATGCGGAAGACGCCAAAAAAATCCTGAACTGGTGGCTTGTTCAAGAAGAAAATAAAACTAAATTCCCGCCCCTATCGCCGGTCATTATCAACGCGCTGGCTTTCACCCCTTTGCCTAAGGGCATTAAAAACCGCAGAGAGGCGCTGTATGTGCTGGGCTTTCCCCCCGATGCGATGCCCAGCGCCAAGATAATTAAGGAAAAATATTTGAATTTAGCGAAGCTGTTCCATCCGGACGGCGAATGCGGCGACCATGAACGCATGACGCAGCTAAATGCGGCGTTTAAATTATTAGCGGCTTAATTCAATCTCTTCGGCAAATCTTGAATGGCGCGGTCGATCACATCGGCCGATTTTTTGGCATCCAAAGAATCGCGCATGATGCGCTTGGCTGCCGTTACAGCCAAATCAACCGCCATGGTTTTCATCTCGGTTAAAGCCTGGCTTTCGGCACGGGCGATGCGCTCAACCGCCTGGCGTTCGCGGCGTTCCAAACTCGCATTTAATTCCCGCTCATTGTCCTTGGCCAAACGGTCGGCTTCAAGTTTGGCTTGGGCCACCATATCCTGGGCCTGCAAAGTGGCGGCGGCATATTTGCTTTGCGCATCGCTTAACAGGGATTCGGCCTGATGGCGCAATTGTTCGGCTTCTTGTAACGCCTTGGCCACTTGCGCCGCATGGCTATCGAGCGTGGTTAAAATTGAACGGCCAACCGGGCGCCAAACGGCGATAATGAACACCACAATCGCCAAAGCTACCCAAATCGAAGGATCAGCCCAATTAATCGCCATGCTAGACCGCCTTTTTCATCGGTTGGTGGTTGTGGTTGGATTCCTTCAGCAATTGTTTGACCAAATCCTGCGCCAAAGTCTCGGCCATGGCTTCGACTTCCTGGCGGGCCTTGGCTTTAGCGTCTTCAATGCTGCTTTCAGCCTGCTTTATTTTAGCATCTAAATTTCTTGCCAATTCGCCCTGCCGGACGGTGAATTTGGCCGAAGCTTCGTCCCGCGCCGCTTGAAGAAGCTTATTGGCTTCCTCTCGCGCACGCGTAACGCTTGCTTGATAAGAATGGCTGATCGAGTCCGCCTCGGCCTTTAATTGCTCGGCCCGGTCCAAATCGGCGCGGATGCGCGATGAACGGGCATCGAGCAATTTTCCCATACGCGGCAAGGCGACATAGGTCATCAGCAAATACAATAAGGTAAAGCTGACAACCAGCCAGAAAAGCTGCGAAGGAAAAGTGGCGAAATCAAGCTGCGGCATCAATCACCAAATTATTAGACGACGAACAGCAAGAGAATGCCGACCACAAAGCAGAGCAAACCAAGCAATTCGGCGAAAGCGGCGCCGATGAAGGTCATAACGCGGATTTGCGGAATGGTGGAAGGGTTGCGCGCGGCAGCGCCTAAAAAGCCGCCGAAGATGATGCCGATACCGATACCGGCGCCGATCATCCCGAACATGGCGAGGCCCGCCCCGATCATTTTTGCTGCTGCAATTTCCATAATAGTAACTCCTTTAGTGTGGTTGGTTGATAATTAATGCATGTGAATCGCATCGTGCAAGTAAACGCATGTCAGTACCGAAAAAATATACGCCTGCAAGCACGCTACGAAAATTTCAAAGCCGACAAAACCGACGCCGAAAATGAATGGCACCAAACCGGCGAATCCCATCATCACCACGAATGCGCCGATGATTTTTAAAACGATATGCCCCGCCAGCATGTTAGCGAATAACCGCACCGATAATGAAATGGGGCGCGCCAGGTAGGAAAAAATTTCAATCGGAATCAGCAACGGAATCAATAATTTCGGCACGCCTGGCGGCACAAAAAAAGCGAAAAAGTGCAAGCCATGCCGGACAAAACCGATCCCCGTTACTACCAAAAACACCAAAGCCGCCAAAGCAAAAGTTACGATAATATGGCTGGTGAAAGTAAAGCCAAAGGGAATCATGCCCAATAAATTTCCGACCAAAATGAACATGAACAGCGAAAAGACGAAGGGGAAATAGGGCTTGCCTTCATCGCCGGCGGCATCACGCACCATACCATAGATGAAGTTATAAAGAATCTCGGTCAAAGATTGAAAACGGCCCGGAATCAGCGAGGCGCGGCGCGCGCCCAACATCATGGTCGCGGTAATAATGACGACAGCCAATAACATAAAAGCGGCGGAATTGGTGAAAGACAGGGTGAAGTCGCCCACTTGCACCGGCGCAAAAGAATGGATTTCGAATTGGTGGAGCGGATCAAGTTTTCCGGTCGCCGACATATTATTCCTTGCCTTTATCCTTCGTTTCTACTTTTCCGATTTGCCGTCCCTGCCCCATCGCGGCGCGGTAGGCGTTTAAAAATCCGCCCCCCAGCCCCAAAAACAGGCACAAAAGAATAAACAGCGGCGTAGTGCCAAGCCATCTATCCAAGGCGATTCCGATTAGCAAGCCGACGGCGGGGCCGGCGGCAATTTCAATCAAAATCTGCCAAGCGCTGTTGGAGACTTGTTGATCTTCGGCGCTAAATACCGAAGGCCCATCCTCCAATTCCTGCCTGGCCTTGGCAATCTTGGCGCTAAGCTCTTTTTCCTTGTTATCTTGCTCAGGGATGTGAGACATAAAGCCGCCTTAAATGCCAACCTAACTTGCGGCGCAACCATAAGTTTTTTGCCCCCGAATGTCAAGGAAAAGCTAATAAAATTTCGGCTGGTAAAAACCTTAGGCGGCCCTTAATTCCTGGGCTTTTTCCAGGTCGACCGAGACTAATTGGGAAACCCCGGCTTCGGCCATGGTAACGCCAAAAAGACGGTGCATACGGGCCATAGTCAACCGGTGGTGAGTAATAACCAAATAGCGGGTGGCGGTAGTGGCCACCATTTCATCCAATAGGTTACAGAAACGGTCGACATTGGCGTCATCCAAGGGCGCATCGACTTCATCCAGCACGCAAATCGGCGCCGGATTGGTTTTGAAGACGGCGAATAACAAGGCCAATGCCGTTAGCGCCCGTTCACCGCCCGATAAGAGGGACAAAATTTGCATTTTTTTGCCGGGCGGGCTGGCCATGATTTCAAGACCGGCCTCTAAAGGATCTTCACTGTCAATCCAGGCCAAATGCGCCTTGCCGCCGCCAAATAAACGCTGGAACAATTCCTGGAATTGCGTATTCACTTGCTCAAAGGCGATACGAAGGCGTTCGCGGCCTTCGCGGTTCAAAGTTTGAATCCCATCGCGCAATTTGGCGATGGCGGCCACCAAATCATCGCGGTCGCTTTGCATGGAAGTGACTTTTTGATTCAATTCTTCCATTTCTTCTTCCGCGCGCAAATTAACCGGGCCCATCGTGTCGCGCTCGCGGCGCAGGCGCTCCAAGCGGCTGGTGATGGCGGCGAAATCGGGCAGATCGGCCTCATCGCTTTCGGCTAAACTTAGCAAGTCGGCAGGGGTTGCCGATAAACGTTCAGCGATTTCCCCTGTTAAACGCTGCTGTTCCGCCACCGCATGCTGCTGATTGACTTCGGCCCTAGCGCGGCTTTCGCGTAACTGCGAAATCGCTGCGTTCAATTCTTTTAAATTCCGGTCAAGCGCGCTTAAATGGTTTTCAGCGGCGGCCAATTCATCGGCGGCGGCTTGGCGTAAAGTTTCAGCTTCGGTTAATTCGCTTAGCAATTTCGCGCGCTGGCCGGCGATTTCGGCGGGGCGGCGGGCTAATTCAGCTTCTTCCGCATTGGCTTCCGTCTGACGTTCTTGCAAAACAATTAGGCGCTGTTCACTGGTGGCAAGGCGCTTTTGCCAATCTTGCTGCTGCTGGCGGCTTTGAGTTAAACGCTGCGCCAATTCCTGCGCAATACGTTTAAGCGAGGCCAACTGCGCCTGATTGTCGGTTAATTCGCGGCGCGCCTCGCCGGCGGCGCTTTGAGCGGCCAGAAATTCTTTTTCCAACATTTTCAAATCGGGCAATTGCCGTTGGGTATTTTCCGCATTGCTTAATTGCTGCGCTACGCCGGCTTGGCGCCCGGCCAGCTGTTCGGCGCGGGCGACAATGGCTGATAATTTCGACGACGCTTGGGCGTTGCGCTGGGTAACAGCCAATTCTTCGGCCCGCGCTTGATCAAGCGTGGCGAAACGGCTTTCCAAATTTTTCTTGGCCAAAGTTTCGGCTTCGATAATTTGCTGGGTATGGGCGGTCAGGCGATTTAAATTTTCTTCTTCTTGCGCTTGATTAGCGGTTAATTCATTTAAAATCTTTTCGACTTGTTTCAACCGGTGGCGCTGTTCCAAGCGTTTTGCCGCCATGCCGGTGGCGGCGGCGGAAACGGTAAAACCATCCCAGCGCCATAAATCCCCGGCTTGAGTGACGAGGCGCTGGCCGATGGTCAATTCATTTTGATAACGATCCCCCTCGGCGCGATCGGCTACAACGCCGATTTGCGCCAGACAGCGCGCCAATTCGGCGGGCGCTTGCACATAATCTTGCAAGGAGCGAAGGCCGGCAGGCAAAGCCGGCGCATAAGCCAAGGGCGGCAGCGCAATCCATTTGCGCTCGCCCTTTTCATCGGTCAATAAATCATCGCCCAAGGCCGCCGCCAAGGCCGCTTCATAGCCATCTTCTGTACGGGTGCGGTCGGCCAGAGTTTCGCCGGCGATTTCAACGCCCACCATGCTTTGCAAGGCGGCTTTTTCGGCCCTGGCTGCCGCTAATTGGCCGCTGAAATTTTCGATTTTCAAGCGCTGGGCGCTTTCTTCGGCGAAAGCGCGATGACGGGCCTCCTCGGCTTCCTTCATAGCCGAGCGCGCCTTGACCAAATCTTCTTCGGCGGCAATGACTTGATTGCGGGCCGGATTTAAAATATCCAGTTCCTGCAATTGGCGGCGGGCATCTTCCATTTCGGCCGTGAGTTTTTCGGCTTCGGCCGCCAAATGATCGCGTTCGCTTATCAGGCCGGCGATCCGTTCGGTTAAAGATTTTTCTTCCGCCGCGCTTTGCGCATAGGCCCGCGATTTATCCTGCGCGGTTTGCTCTTTGGCGGCTACCAAATTTTGCGCCGCTTCGACTAAGGCGGTTAAGCTTTGCAGGCTTTGCTCCTCTTGCGCTTGGGCCGTAGCGCCGGCTTCAATTTCGGCCATAAGACGCGCCAATTCTTGCGTCCCTTCTTTCGCCAATTCCTGTTCACGGATCATATCGGCGGCGATTTGCTCTTGGCGCATGGCTAAAGCGCTTTGGGCGCGCTTTAAACGCTCTTCTTCCTGGGCGAGCTCATGCTCGGCCAGTTTCAAGCGCTGCAAGGCGGCGGCGCGCATGGCTTCGGCCTGACGCAAAGGCGGCAAATTAGCGGCCGCCTCAGCCTGTTTGGCGGATGCGGCGGAGAACTCCTCGCCACGCGCCGCCAATTCTTGGTCGGCGGCGGTTAATTGAGTTTGGCTCGCCGCTAAATTTTGTGCGGTCGATTGCCATTGATGATAGAAATGCGCCGCTTCGGCTTTGCGCAGGCGGTCGGCCAGGCTGCGGTATTGCGCCGCTTGGCGGGCCTGTTTTTTCAATCCCTGCATCTGAACATCAAGGGCCTGCAGCACATCTTGCACGCGCTTTAAATTATTTTCGGCGGCATTCAATTTTAATTCCGCTTCATGGCGGCGCGCATGAAGGCCAACAATGCCGGCCGCCTCTTCCAGCACCAAGCGGCGCTCGGTCGGCTTGGCGTTAATCAGGCTGCCGATGCGCCCCTGGCTGACGATGGCGGTGGAATGCGCGCCGGTTGAAGCATCGGCGAATAAAGTTTGCACATCGCGCTGACGGACGTCCAAATCATTGACGCTGAAAGACGAGCCTTCGCCGCGGTCGATGCGCCGCTTGACTTCAAGCGCTTCGGAATTATTAAATTGCGCGGGCGCTTTGCGTTCCTGGTTATCCAGCAAAAGCGACACTTCGGCGAAAACGCGCGAAGGGCGGCTGGCGGTGCCGGCGAAAATAACGTCATCCATTTCGCCGCCGCGCAATTGCTTGGCGGAAGTTTCGCCCATCACCCATTTCAACGCATCAACCAAATTCGATTTGCCGCAGCCATTCGGCCCCACCACGCCGGTCAAGCCGGGGGAAAGTTCCAATTCGGTGGGTTCGACGAAAGATTTAAACCCGCTTAAACGTAGTTTGGTGATTTTCATATTCCTGTACCCAATCCGTCCTTATGGCTGCTCCCTATTGCCGTCTTTCTTGGTTTATAACCGCCGCCAACGCCTTATCAAGCGCAGTTTAGGGGCGGCTTACCTGCCCTCTCTTTAGTCCTTTAAGCTTATAGCGCAATCCCGGAAGGCTAACAATGCGGCCTATACTAGGTGGCTTCTAATCATCCACAGCTGTTTTTCATGCTCGCGCAGGCGCTCTACGCATAAATCGGCGCTGGCCTCGTCCCCGGCTTTTTGAGCCAGTTGAATGCCTTTATGCAATTCCTCGATCATATGCTCCTGATCTTCAATTAAGGATTGCAGCATATCTTGGGCCTCTATTATCTCGGCAAAACCCTCGATATGGCTTTCCTTAACGATAGTTTCCATGCTTAAGGCCACCTCGGCGCCGCGGCTGCGCAAATGCTCGGCGATTGTGTCCAAAGCCCCCCAAATATCCTTGTATAAAGTCTCGAAAAACTGGTGCAGGGTGAAGAATTGTGGCCCCTCAATATGCCAATGCGCGCTATGGGTTTTATAATAAAGCGAAAAACTATCGGCAAAAACATGCTGCAAAGCCTTGATCACCGCCTGGGGCGATTTCACCAAACCATCTTCGGTCGAAGGATGGGGGAGCTGTTTCAGAATAGCGGAGGAAGATTTGGCCATGGTTTTCACCTCATTATTGGGAAGGTTGGGTTGAATTTGCCTCGATCGCTGCCGCGAAATCCTCAATTGGCCTTGCGCCAACCAATTTGCGGCCATTGATTAAGAAGCTGGGGGTGGAAGTAATGCCGAGTTTTTGTTGGGCCTCAAGCTGGCGCTGTAAAATGGCCTCGGCCATCGCTTTATTATCAAGGCAGGTCCTGGCTTTTTCTTCCGTGAGGCCGGCGATGCGCAAGCGGTTGATCAGCGCGGCATTATGGTCTTTTTCGGCAATCCAGCTATTTTGAGTTTTAAAAATTAACCCCGCGGCCGCGAAATATTGGTCGTTCGGCAAGCAGCGCACCAGTAAAGCGGCGCTTAAGGCTACTTTGTCGAACGGAAATTCCCGGAAAATAAGCTTGGCTTTGCCGGTATCCAAATATTTTTCCTTTAATTGCGGCAATACTTGTTCGTGAAAATGAGCGCAATGCGGGCAGGTGAAAGAAGCATATTCGATAATCGTCACCGGCGCATTTGCATTACCCAAAACCGGATCGGGCAAAAGATTATTGATTTTATCTTCGGGCAGCGGCGCCATATTTTCCGGCGGCGCGGTCGAGGCCGCCATGGAGATTTTATCATCGGCGGTTAAAGGGGAATTAAAGTTTAAAAACGCCGCCGCCGCAAGGAGCAGCGCTGTGGCGCAGCCGATTAACCAATAACGTTTCATACTTCTTATCCTTTCAAAAACCAGGCCTTACTATACTGTCTTTAAGGGGTGCCAGCAATACTAAGGGGTTCCTTGGTTTCTGGCCATAATTTGCCGCCCGAGCCGCATCAACGCATCGCGCAAAGGCCCCTCAGGTATGGCAGCCAATTCGGCTTGCAAAGCGGTTGCAGCATTAGGATTCAAGGCAGGTTCGATATAGGCCCGCGCCGCCTGGGGCTTAACGGTGAAAGGCGCTTGCATCAATTTAATCCGCGCCACCGCGGCATAGCCAAAATGGCGATTGATCCGCTCCAAGAATAGAGGGAGCAAATGCTGCACTTCCAAGGCTGCCGCCCCCATCACCCGTATATGCAAGGTGCCATCTACCCGCTCGCGCCCCTGAAATTTAAGTTCAACCGGCGCGGTATATTGCGCCAAAGTATCGCCCACGATTTCGGCCCAATTGGCCAAAAACGCCCCTTCCCCCAGGCCCCTTTTACCCAAAGCCGCCTTGGTTAGGTTCGGCACTAAGCGCCCCAGCAACTGAGGAAAGGCTTTGCGATCATCTAGATTGGTTTTTTTCTGATCCATGCTATAGGCATTTTATGAGACCGCCTTCCCCCATACAAGCCCGCAATTTACGGCGCCAATTATTGGCTTGGTATGATATTCACCGGCGCGACTTGCCCTGGCGCGCGAAAAAGGGCCAAAAACCCGACCCCTATCATGTCTGGATCAGCGAGGTGATGCTGCAGCAAACGACGGTTGCAACGGTAAAGGCTTATTTCCAGCGCTTTCTAGCGCGCTGGCCCAAAATTCAAGATTTGGCCGCGGCTTCGCTTGATGATGTCTTACACGCCTGGCAAGGCCTTGGTTATTACAGCCGTGGGCGGAATTTGCACAAGGCGGCGCAGATTATGCGGAAAAAAATCCCGCAAACTTACGAGGAATTAAAAGAATTGCCGGGCCTTGGCCCCTATACTGCCGGCGCGATTGCAGCAATTGCCTTTGATCAACCGGTCGCGGCGATGGATGCGAATGTCGAACGTGTTTTGGCTAGGATGTTTGGCGTGAAAGAAACCCTTCCCAAAGCCAAGAAAACTTTGCGTGAAATTGCGGCGGCCCTAACGCCCAAAAACCGCCCCGGCGATTTTTTACAAGCGGAAATGGATTTGGGCGCAACTATTTGCAAACCGCGCGATCCCTTATGCCCCAAATGTCCATGGAAAAATTCTTGTATCGCGCGCAAACTGGGCATTCAAAACGAATTGCCTAAGAAAGCGCTTAAGAAAACCAAGCCTACGCGCCATGCCTGGGCGTTATGGCTGGAAAATCCTAAAGGCGAAATTCTTATCCGCCGCCGCGCGGATAAAGGCATGCTGGGCGGCATGATGGAAGTTCCGACAACCGAATGGGGCGCCCGATCGCCACAACCGGCGGGAAAATTGCTGCCGGGCGAAGTGCGCCACAGTTTCACGCATTTTGATTTTGTGGTGAAAATTGTCAAAATAAAAAATAAAAAACTAGCCGGGCAATGGGTGCATCCCCGCGATTTTCACCGCCATGCCTTGCCGACGGTGATGAAAAAGATTTTAAAACACGGTTTAAAAAATTAATGCCTAAAATGCCGGATCCCGGTTGTCACCATCGCTACGCCTAAACGGTCGGCCGCGGCAATCACATCGGCATCTTTTTTCGAGCCGCCCGGCTGAATGATGGCGGTAGCGCCCGCCTTGGCGGCCAATTCCATCGCATCGGGGAAGGGATAAAACGCATCGGAAGCAACGGCGGCGCCGGCCAAAGAATGGCCGGTTTCCTGGGCTTTAGCAATGGCGATCCGGGTTGAATCGATCCGGCTCATTTGCCCGGCGCCAATGCCCAATGTTGCGCCATTCTTGGCAAACACAATCGCATTCGATTTTACATGTTTGCAAACCTTCATGGCGAACAGCATGTTTTGTTTTTCTTCCGGCGTGGGCTGGCGTTTGGTGACCACCTGCCATTTTTCCGGCGGGACCATGGCGGTGTCGGGCGTTTGCAATAAAAATCCGCCGGCGATGCTGCGCAACGCGTAATTGGGCTTGGATAATTCCGGCACGATCAACAAACGCAAATCGGTTTTTTTGGCGAGTAAAGTTTTCGCCGCCTCTTCCGCACCGGGCGCCAAAATCACCTCGGTGAAAATTTTGGCAAGTTTTTCCGCTGTCGCCACATCGAGCGGACGGTTCAACGCCACCACGCCGCCGAAAGCGGAAACCGGATCAGAGGCCAAGGCCTTTTCATAAGCGCCGGCTAAATCAACAGCACTGGCAACGCCGCAAGGATTATTATGCTTGATAATGGCCACACTTGGTTCGCTAAATTCGCGCGCCAAATTTAATGCCGCATCGGCATCGAGCAAATTATTATAACTCAGCTCCTTGCCTTGCAATTGCTTGGCCGAAGCCAGGCCCGTATTACCTGCCGTATAAAACGCGGCTTGTTGATGGCTGTTTTCACCGTAGCGTAAAGTTTGCGCCAATTTGCCGGCGAAAATAAAGCTTTCCGGAAATTGCTCGCCGACCTCTTCTGAAAACCAGCCGCTCACCATAGCGTCATAGGCCGCCGTATGGCGGTAAGCCTTGGCCGCCATTTTTTGACGGAATTTTAAGGTGGTGGCGCCCTGGTTTTTTTCTAATTCTTCGGCCAAAGCCGCATAATCGGAAGCCTCGGTCAGCGCCACGACGAAATCATGGTTTTTAGCGGCGGCGCGCAACATTGCAGGGCCGCCGATATCGATATTTTCAATGCAAGTGGCGAAATCTTTGCCGGCCGCAACCGTTGCGGCGAAGGGATATAAATTCACCACCAGTAAATCAATTTCCGGAATTTGATGCTGCTTCATTTGCGCCAAATGCGCATCGCGCCGGCCAAGCAAGCCGCCATGCACCAGGGGGTGCAAGGTTTTTAAGCGCCCATCCATAATTTCAGGAAAACCGGTTAGCTCGCTTACATCTTTCACCTTCAACCCAAAGCCGCGCAAACTTTGCGCCGTGCCGCCGGTTGAAACGGTTTCAATTTTATGCTGCGTAAAAATCTTGGCCAATTGCTCTAAGCCCGTTTTATCGGAAACCGATAAGAGCGCCCGTTTGATGGGGATGAGATCGGGGGCCGGGGTATAAGACATTGCGGGCATCGCCATTTACTTCTCCAAAATTACGCGGCTTTATTGCTTGGCTTATACGAGAGGACCAGCGAAGAAACAATAGCCAAGCTGGCCTCTTTCTGGCCAGCTTCCGCCGCCTTTACCAATTGCTCCAATGCCTGCATGAAACGGCCAGATTCAGGCGCCAGCGCCAAAGCCGCCTCAACGCCGGGTACGGTTGTGGGAACGGATTCCTCAAAAGCATAAAACAGCTCTTCATGCAGCTTCTCGCCGGGGCGCAAGCCGGTAAAAGTAATCGTCATATCGGGCGCGCCGGCCAGGCGGATCATCAATTTAGCCAGATCGGCAATTTTAATCGGCTGGCCCATTTCCAGCACAAAAATACTGCCGCGCGGAACCGTTTCCTGATCAGGCATAGCGGCGGCTTGCAATATCAGCGCCACCGCCTCCTCGATGCTCATGAAATAGCGCGTGACATTGGGATCGGTCACCGTCACCGGCCCGCCCCGCTCGATTTGAGCTTGAAATAAAGGCACAACCGAACCGTTCGAGCCTAGCACATTGCCAAAGCGCACCGTGGTAAAGCGCGTAGCCCCGCCTTCGCGGTCGCGCATTTGACAATAAAGTTCGGCCAAGCGTTTGGTGGCGCCCATGATGTTGGTTGGATTGACCGCTTTATCGGTTGAAACCATGATCATTTGACTGACGCCATGCGCCTTGCATAAATCCGCCACCTGTTGGGTGCCTTGCACATTGGTCAAAATCGCCTCTAATGGGTTGTCTTCCATCAGCGGAACATGCTTTAACGCGGCGGCATGGAAAACCAGATCGGGTTTTTCGGCATTGAATAATTGACCGAGGCGCAACTGATCGCGCACATCTAATAAACACGGAACAATATCGAGCATGGGATGATAAAGCCGCAAATCGCGGTCGATTAAATATAAGGCGTGTTCGCTGCTATCCAATAACAATAAACGCTTGGGATTTGTTGCCGCCACTTGACGCGATAATTCACCGCCAATGCTGCCGCCGGCGCCGGTGATAAGAACGGTTTTATTGTGCAGTAAGCGATCAACGCCTTGCTTGGGCAATAAATTAGGCGCCCGGCCCAGCAAATCGGCCAAAGAAATAGGGCGCAATTGCTGGATATTTTCCGGCGACGCCGCCCTAAAATCGGTTAAGCGCGGCAATCGGGCCAAAGCCAAGCCCAGCATATCGGTTAAATGAAATAATTCTTGAATATCTTGGCCCTTGCCATATTCATCGGCCAAAAGCGCCCGCTGCGGCGCCAGCCCCTGGGCTTTTAATTTATGCCACAGCGTGCCCAACTCCGCGACCTTGCCCAAAACCGGAATATCATAAAGCCGCCGCCTATGATGGCTGGGATCGTCGCTTAAAATGCCGATAATGGCATAAGGATTATCGGGATTTTTGGTGGCGCGCACAAAAGCTTCGGCAGAACCGCCGGTGCCGATTAGCAGCACGGGAATGCGGGCGGTTTCATTTTTCCACCATTTGCCGATATGCCCTTCGCGCCATAGGCGGTAGCTTAGGCGCGCACCGCCCAACAGCGCGGTAATCACAAACCAGCTGATGATCAAGCTAGAGCGCGGAAAATCTTGCAAACGGTTGACTAAAAACAGCGCCAGCGTGAACAATAATAAAATGGCCGTCACCGCCGAAATAATCGCGATCGCATCTTCACGCCCGGTATAGCGCCATAATCTTTGATAAAGGCCGCTGGCTAAAAACACCACCACCGTAATCGGCAGAAAAGTAACGAAAACAATCTCGAAAAAATGGACGGGATAGGTAAATAACAAATCGCCCAGGCGCAAATACAACGCCAAGCCAAGGCCGATCGCCGCCGCTAAAGTATCAAGCAGCAAAATGAAAGGGGCGCGCAACCAGAAAGAAAGCATGGCCTGGCTTATCGCATGAAACAGGTGAAAACTCTAGCGTTTTTGGGCCTGAAACCACTCAATCGTGCGTTTTAAGCCCTCCTCAACGCTATAGGGCGGGCGCCACTTATAATCTTGCATAAAATGGCCGCTATCGATTTGAAAATCGCCCAAAATTCGCGCCGCCACGGCTTTTTTTCCAATCAAGCCAAGCCCGGCCTTTAACAGCTTGGGAGAAAAGCGCAGCAAGCGGGGGCGGCGGCCTAAAGCTTGGCGCAGGACGCGCAGCAACTCGCTGAAAGGTAAATCCCTTCCATCGCTGATAAAATATGTTCCGCCTTGCGGATTTCGCAGAACGCTGGCAATGGCATCAAGCAAATTGCCGGTATATAAAAGGCTGCGCTTATTGTCCAACGCGCCGAACGGCAGCCACCAATTTTTATCGGCTAATGTCAACAGGCTTAAAAAATTGGCTCTGACTTCCGGCCCATATATAAGCGGCGGGCGCAAAATCATCACTTGAAAATCCGCATTGGCCAATTTCAGCAATTCTTGTTCGGCTTCGAATTTGGCGATTGCGTAAGGATCTGTCGGCTCTGGAATATCAGCTTCGGTGAAGGGGCGTTTGCTTTCTTCGCCCATGACTTTGGCCGTGCTTAAAAAAATAAACAGCCTGCAGCCCGCCGCTTTCGCCTGCCGGGCAAGGTTTAAAGCGCTGTCGCGGTTTTCCTGGCGGTAAAGGGAAAGCGGATCGGCGGCCTTATCCCGCATCTGATGCACTCTGGCCGCTAAATGCACCACCGCCTCGATGCCCGCTACATGATGCGCCCAAGCGGTATCGGGAGCAATCGCCGGAATTAAAATTTGATTGGCCTTATTATCGAGCAAACGCCGCGATACCGATGTAACGGCGAAATTTTTTTCTATTAAATAAGGGATTAATTCGCGGCCAACAAAGCCGCTGGCGCCTGTGACCAGCACCGATTTTATTCCCCGTAGCTGCATAACCAGAAATAACCCAACAAAGACAAGGTTAAAACCCCCGCGACAATCACGCTTAAAACCGGATGGGAGACGCTTAGCAACACTGCCAACAACACAAGTACCGCTTGCAACAATAAAAACGGCAGTAAGACTTGACGGTGGGTTAAGCCGCCTGTCACGGCACGCTGGTAAAAATGCGAACGGTGCGATTGCCAGAATTTTTCCCCGTGCAATAAACGTAAGATTAATGTCAGCGTGGCGTCAGCCAGAAAATACATGGGCAAGATAATAGCAGCGGCTATATACCCTTGCGCCGCGGTTTGCAGCAGCAAGCCGCCCAATAAAAACCCAAGCGCCAAACTTCCGGCATCGCCCATAAAAATTTTGGCGGGCGGGAAATTCCATAAAGCAAACCCGGCGACCACCGCCGTCAGCAAGAAAGCCAGTTGATCGCCCGTCAACCAATAGACGCCAAGGCCAATAGCGATTGCCTGCGCCGCCGCCAGCCCATCCAGCCCGTCCATAAAATTATAAAGATTGATAAACCACAGCCACATAATCAATGCCGGTAAAAACCATATTGCCCCTTCGCCCTGTAACGGCCAGGCTTGAAGGAGGGCGATTAAGGTGAATAAAGCCTGTGCCGCCAACCGGGTGCGGATGGAAAGCCCGCTTCGATCATCCAGCCAGCCAACGCCCGCCATCCCTAAAGCCAGGATGATGAATTGCACCGCTTTCACGCCGAATTGACCCATGAGCGCCAGCAAAAATACCGTTAAGCTTAATACAAACATAAAAGCGAAGCCGCCGCCGCGCGGCATTGGCGCTTCGTGCAAACTGCGCTCGTTTGGATGATCGAGAATGGAAGCGCTGATCAACCACAACCGGATGAAGCGGGTGGTCAAATAGCTGGCCAGCGCCGCCAAAATGCCCAAAAGCGCCAGGGTTAATTCATTCATTTTTTCCTCCTGCGAATTGGGAATAGAAAAATGCGGCGACGATAAAAGCGCTTAGCCACCAGCTTTGCCACAAGCCGTAACTTAAATGCGCCATACCTAAACCGGCCACTAGCATTGCATTGGCGGCGGCCATTTCAAAGGCGCCGTATTTTTTCCGCGGCCAAGCATAAAGCGCAAAGGCCGCTGCCGCCAGCACAGCGCCCATCGCGCCCAATTCCAGCCAAATTTGCAAGCTAGCATTATGCGGGTGAAGCGGCATTTTCAAAGGCGGCTGACCCACGAAATATTCAAAACTTCCGGGCGGCGGCGCAATATTAAATAATTCCTGCCCCCCGGGAATATCCCGCGCCCTGTCCATTCCCCAGCCGGTTAAGGGTTTTTCGGCGATGCGTTCAGAAGCAAACTGCCAAATATGCAAACGGTATTGCGCGGAATAGGGCAAATGTTTGGTCCATTCAGCGGCGGGGTTTAAAAAATGCGCCGCTAAATAAGGTGCTGCGATAATCATGGTCACTGCGCCAATCACCATCAAGCGGCGCAGCAGAAGCGGCGCGTAAAGCGATGCCACAAAAATAATACTGGCGCTTGCCAGCGCTAATTTTGCCGTGGCGTTATCCAATTGCCAAATGATCGCCGCGATTAAGGCCCAGGCAAGCGGCAAAGGCGCCTTTACTTCCTGACGGCGCAGCAGCAAAAGCCAGGGCCACATGAACAGCGCCAAAACCGAAGTGCTGCGGTTATAGACATTGAGATTAAATAAATATTCCTGGCCGCTCAAAGCGCGCCAAGCCAGGCCATGAGTGGCGATTTCAAAAGCCAATACGAAAAGCGCCGCCAAAAATCCCAGCATTAAGCCGCTCTCGGCCGTGGCGTCTATTTTAAAAACGGCGCTTTGCCGCCAAATAAAAATTCCGGCTAGTAAAATCGCGCTCAACTGCGCCGCGGCGGAAAAATTGCTGAGCGCCGCCCACAGCGCCAAAGCGATTAAAATGAAATCGGCCTTATCCCATTTTTGAAATTGGCGGCGGCTTAGGATCGCTAAAGCCAAAAGCGGCAACATCACCGCCAGGGATTTCGGCGCCATGATGGCGATCAATGCGATCAACCCCGCACCGTAAGGCGCAAGGCTTTTAAGCGCGCTTAGATTCATTCCTTCTTGCCTTCGCGCTGCAAGGCCCATTGCAGGCTTAGGCCCTGGCCGCGCACGGGGGCATATAAAACGATTTGCTGCGTGCGGCGCATGAGGCCGCGGCTGCCCAAATAAACGCTGTCTTCCAGCACAATTTCGCCGCCTTGCGCTTTAAAGCGCCAGCCCAATTGGCTGGGCAATTTCAGCAGAACGGAATTCGCGGTTAAAGTCGCCTGAACTTTGGGATGCAAATGAAAGCGCAAGGCGATTTCGCGCATGCCCTGGCCTTCCAATTTGTCTTCGCCGCGTAAATCATCGCCATCGCCATTTAAATACCAGCGGCGCTGATGCTTGATAAAACCTTCCGCCTCATAGCCATTATGCGAAGCCTCGAACAAATGATTGCCGTCCACCGTTTGACGCTGACTATCGATGCGCAAAGAAGTATCGCTGCGTAAAGGCGCCGCGCCGATAATCTCTAAGGTAGAAGAAGCCGCCGCCAATTTGGTGGCATTGGCCCAATTGGCCGAAATGCTTTCCCCATTGCCGCATGAGACAATCAAGCGCTCCTTGCCATGGCTGAATTCAAAGGCTAAGGGCTGGGTCGAAGTTTCGCTTTCATCGACTAACAACAAGCTGCGCTGCGCGGTGATGCGCTGCAATCCGGCGAAAGGCAGAAAATCGGGCGCACGGCCCTTGGCATTGGCGAATTGCAGCAAGAGGTCGATAAATTCGGCGCGCTCTTCATAGGCGCCGCGCAACAAAGTCAAGCCGCCATCGCCGTGCCGCATGGCGCGAAGCGCGCGGCCCAACAGGGCGATCGACTTGCTTAATTCTTCGGGCACCGCGCAATTGGCGCTGATTAAAACATGGCGCATTTCCAAGCAATCTTGCAGCGCGGTTAATTGCAAACTGGGATTCAAGCCGCGGCAACTGCCATCGGCCAGCACCAATGACGCCAAAATATCTTTCGCATCGGCCAAAACCGCTTCGATATTGATATAGCTTTCCGGCAAAGAAAGTGCTGCGTGCAAAAGCGCCTTGATCATTTTAAGGCGCGGCAGCAAATGATTTTCTTGCGCCAAACTTAATTCAATGTGCCGCAATTGCCGGGAAAGCGATTTAAAAAATTCCTGCCGGAAGCCATCATCGGCACTGGCGCCGAAAAAAGCGAAGTGGGTAAGCCAGGCGACCACGCGGTCGGCGGTCATTTCCGGCTGCCAGAATTGCGTGTGCCAGCGCGGATAAGATTTCAGCCAATTTTTAATCGAATCGCGCGCCAAATTCCGCGCCGCCTGGCCGCCATGCGCGTGCAAATCGCGCAAAAAGCCGAAACGGTGCCATTCATTTAAAGCAACCGCCCCAATATTTTCACCGCTTGGCCAATCAGCCGGCGATAAAGCATAGGTTTTGCCGTTCAAGGTTAGTTCATCAACCAGCAAAGCCTGGCCTTGGGAAATCGCCCCCGGCCAGGGATGGCGCGGCATAAAGCGGAGATATTCGGGAATATCGGCTTGAAGGCGGCAATTATAAAGCCGGGTAGCGCAAAGCAATTTTTGCCAATGCCGCTGCCAATTCCGCCGGGGGGCGGAAATTATCGGCGAAAGGTTGGCCATGCTCGCGACCATATTTTATCCGCGTAAAGTTTTGATATTTTTGGCGTAAGCTTTGACCCCGCCCTGAAAAGTCGCGGTGCCCGCAACCAGCACATCGGCGCCGGCGGCGATGACATCCTTGGCCGTCGCCTCATTAATGCCGCCATCAACTTCCAAATCGATTGGTTTACCCAACTGATTAATCATTTGCCGTAAAATCGCGATTTTTTGCAATTGGCCCGGAATAAATTTCTGCCCGCCGAAACCGGGATTAACCGTCATGACCAAAACCAAATCAATATCCGGCAAAATATGCTCGACCGTTGCAATGGGTGTGGCCGGATTTAACGCCACACCGGCTTTTTTGCCGAGCGATTTGATTAATTGAATTGAACGGTGCAAATGCGGGCCCGCTTCGGGATGAATGGTGATAATATCGGCGCCGGCGGCGGCAAATTCGGGAATTAACCCATCAACCGGCGCAATCATTAAATGCACATCAAAGGGTTTTTTGCTGTGCGGGCGCAAGGCCTTAATCACCGGCGGGCCGAAAGTTAAATTCGGCACAAAATGCCCGTCCATAATATCCAGATGCAAATAATCGGCGCCTGCCTGATCAACCGCTTTGATTTCTTCGCCCAACTTGGCGAAGTCGGCGGAAAGCAGCGAGGGCGCTATTTTAATGGTTAAGGTTTTTGATTTATCCAGCATGGCGCCAAGCTATCAATTTCTAGGGTTAATGCCAAGGCATAGCATTCCCCCGTAGGCACGGGGATAAGACGAATCTGGCATATTTATCAACGCTTGCTTTGATAAATGAATATTGTATCCTCAACCCCATGCAGCCAAAACCGCCTGAACCTAAAAAAGAGACCAAACCCGAACCTCCCCAAGAAATTGGCGGCCCCAAAGGGCCGGAGCCGACCCGCTATCGGGATTGGGAAGTGAACGGCCGCTGCAGCGATTTTTAAATCTTATTTTTTACCGCTCTCTTTTTTGTCATCCCCGCGAAAGCGGGGATCCATTGGGCCGATGCTCTGCTATTTGAACTATGGATTCCCGCCTACGCGGGAATGACGGTAGTGATATTTTCTTATACTTTTGTCTTTAAGCCGTTCTTAACGCGTTCTTGTCATACTGGGAAAAGGAACTTACAACTAAAGGTTGAGAGGCCAGTATGCGCGCATTTCTTTTTTTTCTTGGTCTGGCGGTGATGGGCGCGGCTTTCCCGGCCCAGGCGCGCGATTATTTGCCGGGCCCGGTGCCGGCCAAAGTGATCGGCGTGATTGACGGCGATACCCTAAAGGTTAAAGCCAAGATATGGCTGGGCCAGGAAATTGAAACCATCGTGCGCATCAGCAATATCGACGCGCCGGAAATGAAGGGCCGTTGCGCTTATGAAATTGAGCGGGCCGAACTTGCCAAGACAACTTTGGCAGGGTTGGTTGATGGCCAGGAAATTCAATTGATCAATATCCGCACCGATAAATATGGCGGGCGCATCGGCGCCGATGTAACAGCGGCAAGCGGCAATATCGCCAAAATTATGCAAGATAAGGGGTTGGTGCGCCATTACCAAGGCAAGGCGCGCCAGCCTTGGTGCCCCTCAGGCAGCCCTGTTCAAGCGGCTTTGAATTAATTGATCAACTACGCCCGGATCAGCCAAGGTCGAAGTATCGCCCAAATCGTTCAATTCATTGGCGGCGATTTTACGTAAAATTCTTCGCATGATTTTGCCCGACCTGGTTTTGGGCAGGCCCGGCGTTAATTGAATGAAATCGGGGCTGGCGATCGGGCCGATTTGCTGGCGCACCTGCGTAATCAAGGCTTTTTTCAATTCCTCGGTACCGGTTTGCCCGGCCTTTAAAATCACATAGGCATAAATGCCCTGGCCTTTAATTTGATGCGGATAACCAACCACCGCCGCCTCGGCGACCGCCTGATGGGTAATCAATGCGCTTTCAATTTCCGCCGTCCCCAAGCGGTGGCCGGAGATTTTGATAACATCATCGGCGCGGCCCGTGATCCAATAATAGCCGTCTTGATCGCGGCGCGCGCCATCGCCGGTGAAATAATAGCCGGGATAGGTGGTGAAATAAACTTCCTCGAACCGGTCATGGTCGCCGTAAATGGTGCTGGCCTGGCCCGGCCAAGAATCGGCGATGCATAAATTTCCTTCGCCTTCGCCGGAGATTTCTTTGCCCGCCGCATCAAGGATGGCGGGCTTAATGCCGAATAAGGGCTTGGTTGCCGAGCCAGCCTTCAAAGGCGTTGCGCCCGGCAAGGGGCTGATTAAAACGCCGCCGGTTTCGGTTTGCCACCATGTATCGGCAACCGGGCAGCGCCCTTCGCCCACCACATTATAATACCATTCCCAGGCTTCGGGGTTTATTGGTTCACCGACACTGCCCAGAATGTGCAACGATTTGCGCGAGGTTTTTGTAACCCATTCATCGCCTTCGCGCCGAAGCGCCCGGATGGCGGTAGGCGCGGTATAGAAAATATTGACCTTATGTTTATCAACCACCTGCCAAAAACGGGAATGATCGGGATAATTGGGAACGCCTTCAAACATCACGATCGTAGCGCCATTGGCGAGCGGGCCGTAAATTAAATAACTATGGCCGGTGATCCAGCCGATATCGGCGGTGCACCAATAAATATCGCCCTCCTGATAATCGAAAACTATTTTATGCGTGTAAGCGGCATACATTAAATAGCCGCCGCCATTATGCAAAATCCCCTTCGGTTTTCCGGTGGAACCAGAAGTATAAAGAATAAATAACGGGTCTTCGGCATTCATTTCTTCCGGCGCGCATTTTTTATCGGCCTTCGCCGCCGCTTCATGATACCAAACATCGCGGCCCTTTTCCCAATCGATTTTGCCGCCGGTGCGCCTTACCACCAGTAAAGTTTTGACATCAGGGCATTGTTTCAGCGCCCGATCGGCATTGGCTTTGAGCGGCACGGCTTTGCCGCCGCGCAAAGACTCATCGGCGGTGATAAGGATTTTAGCGCCGCAATCTTGAATCCGCCCGGCCAAAGCTTCCGGCGAAAAGCCGCCGAACACCACCGAATGCACCGCGCCAATGCGGGCGCAAGCCAGCATGGCATAAGCGCCTTCCAAGATCATCGGCAAATAAACCGCCACCCGGTCGCCTTTTTTAACGCCCTGGGCTTTCAAAACATTGGCGAACTTGCCCACTTCATCGTGTAATTCTTGATAAGTGATTTTTTTCGATTCTTTCGGATCATCGCCTTCCCAAATAATCGCGGTTTGCTTGGCGCGTTTGGGCAAGTGCCGGTCGATACAATTGGCGCTGACATTCAATTTGCCGCCAATGAACCAATGAATCTTGACCGGCTTTTTAAAGCTGGTGTTTTTGACGCTGGTGAAGGGCTTGATCCAATCTAAAATCTTGGCTTGCTCGCCCCAAAATTTTTCGGGATGTTTGAGGGATTCATCATATAATTTTTGATAATCGCTTTCCTTGATATGAGCGCGTTTTGCAATAGCGGGATTAATAGGGTGAGTTGTCATGCATCATCCTCTTTCAATGAAATAATTTGGCGGCAAATATCATAAGAAAACCCGGCTCTCGCCAATCTTGCCAAATCTTTGCGATCGGCCTCTTGATCGCTTCGGCCGCGGTAAGGCCCCCATTTCCGTTTCTGCGCCAATTTCTTGGCCGCTGATAATTCATCCCTGCCTTCTTCCGTTTCTAATGAAGCACGGATGAGATTTCGGTCAATTTGTTTTTGGTATAGCTTGGCTTGGATTTGTTTTTTACTGGCCCCCTTGCGCCGTAACGAACGTGTTAGGCCTTGCGCATATAATTTATCATTCAATAAGCCAGCGCGGTTAAATTGCGCCAATAAGTCTTCCACCATTTTAATTGCCGATTCGCGTTCACTAATGCCTTCCTTCACCGCCTTATCAACCCTGCGTATCAGCACGCGACGCAAAGAGCCGGTTGAAGCGGAAAAACGCCCCAGATAATACAACGAAGCATTGTGCAAATAATCGGGCGTGATTTTGCGCGCCTTCCTTATTTTTGGCTTGGCGGATTTCGAATTTTCGGGCAAGGTGCGAAGCTTCGTCATGGAACAATCAACCGATAATATCGTACTTGCCTTTCAAATTGAAAGCTCCCGCATCCGGGGGCGTTTGGTGCGTTTGGGATCGACCTTAAACAGCATTATTGCCCGTCATGCCTATCCCGATTTGGTCGCGAATCTATTGGCGGAAAGTATTGCACTGAATGCGGGCCTTGCCAATGTGCTGAAATTCAGTGGCATTTTTAGCCTGCAAATTCAAGGGGATGGCGCTTTGCCCCTAATTGTCGCCGATATGACCGATACCGGCCATTTGCGCGGCTATAGCCAATTCACCCAAGCCAAGATCGAGGCGCTGATCAAGAACAATAAGGGTAAAAAACTGACGGTGCCGCAAATTTTCGGCAAAGGTTATTTGGCCTTTACCATCGACCAGGGGCCGGAAGTTGACCGCTATCAAGGGATTGTGGCGCTGGAGGGGGAAAATCTAGCGGAAAGCGTTGGGCATTATTTCAAACAATCCGAGCAAATCGACACGCCCGTGAAGGTCGCGGCCCGCAAAGTCGGCAATGAATGGCGCGCCGGCCTTTTACTATTGCAGCATTTGCCCAAGGAAGAATTCGAGGATGAGGCGGAATATCAAAATAATTGGGAAACCGCCTTGGCTCTTTTCAGCAGCGTCACTGCCGAAGAACTAACCGATCCCGACCTTCCGGCCACCAAATTGCTCTACCGTTTATTTCATGAAGAGGGCTTGCGTCTTTTCACGCCAAAGGATTTAATAGATAAATGCCGCTGTTCCAGGGAACGGATGCATAATTTCCTGGAAAGCCTGGCGCGGGGCGAACGCCAGGAATTAACGGTTGACGGCATTATCGATGTGAAATGTGAGTTTTGTAGCCGAAAAGAGATATTCACCGCCGAAGATTTTTCCGAGTAGGCTATTACCAACCTCAGCCCCAGAAGGAGAAAACAAATGCGCCTGATTTTATTTCCCCGCTTTTTGCTGATGGCTGCGTTATTTCTTACCGCCGCTTGCGCCAGCGCGCCGATGGAACGGAAAGTCGATTTATCTTTCAATCATTTAGAACCGGTCCGGCTGGCGGTTAAAGAAATCCGGATTGTCGATGCCTTTATACCCAGCAATCAAGCTCCCTACCTTGAACAGCGCCTTTCCCCCTCGCCTTCGGAAGTGATTCAACGCTGGGCGGAAAAGCGTTTTGCCGCCGCTGGCGGTTATTATTACGCAACCTTACGGATCGAACAGGCCAGCGTGGTTGAGCAGCAATTGCCGCGTCAAACCGGCTTGCCGCGCCTGTGGCAAGATCAAGCGATCGCCAAACATCTTGGCAAAATGCGCGTGCGCCTGGATATTGAAAAAGCAAACGAGGACGTTGTCTCCTTCATTAAGGCCGAGGTAGCGCGTGAACGGCCCATCGCCGAATCTTTAAGCCCGGCTGCGGTCAACCAAATCGATTTTATGCTGGTGGAAAATATGATTTACGATTTGGATAATGAAATGATGCGCCAAATCAACCGCTATTTAAGCGATTATTTGCGCTAATTTCTAATTCGCCCGCTCTTTCTGATAGGGGCTGTCCAGCGAAAAGGCCGGAACCTCGACCTCAAAACGCTCGCCGCTCTCCAGGCGTTCCATTTCATAACTGCCCAGCATAATGCCGGAGGGCGTATTAAGCGGAGTGAAGCTGTTATATTCAAATACACCGCCCGGCGCCAATACCGGCTCTTCCCCAACCACGCCAGCGCCGCGCACTTCTTGTGTTTGGCCTTTTGAATCGGTAATGCGCCAATGGCGGTTGCGCAATTGCACGGTTTCGGCCCCCTGATTCTCGATGCGGATATAATAGGCCCATAGATATTTATCCTCGGCCGGGTTTGATTCTTGGGGTAAAAATTCCGGCTCGACCGAAATTTTAATGGCGCGGGTGATTTTGCTGTACATACAAACAATTTAGCGGAAATGATGGTCAAAAGAAAAGGCCGGGAAATTTTCCCGGCCTTCCCCTTATAAAAATTAGCAATTACCGAATGCTAATCGAGGCGCGGCGGTTACGCGCTTCATACACGTTATCGCCGGTTGGAATGGCTAGATCGTTTTCGCCATGCCCTTCGGCATTGATGCGGCGTGAATTAAAACCTTTAGCTACCAAAAAGTTTTTAACAGCCTGCGCCCGCTGCGCGCTTAAACGCTGATTGACTTGATAGTTACCGGTTGTATCCGCACCGCCAATAACGGTGATCCGGGCCGTTCTAGGAACACCCTCGACCATCGACATAATCGCTCTTTTGGCTTGGTCGGTCAGCATCGCGCTGCCATGAGCGAATAATATATCGCTTTCCGTGGCTGCTCTTGGCATGCTGCGGCCGCCTTTAGCATAAGGCGCAGAGCGGGTGGCCATAATTGGCCGTTCCATATCCCCCGCCCGTACTTCATCAATAACATAGCTGGCGTGGGGAGGTTTGTTAGTATTAGGTACACCCTGCATATTAGTGCATGCGCTAATTGCAACTGCGAATCCTGCCATCATAATAATTTTCAATGTTTTCATGTGTTTACCCCTTTCCTTGGTAAATTGGGTGGGCGATAAGTTAGGTAAGTAAAGATTTGAATGAGAAACATTTGGCTGTGCCCTTTAGACACATTCCTTGCCAAGTCTATACTTAATCCCCCAAAGTAGCCAAGTCTTTTTCGGCGGCAATTTTAATAATCAAGAGGATAAGGAAATAAAACCTTGTCACATATAAGCAACTGTGTCTTGCAGAAACACAACAACTAAAGTAGATGATTTGAGCTTATAAACCAGGCTAAATTGGCGCCGCTAAAAAGCGGGTGTAGTTCAATGGTAGAACGAAAGCTTCCCAAGCTTTAGGCGAGGGTTCGATTCCCTTCACCCGCTCCAGCCTTCGCCGCTAAAGCGGCTTCGGCTGGCTTACGCCAGTAAGCTAGACGAAGCAAAATAAAGTGAAGGCTGCCCTCCGTAGCCTTGGCGTAGGAGGGCTGGTTGCCAACTATCTCCCTATTTAACATGCCGCTCGCCCACGCCAACATAGGAAGAAAGCGGGCGGATCAGTTTATTATCGCTAAGCTGCTCGATAATATGCGCGCACCAGCCCGTAATGCGGCTGGTCACGAAAATCGGCGTGAAAAAGGGAATGGGAAAACCCATTAAATAATAAGCGGGCGCGGTTGGAAAATCGAGGTTGGGATAAATCCCTTTTTTCTCGATCATGGTTTTTTCAATGATGGCGGAAATTTCCGCCCATTTGGTAATGCCGGTTATTTTGGCCATTTCATCGGCGTAATGGCGCATGGTGGGCACACGGCTGTCGCCCTTTTTATAAACCCGGTGGCCAAAGCCCATGGTTTTTTTCTTCATCGCCAACGCATCATCAATCCATTTTTGCGCCTTGGCGGGCTCGCCAACTTCTAACAGCATATGCATCACCGCCTCATTAGCGCCGCCATGTAAAGGCCCTTTAAGCGAACCAATTGCGCCGACCACCGCGGCATGCATGTCGGAAAGCGAAGAAGCGATCACCCGCGCCGTGAAGGTCGAGGCGTTAAACCCATGCTCGGCATAAAGCGTAAGCGAAGCGTCAAAAGCCTTAACCATGCGCGCATCGGGAACTTTCCCAAAAGCCATATAGAAAAAATTTTCGGCCAAGGACAAATCGGCGTTGGGGGACAAAATTTCTTTATTCAAATAATGCCGCAGAAGCGCCGCCACCAAGGTCGAAGTTTGCGCAAGCAAACGGATATATTTTCTTTGCAAGCCGATTAAATCGTTATTTTGCGCATCGACATCATAAAGACCCAGCATCGCCATCGCCGCCTGCAACGCGTTCATCGGATGCGCGGCCTGCGGAATTAAAGCGATTGCCTTTACCACCGGCGGCGGCAAAAGGCGCGAGGTGCGCTCGATATGCTGAAATTCTTTTAGCTGTTCGGGATTCGGCAATTCGCCATGCAGTAACAGGTAAGCAACCTGCTCGAAGGAACAATTTACGGCCAATTCCTGCACCGGATAGCCGCGATAAGTCAGCGCGTTGATTTCCGGCATGACTTTGGAAATTTTGGTGGTGTCGGCGATAACGCCGTCCAGGCCCTTGGCGATTGCGGTCATTTATTTTCTATCTCTTTACTGAACTTTCCCTCCTTGTCGTCATTCCCGCGAAAGCGGGAATCCATTGTGCCGCTTTCCCGATGGACCCCCGCCTGCGCGGGGGTGACGAAAAGGATAGAAAAATTACTTTCTCAACTTAAAATTAAAAATATTTTTGTCAAACTTCGCATAAGAATCATAATCCAATAATTCATAAAGCCGTTTGCGGGTTTGCATATCATCAATCAAACCACTTTGCGTACCCGCCTTTTTGATTTCGCGGAAACCATCTTCGATGGCCTTCAAGGCCAGACGCCAGCCGGTCATGGGATAGATCACGATATTATAGCCCAGATTTTCCAATTGTTTCGCGGTTAAAAAAGGCGATTTACCAAATTCGGTCATGTTGGCAAGAAGCGGTACCTTAATGGCGCTGCGGAATTTTTCGAATTCCTTTTCACTTTCAAGCGCCTCGGCGAAAATCGCCTCGGCCCCGGCATCAACATAAGCCTTAGCGCGGGCGATTGCCTTATCCAAGCCCTCAACGCTCCTGGCATCGGTACGGCCCATAATAAGAAAATCGGGATCGCTTTTGGCAGCCAGCGCCGCCTTGATGCGTTGCTGCATATTCTTAATATCGACCAATTCCTTGCCATCCAAATGGCCGCAGCGTTTGGGCATAATTTGATCTTCGATATGAATGCCCGATACCCCGGCTGCCTCCATCATCTCAATCGCGCGCGCGACATTGACGATTTCGCCAAAGCCGGTATCGATATCGGCCAGCGTTGGCAAATCAACCGATCGTGCAATCGCCCCGCTCCGCCCCGCCACTTCGGCCAAGGTGGTAAGGCCAATATCCGGCACACCCAAATCGGCTGCCAAGCCAGCGCCTGAAATATAAACCCCATCAAATTTCAAATCTTGAATCAGCTTCGCCACGAGGGGCGAAAACGCGCCCGGCATGCGTTGCAATTTTCCCGATCTTAACGCGGCGCGGAATTTTTTGCGGGTTGCAGCGACCATCTAAAAAATCCCCCTCACATCGCGGATGGAGCGCAAGAGCTTGCCCTTATCCATTTCCACATTAAGCCCCGGTAAATCGGCGGCGGTTAATTCGGGCAGCCGTTGCACCGCCGATAAAAAGCGCACCCGCTCATCGGGCGAAATCAGCCCTTCGGTCAAGGTGGTGAATTTTTTGATATAATAAGGCCGGGTAAAAGGCCTGGCGCCCAAAGGGTGCGCATTGGCGACCGCCATTTCATCGGCGAATTTCGTGCCGTCCTTCATGATAATTTCAATCCGGCCGCCGAAAGCTTTTTTATTGGGATCGGTTTCGTGATAGCGTTCGGTCCATTTCTTATCTTCCACGGTTTTAATTTTGCGCCACAGCGCCACCGTATCGGGGCGGTTAGCGCGGTCGTGGGTGTAGGAATTGATATGGTGCCATTCGCCATCCTGCAAGGCCACGGCCAGAATATACATGATTGAATGATCCAAGGTTTCGCGGCTTGCATTGGGATCCATTTTTTGCGGATCATTGGCGCCGGCGCCAATCACATAATGCGTATGGTGTGATGTGTATAAAGTGATTTCCTTGACATCGTCCCAATTCTGGATTTTTTCACGCATCTTAAACGCTAAATCGATAATCGCCTGGCTTTGATATTCGGCGGAATGTTCCTTGGTGTAAGATTCCAAAATCGCGCGCTTGGGCATGCCGACCGCCGGCAAAGGAACCAGATATTCGGCCTTTGGCCCGCCCAGCATCCAGGCGATTACGCTATCTTCGCCCTCGTAAATAGGCGATGGCGATTTTTCCCCGCGCATGGCGCGGTCAATCGCCTCGATCGCCAGCTTTCCGGCGTGCGCCGGGGCATGGGCCTTCCAGCTGGAGATTTCGCCCTTGCGCGACTGTCTAGTCGTAAAACACACATGCACCGCTTGTTGAATCGCCTGATAGACTTGATCGACCGGCAAATTCAAAAGCGCGCCAATCCCTGCCGCCGCCGCCGGGCCTAAATGCGCGATATGGTCTTTTTTATGTTTATGCAGGCAAATGCCCTTGACCAAATTAATATGAACCTCATAGGCCGCGACAATGCCGCGCAAAAGATCGGCGCCGCTTTTGCCCATGGTTTGCGCCACCGCCAAAAGCGGCGGAATATTATCGGCCGGATGCGAATAATCGGCGGCCAAAAATGTATCATGCATATCAAGTTCGCGCACCGCCACGCCATTGGCCCAGGCCGCCCATTCCGGCGAAAATTTTTGCGCGGTTGGCATGCCGAACACAGTTGCGCCCAAAGCATGCGGGGGGTGATGGGGCAAAGGTTCATGAAGGGGGAAGCACAAAGCCTGGCTTCGGGCGTTTACCACCGGCATACGATTGACTGCGGCAATCGCCACCCCGGCATTATCGATAATACGGTTGATGACCATATCGGTGACATCTTCATCAACCGGCGCCGGATCGGTTGCGCATGCCGCCAGCTTCCAAGCCAGCTGCTGCTCTTTGGCCAAAGATTCTTTGGACGGATAAACCCGCACATGGTGGGAAATAAGCGATGACATCTTGACAGGAGACTAGCATAAGGTTTCTTTAAGAAGAAGCGTCCCTGTTTCACTTATTTTCGAGGTAATTTTTAGCTGTGACCACCCCTCTTTCCTTCTTCCGCCGTTTCTTTGCCCAACAATCCGCCAGCGGGATTTTATTAATCTTGGCGACCCTGGCCGCTTTAATCCTAGCCAATTCCGCCCTGGCGCCCGATTATCATGCCTTTTTGGAAAGCCATGCGGGGGCCTTATCCATCCGCGATTGGATTAATGACGGGCTGATGGTGATTTTTTTCCTGGTCGTAGGGTTGGAAATCAAACGCGAATTCCGCCAGGGCGAATTAGCCGATCTTTCCCGCGCCTCGTTGCCTTTGGTGGCGGCTTTTGGAGGAATGCTGGCGCCGGCCCTTATCTATCTGGGCTTTACCCATAACCATCCGGAACTTTGGCGCGGCTGGGCGATTCCAAGCGCCACCGACATTGCCTTTGCCGTGGGGATTTTAGCGCTGCTGGGAAACCGCGTGCCCCATTCCTTGAAATTATTTTTGGTGGCCTTGGCGATCGCCGATGATTTGGGGGCTGTCTTGGTAATCGCCCTGTTTTATACCAACCATTTGAATTTCGACATGCTGTTCGAAAGCGGATTTTTATTATTGCTGCTGCTGATTTTGCATGACCGGCGCGTGGAACAGCTGTGGGTATATCTGGCGGTGGGGCTTTTGCTGTGGATCAGCGTTTTGCATTCGGGCATTCACCCGACCATTGCCGGAGTCGCCTTGGCTTTTATGATTCCCTTGCGCAACAAAGAGGGCGATGCGGAAAAAGGCCCCTTAATCCGCCTGGAAAAAGCCCTGCATCCCTATAGTGTATTTTTAATTATGCCTTTATTCGCGCTGGCCAATGCCGGCGTAAACCTGGAAAGCGTAAATGAAACGGTATTTCTTCATCCGGTTATGCTGGCGATCGCCTTTGGCCTGGCCTTGGGCAAACCTTTGGGGATTGTAGGCGCCGCCGCTTTGGCGATTCGCTTAAGATTGAGCGTTTTACCGCCTGATATTACCCGCCGCCAGCTATGGGGCGTGGGCGCCTTGGGCGGGATTGGCTTTACCATGAGCCTGTTTATCGCAACCTTGGCCTTCCCCCAAAACGGGATGGAGATGGTGACCAGGCTTGGCATCTTAATCGGTTCCTTATTTTCGGCGGTGTTGGGATATTGGTTATTGTGCTATACTAAAAAGTGATGCGCCGGTTCCTGATTTTGATGTTCACCCTGCTCCTGATGGCGGAGACAGCCCCGCTTTGCGCCCAAAATTTGCCGGTCAAGGATATGGAATTGCGTTATGACGTATGGTTCGGCGGCATTCCGGTAGGTGAATTGAATTGGGTGATTGAAAAATCTCCCCGCTCTTATTCCAGCCAGGTCAATTTGCTGACCAGCGGCCTGATGAAAAGCCTGACCAAATTCAAGGGCCAGGCCGCAGCCAGCGGCGATTGGCTGAAAAGCAATTGGCCGCGGACGAATAATTACCTTTATCAAACCACCTCGCGCAGCCGTGGCCAGAATTACGGCTGGCAATTGGCCGATGACAAAAAAACCGCGATCGTCCCCGGCAATAAGCGCTATGAGGACAGGGTTCCGGAAAATTTGCGAAGCCAAGTAACCGACCCGCTATCGGCCTTGACGCTGCTGCGGGAATTGGCCTTGCAAAATGACTTTGAAAAATTGCGCGATCTCACCATCCCGGTTTACGACGGTAGAAGGCGCTATGATGTAGCGGTTGAAAGCGTTGAGGAAGTTGACGAATTAATGGGCAAGGGCAAGTTTCCGGCCACCCGCCTGCGCTTGAAAGGGGCGCCCTTGGCCGGCGTTGATGAAAAAGATTTTGACCGCTGGAAAAATCACCGCTTGGATATTTATTTCAGCCGCGATGACAAACGCGTGCCCTTGCAATTGGTGCTGGCGACCGACCAGTTCATTTTTGTCCTTAATTTCAAAGATGGCTGCGTGCAAAACCAGTGCGGCATTACCCTAGCCTCTTTGCGCTAAATTTTCTTTCGCTAAAAATCCCGTATAAATCAAAATCGACAGCAAAATCCCCGGCAGCATGGCCAGCTTTGGATTCCAGAAAAAGAATAAAGGAATAAAAACAAGAGTGGCTATTATGGAGCCATAAAATCCGCCGCGCTCTGATTGCAGTTTGGGAAATAACAGGCCGATAATCACCGGAATGAACATCAGCAATAAACTAAACGCGCCGACCGCCAAATTCACCAAATCGCGGCTGACATAGGCCAGAATTAAAGCCAGCAGGGCCGCGATAAACCCCAGCAGCCGCGTGCGCCATAATAAATGCGCATCATGCTCTTCGGGCTTTTGCCGGTAGCCCTGCCAGCGCCCGCCATATAACAGGCGCGAGAAAAACAAAGCGGTTGAATTGATATAGGTATCGGCCGCCGTCAGCACGGCGGCAAAGAACGCGGCGATCACCAAGCTTAATAAAAATGGGTCATGAATTTTCCGCATAAAAATTTCCAAGGTCGCCCGCCCTGCCACCTCTACGCCGTCTTCCTTGGCCCAAATACCGATATAGGTGAACACCAAACAAGCGAGCAGGCTGATCGCGGCTGCCGCCAGCATGGCATATTTTGCAACCGGCAGGGAGGCGGCGGCGCGTGTGCGCTGCCACACATCGATGCGGATTAAATAGGCGCCCGGCACAAACAAAAACACGCCGATTACAAACGCCAGCCCGTAACCAGGCGTATGAACATCTTGCAAGAAATTGCGGCCGGCGATCGCTTGCGCCGCTTCCTCCTGGAAAAGGAAAAATGCAAGAAAGACCACGGCGATTAAAGTAATGCTGGCTTGCACCATGTCGGTTAGCACGTCTTTGCGAAGCCCGCCGATGATTGGATAGAGTAACAGCGCCACCACCGCCAAGCCCGCCAGCGCCCAGGGCAAATAAGAGGGGGTAAAAATCGGCCCCAAATATTGGCATAAAATATACAATCCCAAAAATTGCCCGGCCGTCATAAAAAACGTCATCAACCCGTTGAGCAGCGAAAATACCGTCGCCACGCGCGGGGAAAATTTAATATCGATTAAATCGATGACGGTATTGACTTGGGTAGCCTCGAACAGCGCCCGGATGCGCGGCACTGCCAGCGCCGCTAAAATAAAGCCCAGCGTCATAGCCGCCGCGATCACATAACCGGTTTTGCCGGCCTCATAGCCGATTTGTCCCATGGTCAAAAACATACCCCCGCCTACGACCGAGCCCGACATCGACAAAGTAATCGCCCAAAGGCCGAAGCTGTTCGGATCGGCGGTAAAAACGCGGAAATTGGTGGGACCGCGCTTGAGAAAGGCGGCAATATTGGTGGCGGCGAAAATAAGCACCACCAATGCCGCAAAAAGAAAGCTATTGAAGGCCATCATGCGCTCTACTATAGAATTCTTAACCTTTTTGGGCTAGTGTTCTTTATCCCTTATCCCTCTTTTGCAGGAGCTTTTCCCATGGCCACCAAAAAAGTCACTTTCATCCCGGGCGACGGTATCGGCGCTGAAGTTTCGAACGCTAGCCGCGCGGTGATCGAGGCCTTGAAAGTGCCCATTCAATGGGAAGACCGCATCGCCGGTGAAGCGGCTTTTATTAAAGGCTTTGAAACCGGCGTGCCGCCGGAAACTATTCAATCGGCTTTAAGCACCCGCTGCGTATTGAAAGGCCCTTTGGGCACGCCCGTTGGCTATGGCAATAAAAGCGCCAACGTCACATTACGCAAATTGGCCGAAACTTACGCCAATATCCGCCCGGTGCGCGAATGGCCGAATGTGCCAACCGCCTTTAAAGGCCGCGGTATTGATATCACCGTAGTGCGCGAAAATATCGAGGATTTATATGCCGGCGTTGAACACCAGCAATCGCCCGGCGTGGCGCAGGCGATTAAAATGATTTCGGATAAGGGCTGTGAAAAAATCGCCCGCTTTGCATTCGAAGTCGCGCGCGCCGAAGGGCGCAAGAAAGTCACATGCGCCACCAAATCGAATATTTTGAAAATGACCGAGGGCACCTTAAAGCGCGTGTTTGAACGCATCGCCCCGGAATATCCCGATATTCAGGCCGAACATATGATCGTCGATAATTGCGCCCATCAATTGGCGAAAAAGCCTGAACAGTTCGAAGTAATTTTATTCACCAACATGAATGGCGATATTTTATCGGATTTGACTTCCGGCCTGATCGGCGGGCTTGGCTTTGCGCCTTCGGCCAATATCGGCAAGGATATCGCGATATTCGAGGCGGTGCACGGCTCGGCCCCCAAATATGCCGGCAAAAACAACATCAACCCAACCGCTCATATGATGTCGGCGGTGATGATGCTCCGGTATCTTGGCTTCTTCGATGCCGCCGATAAAATGGAAAATTCGATTTACGCCACCTACGAGCAAGGCAAATTCCTGCCGCGCGATGTCGTGGGCGATGCCAAGGGTTGCAAAACCACCGATTTCACCCAAGCCGTGATCGATAATTTAGGCAAAAAGGCAAGCTCGATCCAGGCGCGCAATTTCAAGGAAATCAAAATCCCGAATGTGCGTGGCGATATTGATTTTGTGAAAGTCAAAACCCGCCGTACCGCCGGGATCGACGTGTTCGTTGAATGGGCTAAACCGGCGGAAGAATTGGCCGAAAGCCTGAATCAAATTTCCGGCAATGGCGCTTTCAAATTAAAGGCGGTGTCAAACCGCGGCACGCAAGTATGGCCCGCCACCGGCGCCATGCCCGATTTGGTCGATTCTTTTTGCTGCCGCTTCATCGCCCGCAACGACAACGCCAACATCACCGATAATGATGTGGTCGATTTGCTGCAAAAGCTGAACAGCAAACATGTCTGGACGCATATCGAAAAGCTGAACGAGTTTGATGGCAAGCTCGGCTATTCGAAGGCGCAAGGCGAAAGCTAGGCCGGCAATTTCAATTATCCAAAAACTTCACCTCGCCGGTCAATAAATCCAGCACGGCGCCGGTGATTTCTATTTTCTTTTGCTGGATCAGGCTTTCAATTAAGCGGCTGGAATGGGCAAGCTGATTAACCGAAGCCCTGACATTGGCCTCAACCGCGCTGGCCAGTTTTTCTTCATAAGATTTCCCCAGCATTTGGGCGATGGCGAAAATATGCGGCTTGATGCGGCTGACGATGTCATGAATATTTTCCGAGGAAATTTGCTGCGGGCTGTTGATATGATCCAAGGTGGCTTTAACCGCCCCGCATTGAGTATGCCCCATCACCAAAACCAAATTGACGCCAAAAGTGCTGGCGGCGAATTCCACGCTGCCCACCAGCGACGGGGCGACAATGTTGCCCGCCACGCGGATCACGAATAAATCGCCGATATCCTGATCAAAAATCATTTCCACCGGCGCGCGTGAATCCGAGCAGCATAAAACGATCGCCTTGGGAAATTGGCCGGATTTGCCGAATTCTTTCAGTTTGCTTAAAGAAGCCTCTTGCGCATGTATCGAGCGCCCTTGCAAAAAGCGCTGGTTTCCTTGCTTTAAATCTTGAATGGCCTCTGCGGCGCTGGCTGTTAGCTTCATGTATTTTTTATCCGATTAGTGATAAAGAAAAAGATGGGCAGCAACGCAATGTAGCCGCCCCCCTTCTTAAGTCAAGCAATTGGAATTAGGGCGGCTTACCGTTCTTTCTGGTAAACTATCATAGACGGCGGAAGGGAATCCTGGGATGGCGGCAGCAAACCAAGCTCTTTGGCCCCGAATACGCGGCTTAAATCATAGCTGTTAACAACCCCATCTAATTTTTCCGCCGTCGTTTTTTGCGCCAAGGAAAAAACCCCGGTCAAATTGGTTAGCGCCGCATAAGGGGCCATATCAAATAACTTCTGGCCGCTTTCGGCCGCGTAGACCGCCGAATCGATGCGCTGCCATTTTCCCGCAATGATTTCTTGTTCCGCCGCATGGGCCCAGTCAATTCCGCTTAAGCCCGGATTTTGGCGTAAAACAGAACTAAGAGCGCTAATTTGCTCACGGCTTAAATTTATTTCCTTACCGCCATTGCGCATAAGATAATTCAGCACGGCAATATAAGTGCCCAAATCATATTCCTCTTTGCTGAAATGCGCTTCCCGGTGGCGGAATTCATATAACAGGGCTTGCGGAGACATTTCTTTGCTGTTGGAAAACGCTGCCGCGAACAAGCTTAAGATCTTTTGATCGCCGCCAAGCGATGGGTTATTAAATAGCCCGCTTTGGACGATTTTCATGCCCAATTCCGCGCATAAGGGTAAATCCTGGCAGGCATCGGCTGCGGCAGCCGTTATCACCAGCCGCAAAAATATGGCGCGCATATTAAAGGCGGTATCGGTGGTTAACAGCTTGCCCATTTCTCCCGGGGTTGCGGGATTGGCAAAATCGGGAAGGGAGAGATTGTCGTAAATATCCCTTGGCGTCATGGCGGTGCGGCCGAATGCAATAAAATCGGACGTATCAATATCCAGCGCATGCGCGGCTTTGATGGCTAGGCTTTCATCGAAGCGGTTTTGCACCACATTTTCCAGCCCCGCATACATGGCATAGGGCGGCTTGACGCCTTTATTAAAAACCGCATGCGCCATTACAATAGCGCACATAAAACGCTCGCGGTCGGAAAGCTTGGCGAAAGCGCGGGCATAATCAGCTTCTTGCAAGGAGGATGGAGAATCTTTGAATCTTAAAACTCGTTGCGCCGAATCAAGCCGCGCTTGATTCATTTCCATAACCGGCGCGCTGCCGCAGCCGCCCAAAAATCCGGCGCCGCTTAAGGCAAGCATGGCGGTGAAAGAACGTCCCCTCATTTGATCCTGTAATTGTAATTTTATTTCTTAATAGGATATCATGAAAGGATTTTAAGTTCAACTTTAATGGCGTCAGCCAGCCGAAGCTGCGGAACAGCATAGGATGGCGGAGGGGATAGGATTCGAACCTACGAGACGGTTGCCCGCCTAACGGTTTTCGAGACCGCCGCTTTCGACCACTCAGCCACCCCTCCGGCGGCTGCCAGAGATATAAAATATTAACCGGCTTCTGTCCACCTACTTAACCGCCATCGCCGCCTGGATTTCATCGATGGTGCGGAAGGGCGGGATTCCCTTGGCTTTTAAGAACATCCAGTCTTTTAAATGAAATGCCCGGAAAATGGCGGTGAATTCTTGATGCAGCTCTTTTTCCCTGGCGGGATCGATGGCGGCGATGATCTCGCCGGTGGTTCTAACCCCATCCAGCAATTCGAATATCCGCCCTGCATTCGGGGTTTTAACAAAACGCACCTCCATGCCGGCCAGCTGAAAGCTGATTTCCTGGCCTATCGCGGCGGGTTCCAGGATGTTGGCGATATTTTTATGGGAATCTTTCGCCAAGAACATCGCCAAGACCGGCACATTGCCCAAATCGCCGGGGCTGGGCGGCGGGGCGTGGTTTTTGGCGGCGTAAAAAATATGCCGGAATATTTGCCCGTGCAGCAATTCGGCGCCGGCTTGATTTTCTTCGAGGCTTAAATGCGTCAAATCCAATTGGCCGCCCAAATAATGCTCGAGCTTGTATAAATTATTGCCCTCGCCATGGGCGCCGAACAGAAAATGGGTGGGGCGCAGCTTGCTGCTGGCCAAAAATTTATAAACATCCGGCACGGTATAGGCGACATCTTGCGAATGCAAAAATAAATCATAAATCCCGGCATCGCCGAAATCCCTGACATCGGTCGCCAAATGCTGGACTTGGGCATAGCCGTTCGAGCGCGGCAAATTATTCAAAACAATTTTGCAAATATCGATTTTGCGCTGCATATCCTGCTCGCCCTTATTCAAAATCCGCATCAGGCTTTGCATTTGATAAACGCCTTCGCGGCCATAGCGCGCATAAAGCATCAGGCCCATCACCCCGCCCTCTTTCAGCACGGCGGCAAGCGCGGCCAGGCCCGCCTCGGGCGACTGCAAATGATGCAAAACCCCGGCGCAATTAATGTAATCGAACTTTTCCGATAACAATTGCGGCGCATCGAGGAGCGAGCCGTGAACCCAGGTGATGTTATCAAGCCCCCTTTCCTTGGCGCGGCTTTGCGCCACTTGCATCGAGGCCTGGCTGATGTCGAGATAGACAATCTCGGCCTTCACGCCCCGCAATTGTTCACCCAGCATGATCACCGCATCGCCCGTGCCGGCGCCGGCGGCCAGCGCGCGGAAACCTTTGGCCACATCAAGCTTGCCGCCAAAGTGATAATGATTCAGGTGATCGAGCGCTGCCGTGTAGGTATATTTAAAATTCCCCCTTTCATCGGCCGGGTTGCGCGGCGGATAGGGGTAATTTTCATATTGATCGCGTACTTCGGTCAAATAATTGACCGCCCTATTTTGCGCTGTAGCCATGATGATCCCCTTCCCGGAAAAACCCTGCCATATCTTCGGCCACCGGCAAATCCGGCCCCGCCCAGGATAAAGCCGAGGCAAGATTAACATGGGTGCCTTCGGGATAAAGAATCACTTTCACCTGTCCGCCCTTTTCCTTGATGCGTTTTTCTAAACGTTCGACATTATAAAGCTCGACCACATCGTCTTTCTGGCCGTGGATTAACAGCATCGGCGGCTCATCGCCCTTGATAAAATTGGTGACCTGCATGTTCGGATAATTTTCCGGCGGGCCGAATATATCGATCACATCGGGCGCCTCGGGGGTGAAATCATAAGGCCCGGCAAGGCCGGCGAAGCTTTTAATGAATTTTTTTGCGCCATAGGCGGGATCGGCCGCCAGCAAAGCGCCGATATGCGCGCCCGATGAATGGCCCGCCACATGAAGGCGCGAAGGGTTGCCGCCATATTCGGCGATATGTTCATGCGCCCAGGCAATGGCGGCCGCGCCATCTTCCATGAAAGCGGGGAATTTAACGGACGGGTATTTGCGGTAATCGGGAATCAGCACCAGGAAATTTTTTTCCGCCAGCGCCAATCCGGCGAAGCGGTAATCCTCTTTCGTGCCGCTGGTCCAGCGCCCGCCATGGAAAAACACCACCACATCGGAATTCTTGGCGCCGTCTTTGGGCAAATAAATATCCAGCTTCCGCCAAGGCTCTGGCCCGTAAGAAACATTGGCGATCCGCTCGCCCTTAAAATAGGCGGGCAAATTGGCGATGCCGAACGCCGCCTGGCTGCAGGCGGCGGTGAGCAGAACCAAGCCCATTAACCCTATGGTGCGCAAAGATTTCATGGGCTATATTTAACCGCTTCTTTGAATAAAAGCGAGGTGGTTTTGAAAAAAATTTTCTTTCTTTTGCTGATCCCCATGCTGGCGCTTTCTTCCTGCGGCGAAAAGAAGGCCGAAAGCACGCTGGCCCGCGTTCAAGAATCAAAAACCATGCGCTGCGGCTATATTATTTATGAACCTTATTTAAAGCGCGATATAAACACTGGCAAAATGAGCGGCATTGTGGTGGAATATTTGGAACAGGCGGCCGCGCGCGAGGGAATTAAAATTGAGTGGGCGCAAGAAGTGAATATCGATCAAATCGTGCCCGCCTTGGATGGCAAGCGAATCGATATGTGGTGCGTGCCGGCCAGTTATCATCCCGACTACGCCAAGGTGCTGGATTTCGTGGGCGATTTCGGCAAGCTGCCCTATTACACCTATGTGCCTTATGACAGCAAAATCACGCAAGCCGAATTGCAAAACGACCCCAATGCCCGCTTTGTGGTGATGGATGCCTTCATTCCGCAAGTTTTAACGCCGCGCTATTACCCCAATGCGAAGGTGGCAAGCTTCCCGCAAAGCATTTCGATTGGCGAATTATTCGACCAATTGAAATATGGCAAGGCCGATGCAATAGTGAACGAACATGTAGGCGCCAAAAATTATATGCGGAACAACCCCAACACCATCCGCCGCCTGAACGACACCCCGCTTGAATCCTTAAACATGTCGTTCGTGGTAAGAAAAGACGACAAAGATTGGGGCCAATTCATCGGCCACCTGACCGACACCAAAAGGCCGGAAAATCAGGCGATTTTTAAGGCGTTGACGGAGAAGTATGGGTTGGTTGAGGGGGCGTTGGTGTTTTAGGGAGTTGAAAAATTTATGAGCTCTAACCCAATCCAAAATACCGAAGATGCTAAAAAACTTATAACCAACATTATAAGAGAACGCCTTGATAATCCTTCTAAGCTTAAAGAGATTGGCCACTACGGGTATGATATTTATCTTCCCTATCTTTATTATCAATATTTAATAAGGGATGGAAATCGACCCAATAGCTCGGAGCAATCTAACCAACTTTTCACTATATCATCTTCTTTTTTTTATGACGCTGCTTGGGAACTTTGCAGAAGAGGCATATTAAGACCCGGGGTAACACAAAACCAAAAGCAAGCTACAGAAGATGGAACGGGTGGTAACGGATACTCTTTAACACCTTTCGGTAGGACATGGCTAAAAGAGTCACATTTAGATGACTTTGTTCCGACGGAACCCGAACGATTTGGTAAAATGCTTGAACCTTATAGAGAATCCCTTGGTTCAGCGTTTTACCAACGTGCTCAAGAAGCGATTAGATGCTATGGGGCACATGCTTATTTAGCTACCTGTGTAATGTGCGGCGCAGCAGCTGAATCCATTATTTTAGAAATTGCTCATCTAAGTAAATCAGAAGATGAAATAATGAAAATTTATAAAACTCGTGGTGGATTTAATAAACTTATCAAACTAGTCAGTAACGGTCTTTCCGAGTATAGACAGAAAGAGTTAGAAGGATTCATTACTCTTACTAAATATTGGCGCAATGAATCGGCGCATGGAAGATCTTCAGAAATTGCAGATAATGAGGCTTATACTTCTTTAGCTATTATGCTCAGATTAGCTTTTTTTGCTAAAGATAATTGGGACTCTTGGGCCAGACAGCCTTAAGAAGCGATGGATATTTAAGATTAGGAAGCTTTTTTGAGGCTATTTGTAGTATTATGTTTAGGATGCCGAAAAGGGGCACGGTCTTCAAATAGAAGAAGAGAAATGGTTTTATTATCATAATCATCTATTATTAAAGTCATTTCATAGACACTTTCTTTAAACGGCCATATCCCAGCTTCATGTTGAAGCCCAGCCTCATTGTCAAAAGATTTATTTCTGCAAGCAGCAAGAGATTTTATAGGCAACTCGATGGTCTCTTTTCTACCCCTTAGAACTATTCCTGACTTATATAAGAATTCACTCGACCACGCCCAGTCTACGAACCCATCTTTACCAATAACTAACATTGCTCTTTTATTAGTGAACTTAAGCCATCTAAGAATAGCGGCAGTGAGAGAAACTTCGAAATAATTAGCAATATGCTGCATTAGGTGTAGAGTTATTTTATTATTTTTTATTTGAGCTTCAAAAAGATCTCTGGGCATCAAAAAATATGAGGCGAATTCATTAGCTTCTGCTTCGCGTTTTCCATATGCAGAATCCCAAGACATCATGTCATAGTAGGTACATTTAATATCTTTTGACGAAGATGTGCGATGTAGTAAATAGTGCCCAAGTTCATGAGCTACAGTAAAATTGACTCTGCCTTTTGAGCGTATAGAATTATTATAAATAATTTTCCATTCCTTTTTTCCAGGAACACGGCAAAGCATTCCTTCGCAATCTCCTAGATTTATCCCCATAACCTCGCTGATAGGCTCATCTGGAAAAAACTGACGAGAAATATCTATTGCTATTTTTTCTACCGAAATTGGATAAAAGACCTCACCTGTTTCACGCTGCACCGCTTGTATAAGCTGCGTTATTCGAATTGCACAGGAAATGGGCTTAGTCGGTAGATTCACTTCTTAGTTCCCCAAGCATCAATCATTTGCATAATTTTTTCTTTATCCGGTGGGCTAAGCTTTTCAAATCCTCGGAAATATGCCTGCTTTAGAATTTCATCATCGGGCTGGCTTTTCTTTTCATCTAATAGGTAATCAATAGTTACTGATAAAACCTCCGCTATTTTAGCTAATTTTTCTGCGGAAGGGTTTCGAGTCTCACGATTTTCTAATTCCCAGATATAACCTTTACTAGAATCCGTTTTGTCGGCTAGATCTTCTAAAGTAAGACCCTTTTCTATTCGAAGCGCGTGAATTTTGTCTCCCAAAGTGGTGCCCATGTTCAATTCTCCTTTCCTTTCAATTATATAGATAGAAGTTCGGAATGCCAAACTTTTTTTGTTGACAAGAAGAACTCAGAAGAATATGTTCGGAATAGCGATACATAGTGTACCGCTTTAACACTATAGGAGAAAGTACGAATGCCTGCTTATCTAATAACCTTCGATTTAAATCGCACCGGCCAAAACTACGATGGGCTAAAAAGGGCCATTGAGTCATATGGGCTTTGCAGAAAAATCGCTACTACCACTTTTGTTGTAATATCAAATAAAAGCTCGGCGGCCATTGTAGACCACTTGCTTTCTTACATTGATAACAATGACGAAATTTTTGTTGGGCGGCTTGCTGGTGAAGCTGGTTGGTATGGTCTTGGAGATAACACAACAGCTTGGCTTCAAGAAAATTTAAACTGATGAAGAAAGTGGAAAGAACAGGCATTTTTAAAAATGCCTGTTTCCGCTCTCAGCAACTATTAAGTTTTCTTTTCTGCTTTAGTTAAAAATTCTGCCAACGACACTTTTAGCCCCAGCGCAATCTTAAGCAAACTTACTAAAGTAGGCTGATATTTGTTGCGCTCGATTAAGCTGATTGTTGTCCGATGCAGGCCGCATTTATCGGCCAATTGCTCATAAGACAACCCCTGCCGCTTGCGCTCATCGCGCAGCAATTTCACCAGTTTTTCTTCAATTTGGGAGGCCTGTTTATGAAGGGCAGACATAGGAGAATAGTGCCGACTTGACACTTTCCCTGATATGAGAATATATTCTCATCAATTGTCTAAACACCCCCTTATTCCAACAGGAGCCCCCATGAAAAAACCCTTGCTTTCCCTCCTCTCCCTCGCCCTCCTATCCGCTTGCGCGAGCGATCCCGACCGCCTAGCGGCCGCCTATGTGTCGCCCACGCAATATCAATCTTTCTCTTGCGCCCAAATTGGCGAGGAGCAATCGCGCATTTCCCGCCAGGCCAGCCAGCTTTACGGCAATTTGAAAAAAGACGCCGATAATGACGCGGCGCAAATGGGCGTTGGCTTGATTTTATTCTGGCCGGCGCTTTTCTTCCTGGAAGGGGGCGATGGCCCGCAGGCGGCCGAATATCAGCGCTTGAAAGGGGAATATGAAGCCTTGGAGCAAGTATCGGTGCGCAAAAAATGCGGCATTAAATTCCGCGACATCACCCCGCCCAAGCCCAAAGAGGCAAAGAAAAAGAATGAAAGCCATTTGGAGGAGTAAAATTCATAGAGTAACGCCCCATCCGCCCTTTAAGCCCGCATCCGGATTTGTTCGCGCTTAAGAAGAAGACTCGCGGCCGGCAACAGAACAGGCCTGCAATATTCCAGCGCCTGGCGGCGGGCAACGGGGTCGGTTAAATCAAGCAGGCCGCCCCAGCCGGGCGCATCGAGCAGCATGTCTTTGCCGATTGCGATTTCTTGAAATTGGCCGTCTTTCCAGCCCATGATGGTTTGGCAGGCAAGGTTGCGGATGGCGGCGGGGTTGGGGTTGTGCAAGATTTTTTCCAGCACCCAAACATCCCTGCCCAGCAAATATTCTTCCTGGCGCAAATAAACCAGCGCCGCTTGGCGGATTGTGTCCCAGGCGGGTTCATCGGGAATAAAGCCGGCCCTGGCCCAGAAATAACGGCCCACTTCGCTGGCCACCAATTCCAATTGCGGGCGTTTTATTTCTTCGGCAAAGCCGATTACCCAGCGCATGAATTCCTTGCCAAAGCCTTTTGAATGGGGAAAGGCGCGCAAGCCATGAATTTGCAAAGCGCCTTCGGGTGCAATACCAAGGCTGAAACGCTGAAAGCCGCCGCCGCCAGAATGTTCGAAAGACAAACATAAATCATCGCCCAGATTCAGGCAAAATTCATCGCGCTTATGGCCCGGCCAAAAGGGGCGCAAAAGATTGGGCAATTCATGAAAGGCGCGGCCCGTGCGCTTTTGCCAGGCGTCGATGATTTGCGGTTTTTTTAAAAGCGGCCGTAATTCCAGCATTGTTTTATCCCGTACGCCCCGATTAGTATCTTAAAAAGATATGCCTGTAAAGGCTTTTTGCGCCGGCGCTTGACAAACCCTTGGTTTTCCTTCATAAAGCACCCGTCCGCCAACGCAATCGGCGGCGTTATTTTTTGAACTTAAAGGCAGGATATTATGTTTGCGATTTTTCAATCGGGCGGTAAGCAATACCGCGTTAAAGCGGGCGATAAGCTGCATGTCGAAAAGCTGGAAGGCGAAAACGGCGCTAAAATCACTTTCAACGATGTGTTGATGGTGGGCGAAGGCTCTAGCATCACCATCGGCAAGCCTTTGTTAAAGGGCGCCAGTGTCGCCGCCACCTTGGTAGCGCAGCAAATGGATGAGAAAGTCGTCATTTTCAAAAAGCGCCGCCGTCACAATTACCGCCGTAAAAACGGCCACCGCCAGGAATTAAGCCTGGTTGAAATCACCGCAATCGCGAAATAAGGATTAAGGGAGTAAAGTCATGGCACAGAAAAAAGCGGGCGGCAGCACCACCAACGGCCGCGATTCCCATAGTAAGCGCTTGGGCGTTAAAAAATTCGGCGGCCAGGTTGTGATCGCCGGCAATATTTTGGTGCGCCAGCGCGGCACCAAATTCTGCCCCGGCGATAATGTCGGCATCGGCCGCGACCACACCTTGTTCGCCTTAACCGAAGGCCGCGTTGAATTCAAACGCAAAGCCGAAGGCAGAACTTACGTTTCGATTAAGCCGGTCGCTTAAAACTATTCAATTTTTCTAACCAAGCTCATGGTTCGACAAGCTCACCATGAGCTTTTTATTTACTAAAGGCTCATCCTGAGCTTGCCCTCCTACGCTAAAGCTCCGGAGGGTGAAGAGCTTTCCAACCTGTCCACCGTAGCTTTATGCGAAGGTGGATCGAAGGATGATCGATAGTAAACGTCATGAAATTCCTCGATGAAGCCAAAATTTTTGTCGCTGCCGGTTCGGGCGGCAATGGCAGCGCCAGCTTTCACCGCGCCAAATTCATTCAGTTCGGCGGGCCCGATGGCGGCAATGGCGGGCGGGGCGGCAATGTCATTATCGAGGCGGCGCGGAATTTAAACACGCTGATTGATTACCGCTATCAACAGCATTTCAAAGCCAAAAATGGCGGCCACGGCATGGGTTCGCAATGCCACGGTAAAAGCGGCGATGATGTTATTTTAAAAGTCCCCGTCGGCACCGAAATTCTGGCCGAAGATAAAGAAACAATTTTGGCTGATCTCACCGAAGACGGCCAGCAAATCACCATCGCCAAGGGCGGCAAGGGCGGTTTTGGCAATGAATATTATAAATCTTCCACCAACCGCGCCCCGCGCCGTGCCGATCCCGGCGAGGCGGGCGAGGAAATGTGGCTGTGGCTGCGCCTTAAACTAATTGCCGATGCCGGAATTGTCGGCCTGCCCAATGCCGGCAAATCAACTTTCCTGGCCGCAACAAGCGCCGCCAAACCCAAAATCGCCGATTATCCCTTCACCACCTTGCACCCCCAATTGGGCGTGGTGAAAGTGGATGAAGATTCTTTCGTATTGGCCGATATTCCCGGTTTGATTGAGGGCGCCCATGAAGGCAAAGGCCTTGGCACCAAATTTCTAAGCCATATCGAACGCTGCCGCGTTTTATTGCATTTGGTTGATGGTGCATCAGAAAACATCGCCGAAGATTACAAAACCGTCCGCGCCGAATTAGAGGCCTTTGGCCATGGCCTGGCCGAAAAGCCCGAAATCGTGGCCCTCAACAAAATCGACGCCCTGGATGAGGCGGCTCGTAAAAAACAGGCCTCGGCCTTAAAAAAAGCCTCAGGCCAACCTCCTTTTTTAATTTCCGCCGCCAGCCATGAGGGCGTCAAAGAGGTATTGCGAGCCTTGCGCGATATGATTGCCAAAGCGCGGGCGGAAGAGTTATCTTCCGAACATGAAAAAATCTAAACGCATCGGCCTTTTGGGCGGGTCTTTTAATCCGGCCCATGCGGGCCATGTCTATATCAGCAAGCAGGCGATTAAGCTGTTGGGGCTGGATGAGGTGTGGTGGCTGGTCAGTCCCCAAAATCCGCTGAAAAGCAAAAAAGATATGGCGCCTTTTGCTGCGCGCCTGCGCCACGCCAAAAAAACCGCCGCCGATAAAAAAATCCGTATCAAGGATTTGGAAAAAAAATGGGGTACCCGCTACACGTTCGATACCGTGACCGCGCTAAAAAAACGCTATCCAAACCATTTATTCGTATGGCTGACGGGGGCGGATAATTGGGCGGAATTGCCGCGCTGGCATCGCTGGCGGGATTTATTGAAACTTATCCCCTTTGCCGTTTTCCCGCGCGGATCTTTCAGGAAATCCAAACTTAAAAACCCCTCTAAAACGCGCCCAATTGCCAAAAATAGGGCCAAAAACCTGGCCCTTTTCGAACCCCCGGCTTGGGCCTATTACGACATTTTATTACACAAAGCCAGCTCTACCGCGTTGCGTCATGCCCAAAAACAACATTGGTGGAAACGCCAAAGGGCTAAAGCCCAAAATAAAGCTGGAAAATATTAACCCTTTTACCATATGATAATAATAGGTAAGGGGCAATTTTTACCCCCCTAAACCGAAGGAGAATAGTAACAGCTTGGCCAAAGCAACATTGACGACTACCGACATGCTTGACCTGATCGAGCAAAGCCTATCCGCCACCAAGGCCGATAACATCGTTACCCTTAATCTTACCAGCAAATCTTCCCTAGCCGACTTTTTGGTGATCGCTTCTTGCGCTTCGCAGCGCCAGTTAAGCGCGGTCGCCGAACGCATCCGCGATTCATTAAAAGACCGCGGGCTTCGCCAGCCGGCCGTGGAAGGCATCCCCAATTGCGATTGGGTGGTGGTTGATGCGGGCGATGTGATTGTCCATCTCTTCAAGGGTGAAACCCGCCAGCTCTATAATCTTGAAAAGATGTGGGGCGTGGATTGGGTGGAAACCCCGGCTCCCGTCTTGGCTTAACCTCATCATGCCGAATATCCGCTTGATTGCGGCAGGCAGGCTGAAATCCGGCCCTTTGCATGAATTAAGCGAAGAATATGTAAAGCGCCTCTCTGGCCTTATCGCCATTCAAGAAATCGATTCCCGCCGCAATGAAACTGAAAATCTAAAAGCCGCCATTCCCAAAAACTGCTTCTTAATCGCGCTTGATGAAAACGGCAAGGATTTTTCAAGCGAGGATTTCGCCATCCAATGGCAAAAATGGAAAGAAGCCCATTCCAATATTTGTTTAGTAATCGGCGGCGCTGACGGCCTGGATGAATCGATTGTAAAAGCCGCCAAGGTAAAACTGGCCTTAGGCAAACTTACCTGGCCGCATTTGCTGGCACGGGTTATGCTATTAGAGCAAATCTACCGCGCCGAGCAGATTTTAAAGGGGCATCCTTATCACCGGGAATAGTTTTTAGCTATTGCCCTCCCTTTTCCTGGATTTCTTGCTATACTCCGCCCCATGAAAAAACCGCTGCTTTTATGCATTCTGGACGGCTGGGGCTATCGCGTCGAAAAAGAGGATAATGCGATTGCTTTGGCCAACACCCCGAATTGGAACCGTTTAATTGAACAATATCCGCACAGTTTTTTGACGACTTGCGGTTTCGATGTGGGTTTGCCCGAGGGGCAAATGGGCAATTCGGAAGTGGGCCATATGAATTTGGGCGCGGGCCGCGTCGTCATGCAAGATTTGCCGCGTATCGATATAGCGATCAAAGACGGAACTTTGCGGCAAAACCCAAACTTGCAAAATTTTATCGCCAAGCTTAAAGCCAGCAAAGGCCGGGCGCATGTAATGGGTTTGTTTTCGCCGGGCGGCGTTCATGCGCATCAAGACCATATCATCGCGCTGGCGCGCTATTTGAACGAAGCGGGAATACCGGTGCTTTTGCATCTATTCACCGATGGCCGGGATACGCCGCCGCAAAGCGCCATTACTTATATCAACCATCTTTTGCGGGAAATGACGAATTTTAAAAACACCGCCATTGCCACGATCGGTGGGCGCTATTTCGCCATGGACCGCGATAAAAGGTGGGAGCGGGTGCAGCTGGCCTATGAAACGCTGGTCGAAGGCAAAGGCCTGCGGGCCAAAGATGGTATTTCCGCCATCGAAGATTCCTATGCCAGGATTGAACATGACGAATTCATCAAACCCGCCGTCATTGGCGGTTACGAAGGCATGGTGGATGGCGATGGGATTTTATGCGCTAATTTCCGGGCCGACCGCGTTCGGCAGATATTGGCCGCCTTGCTTGATCCTGATTTTATTCCTTTTCCGCGCAAAAACGTAATTCATTTTGCCGCCACGCTTGGCATGGCGGAATATTCCGAGCATCTAAATACATTCATGCCGGCCTTATTCCCGGCGCAGGAATTGAATGATATTTTCGGCGAGCTTATCGCCAAGGCCGGCCTAACGCAGCTTCGCATCGCCGAGACCGAAAAATACCCGCATGTCACTTTTTTCTTTAATGGCGGCGAGGAAAAAACCTACCCGGGCGAAGAGCGGATTTTAATCCCTTCGCCCAAAGTCGCGACTTACGATGTGAAGCCGGAAATGTCGGCGATTGAATTGACCGATCAGCTGGTCAGGGCGATTGAAAGCGGCAAGTTCGATGTTATCATCGCCAATTATGCCAACCCCGATATGGTAGGCCATACCGGCGTTTTAAGCGCCGCGGTCAAAGCGGTTGAAACCGTCGATAGCTGCATAGGCCGCGTTATCAATGCGCTGGAAAAAGCGGGGGGCGCTGCGCTGATCACCGCCGATCACGGCAATGCCGAAATGATGAGGGATCCCCTAACCGGCGCGCCCCACACTTCGCATACATTAAACCCGGTGCAAATTATTTTGGCCAATGGGCCGAAAGGAACTCGGCTGCAAAACGGCCGTCTGGCCGATGTCGCCCCGACTTTGCTGGCCCTATTGAAACTTCCCCAACCTAAGGCCATGACCGGCCATTCTTTGCTTAGCCATGAGTAAATACCTGATCTTGATCGCTTTGCTGCTGGCAAGCCCCGCCTGGGCGCAAAGCAAAACCGTGGGCGCCAAAGGCGTTGCCGCCAGCGTGAAGGCGGTCGAGAAAGACCTGCAAAAAACCAAGGCCGAAGAAGAACGCCTGGCGCGTGAAGCCGCCAAATTAGCCGAGCAAATTAAAGCCCTGCAGCAAGAAATGGTTCAAACCGCCCGCAACGCGCAAAACAACGAAGAGGCCCTGCTTCGCCTGGAAGATGAATTGCAAAATCTAAACGCCGAAGAACGGCAAAAGATGAATACGCTTATCCGCGATCACGATAACTTAAGCCAAATCTTGGCGGCGCTGTTGCGCCTTTCGCGCCAGCCGCCCCAAGCCTTGCTCGCGCTGCCGATCACGCCGGAAGAAGCTCTGCAAAGCGCGATTTTGCTGCGCGCGATGATCCCCCATTTGCAGGAAGAAGCGGGGGCCTTAAAAACCGAACTGGTCGGGCTGGCCGCTTTACGCGAAAAAATGGGCGCGCGCAAAAGCGAAGTTGCAGTCAAAATCGAGGATTTGAACGATGAAAAGGCCAAATTAGCCGGCCTCGTCAAACAGCGGCAAGAAAGGCACACCCTAACGGAAAAAGAACGCAACGAAAAAGCTTCCCAAATCCAGCAATTAGCCAGCAAAGCCGCCGATTTGCGCGATTTGCTGGAGAAGCTGGAAGAAGAACGGAAAATGAGGGCGGCTCAGAAAGCGGCTAAAAAACCATCCGCCAAACAGCCGCCTCCTGAACAGGTTTTTGGCCAGCTAAGCTTGCCGGCCAAGGGCAAAATCCTGATTAATTACGGGGAAACCAATGAATTGGGCGCGGCCAGCAAAGGCGTTACCTTGGAAACACGCGCCGGCGCCCAAGTCATATCGCCTGCCAATGGCACGGTCGCCTTTGTCGGTCCGTTCCGGGGATATGGCTTAATCTTGATTATTGAGCATGGCGGAGGCTATCATACCCTGCTGTCCGGTTTAGGGCGGATCGACGCTACTTTGGGCCAAGATCTGCTGGCCGGCGAGCCGGTCGGGGCCATGAATGATGAAGGGGGAAAACCCCAGCGTCTTTATGTCGAATTCCGCCGCCAAGGGCAACCCACCAATCCCGCCTCGCTTAAATCGGCGGGCAAACTGAAAAAGGTAGATGGATAATGCGTCAAATTCGTTATTGGTTATTGCAAGCTTTAAGCGTGGTTGTCATTTCCGCTTTTCTAACCGCCCCGGCCCTGGCCCAAGATAAAGACGACAAAGCGAAAAAAGCCGGCGCTTCGGAAACTTACCGTCAATTGAATTTATTCGGCGATGTATTCGAGCGCGTGCGCGCCGATTATGTCGAGCCGGTCACGGACGAAAAAATGATCGAATCGGCGATTAACGGCATGCTGACCTCGCTTGACCCGCATTCCAGCTATTTGAACGCTAAATCTTTCCAAGACATGCAAGTGCAAACCAAAGGCGAATTCGGGGGCTTGGGGATCGAAGTCACCATGGAAAATGGTTTTGTCAAAGTCGTATCGCCGATCGATGATACGCCCGCCGCCAAGGCCGGCTTGAAACCGGGCGATTATATTACCCACTTGGATGGCGAGCCGGTATTGGGCTTAACTTTAAGCGATGCGGTTGAAAAAATGCGGGGCGCGGTTGGCACCAAAATCAAACTTTCGATCCGCAGAGAAAATGCCGAGCCGTTCGATGTCAGCCTAACGCGCGCAATTGTAAAAATTCAATCGGTGCGCCACCGCTTGGAAGGCACGATCGGCTATGTCCGCATCACCACTTTCAATGAATTATCCCATTCCGGTTTGGTGAAGGCGATGGAAGAAATCCGCAAAATCCTGCCCGAGGGCAAGCTGCATGGGCTGGTGTTGGATTTGCGCAATAATCCGGGCGGCTTGTTGGATCAAGCGGTTTCGATCAGCGATGATTTTTTAGATAATGGTGAAATTGTTTCCACCCGCGGCCGGCGGCCGGAAGAAACCACGCGTTTTGCCGCTAAGACCGGCGATTTGGCCAAGGGCGTGCCGATCGTGGTGCTCATCAATGCCGGCAGCGCTTCGGCTGCTGAAATTGTAGCGGGGGCTTTGCAAGATAACCGCCGCGCGGTGGTGATGGGAACTAAATCTTTCGGCAAAGGTTCGGTGCAAACCATTATTCCCTTGCCGGGCCACGGCGCCATGCGCTTGACCACGGCGCGCTATTACACGCCTTCCGGCCGCTCGATCCAGGCCAAGGGAATCGAGCCGGACATTGTGGTGCCGGTCGCCCGGATCGAGGGCATCGATGCGCAAGCCGATAAAAAACGCGAAGACAGCTTGCGCGGCGCTTTAGTTAAAGAAGACTTGCCCAATGCATTAAAAGAGACCAAGGGCGACGATAAAAAAACCAAAGACGCCAAGGATAAAGACGCTAAAGCCAAGGAAGACGGCGAACTAAAGCCCGAACAAGATTACCAATTGGCCCGGGCGCTTGATTTATTGCGCGGCATCCATCTTTACAGCCAAAGGGCGGAAGCAAGGGCGCCTTAAAGCCGTGAATGTTAAGCGCCTTCTTTCCCAGCTTTCCCCCGGACGCCGCCAATTATTGCGCGCCTTAAGCCTGGCGTTTTTAGCAGCGCTGATCGGCGGTTTTATCTCGATCTACCTGAACCGCGCCATTTTATTCACGCAGCGTGAAGCCTCGAGCCCGCAAGCCGAAATTTTGGTTGACGGCACAACCGCCCCTAAAATCGAGGCGGCGCCCGCCAATGTTCCTTTGGCCGAGGTGTTCAGCGCTCCCAGCGCCCCGGCTGAAATGCGCCTCGAAGCTGATGCGGCGCTGCAAGAAATTTCGCCCGCTGGCGTTTTGCCGAAAATCGCCCCTGACGGCAGGCAGGCCTGGCAAGTCTATGCCGCGCCCTTCGATAAAACCAGCGCCCGCCCGCGTATTGCCCTTATTATCACCGGCCTTGGCTTAAGCGCCGCCATAACCGATCAAGCGATTGCTACGCTGCCGAAAAATATTACCCTGGCCTTTTCGCCTTACGCCAAGAATGTGCAAAATTTCATCGACCGCGCCCGTCAGGCCGGGCATGAAGCCGTGCTGAATTTACCGCTCGAGCCGCAAAATTACCCCCTTAACGATCCCGGCCCCGATACGCTGCTTGTTAAAAATACGCCGGCGGAAAATGCGGCGCGCCTGCACCGCGTTCTGGCCAAAGGCAAAATGTATGTCGGCGTCTTGCCCGCAGGCGGCGAGCGGTTTTTAACCGAACGTTCGGCGCTTGATCCTTTACTGCAGGAATTGCGCGCCCGCGGGTTATTGTTCATCGACTCCTCGCGCTTGGATTCGCTGGCGATTTCGGCATCCAAAGAAATCGGCTTGCACAGCGGCAAGGCCGATTTGGTGGTGGATTTAGATGCATCGAAATCCGCCATCGACAGTCAATTGCAGGAATTGGAAAAACACGCGGCAAGCACCGGCACCGCCATTGGCATCGGCTTTCCCTATCCCTCGACGCTTGAGCGCGTTGCGGCTTGGGCTTCGCGCCTGGAAGCCAAAGGATTGGCGTTGGTTCCTATTACGGCGGCGGTGGACCGCTGATCATGGGCAAGAATATTGATGCCAAAGACGTGCATCTTTACCGCCCCGGTGTCGGCATTATTCTGCTTAACCATCAAGAAGATATTTTCATGGCGCAACGCGCCGATCGCTCAAGCCCGGCCTGGCAAATGCCGCAAGGCGGCATTGATGAAGGCGAAAGCCCCGAACAAGCGGTGTGGCGCGAATTAAAAGAGGAAGTCGGCACCGACAAAGCCTTGCTTTTACGCCGCAGCGGCCTTTGGCATTTTTATGATTTGCCGGAAGATTTAAAAGGAAAATTATGGGGCGGTAAATTCATCGGCCAGCGCCAAAAATGGTATTTATTGCGCTTTAATGGCGGCGATAATGATATCAACATCAAAAGCACGCCCAATCCCGAATTTACCGCCTGGCGCTGGGTGCCGAAGGAACAGGTGATTAAACTGATCGTACCCTTCAAGCGCGACCTTTACCGCGCCGTCTTGCGGGAATTTTTCCCGACCATTAAATTTCCAAGGCTTTAGCGCCCGCCGCGCGCATGCTGGGCGCGCCAATTTTTATAAAATTGGGTGCTGTTAAAAATTTCTGGGTGGAGAGAATGGCTAACAGCTCTGCCCAAATTGGCAATGGCTTCTTGGTTTCGCCAAAATAAATAAGTTCTTTGCCTTTGGCTTGAACTTTTTCCTACCCAAACAAAGGCGCTTGAAGCCATTTCCAAATGGGGCGGCAGATTTTTTTCGGTCAACCGTTGACCAAGGTCTAAAGCGGCGCGGTTGTAATCTTCAAGATAGCGGTCATGGCATCCTTCCAATTGCGGACGAATTGCATCAAGGGTGTCTCTTAACGCCTGTTTTTGACCGGCCTTCATTTTTCGGGGTGGCGCTTGGGCTAAATCATTTAATAAAAGCGCATAGATTGCGGATAAAGTGGCCTGAAAATGCAACATCGCATCAAACCACGGCATGGCGGCAATATCATTCGGCGTGGCAACGCCTGCTTCCTGTGCTTCGCCGGGATAAGTTTCTTTTTCCCAAGCTAAAAGCCTGGTTGGCGGCACCAAAATGGTCTCGCTTTCTAAATCCGTTACACGCATCTCATACCTTTTTTTATAATCTTATACTCGAGCAATTCTTTAAGCCGCTTTATTAGCTTTCTTCCGTGTCATCCGCCAAGCGAGCGAGCTTGCGCCCTTGGCCAATATTCCTTTGGCCGACAGGCCTGCCGCTTTTAACACCATGCCGACCGCACGGTCGATATGGTGGCGCTGATAATATTTGCTGGCGCCGCCGACATATAATTGGCTATAGACATCGCGCCGGTAGCTGTCTTTCGATTTATTTTCATTGGCGGCGAAATAAGCATAGGCCAATTCATCATCTTCCGATTCCGCAACCCGGCCTAAAGCGATTTTCAGGCGGGTGAAAGCGCCAAGACGGTCGATTTCGACATATTTTTTGAAGGTTTGATAGAATAATTTGTAATGGCGGAATTCATCGGCGGCGATATGGCGGCAGATATCTTTTAACACCGGCTCATCCGTCGCTTCCATCAGCGCGGTGTAATAGCTGGAAGTTCCGGTTTCGACAATACAGCGCGCGATCATTTCGCCGGCCCTAGAGCCCCGCACCGAGGCCGAAGCATCGGGCGGCACTTGCTGGTATCCCGAGGTGAAGCGTTTGAAGGAATCCTCCAAATCGAAAGAGGGGTCAACCAAATTGGCCCATTTGCCCAAGGATTGGCCATGCTGGATTTCTTCCACCCCCCAATCGCGGGCGGCCTGGCAGAATTCGGGGTCGTCTTTGAAGATTTTGCACAGATATTCGGCGTAAACCGCGCCATTATATTCCACCAGGGCGGCCGCCTTGACCAGGGGCACTAGGGCCGGATCAATCTTGCTGCGATCTAATTTATCCCAAGCGATATCGGTTTGATAATCCCAGTGTTTCATGATTTTTCCTAAAAAAATAAAAAAGGCGGCCTTTATTTTAAGCCGCCTTTCGAAATTTACGCAAGAGCCGAAATTTATTTAAGCGGCTTTCTTGGCTTTGGGCGAATGGCGGCGCTTATCCAGCATCGCGATTGCCTTGGCGTCGGGGGTGTGGATGGGCTTGTTCTTGCCGTCAACCGCCACCTTGGTGGGTTCCCAATTCGCCACTGCGGCCGAGGGGATTGCGGCATAGGCGCAAATCATCAACTTGTCGCCGGTTTTGGCGTTGTGGGCCAAAGCGCCGTTCATTTCAATGGCTTGCGAACCTAATTCGGCCGGCATAACGAAAGAATCGAAACGGGCGCCATTGGTCATATTGTAAATGGTGACTTTTTGGTATTTGGACATATTGGCCAAATCCATCAATTTGGAATCAATCAAAATTCCGCCTTCCGCGTTGGCATCAGTATCCGTGACGGTGGCGTTGTTAATTTGACTGTAAAGAACCGATACGAGCATAAAATCCTCCCTTTAAGGCTGTGCGCTCAAAAACGAAACTACTAACGAAACGAACCTAACTCATTGAGGCAAGAAGCGCTTTTTTCTGGGCGATTCTGGCCTCGATCTGTTGATATTGAGCTTCATTGGAAGTTGTCAGAGTTTGTTCTAACACAGCCAATTGCTGCTCGATATCGCCCCGGCTGACCTCGCCCAAATCAAAGGCTACATCGGCTAAGACGGTGCAGCCTTGCGGCCCCACCTCGACAAAGCCACCGCCGACATAAATACGTTTAATGACGGTGTCCTTATCGTGGACGTATAGCACGCCCGGCCTTAAATTGGCAACCAGAAAAGCGTGCCCAGGAAGAATACCCATATCCCCTTCGGAACCAGGAACTACCGCCATCTCCACATCTGCGGAAAATAAGCGTTTGTCGGGGGCGACAAGGTCAAAATGAAGGGTTTCAGCCATTGGTTAATCCTTAAGCCGCCTTGGCCATCGAGGCGCGGCCTTTTTTGACGGCTTCTTCAATGGTGCCAACCATGTAAAAGGCGCTTTCCGGCAAATCGTCATATTCGCCGGCGCAAATGCCTTTGAAGCCTTTGATGGTGTCTTCGAGGCTGACGAATACGCCGGGCGAGCCGGTGAAAACTTCGGCGACATGGAAGGGCTGCGATAAGAAGCGCTGGATTTTACGGGCGCGCGCCACGGTCAATTTATCTTCTTCCGACAATTCATCCATGCCCAAGATAGCGATAATGTCTTGCAGCGATTTATAGGTTTGCAACACGCGCTGCACTTCGCGGGCGACTTTGTAATGCTCTTCGCCTAAGACCAGCGCATCCAAAATCCGCGAGGTGGAATCAAGCGGATCGACGGCCGGATAAATCCCAAGCTCGGCGATTTGGCGGCTTAACACGGTAGTCGCATCGAGGTGCGCGAAGGAAGTGGCGGGCGCCGGATCGGTCAAATCGTCGGCCGGAACATAAATCGCCTGCACCGAGGTGATCGAGCCTTTTTTGGTTGAAGTAATACGCTCTTGCAGCGTGCCCATTTCGGTGGCGAGCGTGGGCTGATAACCAACCGCCGACGGAATACGGCCCAATAGCGCCGAAACTTCCGAACCAGCCTGGGTGAAACGGAAAATATTATCGACGAAGAAAAGCACGTCTTGGCCTTCTTCATCGCGGAAATATTCGGCGACCGTCAAACCGGTTAAAGCCACACGGGCGCGGGCGCCAGGGGGTTCATTCATCTGGCCGTACACCAGGGCCGCTTTCGAGCCCGGGCCATCGGTTTTGATAACGCCCGATTGAATCATTTCATGATAAAGGTCGTTACCTTCGCGGGAGCGTTCGCCGACACCGGCGAATACCGAGTACCCACCGTGAGCCTTGGCGATATTGTTGATCAATTCCATGATAAGCACGGTTTTGCCGACACCGGCGCCGCCGAATAAACCGATTTTACCGCCCTTCAAATAGGGGCACAGCAAATCAACAACTTTGATGCCGGTGACCAGAATTTCTTTTTCGGTCGCCTGTTCCGAAAAATCGGGCGCGGCGCGGTGGATTGGCAAAGTTTTTTTGGCTTTAATCGGGCCGCGTTCATCAATCGGATTGCCGATCACGTCCATAATGCGGCCCAAAGTTTCAGGGCCAACGGCGACAGAGATGGGAGCGCCCGTATCCTTGACTTCGGCGCCCCGCACCAAGCCGTCGGTTGAATCCATCGCAATAGTGCGCACCGTGTTTTCACCCAAATGCTGCGATACTTCCAGCACCAGGGTTTCATTATTATTCGCCACATGCAGCGCGTTTAAAATCGGCGGCAAAGCGCCGGTGAACTGCACGTCCACCACGGGGCCGATGATTTGAGTAATTTTTCCAGTATGTGCCATTGTTGTGCTCCTTTTAAATTTGGTTCTATACGGCTTCGGCGCCGGAAACGATTTCGATCATTTCGCGGGTGATATAGGCCTGGCGGGCGCGGTTGTAATTCAGGGTTAAACGGTCGATCACCTGGCCGGCATTGCGGGTGGCGTTATCCATCGCCACCATGCGGGCGGCCTGTTCGCTGGCGGCATTCTCCAAAAGCCCGCGATAGATTTGCACGCCGATATTAAGCGGCAATAACGAGGCTAAAATTTCCTCGGCCTCCGGCTCGAATTCATAAACGCCAGCGAGCGAACCTTCGGCATTATCATTGGCGCTTGGCGCTGCCGCCGGAATTAATTGCTGCACGGTTACAATCTGGCTGATGGCCGATTTAAAGGTGTTGTAAATGATGGTGGCGACATCGAACTCAGCTTTTTCAAACATTTCCAGCACGCGGGCGGCGATGCTTTGCGCATCGTTAAAGCCAAGCTTTTTCTTACCCACTTCATCAATTGTGCCAACAATCAATTGGCCATAATCGCGGCGCAACTGATCGCGGCCCTTGCGGCCAACGCATAAGATTTTGACGATTTTACCTTCGGTCAATAAACGCCTGATTTCAACCCGCGCCCGGCGGACAATCGAGGAATTGAAAGCGCCACACAATCCGCGGTCGGATGTCGCCACGATTAATAGATGGGTCTTATCAAAACCCGTCCCGTGTAATAATTTCGGCGCGGTAGCCGAGGCGCCGATAGCCGCCGAGAGCCGCGCCAAAATTTCACCCATTTTTTGCGCATAAGGGCGGCCCGCCAATGCCTGTTCCTGTGTGCGGCGCAGCTTCGCCGCCGCCACCATTTTCATGGCAGAGGTGATCTTCCGCGTCGACTTAACGCTTTTGATCCGGCCGCGAAGGTCTTTTAAGGAAGGCAATGCTTTATCCTTTAAGCAAAGTTAGCGGTGAATTTTTCGCAGAAAGCGGTTAGTTTTTTCTCGGTCGCATCGCTTAAGGCTTGCTCGGTGCGGATCGCATTCAGAATATCGGCGCCACTGCTTTTGATCGCGCTTAAATATTGCTGTTCGAATCTTCCGACATCGGCGCTTTTGATTTTATCCAGAAAGCCGCGGACGCCGGCGAAAATCACCACGACTTGCTCTTCCACCGGATAGGGCTTGTATTGCCCTTGTTTTAACAGCTCGGTCAATTTGCCGCCGCGGTTTAATAATTGCTGGGTTGAGGCATCGAGGTCGGAAGCGAACTGGGCGAAGGCCGCCATTTCGCGGTATTGCGCCAATTCCAATTTGATTTTTCCGGCCACTTGCTTCATCGCCTTGATTTGCGCGGCCGAACCAACACGGGATACCGACAAACCGACGTTAATCGCAGGGCGGATGCCCTTATAAAACAATTCGGTTTCCAAGAAAATTTGCCCGTCGGTAATCGAGATTACGTTGGTTGGAATATAGGCCGAAACGTCGCCGGCCTGGGTTTCAATGACGGGCAGCGCGGTCAATGAGCCACCGCCATTTTGATCGCTGAGCTTTGCGGCGCGCTCGAGCAGGCGGCTGTGCAAATAAAACACGTCGCCCGGATAGGCTTCGCGGCCGGGCGGGCGGCGGAGCAACAGCGACATTTGACGGTAGGCCACCGCCTGTTTCGACAAATCATCGTAAATAATTAGGGCATGCATGCCATTGTCGCGGAAATATTCGCCCATGGCGCAACCGGTATAGGGCGCCAAGAATTGCAAGGGCGCCGGTTCCGATGCGGTGGCGGCGACGATGATGGAATATTCTAAAGCGCCCGCCTCTTCCAAAGTTTTGACAAATTGCGCGATTGAAGAGCGTTTTTGGCCAATCGCCACATAGATGCAGTAAAGTTTTTTCTTTTCGTCCTTGCCGGAATTAACGCCCTTTTGGTTAATGATGGTATCCAGCGCGACCGCCGTTTTACCGGTTTGGCGGTCGCCGATAATCAATTCGCGCTGGCCGCGGCCAATCGGCACGAGGGCGTCAATCGCTTTTAGGCCGGTTTGCATCGGCTCGGTCACCGATTGACGCGGGATAATGCCGGGCGCCTTTACTTCAACGCGCGAACGCTTCACATCTTTCAACGGCCCTTTGCCGTCAATCGGATTGCCCAAAGCATCAACCACGCGGCCAAGCAAACCCTTGCCGACCGGCACGTCAACAATAGCGCCGGTGCGCTTGACGATATCGCCTTCCTTGATATCGCGGTCATTGCCGAAAATAACCGCGCCGACATTGTCTTCTTCTAAGTTAATCGCCATACCGCGAATGTGATTAGGAAATTCGATCATTTCCCCGGCTTGCACCTTATCCAAGCCATAAATGCGGGCGATGCCATCGCCCACTTCAACCACGCGCCCTACCTCAGCAATTTCGGCCGATTGATCGAAATTGGTGATTTGCTTTTTGATGATTTCTTTGATTTCGGAAGTGCGGATTTCCATACTCTTAAGCCCCTTTGAACTGCAGTTGAAAACGGGAAAGTTTATTCGACAAACTATTATCAATGAAAGTTGAACCGATTTGCACCATAATGCCGCCCAGGATTTCCGGGTTGATTTTGGTTTCTAATTTTACTTGCTTGCCCATGCGGGCGCTTAATTCCTTGATCAGCGCCGCCGATTGCTCGGGGCTTAAGGCATGAGCGGTTGTGACATTGGCCGTGACAATACCGGCTCTGCTTTCCGCCATTTGGCTGAATTGTTTGGCGATTGCGCCAAGCAAATTTAAGCGCCGCGCTTGGCCCAGCGTGCCCAAAAAATTACCTACCAATTTGCTGACATTTAATTTTTTGCCGATTTCTTGCATGATGCCGGTTTGCGCCTCGCGGCCCAAAGCGGGATTGGCGATGATTTCTGCCAAATCTTGCTCTTGTTCGACCAAATGGGCCAATTGTTGCAAACTTTTAGAGGTGGGTTCGACCATATTTTCAGCCGAGGCCAATTCAAATAAGGCGCCAGCGAAACGTTCAGCGATTTTGGTGGTGGCGAAGCTCATTATCCGCTTGCAATCCTTGAAGTTTTTGATGACCGGTCAACCCTGCCTTGAAGCCCTTTTTGGATGGCCTTCAAGGATGCCGCTTTCTAACAAACGGCTAATAAAATTGCAAGCGCTGATTTTAGCGGAAAACGGCGGGAAAGCGGGTTTTTAGCGGGTGCGCAAGACCACGGAAAGGGAAGGAAGCAACGGCGCCAAATCTAAATTTTTCTTGTCCGCGCCAAAAACGCGATGGCGTCTTTCATCCTCCCGCATAGGGGAGAATAGATGATCCAGTAATATTGCACGGCTGGCCGGAACCGCCGATTTTGGCGTTTTACGGATAGAAATAGCATATTGGCGCAACCGCGTTGCCTTTTCGCCTTGATAAGAAAAAGGATAGATCCTCACCACGCCGATTTTGGTCAACGCTATGGCATTGATTCTTTCTAAAACTGCGACATAGGGGTTATTGGGCAAATTGTCTTGCGTAACAAAGGGTAAAGCCTGGCCGGTTGCCGCTTGTAACGCTTCGGTTACGGATTTTATTTCCGAAGGCCACCCTAAAAGACAAGCATAGACCGGAAATGCCCGGCCCCCATGTATCACCCCATTGCGCACAATTAAGCGCAAGCGCCAGTTATCTTTGCTAACTCTGTATAAAACACTGCCGGAAAAGCTGCGTTGCAGGGGATGAAAATCGTGTTTGATATAAGAGCTTGGTAAACATTCCGGCTGCACATATTTAAAAGCGCCATATTGAATATTGAGCCGTATTGCAATCATTTGGAGTTCTTGCGTGCGCCTGCTCCAATCATCAAGGGCCGATTGCCGCTCGCCGTTGCTATGATGAATTCCCAAATCTTGCGCCGTTTCGGGGCCCAGTTCGCAAATTCCCGTATCGCTTTCGCCCAAATAAACCGGTTTAAACCCTTGCAAACCTTTTTGAGGAAAAAGTCTTTTTTCGGCTTCGGCTTCAGCGCTTTCAGCGTGGGAGAAAATTTTCGGATCGCCTTTTACGAACGCAGCCGCCACAACCAGGCGTTCATTCGGCAAGCGACAAACCAAACGGTCATAGGGGCTTTTGCCCACCAGCTTTTCCGGCTCGCTTACCCCAAATAAATACGCCATTGCCCCTCCTTATTTTGAAGAAGCTATAGCCCATTCTTTTAAGGAAATCAATTCCTACCAAAAACTATAGGGGTCGATATCGACTGCGATTTTAATAGAAGAAGGGATTTTAACCCGCATCAGCCATTGCTGAATAACCGGCTGCAAGGGCCTGGCCTTGGGGCCTTTCATTAAAAAGCGCTGGCGGTGGCGGCCGCGTAATTTCGCCAATGGCGCTGGCGCTGGGCCTAAAATATCGATTCCAACCAAGGCCGGGGCATGGCGCGCCAAATCGCGCGACAGGCTTTCAACTTGTTTTTGATTGGCGCCGCTGACAATAACCGAAGCCAGCCGGCCAAAGGGCGGCAAGTTAAAGGCCTCGCGCGCGGCTTCTTCCGCCGCTAGAAAAGCATTTCTTCCCTTCGCAACCAACGCCTGCATGACCGGATGGTCGGGCTGAAAACTTTGAATCAATGCCCGGCCCGGCAATTCGGCGCGGCCCGCCCTTCCCGCCACTTGATGCAATAATTGATAGCTGCGCTCGGCTGCGCGCATATCGCCGCCGCTTAAGCCCAAATCGGCGTCAATCACCCCCACCAAAGTGAGGTGGGGAAAATGGTGGCCCTTGGCCACCAATTGCGTGCCAATCACTATATCAACCGCGCGCGCTTCGATTTTGGCGATCACTTCTTCAACCGCCTTAGTATTGGTTAGTTCATCGCTTGCCATGATGGCGATTCTGGCATTGGGCAAAAATTCTTTCACTTCTTCTGCCAGGCGTTCAACGCCGGGGCCGCAAGGGTGCCATTTGCCTTCTGCCGTACAAGAAGGGCATTTGGGCGGCAAACTCATCCCATGGCCGCAATGATGGCACACAAGGCGCCGGCTTTTATGATGTTGCACCATCCAGGCGGTGCAGGCGCTGCATTGCAAGCGGTAGCCGCAAGCGCGGCACAAAGTTAAGGGCGCATAGCCGCGCCGGTTTAAAAATAACAGGCTTTGTTCGCCTTTTTCCAAATTTTCGGCCAAGGCCTGGCGCATGGTAGGGCCGATGAATTGATCGGCCGGAATTTTTTCTTGGCGCATATCAATAAGCTGCATGCTGGGTTCGGCCTGCCCGCTATGGCGGCTGGGCAGCGTGATCAATTGATATTTATGGTTTTGCACATTGACATACGATTCCAAGGATGGCGTAGCCGACACTAAACTAATGGGAAGATTTTGCTGTTTCGCCCGCACAATCGCCATATCGCGGGCGTGATAGCGCACCTGTTCTTCCTGCTTGAAGGCAGCCTCATGTTCTTCATCGACAATGATCAAGCCCAGCTTTGGCATGGGTAAAAATAACGCCGAGCGCGCGCCCACAACCACCCGTGCTTTTCCTTTGGCGATCGCTTGCCAATGATCGCGCCGTTGCGCCGGCGTTAACGCCGAATGCCAAAGCGTGGGCTGAGCCCCAAACCGCGCCTCGAAACGGTGCAGCCATTGGGCGGAAAGCGCGATTTCCGGCAACAGCACCAAGGCCGATTTCCCTTGATCTAAAATTTTGGCAATCGCATGAAAATAGACCTCGCTTTTGCCGGAACCGGTGACGCCATCCAGCAGCGTGGTTGAAAATCCCTTGTCTAATGTTGCGATTAATTTTTCAACCGCTTGTTCTTGCGCTGCCGACAAAGGCGGCGGCGCAAAATGATAATCGGGCGCTACAAAGGGCGCCTTTCTAATTTTTTTTAAAGTTTTAAAAGCCGCCGGAACGCTTAAAGCCATTTTGATAATGGCGCCAGGCGGGCTTAAAGTATATTCCGCGACCCATTCCAAAAAATTGCAAAATTCGGGCGGGAAATTGGGGTAATCCAGAATCTCTTTGATTGGTTTAATTTTATGGCCGGGTACGGTATTGCTGCCCTCTAGCTTCCATATCACCCCTATCGCCTCTTTCGCGCCAAAGGGGACGCGCACCAATTGGCCAAGTTCGGCCTTTAGGCCCTCGGGCACGGCATAATCGAAAAGGTAAGGCCCCGCGGCGCGGGGAAGGGCGACTTGGATGAGGCTGGATAAGGTCACTTGCTTTTTTTATTCCTGCTGTCTATCACTAACACGGTTCATATTAAGGGGTTAAGCCATGAAATTCTTCGTCGATACCGCCGATACCAAAGAAATCAAGGACCTTGCCGCCACCGGCTTGCTGGATGGGGTGACCACCAACCCGTCGCTGGTCGCCAAAGCGGGCCGCAATTTTTTGGAAGCGGTCAAAGAAATTTGCGCCATTGTTCCGGGGCCTGTCAGCGCTGAAGTAACAGCGCATGATTTCGCCACCATGCTACAGGAAGGCGAGAAATTAGCCAAGATCGCAAAGAATGTCGCCGTCAAAGTGCCCTTAACGCCCGATGGCCTGAAAACCTGCAAAGCGCTGCGCCAAAAAGGTGTTATGGTGAATGTGACTTTATGTTTTTCAGCGGCCCAGGCGATTTTGGCGGCCAAGGCCGGCGCCACTTTTATTTCGCCCTTTATCGGCCGCTTGGACGATGTCGGGATGGATGGCATGAATTTAATCGCCGAAATTTGCCAGATTTATAAGCAATATCCCGATTTCAAAACCGAAGTGCTGGCGGCATCCATCCGCCATCCGGTGCATGTAGTCGAGGCCGCTAAGCTGGGCGCGCATGTAGCCACTTTGCCGCCCGCCATTATGCGCCAGCTCTTCAACCATCCCTTAACCGATAAGGGGATTATCCAATTCACCGAGGATTGGAAAAAGACCGGCCAGACCATACTTTAGACCTATACTTAGGTCCTTTTCGGCGCATTTTCATGTCTTTCTTTAGGATAATTTTGCCTTATTTTAACCCTTTGCCCTTAGGCTTAAAGGCATGGGCAATGAATCTTTTGACCTTGAAGGTAAGACTTCCCTAAAGCCGGAAGATGTATTGCGCTTCTTGCGCAGTAATCCGAATTTTTTAATCAAGCATCCCGAGGCCTTGGCGCTGCTTTCCCCTCCTTCCTTGCATGAAGAAAAGGGCGGCAAGAATTCAATCGTCGATTTGCACGCCTTCATGCTGAAACGCCTGCAAAGCCAGGTCAGTAAATTAAAAGAAACCCAAAATGAATTACTGACCGCCACCCGCGATAATATGGGCCTGCAGCAGCGCATTCATCAAGCCGTGCTGGTGATGCTAAGCGCCCGCTCGTTTGAAGAATTTGTTGAAATTGTCACGCAAGAATTAAACGTCCATTTGCAGGTCGATGCGATTGCCTTATGCATCGAAGCACCCGATTTCGAGCAAGAAACCGGCCCGCTCTTCGGCATTCAAGTCATTGAACCCGGCCTAAGCGATGAAATTTTGGGCGCGCGCGATGTCGTATTCCGCCCGGAAATTGTCGGCGATCCGGCTTTATTCGGCGGCATGGCGCCTTTGATTCAATCGGATGCGATCGTGCGCCTGCAAATTTCGCCGATGACCCCGCCCGGCCTTTTGGTCTTGGGATCGCGCCAAGTTAACGCCTTCCACGGCGCGCTGAGCGCCGAATTGCTGCTGTTTTTCGCCGAGGCGATCGAGCGGCAAATCACCACCTGGCTGCAATTGCCGCGCTAATATATACTGCTGCACATGGCAGCATTTTCTTACCCCCTTGAAAAAATTGTTACTGATTGGTTGGCGCATTTAGAAGGCCAGCGCCGCCTTTCGCCGCTTACCATCAAGGCCTGTAAAAACCATCTGAATGCGTTTTTGAATTTCTTGAACCAGCATAAAGGCCAGGAAATTAATTTAAAAATTATTTTGGCCGCCGAACTGGCTGATTTCCGCGCCTTTCTCTCATTCCGCGCTAAGGCCGGACAAGCCAAGGGATCGCTGGCCAATTCGGTTTCTATTCTAAGGCGGTTTTATAAATATCTGGCGCAAAATAATCACGGAAAAAACGGCGCGATTGCCGGCTTGCAAAGCCCGAAGCTGCCCAAAAATTTGCCGCGCGCGATTTCCCCATTCCAGGCCGGGGATTTATTGGCGGCTCACGCCAATCACCAGCAGCCTGATTGGGTGAACAAGCGCGACCGGGCGGTTTTGCTCTTGCTCTATGGCGCGGGCTTGCGCATTTCCGAGGCGCTGAATTTAAACCGCAACCAAGCGCCGACGGAAGATAGATTGATTATTAAAGGCAAGGGCAATAAGCAGCGCCTTCTGCCGCTTCTGCCATCCATCCGCCGGGCGATTGATGACTACATTAAAGCCTGCCCCTTTCCGCTTCCCGCCAAAGGCCCCCTCTTCATCGGCCAAAAAGGCAAGCGCCTCCAGCCTAAAATTATCGCCGAATTAATCCGCCAGCAAAGAAGCGCTTTAAATTTGCCCGATGACACCACGCCGCACGCGCTGCGCCATTCTTTTGCCACCCATTTATTACAAGGGGGCGCCGATCTTCGCGCCATTCAGGAATTGCTGGGCCACGCCTCGCTTTCCACCACCCAGCGCTACACTTCTATCGATACCGGCCATATGCTGAAAATCCATGCCGCAGCGCACCCCCGAGCCCAAAAAACCTTGAAGAAATCCGCCGCCAATAGTTAATAATTGAAAGATTGACAATCCGGCCTTTTGGGATATTAATGCCGCCTATAAATATAAGGAGGTTATGATAATGCGCATCGCTCATCATAAATTTCAAGAAGCCATCCGCTACCACTATGGCTTTCAGGGCCATGAAGTGAATCCCCGCCGAGCAGGCCATTTATATTGGCGGGCCCATGAAATTATCCGCACCGAAGCCGCCGGCCCCATTCTTCCCTTTCTTGAAATTCCGGTTGCACGCGAAGCGCTTTTGGGCGCGATAAGCTGTTTGCCGGCTTTGCGGTTTTATCACCCGGTTATATTTACCCGCCTGCTTGCCAATATAGCTGAAATTGCTCAAGGAAAATCTTCTGAGGTGACAATCGAGCAAGTGAAAGGCGCCTTGCAACGCGGCCTGAAAAATTTATCGCCGGAAGAACGTTTGGTTTTCATTGCCGATTTATTATCCAACACCGCCTGGCCGAAGGGATTGACAATGAGCCTTGATCAAAAAATGGTTTTAAATCCGGCTTTGCCCGTGGATGATACGCTTTTAGCCGACCGCATCGCCACCCAGCCAGCCATCTTAGCCGCCGATTTGCGCGAAAATTATGCGCCGCCGCCTGCCATGCTTCCCTTGCACCCGCTTTATCCGGTGGCCGAAGAAGAGGTGCGCCTTTATGCGCGCCATAAAGCCTGGGAGCAGAAGCAAACCGAATCAGTGATCGCTCAAATGCGCGCCGGCGCTAAGGATATTCAGGTCAATGAAAAATTATTATATGCGGAACGCTCTTCCTTATCCTTTTGCCGGCCTTTAGCTTTAGTGGCTTCGATTAAATTATTTAATGAGTATGATTTTCCTCGCTTTTGGGCATGGCGGCCCCGGGGATTGGCGGCGGCGGATAAAAGCGCTTTGCAGCGCAGAAGCGGCCTAACCTTTCCCCAGCTTGAGTTTGTCTTACGCGTTATTGCCCATGAACCAAGCACTTCCTACCACCACATTACCGACCCGGTATCCGACCGGATACGCGAGGAAGCCTGGGCCAGATTAAACCCAAGAGTATCGCATGATGACGCCATCATAGGATTGCGTGCCGTATTATTTAAAATGATGCCCGAAGCTTTTGGCTTTAAAACCCCTCAGACTGCTTCAGTCATTGGCCGCCTTAGTCCCGCCACTCTCCGCCGCGCCGGTTCGCCGCGGCCAAGAACGCATGCGAGATAAAAGGGAAATTCGCTTAAGCGTGAATCGCCTTCGCAAAAGCCGCTAGCGCCGCCTCTTTCACCGCCTCGTTTAAAGTTGGATGGGCGTGGCAGGTGCGGGCGATATCTTCAGAAGAAGCGCCAAATTCCATCGCCAAAGCCAATTCGGCAATTAAGGTCCCGGCATCGGGGCCGATGATGTGGCAACCCAAAACCAAATCAGTTTTTGGATCAACCAGAATTTTCACAAAACCAACCGTATCGCCATTGGTTTTGGCCCTGGAATTGGCGGCGAAGGGGAATTTGCCAACCTTATATTCGGTGCCTGCTGCCTTTAATTCTTCTTCCGTTTTGCCCACACTGGCTGCTTCCGGCCAGGTATAAACGACCGCTGGAATGACATTGTAATTCACATGCCCTGCCTTGCCCGCCAGCATTTCGGCCAGGGCCACACCCTCTTCCTCGGCCTTATGGGCCAGCATCGGGCCAGCGATCACATCGCCAATCGCATAAATGCCGGGGATATTGGTTTGGAAATGATCATCGACCTTCACGCGGCCCCGTTCATCCATGGCCACGCCAACCTTATCAAGGCCTAAGCCTTCGGTGTTGGCTTTGCGGCCAATAGAAACCAAAACCACATCGGCGGTGATTTCTTCCCTAGCGCCGCCTTTGGCGGGTTCCAGGGTTAGGGTAACGCCGCTTTTTTCTTTCTTGGCCGAAACCACCTTGGTTTCCAGTTTGAAATCCATGCCCATCTTTAAAAGCGATTTATGCAGGGCCTTGCCCACTTCCTGATCCATGCTGGGTGTAATGCGGTCCAGGAATTCAACTACGGTAATTTGCGATCCTAAACGCCGCCAGACGCAGGCCATTTCCAGGCCGATATAACCGCCGCCAATCACCACCATGTGCTTAGGCACTTTAGAAAGGGCCAAAGCACCAGTTGAGGAGACCACCAGCTTTTCATCCACCGCCACACCTGGCAAGGCCGCGCTTTCGCTGCCCGTTGCGATAATAATATGCTTGGCGCTGTAATTTTGGTCCTTTACCTTCACCTGGCCGGGGGCGGTGATGCTGGCCTCGCCGGTCAGGCGGGTTACGCCATTCTTTTTAAACAGAAAATCGATGCCCTTGGTCAATTCCTCGACCACCCGGTCTTTGCGGGCCATCATGGCGCCCAGATCATGCCTGATTTCTTGGGCCAAAATACCGTGCTCGAGGCCATGGTTCTTCAGCATCTCATAATGATGGGTCGAAGTCAAAAGCGCCTTCGAAGGAATGCAGCCCACATTCAGGCACGTGCCGCCCAAGGTGCTGCGCTTATCAACGCAAGCGGTTTTCAGGCCCAATTGCGCGGCCTTGATCGCCGCCACATAACCGCCGGGGCCGGCGCCAATCACCAAAACATCGAAATTCGTATCAGCCATTTTATCCTCGTTCACTATTCTCTATTTCCCTCCCCCTTGCGGGGAGGGTTAGGGAGGGGGTTGATTCCGCCAGTCTGAGGCCTTCCCCTTAAATTCTCCCTACTTCAAACTTTATTCTTCTTAAACTCCTGCATTGAGGGAAGCAACCCCCCTCCGGCCTCCCCCGCAAGGGGGGAGGAAGAGTGTAGCCCTATAGATATAAGATAAAAAACCCAATAAAAAAGGCCGGGCATAAACCCGGCCTTTTCCTTACTTACCCTTACTTTATTCTTCTAGATACGTGGCCTCGGGCGGGCTATAGGCCTCCATGCTTTCGCGGTAGGCCATGAAGGCGCCCACAATGCCGCCAGCCGTCATCAATATAAAGGGAATCGATTGCGGGCCGATCCGGGGCGGGGCCATGCCAATGCCAACCAATAACGCGTAAATCAAGACCGCCAGCAAGCTGAACAGGCTGAAATACACAATCGGGGTGTCATCCTCGGCGATGCTGAGCTTTAAGGTCAGGTAGCCAAGCCCTACAAAAAACGCGCCCATCGTCGCCTGGGGGATGCCGAATTCCGCGTGCAAATAATGCTGCGGATTGAAATCAAGCCCAAACACAAAGGGGAATAAAATGTAGAGAAAACCCAACGATACGGCGGCAAATATGCCAAACGACACAAGTACGGTCGTGATATCTTCTTTATCCATCTCTCCTATTGGTGTACCTCGACACGGTCATGGCGCACGCCGGATTGGCAAGTTTCCGCGGGGATTTTGCGCCCCCCGCTCCCCTTAGCCCGGCCAGGTGTTCGACCCATGCCGGAGGAGAGAATACCAACCCGGACGAAGCCGGTTGCCTAACCCTCTAAACAATTCTTCGGGTGGCCCGGTTTGATGCCCGTGTTCTAGAAATTAGTTTGTATAATTTTTGATAAAAGATGCAACAATTATTTTTCCTGCGCCCAACATCGACGAGAAGGCGTGATAAAAAAACAAGAGCTGGTTTTGTTCTTTTTTCCTACATCCCAAGCAATAAACGCTGCGGGTCTTCGATGCACTCCTTGACGCGGACCAGGAAAGTCACGGCTTCGCGCCCGTCAATAATGCGGTGGTCGTAAGATAAGGCCACATACATCATCGGGCGCACGACGACTTGGTCATTGACCACGACTGCGCGTTTTTCGATTTTATGCATCCCCAAAATCCCGCTTTGCGGCGGGTTGATAATGGGGGTGGCAAGAAGCGAGCCGTAAACGCCGCCATTGGTGATGGTGAAAGTCCCGCCCGATAATTCATCGAGGGTGATTTTGCCTTCCTTGGCTTTTTGGCCATAAGCGCCGATTTGCTTTTCAAGCTCGGAAAAGCTCTTTTGATCGGCATCGCGCAAGACCGGCACAACCAGCCCCTGGCCGCCGCCAACCGCAACGCCGATATCGTAATAATTTTTATAAATGATTTCATCGCCCGAAATTTCGGCATTTACCGCCGGAATTTCTTTTAAACCCTCGATCGCGGCCTTAACAAAAAACGACATGAAACCCAATTTCACGCCATGTTTCTTTTCGAAAATCTCCTTATATTGCTCGCGCAAAGCTAAAATCGCCGACATATCGATTTCATTGAAAGTGGTAAGCGTCGCATTGATTTCCTGAGAGGCCTTTAGGCGTTCGGCGATTTTTTGGCGGAGCTTCGACATTTTCACGCGCTCTTCACGAAGCGCGGCCTGCCTCCCAGAGCCTTGGCGTAAGGAGGGCGATTCAAGCGATTGCATCACATCGCCCTTGGTGACGCGGCCGCCCTTGCCGCTGCCTTCGATAGAACCGGCATCAACGCCGCTTTCAGCGGCCAAGCGGCGCGCTGCGGGCATAATGCCCGTAGCAGCGGCCGGTTTAGTTTGAATGCTGGTTGGCATAGCGGCTGGCGCAACCTTCGCCGGGGCCGGAGCTGCTGCCTTTGGCGCCCCTTGGGGGGCCGTAGTTTTACCAGCGGCCCCTTCCTGGATCATGCCCAAAATCCCGCCGACTTTCACATTACCGCCGACCGGCACTTTAATTTCCGATAACATGCCGGCTTTGGGCGCGTTCACTTCAACCGTGACCTTATCGGTTTCGAGTTCGACCAAAGCCTCATCGGCCTTAACCGCCTCGCCCGGCTGTTTTAGCCATTTGGCGACCGTGGCCTCGGAAACGGATTCGCCCATGGGCGGAACTTTGATTTCGATGGTCATGATTTTTACCTCTTTAATAATACTCTATCTTCTATCGTCATCCCCGTGAAAACGGGGATCCATCTATCACGTGGCGCTATGGATTCCCGCCTTCGCGGGAATGACGGATTCGGGGTCATATTTACACCTTCAAGGCCGCCTCGAGAAGCGCCTTTTGCTCGGCCTCGTGTTTCTTTAAATAACCGACTGCCGGGCTGGCGGCTTCGGGGCGGCCCAAATAAAGAGCATTTCCGTTTTTGGCCCCCAATTTGGCCAAGGTTCTTTCAAGGCGCCTGTCCAAATACGTCCAAGCCCCCATATTTTGCGGCTCCTCTTGGCACCAGGCGAATTCGGCCGCCTTATAGGGCTTCAAGATTTCTACCAGGGCATGTTCCGGCCAGGGGTAAAGCTGCTCAACGCGAAGGAGCGCCACGTTGGAGATTTTCGCCGCCGCGCGGGCTTCATATAAATCATAATAGATTTTCCCGGTGCATAAAACCACGCGTTTTATTTTGGCGGCATCCAATTGATCAATTTCCGCCAATACCGGCTGGAAAGAAGTTCCTTCCGCCATATCGCTTAATTTCGAGACGCATAATTTATGGCGCAAGAGCGATTTGGGCGTGGCGATAATCAAGGGCTTTCTGAAATCGCGCTTCATTTGCCGGCGCAGAATATGGAAATAATTGGCCGGCGTCGAGCAATTGGCGACCTGCATATTATCTTCGGCGCAAAGCTGCAAATAGCGCTCTAAGCGGCAAGAAGAATGTTCCGGCCCCTGGCCTTCATAGCCATGCGGCAAAAGCAAGGTCAGCCCCGACATGCGCAGCCATTTCGATTCGGAGGAAGAAATAAATTGATCGATAATAATTTGCGCGCCGTTGGAAAAATCGCCAAACTGCGCTTCCCAGCAGACCAGCGCCTTGGGATCGGCCAGGGAATAGCCATAGTCAAAACCCATCACGCCATATTCGGATAGAGGGCTGTCAACCACTTCGACCGAAGCTTGGTTTGGATCGATATTCTGCAACGGCAAATAACGGTTCTGATTTTCCTGATCGTGCAAAATGGCGTGGCGCTGCGAAAAAGTGCCGCGCCCTACATCCTGGCCTGATAAACGCACCCTAAAACCTTCCGCCGCCAAGGAACCAAAGGCCAAGGCTTCGGCCGTCGCCCAATCAAAGCCTTCGCCCGATTTGAACATGGATTTTTTCTGCTCTAATTGACGCGCGATTTTAGAATTTAAATTAAAATCCTTGGGCGCCGAGGTCAGCGCCGCGCCGATTTTTTGCAAAGTCTTTTCCGCCACCCCCGTTTTGCCATACCAGCTTTCCGGCTTTTCGGCATGGGAGGGCGCGGTTTTCATGCCGCTCCACGCCCCTTCCAGCCAATCGGCCTTGTTGGGCTTGTAGGATTTGGCGGCTTCCTGTTCCTTTTCCATCCATTGATGGTATTTGGCGACCATTTGATCGGCTTCTTCTTGGGAAAGCGCGCCTTCGGCCACCAACTGCTCGGCATATTTGGTGCGGGCGGTTTTTTGCTGGGCGATTTGCTTGTACATCACCGGCTGGGTGAAAGCCGGTTCATCGGTTTCATTATGGCCGTGGCGGCGGTAGCAAATCATATCGACCACCACATCATGCTTGAAGGCATGGCGGTATTCGCTGGCCAATTGCGCGACATAGACCACGGCTTCCGGGTCATCGCCATTGACGTGGAAAATGGGCGCTTGAATCATCTTCGCCACATCCGATGAATAGGGCGAGGAGCGGCCGTAATTCGGCGAAGTGGTGAAACCAATTTGGTTGTTGATGATAATATGTAAAATCCCGCCGATACGGTAGCCCGGCAATTCCGCCATCATCAAACATTCCGGCACAACGCCCTGGCCAGCAAAGGCCGCATCGCCATGCAGCAAAATGCCCATCACTTTTTCACGGGCCTGATCGCCGCGCTGATCCTGCTTGGCGCGCACCTTGCCCATGACCACCGGATTAACGGCCTCGAGATGCGAGGGATTGGCCAGCAATGACACATGCATCATAGCTCCGCCAGCGGGACGGTCGTTTGAGGTGCCCAGATGGTATTTCACATCGCCGGAACCTTGCACATCGGTCGGCGAGGCGGGCCGGCCCTCAAACTCCGCCAATAATTTCACCAAAGGTTTGGCCAAAATATTAATCAGTGTCGATAGCCGCCCGCGGTGCGCCATGCCGAAAATGGCCTCCCCCACGCCCAATTTGGCGCTTGTTTGCAAAACGGTTTCAAGGGCGGGAATCAGGCTTTCGCCGCCCTCTAAGCCAAAGCGCTTGGTGCCGGTATATTTGGTGTGCAGGAATTTTTCAAAAATTTCGCCAGCCGTGAGTTTTTCTAAGGTCGCTTTTTTACCCTCGATGCTGTCATCGCGGTAATTATGGCGCGATTCGATCCGGCTTTGAATCCAGGCGCGCTGCAAGGGGTCTTGAATATGCATGAATTCAACGCCAACCGAACCGGAATAGGTTGCCCGCAAAATTTCCAGGATTTGGCGCAAAGTGACATTCTCAACGCCTGGCAAATCGCCGCCTAAAAAAATTGGGCGGTCGTAATCGCTATCAGAAAAACCATAGGTCGCCGGATCAAGATCGGGCTGGTAATCGCGCTTCATTAAGCCAAGCGGGTCAAGATTCGCCTGCAAATGCCCGCGCACGCGGAAAGCGCGGATCAACGCCCGCGCCCGCAAGGAATCTAGGATCGCTTCATCATTGGCTGGCGCTGCCTCGCCCTTTGCCTTTTTAGCGGGCTTGGCATCGGCATCAACCGCGCCAATAATATGCGCCGGATATTTATTCCACGAAGCGCCGCCGAAATCGGCCAGCACGGCGCGGTCATTATCATTCAGCGCCTTGAAAAAAGAGGCCCAGGAGGCGTCGACATTGCCGGGATTTTGCATATAGCGCTGGTAAATCTCGGCGACATAGGCGGCATTGGCGCCATATAAAAAAGTGTTTTGGGTCGAAGTATTTGTCATTATCTTAACCTGCAAGTGCATAATTCGTGAACGGCGATCCCCGGAAAAGCCTCGAAAAGCGTTTTGACCCTAGCTTGTCTTTCCTTATCGGGCGGAATATCCAAAATTTCTTCCAAGGGCTTCGAAGGATTATTGAGAACTTTCATCACTATTATATAATGATCGGTGCCGGGAATTACATGTTGCAAGGCTTGTAAAAGCAGCTCCCGCCAATAAGGGGTAGGATTGCCCTTTTCAGCCTTGGCAATTGTTTGTAAAAATAAAATGGCGGCTTGATGATTGGCCTTAAGATTGCTTTCTTCTTTATATGCTGCACGCCCCTTAGCGCTGAAAACCAACGCATTACAAAAATTCCCGCCAGCGTTATTCCATTCTTCTTCTAAATAAAATTTAACCCCATCCTGCAAAGCGGCGCTGGCTTTTCCATAAAACCCCTCGGCCTTTTCAACCGCGTGCGCTGAAAATCCGGAAGATTCGGAGAAAACATCGCTCATATTTTACGCCCGCTCCCGCGTCATCGCGCGCCCGTAAGCGCCTTGTTGGTGCCAGCTAACGAGTTCAATGCCTCGCGCCACTTTAAGCGGATCATCTTGGGCGCGTAAAATTTCGGGGTCTTTAGGCCATACCCACGCCGCCGATGCAAAACTTTTATCCCGATAGGCAAGGGCCATGCGGTAAGCCGCTTGTGTGGAAAGCGCATGATTAAGGCAAACATGGATAATAGTGCTAGCCATTTCATTTTCCCGCTGTTCGCGCAAGCAGGGAACCAGGCGCATTAAAGCCAGGCCCAAATGGCGCAGTAAAATTTTCGCCGGCGGGCCGCCCAAATCATCGTAATCCTGGCGGGCCAAGCGCATACCCTTGGCATAGGCGCGGGCGGCGCCAACGTAGCTGATGGGGTTTTCCTGGCCTAAATATTTTCCGCCGGTTTCCTTGTTTAAACCCAAAGCCAATTGTTCCAGCGCTTGGCGGTACAAAGCGGTGGTGGGACGCTTGGTTGGTTGTCGTTGTGCTGTGGTCATCCTGCCCCTATATTTTTTAAGCCGCTTTGCGGTTTTTCAACACCTCAACCATCGTGGTACCCAACACGGCGGGATTGGCGGCAACCGCGATTCCTGCGGCTTTGAAAGCCTCGATTTTCGATTTGGCGTCGCCCTTGCCGCCCGTCACAATTGCGCCGGCATGGCCCATGCGCTTGCCGGGGGGAGCGGTGACGCCGGCGATAAAACCAACCATGGGTTTTTTCTTTGGATGTTTCTTCACAAATTCGGCCGCCTCTTCTTCCGCCGAGCCACCGATTTCACCGATCATGATAACGGCTTCGGTTTCAGCATCGCTGAAAAACATGTCCAAAACTTCGATGAAATTGGTGCCATTAACCGGATCGCCGCCAATGCCGACGCAAGTCGATTGGCCCAAATTCACCGCCGTGGTTTGCGCAACCGCTTCATACGTTAGGGTGCCGGATTTCGAGACAATCCCAACCTTGCCGCGCTTATGAATATGCCCCGGCATAATGCCGATTTTGCATTCGCCGGGCGTAATAACGCCAGGGCAATTAGGGCCAATAAGCCTGGTTTTGGAACCGGCAAGCGCGCGTTTTACCCGCACCATATCCAACACTGGAATGCCCTCGGTGATGCACACCACCAAACGCAGCTCGGCGTCGATCGCCTCTAAAATCGCATCGGCGGCGTAAGGTGGGGGCACATAAATCACGCTGGCGTCGCAACCGGTTTTATCCTTAGCTTCTTGCACTGTGTTGAACACGGGCAAATCCAAATGCTTGGTGCCGCCCTTGTTCGGCGTAACGCCGCCGACCATTTTGGTGCCATAGGCGATGGCCTGTTCGCTATGGAAAGTGCCTTGCGCGCCGGTGAAGCCCTGGCAAATGACTTTGGTGTTTTTATCGACTAAGATAGACATTCTTGACTCCTTTTATATCCTCATCCTTCGACAAGCTCAGGATGAGCATCTTATAACTTAGCTCATGGTGAGCTTGTCGAACCATGAGCGTTAAATATTTACGCTGCTTCTTTCACAGCTTTAACAACCTTTTCGGCGGCTTGCTGCAAATTATCGGCGGAAACGATGGGAAGGCCGCTGGATGCCAAAATCTTTTTACCTAAATCCACATTGGTGCCTTCCAAACGCACCACCAGGGGCACATGCAAGGAAACTTCCTTGGCCGCCGCAACAATGCCTTCGGCAATGACGTCGCAGCGCATAATACCGCCGAAGATGTTCACCAAAATGCCTTCGACCTTGGGATCGGATAAAATTAATTTAAAAGCTGCCGTCACCCGCTCTTTAGTGGCGCCGCCGCCGACATCCAAGAAGTTGGCAGGCTCGCCGCCGGATAATTTGATAATATCCATGGTCGCCATCGCCAGCCCGGCGCCGTTCACCATACAGCCGATATTGCCGGTCATTTTCACATAGTTCAAACTATGCTTGGCGGCTTCGCGCTCCATCGGGTCTTCTTCATCTTCATCGCGCAATTGTTCGACCGAAGGGTGGCGGAAAAGCGCATTGTCATCAAAATTCATTTTCGCATCAAGCGCGATGATATCGCCGGTCGAGGTGACCACCAGCGGATTGATTTCCAGCATCGAGCAATCCAAATCTTCGAAGGCCTTGGCCATCGCCGCCATGAATTTCACGGCATTATCCACTTGCTTGCCGGTCAGGCCTAAGCCAAAAGCCATTTTGCGGCCATGATAGGCTTGAAAGCCGGTGGCAGGATCGATAAACAATTTTAAAATTTTTTCCGGATGTTTGGCCGCCACTTCCTCGATATCCATCCCGCCTTCGGTCGAGGCCATGATGCCCAAACGGCCCGTGCCCCGGTCAACCAGCATCGATAAATATAATTCGCGCGCAATTGAACAGCCCTCTTCGATATAAACGCGCTTGACTTCCTTGCCTTCGGGGCCGGTTTGATGCGTCACCAAATTCATGCCGATCATTTTTTTGGCATTGTCTTTGACGTCATTAATTGATTTCACCACTTTCACGCCGCCGCCCTTGCCCCTGCCGCCGGCATGGATTTGCGCCTTGACCACCCACACCGGGCCGCCCAATTGCTTGGCTGCGGCCTCGGCTTCCTCCGGCGTATAGGCCACCTGCCCGCGCGGCACGGCAACGCCGTACTGGCTTAATAATTTTTTTGCTTGATACTCATGGATATTCATTATCTAACCCTTTCCGTCAATAAACGCAGTTCCAGCCGCCAATGCAAACCGGGCGGCCTGATGCCATGTTCCGGCAATTCATCATAACGGCTTAAATCTTTGATGATGCCACTCATCTCCGTCTGTCCAGTTCCATTCCCGCCCATTTCCATAGGCGAGCGTTGCAGCTTTGGCAGTTCTTTCGTCATCTATCACCTCGTACCGTTTGGGTTATTGAAATTTTTTACCCATTATCCTGCATAAATTTTTTATCAGCCGCTTAAGCGGCTTTCGATTGTAATTCTTTCGTTACCTTGACTAACTCCTTCACCGCCGCGACCGATTTTTCGAACATCGCCTTTTCATCGGCGGCCAGCGGAATTTCGACAATTTTCTCAACGCCGCCCTTGCCGATAATGCAGGGAACGCCGACATATAAGCCCTTAATGCCATACTCGCCGTTTAAGTGCGCGGCGCAGGGCAATAACATTCTTTTATCCTTCAAATAGCTTTCCGCCATTTGGATGGCCGATGCCGCCGGCGCATAAAAGGCCGAACCGGTTTTTAAAAGCGCCACCACTTCAGCGCCGCCATCGCGCGTGCGCTGCACGATTTTGTCGATGCGCTCCTGGCTGGTCCAGCCCATTTTGATGAGATCGGGAATCGGAATGCCGGCGATGGCCGAATAGCGCGTTAAGGGCACCATCGTATCGCCATGCCCGCCCAATACAAAAGCGGTGACATTTTCAACCGATACTTTAAATTCATCGGCCAGGAAATAACGGAAGCGCGCCGAATCAAGCACGCCCGCCATGCCAACCACCTTGTTATGCGGCAGACCCGATTTTTCCTGCATCACGCCAACCATCGCATCAAGCGGGTTGGTGACAACAATCACAAAAGCATCGGAGCAATATTTTTTAATATTTTCGGCGACCGAGGCGATCACTTTGGTATTGGTGCCGATTAAATCATCCCGGCTCATGCCAGGAGTGCGGGGCTTGCCGGCCGTTACGATCACCACATCGCTGTCTTTAATCGCTTCATAGGAAGAAGCGCCCGAAAAATACCCGTCAAAACCCTCAACCGGCGCGGTTTCGGCCAAATCAAGCGCCTTGCCTTGCGGCACGCCATCGATAATATCGAACAACACAACATCGCCCAATTCCTTCATTCCCGCCAATAAGGCCAAGGTGCCGCCGATATTGCCGGCGCCGACGAGTGAGATTTTTGGACGTTTGCTCATGGTACCCCCAGGGAATAATAAAGAGGGCTCAAATTAGCAATAATGCGCCCCAAATGCCAGGGGTGGCGCAGAAATTAAGGGGATTTATTTCTAAGGCGCGGCTTTGCCTTTGGCGGCTTGGCCGAAGATGATTCTGATAAGGAAACTTTTTCTTCCGGCATGCTTAAATAGTCCGGGCTTTGCATTTCGATCAGGCGGGATGCTGTGCGCTGGAATTCGAAAGCATGCTGATTGGGGGCCGACAATTCCATGGGCGCGGCGGCGGCGGCGCATATCAGGCGGATCTTTTGATCGTATAAAGTATCAATCAAGATAATAAATCTTTTGGCTTCGTTCCGCCTTTCATCGGTGAATAAGGGAATGCCATCGAGAATGAGGGTGTGAAAATTTTTGGCCAATTCCAAATAATCACTTGCCCCCAAAGGCTGTTCGCATAAATCGCGGAAATGAAATTGGGCAACCCCTTTGGCCGCTTTGGGCGCTTTGATTTTACGGCCTTTGACCGTGATTATTTCTTCATGCGCGATCGCGCCGCCGGTGAGTTCGGCAAAAGCGTGATCAAGCGATTCGCTGGCATAATTTCCAAGCGGCGTATAATACACATCCAATTCTTTTAATTTCAACAACCGGTAATCGACCGCGCCTTTAAATTCGACGATCTCACAATGATTTTTTAAAACTGGGATGAAGGGCAAAAACCGTTCGCGATGCAGGCCGCCCGCATATAAATCATCGGGCTTGACATTGGAGGTCGCCACCATCACCACCCCTTGGGCGAAGAGCTCGGTGAAAAAACGCGCCAAGATCATCGCATCGGCGATATCGTAAACTTGGAATTCATCAAAACAGACAAGCCAGGCTTCGGCCGCCATTTCCGCCGCCACCACCGCCACAATATCATCGGAAGTCGCCTTGCTTTTCTGGCGCTGCCAGTGCAGGCGTTGATGCACATCGGCCATGAATTCATGGAAATGGCAGCGCCGCTTTTTTTCGGTTAAAGCCAGATCAAAAAATAAATCCATCAATAAAGTTTTGCCCCGGCCTACCCCGCCGTAAAAATACAAGCCCTTAGGCGGCGGCGTGATTTCCGCGCCCAGCCATTTGCCAAATTTTTTGGCGCGCGCGCCCGGGCGGTAATGCCCTAACTCTTCATATAAACGGTCAAGCGCGGCCAGCGCGCCTTTTTGCGCCGCGTCTTTTTGCAAGCCCTGAAGCTGTTGAATTTCCTGGAATTTTTGAGAAGGCAGCATGGGGATTTTGTAGAAGATATTGGAAAAGAAAGCAAATCCTTGACTTTGCGGGGCGGATTTATCAAGCTTGAGGTCCGGCCAAGGTAAAACAGATGCGTCACCCCCTCCTAGAATCCTTTCATTATAAAATACGCGCGGCTTGGGGAAATATTCCGCCCCGCTTGATGAAGCCTGTTCTGCCGTTTATGGCATGGATCGCCGTAACTTCGGTATTATGGATTGGTTCTTTGGTTTCTAAAAGTTTCGCCGATAATATGGTGATTAACGCGGCAAGCGAGCGCTATGCTCAAGCGCGCACCGATAAAATTAGAATAGTCGGCATGGTGCGGGAAGCAACCGGAATATTTTTTTTGGGAAGTTTTATTTCTTCCTTCATGGCGTACCGCGCTTTTCGCCGCTTGCCCCCGGATTTAACTGTAACAGAAGGCCTGCCGGCGCCAAATCCAAAAGCGCCGTGGCAATTGCCGCCGCGCCCTTCCAATGGCAAAACGCCGCCCAGATTAAGGCATCAGTATTTGCATCAGGGACGGTTGCGTTAATATAATTATTGATCAACCCTTCCGTTCAACCATCATCTTTTTGATTTCGCCGATCGCCTTGGCCGGATTCAGGCCCTTGGGGCAGGCCTTGGTGCAATTCATGATGGTATGGCAGCGGTAAAGTTTGAACGGATCTTCCAAATCATCCAGCCTTTTGCCGGTTGCCTGATCGCGCGAATCGGCGATCCAACGATAGGCTTGCAGCAATACGGCAGGGCCCAAATATTTGTCGCCGTTCCACCAATAGCTGGGGCAGGAAGTGGTGCAGCAAAAGCATAAAATACATTCCCACAAACCGTCCAGCTTGGCGCGCTCTTCTTCGCTTTGCAGGCGCTCGGCTCCGGCGGGCGCCGGGGTTTCGCTTTGCAGCCAGGGTTTGATCGACTGGTATTGCGCGTAAATCTGCGTCAAATCGGGCACCAAATCTTTCACCACCTCCATATGCGGCAGCGGGTAAACTTTGACTTCGCCTTTAATTTCATCAATCGGCTTGGTGCAAGCAAGCGTGTTGGTGCCATCGATATTCATCGAGCAGGAACCGCAAATCCCCTCGCGGCAGGAGCGGCGGAAAGTAAGCGTTGAATCGCTTTCCGATTTGATTTTGATCAGCGCGTCCAAAACCATCGGCCCGCATGAATCCATATCGACTTCATAGGTATCAAGCCTGGGGTTTTCGCCCGTGTCGGGATTCCAGCGATAGACTTTGAATTCTTTTACATTCTTAGCGCCAGCGGCGGCTTTGAATGTTTTACCTTCTTTAACTTTGGAATTACGCGGCAAAGAAAATTCGGCCATGATTAATACACCCTTTTCGCCGGGGGAATGGGTTGAATATCATTGGACAAGGTATGGGTATGAACCGGACGGTAAGCGATTTTGGCGCGGTTAACCCCTTCTACCCAGGCCAGCGTATGTTTTTGCCATTCCTTATCATCGCGTTCCGGATAATCTTCATGCGCGTGCGCGCCGCGCGATTCATGGCGCGCCTTGGCGCCCTCTAAGGTCACAACCGCCTGATCCATCAAATTGACCAATTCCAAAGCTTCGACCAAATCGCTGTTCCAAATCAGGCTGCGATCGGCGATGTTTAAATCTTTCAACCCATCTTTTACCTGATAAATTTTTTCAACACCCTCATGTAATACCTTGCTGGTGCGGAACACGCTGGCATGGCGCTGCATGGTGCGCTGCATGGCCAGCCTGATTTCGCTGGTTTTGGATTTGCCGTTTGCATGGCGCACCTTATCAAAGGCGGCCAGGGCTTTATCGGTTGCGGATTGGGGAATGGGCACAGAACCAGCGCCCGGTTTGATGATTTCCGCGGCCCTGATGGCGGCAGCCCGGCCAAACACCACCAAATCCAAAAGCGAATTCGTGCCCAAACGGTTGGCGCCATGCACCGAAACCGAAGCCGCTTCGCCAATCGCCATCAAGCCCGGCGCCACCGCATCGGGGTTAGTTGGCGTCGGGCGCAACACTTCACCGTGATAATTGGTGGGAATCCCGCCCATATTGTAATGCACGGTGGGGAGCACCGGAATCGGCGCTTTGGTGACATCGACGCCGGCGAAAATTTTTGCAGTTTCCGAAATGCCCGGCAGCCTTTCATGCAAAATTTTCGGGTCCAAATGTTCCAGATGCAATAAAATATGGTCTTTTTCCGCGCCAACCCCGCGGCCTTCATTAATTTCAACCGTCATGGCGCGGCTGACCACATCGCGGCTGGCTAAATCTTTAGCCGATGGCGCATAGCGTTCCATAAAACGCTCGCCCTCGGAATTGGTTAAATAGCCGCCCTCGCCTCTGGCGCCTTCGGTGATCAAACAGCCCGAACCATAAATGCCGGTTGGGTGAAATTGCACAAATTCCATATCTTGCAAAGGAAGGTTGCCGCGCAAAACCATTGCATTGCCATCGCCGGTGCAAGTATGCGCCGAGGTGCAGGAAAAATAGGCCCTGCCATAACCGCCGGTCGCCATTACCGTCATTTGCGCCTTGAAGCGGTGAATCGTGCCATCGGCTAAATTCCAGGCGATCACCCCGCCGCATTGGCCATTTTCATCCATCAATAAATCAAGCGCGAAATATTCAACGAAAAAAGCGGCGTTATGTTTTAAACATTGCTGATACAGCGTATGCAAAATCGCATGACCGGTGCGGTCGGCCGCGGCGCAGGCGCGCTTGGCCATGCCCTTGCCTTTATCCAGCGTGTGCCCGCCAAAGGGGCGCTGATAAATTTTGCCTTCCGGCGTGCGGGAAAAAGGCACGCCGAAATGTTCAAGTTCGATCACGGCGGGAATGGCGTTCTTGCACATATATTCGATTGCGTCTTGGTCGCCCAGCCAGTCGGAGCCTTTGACCGTATCATAGAAGTGATTGCGCCAATTATCGCCATCCCCCATATTGCCAAGCGCCGCACCGACGCCGCCTTGCGCCGCCACGGTATGGCTGCGGGTCGGGAAAACTTTGGTGACACAAGCGGTTTTTAATCCCGCCGCCGTCATGCCGAGCGTGGCGCGCAAACCAGCGCCGCCAGCGCCAACGACCACCACATCATATTCATGATCGATAATTTTATAGCTGCTCATGTTAAACTTAATTTTAAAATGGAAAATAAAGCAAGCGCGCCCAATAAAGCCAGCGTGAATTTGATGATCAACAATGTCAAAACTTTGGTTAAGGGCGTGTGCACATAATCTTCGACCACCACTTGCAGGCCTAGCCAGGCATGATAATAGCTGACCGCAACAAACAATGCCAAAGCAGTTGCATTCCACGGCGCTTTAATCCAGCCGATAAAAAACATGTAATCGGCGTCCAGCAAGCCTAGAATCGAAAACACCATCCATAAACTTAAAGGGATCAGCGCCACCGACGTCACGCGCTGCACCCACCAATGATGCGTGCCGTCTTTGGCCGAGCCTTGGCGGTGAATGTGGCTAACTGCGTCTACCATATATAAGCCCAGGTTAAAATTTGCGCGATGAGGGCGAAGGCCACCACCGCGTAACCGCTTTTATAAGTGGCCGGAATCGAAAAGCCCAAACCCATATCCCAAAATAAATGGCGGATGCCGTTGGCCAGGTGATAATAAAGGCAAAGGCTCCAGCCAAATAAAATCAGCCAGCCCAACGGCGAAGTTGCCCAAGCCAGCGCCATTTCAAACGTATCTGGCCCCATCGAGGCCATTAATAAAAACGCCGTGATTAAAAGGGTTGAGGCCGCCAAAATAATGCCGGTGGCGCGGTGTAAAATCGACAACACCATCGTTAATTGCCAGCGGTAAACTTGCAAATGCGGCGAAAGCGGGCGGGAGGAAGAATGCATAGCTACTTATGTAGTTGACGCCGATGACCGCGTCAATCGCCGCAAAAGATCAGGCGGCTTTGCCAGCTTGCAGCCGTTCCAAAATAGCCTCTATCGTATGCGGGGCGCTGGCGCCGAGCGATAGAAAATGGCGGGAAGCCGCCGGCACCGGATGATGAGGGCGGTATTGAAGAAGCCAATCAAGCGCTATATCGCTGGAAGGCCACTGAAACATCAGCGCCTGGGATACATAATCGGGCTTGTTGGGATTAACCCCCTGGCGGTAACCGATGCAATTAGCGCCGCTTCTCATCAAAAACCGGTGCCACACAGCCGGCGCCTGCAGGGAAGTGAATAATAGCGGCCGTTCTTTCATTCCTTGATAAGCCAAAGTTGCAAACATCATCACCAATAGGGCGCGGCCGATGCCCGCTCCTTGAAAAGCGGGATCAACATAAATGGTTTCAATTTCGCCGTGGCTTAATTCGGGCAAGGCTTCGCGCCATTCATGGCGGGGGAAAATCAGCCGCATGGGCGTGGTAACGCCATAAGATTCTTTCGGAAAACGGCGGCAACGCCCGGCGCCAACCACCTTGCCCCTGACCAGCGCGGCATATAAATGCGCCGTGCCGTCATTATCGCCAAAATCCCAATAGCGTTTTTGAATATCTTCAAACCGCCAGCCGACATGCGGCTGCGAAGAGCTTAAGGAACGCCAATGCAACTCGGCCATCGCATCCAAATGCTGGGCTTTGGCTAAATGAATTTCAATATCGCCGCTGCGCAGACAGGCTTGGTCCATCCCGTATGTCCCTGATTGCTATTGAAGGCGAATAATGCCGTCTCTTGGCCAGTAAACCAAGAAATTTTTTATGAAGCTTTTGTGGCACTTACCCCCATTATCCACAGGCTGTGAAGGAATAACTTGGTCATGGCATTAGCTCTTTCCGGCTTTGTTCCGGTCTATTTTTATTTGTCATAAATCTAAACTTGTGACCAAGGCCATTTCGGGGTCTGATGCCTGCAAGCTAAGTGGAAGAAAGGTGCAGCGCCTTCGGCCGGAAGCCGGGCAAGTGGGATCAAGTTTTGGGGTTTCCCTTCAAAATTTATCCATCAACGGCCCGAATCTTTCGAAAGGGGGAGCGGAAGTTGAATTAAGACGGGTAACGCCGTTTTAAAAAACTTCCGGCGGCGGATAGGGTGAATAGCTTTATCCCCGTGGTTCTTGGGCGGATCCAAGAACTCTCTTTATTCATGCAAATGGATAGGGGCGCCTTCGATCACTGTTTTATTCGGATTCTTGGCGGTTTTGGTTGGCGACAATCAAAACCCAAGGATGAGTGGGGCGACTTATTCATCCAAGGCGGTAGCCGACATGATGCAACAAGCATGGAAGCTTCCCTCCCGCACCGGAAACCGGATACATCACGGGCCAGGCGATTTTTAAGGGCGACTTTAAAAATTGTTTTGACCAAACAGCAGGATCGGAACAAAGGGTTGCGCCAAAGATTTTGTCAGGGCGGCGGTAACTTCGGTTATGACCGTTCTGATAAAATAGCCCGCGAAAAACGGGCCGCTTGGCAAAGGCAGGGTCGCTAAGACCTTGAAGAAACACCGGGGCGGGCGGCCGTCCGCCCAAGAGATGCAAAAACATTTCTCGGCTAGGCCCCGGTATTTCTATTTTTTACGGTTTTCTCAAGTTAATGGCAGGGTTAAAAAGCGGGGCTCCTTTAAGGGGCCCCGATATTTTTTTAAAAACAATTCTGCGGCAAGACGCGGCCCTGTTGCAGCCAGCAAAAACGGTCTTCTTTTTTTGCCGTGGTTAAACGGTATGTAGCGCTCATCGCCGCCGCCTGGACGGGGGTTACGGGAAATTGGCGCGGCATATAATTATTGTCTTTCCACAAATTCACGACGCAAGCGGGCTGATTCAGCTCTTCGCAGAATTTGCGGGCTTTACGTTTTAGCGCCGCCGGATCGGCCAAGCCTTCGGGCGTGATAAAAGCGATATGGGTGATGTTTTGCGAGGCGATAGGAATCATTAAGGCGGCCGAGGGGGCCATCATACGGTCCCAAAAAGGCGGTTTTTTAAAGCCATATACGGCCAAATACGCAATGCCCAATAAAAAAATCAGTAAAAAAGCGGCAACGCACATATCGCCGCCCATAGACGGGCTGCGCATCATTCCGCCGCCAAGCGAACCTGGAAAAAATTCCTGCCCCGCCACCATCAAGATGACCACAATCAAGGCGATAACGCCCAAGGCAATCGCTAATTCCATGGTGGCAATGTAGGGGAAATTGGGGGCAAGTGCAAATGAATGAAAAGTTTAAAGATACGTCTTCACCAATTCTTCGGCGATTTGCACGGCATTAAGCGCCGCCCCTTTGCGCAAATTATCGGCGACACACCACAGGCTTAAGCCATGCGGCACGGTTTTATCGGAACGAAGGCGGGAGATATAAACCTTGTCTTCCCCGGCGCATTCGATCGGGCTTACATAGCCTTCATCGGCGCGGTGATCGATCAAGGAAATGCCGGGGGCTTTTTGCAAAATGCTTTGCGCCTCTTTGACGGTGATTGGCTTCGCAAATTCGATATTGATGGCCTCAGAATGGCCGATGAATACCGGCACGCGCACGCAAGTGGCGGAAACTTCGATTTCCTCATCCATAATCTTTTTGGTTTCGGCGGCCATTTTCCATTCTTCCTTGGTCGAGCCGTCATCTAGGAAGGAATCGATATGCGGGATGACATTGAAAGAAATTTGCTTGGTGAAAATTTTACGCTCAAGCGATTGATTGGTGAAAACGGAACGGGTTTGGTTGAACAATTCATCCATCCCCTCCTTGCCCGCCCCTGAAACTGATTGATAGGTTGCGACAACCACGCGCTTGATTTTGGCCTTGTCATGCAAGGGTTTCAGCGCCACCGCCATTTGAATGGTCGAGCAATTGGGCACGGCGATAATATTTTTCCGCTTATATAAGCCGATATCTTCCGGGTTTACTTCGGGCACCACCAAGGGGATATCGGGATCCATGCGGAAATGCGAAGTTTTATCGATCACGATACAGCCAGAAGCAGCCGCGCGCGGCGCATGAATGGCCGATACTTTGGAGCCCGGCGCGAAGAAGGCGATATCAACGCCCTTAAAATCAAATGAATCCAAAACTTGGGCCTTTAACACTTCATCTTCGCCATAAGAAATTTCCTGGCCAACCGACCGCTGTGAAGCCAGCGCAATAACTTTGGCCGCCGGAAATTCGCGTTCCGCCAGAATGTTTAACACTTCGCGGCCGACATTGCCGGTAGCGCCGACAACAGCGATCGTGAATTGTTTTTTGGATTTGGTCATGAGACAGCCTTAAAAAAAAATAAGCTCATGGTGAGCTTGTCGAACCATGAGCTTACTAATGTTGCCCCATCCTTCGACAAGCTCAGGATGAGTTGATTTATAAAAAGTTTAAATTAAGCCTCGGTGCCCGTCGCCGATTCCGGCGCCGCGTCATCCTGCACGCCGCCCAATTCCTTGATGCGGGCGCTCTTGCCGGTGCGGCCGCGCAAGTAATAAAGCTTGGCGCGCGCCACATCGCCTTGGCGGATCAACTCGATATTCGCCACTTGCGGCGAGTAAAGCGGAAACACGCGCTCAACGCCTTCACCGTATGAAATTTTGCGCAAAGTAAAGTTGGAATTAACGCCGGCGTTTTTGCGCGCGATGCACACGCCTTCAAAAGCCTGCAAACGGACGCGTTCGCCTTCCACCACTTTGACGTTGACTTTGACCGTATCGCCGGGCGCAAAATCGGGAATGCGCTTGTCGGCCGAAAGGGCTTTAACCTGCTGTTGTTCAAATTCTTGCAAAGTATTCATGTTTATTCTCCTTCAATGGTTGTAATCGGTTTAACGTCATTACGCAACATTTTTGCGCGATTGATAAAGCGCCCATAAATCGGGCCGTCTTTCCTTGGTTAAGGCTTCGGCCTGGGATTTGCGCCAAGCCTCGATTTGCCCATGATGCCCGCTAAGCAGGACTTCGGGCACCGCCTTGCCTTCCCATTCGCGCGGCTTGGTGTAGTGCGGATACTCCAAAAGACCGTTGCTTAAAGATTCCTCGGTTAATGATTCTTCTTTACCCATCACGCCCGGCAATAAACGGATAGAGGCATCCAGCATCGAAAGCGCGGCCAATTCGCCGCCCGACAAAATAAAATCGCCAAGGCTGACTTCCTGCAATTGCCATTTATCGAGGGCGCGCTGATCAACCCCTTCATAGCGCCCGCAAAGCATCGTCACACCGGGCCCCTTAGCCCATTCTTCGGCCAGTTTTTGAGTGAAGGGCGTTCCGCGCGGCGATAAATAAATTTTGGGGCCGGGCGCATTTTTTACATTTTGCAAAGCGGCATCGATAACATCGGGCTTTAACACCATGCCGGCGCCGCCGCCAAAAGGCGTGTCATCGACACTTTGGTGCTTACCGGGCGCAAAATCGCGGATATTTTTAACATCCAACCGCCACAAGCCTTTTTGCAACGCCTGCCCCGCCAGCGAATGGCCAAGCGGCCCCGGCAGCATTTCCGGAAACAGCGTTAAGATGGTGGCGGTCCAGCTCATGCTTTTCCCTCTGCCTCTGTTTCCAGGGGCGGCTCTGCGGTGACATAGCCTTCGGCAATGTTGATGGTGGGAAAAATTTTGCGGGTGAAAGACCACAAAACTTCGCCGCCATTAATCAGTTTCACTTCGATAATATCGCCGGCGCCATAATTATAAACGCCTTTGATCGCACCCAGGGATTGGCCTTTGCTATCGCGCACCTCAAGCCCGATCAAATCGGCATGATAAAATTCATGCTCCTTTGCTTTCGGCAATTGATCGCGCGCAATGAAAAGTTTCAGGCCTTTTAGTTTTTCTGCCGCGTTCCGGTCATCAACGCCTTTGATTTTGGCAATAACCAGATTGGGGGATGCTTCCGTAACCTTCACCTTATATTCATTGCCCTTGTCATCACAAAGCGCGCCATAAGCATCCAAATCCTCCGCCCTTGCGGTGAAGCTTTTAACGCGCACATGGCCTTGCAAGCCTTTAACCCCCACCACTTGGCCAAGCAAAAGCTTTGCCGGTTCTTGATCAAGAACCGGTTTAGCTGATGGTTTGGATGGCCTGGTCATAGCTTGCATGGGGCGCCTTCTTAAGCTGCCGGCGCTTCAGCAGCGGGGGCTGCTTCGGCGGCAGGAGCGGCAGGCGCAGCGCCGCCTTCATTGGCCGCTTTCAGGCGTTCCTGGGTTTTGGCCCGGGGAGCGCTTTTCTTCGGGCTTGGATAGTATTTCGGCTTTTCAATAATCTTGGCATCGCCCAGAAAACGCGCGACACGGTCGGACGGCGTTGCGCCAACCGACAGCCAATATTTGATGCGGTCTTCTTTCAGCAGAATGCGGTGTTCATGATCGCGCGGCAAAAGCGGGTTGTAAGAACCCACGCGCTCGACAAAGCTGCCATCGCGCGGGGCGGTATGTTCCGCAATTACGATGTGGTAAAAGGGCCGGTTTTTGGTGCCGTGCCGCGACATGCGAATTTTTAAAGCCATACTATTTCCTTTCAAGTAGTTAGTTAAAGTTAAAAAAATAAAAACCCTTAGAAAGGCAATTTGGGAGGTAAGCCCATTTTGCCGCCGCCGAACATTTGGGCCATTTTTTCCATGCCGCCCATTTTGTTCATTTGCTTCATCATTTTTTTCGCCTCCATGAAATTTTTCAAAAGCTTATTAATATCCTCGACCCTGGTGCCCGACCCATTGGCAATGCGCTGCTTGCGGGAAGCCTTGATAAGATCGGGGTTTTTACGTTCCACGGGCGTCATCGATAAAATAATCGCTTCTTGTTTTTTCAAAGCGCTGTCATCGACCTTGTTCAATTGTTCTTTCATGCGGCCCATGCCGGGCAGCAAATTCATCATGCCGCCAAGCCCGCCCAATTTTTGCATGTTGCGCATTTGCGCCAACAAATCGTTTAAATCAAGCTCGTTCTTGGCGAAGCGCGCCGCCGATTTTTCGGCTTCAAGCTGATCGATATTCTCAATCGCCTTTTCAACCAAGCTGACCACATCGCCCATATCCAAGATGCGGCTGGCCAGGCGCGGCCCGTGAAATTCTTCCAATTGGTCTATTTTTTCGCCAACGCCAATAAATTTAATCGGCTGGCCCGTAATGGCGCGCATCGAAAGCGCAGCGCCGCCACGCGCATCGCCATCAAGCCGGGTTAGGATAATGCCGCTAACGCCGACTTGTTCATGAAAACCCTTGGCGATATTCACCGCCTCTTGCCCGGTCATGGCGTCAGCCACCAATAAAATTTCGGCAGGCTTGGCGAAATCGCGGATAGCTATCAATTCCGCCATTAATTCGGCGTCGATTTGCAAACGGCCCGCCGTATCAAGAATCACCACGTCGAAATGGCCGCTTTTCCCTTCGCGCAAGGCGCGCTCGGCAATGGCAAGCGGTTTTTCACCGGCCACAATCGGCAAAGACATGCCGCCGATTTGCTTGGCCAGGATTTCCAATTGCTCCTGCGCCGCTGGGCGGTAAATATCGAGCGAGGCCAATAAAACTTTTTTGCGGGCTTTATCTTGCAAACGCTTGGCCAATTTCGCCGCACTGGTGGTTTTGCCCGAACCTTGCAAACCCGCCATCATTATCACAGCAGGCGGCGTTACATTCAAATTCAGCGGCGCCGATTCGCCCAGCATGGCCGCCAGCTCGTCATGCACGATTTTAACGACCTGATCGCCGCCCCGGACATTTTTTAAAACTTCCTCTTGCAAAGCCTGGGTTTCAACCTTGGCCAAAAAGTCTTTTAAAACCGGAAGCGCAACATCGGCCTCTAATAACGCGCGGCGGATATCGCGCAAAGCCTCGCGCACGTCATCCGCGCTTAATTTGCCGCGGCGGCGTAAAGCGTCAAACGCGCCGGTGAATTTTTTGGTCAGGCTATCAAACAATCAACTGCCTCTTTTTTATTAGCCCTTTAACAACAAAAAACACCCGTGCGCGAACCCTCGCGGACGGGTGGCAGGGCTTAAAGCCCCTTTAATTTCATGGGTTTTATAGACAAAAAGCGGGGATTTGTCAAATCAGGCTGAAAAGCTCTAACGCCCCAAAAGCGGTAATGATAAGGCCGCCCAAAAGAGCCAGTCCCTGGCTAAGGCGCATGGTTAGGGGCCCCTCGACCGCCTTGAAAACCCCGGCTTTTCCGGCAATCGCAAGCAAAGCCACGGTCATAATGGTTAAAAACATCCCCATCGCCATAAATAAGGAGGCGAGAATGCCAAACGGGATCAAATCATGCGCCAGCGCAAACAGCATTACCAATATGGGGCCGGGGCATGGAATCATGCCGGCGGCAAAGCCGATGATAGCATCGGTTTTACGGTGATATTTTTCGGCGCTTTTTTCGTCATGCGCGCCTTCGCAGCAAACTTCGCCATGCGGTGGCGCTGGCGCCAAGCGCAAAGCGCGGGCGATTAGATAAATGCCGATCATCACAATTAATGCATAGCTGATAATGCTGACCCAGCGCGTACCCTCGGCGCTGTTCAATAAATTAGGGCTGATCGCCAAATAAATCATCGTCACGATAATCACCGAAGTGGCGATATGCACCAGCGCCACCCTAAGCGCCATCATCACGCCTTCAACCCATTTCGCCTGCCGGGTCAAAAAATAAGAAGCCACCACCGTTTTCGCATGGCCCGGCCCCGCTGCGTGCAAGACGCCATATAAAAAGGACAACACCAAAGCCCAGCCCGCCACCTGCAAGGATGCGCCCTGCTGCAAGGCCAAAGTGATTTCCGCTAATTCGTGATTAACCTTGGATTGCCATTCAACCAGCCAGGCAAAGCCGGTTGCGGGCGCGGCCCCGCCGGTGCCCAGCAAAGGATTCGCCAGCGCCGGGCAGGCAAGCAATACAACCATGATCAAACTAAGGGCAAACAAGATTCACCTTTTCCGGAACGATTACCCCGCCAAAATAGCGGTGTTGCTGATCAAAGTCGCGGGTAAAATGACAAATATTTTGACCGAAATTTTCATAAAGCACGGGTTCTTTGTTATCCACCATTACTTCGACATAATAGCTTGGATCATACGTGCGCAAGGATAATTGCTGTTCTTTCAAGGCGATTGGTTCCGGCAATATCGCCAAAAACGACATCGCGACTCTTGCCCCCGCCGCCGCCTGAAACTCGGCGACGGTTACATTGTCGATTTTCTTCCCGCCATTTTCGATGAAAGTAAAATAATGAAATTCCTTCAAGTTTTTCAATATCTCGCCGCCCATTTTTTGCTGTTCGGCGGCGCTTAGTTTTTTATCGCGGTCGCTATCGAAGGTTAGCATCAAATCATTGCTGAAAAGAGGATCATACACCCAGAATTGGCGGATGCCTATGATCTTGCCCTCCTTCACCACAAAGGCGGCCTTGGCGGTAATGAAAACATGCGGGTGCGCGGCGGCATTTTCCGCCCACAGCAACGCTAGAATAATAAATAAGTATCGCATCATCGGCATTTATAGCCTATTTTAAGGAAATGATCGTCAATTTTCGCAAAATGCATGGGCTGGGTAATGATTTTATCATTATCGATACGCGGCAAAATAAGCTGGGCCTGTCGCCGGAAGAAATCCGCCATTTAAGCGGCCGCAAGCGCGGCATTGGCTGTGATCAATTGATTTTAATTGAAAATTCCAAAAACGCTGCCGCCTTTATGCGCATTTACAATGGCGATGGCGGCGAGGTTGGATCTTGTGGCAACGCTACGCGCTGTGTGGCGGCTTTAATTATGCAGGAAAATGGCGCGAATCATATCACCCTTGAAACCCGCGCCGGCATTTTGGAATGTTCCGAGGCTCCTGATAGGCGCATCGCGGTTGATATGGGGATTGCGAAATTGGATTGGCGGGATATTCCTTTGGCCAGGGCTTGCGATCCCAACCACATCCCGCTTGACTATGCCGGTTTTGCCAACCCATCGGGCGTTAGCATGGGCAACCCGCATGCGGTGTTTTTTGTCGATGATGCGGCTAAAATCGATGTAGCCAGCCATGGCCCCCTTCTTGAATGCCACCCCATGTTTCCTGAGCGCGCCAATATTAGTTTTGCGCAAATTTTGGCGCCCAATAAAATCCGCTTGCGCGTATGGGAACGCGGCGCCGGCATTACCGAGGCTTGCGGCACCGCCGCCTGCGCCGCAGCCGTCGCCGGATTCCGCCGCCACTTAACGGCGCGCGAAGCCACGGTTATTTTAGATGGCGGTGAATTAGAGATTTCTTATTTAAAAGACGGCCATGTGATGATGACCGGGCCTTACGCCACCTCTTTTACCGGCAGCTTTAATTTGGATCAATATTAATGTGGCAAAAATTAAAATCGGCGCTAACAAAAACCGCCAACCCTTTAAGCCAGTCTTTGCGCGATATTTTCGCCCGCAAAAAATTGGATGCACAAAGCTTAAACGAATTGGAGGAATTATTAATCGGCCATGATTTGGGCGTTGATACGGCGGCGCAATTAATCGAAAAATTACGGAATACGCGCTTTGAAAAAGATGTTGATGAAACTTCTATCCGTCAATTTCTAAGCGAAGAAATTTCTAAAATTCTCTCGCCGCTGGCGCAACGCTTGGATCCAACCGCCCATAAACCTTTTGTCGTGCTGATGGTCGGCGTCAATGGCAGCGGCAAAACCACGACATTGGGCAAATTGGCCGAACAATGGCGTCAGCAAAATTTAAAAGTGCTGGTTGCAGCGGGCGATACGTTCCGCGCCGCCGCCAATCAGCAATTGGCGGTATGGGCCACGCGCGCGCAAATTCCCTTATTCACAACCGACACCAAAGATTCCGCCGCCATTGCGCATCAAGCCTATCAGGAAGCCGTAGCCAAAAATTATGACGTGCTGTTAATCGACACGGCGGGCCGCCTGCAAGCCAACGCCAATTTAATGGCGGAGTTAGAAAAAGTTATTCGCGTCTTGCAAAAATTGGAGCCAACCGCGCCCCACGCCTCGATTTTAATTTTGGATGCGACCATCGGCCAAAACGCCGTGGCGCAAGTAGAAGCGTTTCAAAAAGCGGCGAATGTGACGGGCCTGATCATCACCAAATTAGACGGCAGCGCCAAAGGCGGCGTGGTGGTGGCGCTGGCCCAAAAATTCAACTTGCCGATTTACGCCATTGGCGTGGGCGAGGCGTTGGAAGATTTGCAAAGCTTTGATCCGCAAGATTTTTCTAAAAGCCTGCTGGGCCTAAATTAATTTCTTTAATTTATATAATTCTTCCAGCGCTTCCTTGGGTGAAAAATCATCGGGATTAAGCGCGCTTAACGCCGCTAAGGCGGGCGGAATTTCTGGCTTGGCCGCAGGCTTCATTTTCGGCAAAGTTTTGGCCAAGCCGTCCAATGCCTGATGATGCTGGTCTTTTTCCAAAGCCGATAAAACTTCGGCGGCCCGCGCTACCACCGCTTCGGGCACCCCCGCCAATTTCGCGACATGCAAACCATAGGAACGGTCGGCCGCGCCCGCCGCCACTGTGTGCAGAAAAATCACTTCGCCCTGCCATTCTTTCACCTGCATGCTGTAAGATTTTAGCGAGTTTAATTTTTCCTCAAGCGCGGTTAGCTCATGATAATGGGTGGCGAACAAAGCGCGGCATTGATTGATGTCGTGTAAATGCTCGAGCGCCGCCCAGGCAATCGACAAGCCATCGAAGGTGGCCGTGCCGCGGCCGATTTCATCCAAAATAACCAGGGCGCGCGGGCCGGCCTGATTTAAAATCGCCGCCGTTTCCACCATTTCAACCATGAAGGTGGAGCGCCCCCGCGCCAAATCATCGGCAGCGCCAACGCGGCTGAAAACCTGGTCAATTACGCCGATATGGGATGAGGCAGCCGGCACAAAACTTCCCATTTGCGCCAGAATCGCGATCAGCGCGTTTTGCCGCAAAAACGTGCTTTTCCCCGCCATATTGGGGCCGGTGATCAGCCACAATTTTTGATTTGCGTTTAAATCGCAATCATTGGGCGTGAAACTATTGACCATGGCTTCCACCACCGCATGGCGCCCGCCTGTGATTGCAAATGCCAGGGAATCATCGATTGTAGCGCGGACGTAATTGCGCTCAACCGCCAATTCGGCCAAAGCGGCGCTGACATCCAGCACCGCCAAACTATCCGCCAAGCGCCCCAGCGCCTCGGCCTCGTTCAAAACCAGGGTGGATAGGGCAGCGAATAATTCTAATTCCAAAGCCAGCGCATGATCGGCCGCCTTTAAGATTTTGCTTTCCAATTCGCCGAGCTCGACCGTGGTGAAGCGCACGCCGGTGCTTAAAGTTTGACGGTGAATGAAAGGCTCGCCCATGCCATTGGCCGATTTCGGCGGCACTTCGATGAAATAACCCAAAATATTGTTATGTTTAATTTTTAACGCCGGCGCCTTCGCCTCGATGGCGTAGCGGCTTTGCAAATTGGCGATCAGCCTTTTGCCGTCATCGCGGGCGGAAATAATTTCATCCAACGAAGCGTCATAGCCGCGCTTGATAAATCCGCCGTCGCGCGTGAATAAGGGCAAGTCGGCGGATAAGGCGCGATCCAATTTATCCAGCAAATCGCCAAAGCCGCCTAAGGCCGGAGCGATGGCCGCCAATTCCGGCGGCAAGTTCATGGTTAGCGCAAGCCGCAAATCGCGCGCGCACACAACCGCATCTTTCACCGCCGCCAAATCGCGCGGGCCGCCCCGCTGCAAACTTAAGCGCGAGAGGGAACGCGCCAAATCGGGGCAAAGCTTTAAAGCCCCGCGCAATGCGCCGCGTAAAGAAGGCTGCTGAATAAAAAATTCTACGCTATCAAGCCGGGCATTAATGGCTTTGGCGTCCGTCAAGGGCGCCAGCAATCTTTCCGCCAACAACCTGCCGCCGGCTGCCGTCAGGGTGCGGTCGACCAGGCCCAGCAGCGATCCCGCCTTCCCGCCGGCAAAGCTTTGGGTTAATTCCAAATTGCGCTGAGTTGCGCCATCGATCATCATATGCGAGGCGGCCATTTCCCGCGTTAGTTTTTCCAGCCGCGGCCGCTTGCCCATTTGGGTAAGTTCGACATAATCAAGCAGCGCCCCGGCCGCCGATATTTCGGCTTGGGTAAAATTTCCCAAACTATCAAGCGCCTGAATGCCATAGGCCTTGAGCAATAATTTTTCGCAAACCGCGGCGGAAAAACGCACGGCGGGGCGGCGCACCAGGATTTTTTGATAATCGTCCAAGACGGGGTTAGTCGCCAGATTTTCAGGAAGCAGGATTTCTTGCGGCGAAAGGCGCGCTAAGAGCGCGGCAAGCGCGGCGTCTTCTGCGCTTTTCACCATGAATTTGCCGGTTGAAACTTCCAGCCAAGCCAATGCGCCTTCAACTAACGCCGCCAAATAATGGGAAGCGCGCGCCTCCAGCAATCCTTCTTCGGTGACGGTGCCGGGCGTAATAATGCGCACGATATGGCGGGCGATAATGCCTTTGGCGGGCGCCGGCCCTTCGGCCTGTTCGGCGATGGCGACATGAAAGCCCGCCTTAATTAATTTTGCGATATAGCCGTCGGCCTGGTGCCAGGGCACGCCGCACATGGGAATATCTTGGCCCTGATGCTGGCCGCGTTTGGTTAAAGTAATATCAAGCGCGGCGGCGGCTTTGACCGCATCCTCAAAAAACAATTCATAAAAATCGCCCAAGCGGAAAAACAGCAAGGCCTGGGGATGCCCCGCTTTTAATTCCAAATATTGCGCCATCAAGGGGCTGGCGGCCTTGGCGTTCTGCGGCTCGATAAAAGCAAGGTTCGGTTGCATTCCACTGCCTTAATATTTTCCGATTTCTGTTAGCCTTTTTGTAGTATATATAAAGCCCCTTGTCGAGAAAGCCCGATTAATGACCGAATTTTGGAGCGACCCGGCCTTAAATTTATTAAAGGCCCTGCCCGATCCCTTGTTAACTTTGGATGCGGGCTTAAAAATCCGTTTTGCCAATCCGGCGGCGGAAAACCTCTTGGGAAAGGCCGAAAGCGGCACTCCCTTAACCGCCTTGCTGCGCCAGCCGGAAATAGCCCAGGCGGCCCAGCGCTGCCTGAAAACCCGGAATCCCGAATCGGTTGAGATTATTCTCTTCGCGCCGGTTGAGCGGGTTTTTAATGTAACGTTCCTTAGCCTGCCCCCCGAATTCGGCAAACAGGCGGGCTTGATGGTGGTCTTGCGTGAATTGACCGAAATCAGGCGCAGTGAAAAAATGCGGGGCGATTTCGTCGCCAATGTCAGCCATGAATTGCGCACGCCCTTATCGGCGATCAGCGGATTTTTGGAAGTGTTATCCGGCCCCGCCAAGGACGATGCCAAGACCCGCGATAAATTTTTCCCGATCATGATACAGCAAGCGAAATTAATGGCGACTTTGGTGGAAGATTTGCTGGCGCTTTCCCGCATCGAGGTGCGCGAACACGCCCAGCCCGATGAAACGGTGGAGGTGGAAGAATTGCTGCAAGAAGTGGCGCATGCTTTGTCCTTGGAAATTAAAAAGAAGAATATGCGCTTGATTGTCAAATGTGATGAAAATCTTCCCCCCTTGCGCGGCGACCGGGAAGAAGTTGAGCGTGTGTTGCACAATTTAATTAGCAACGCTTGGCGCTATGGCAATCCCGGCACCGATATCACCGTCACCGCCCAAAAAGCCGCTACGCTGCCGCCCCACATCCGCGCGCCGCGCCAAGGCATGATTGAGATCAAGGTTGAAGATCGGGGAATTGGCATTGAGGCCCGCCATATTCCCCGCCTGACCGAACGTTTTTACCGCGTGGACAAGGCCAGAAGCAGAGAAGCCGGCGGCACCGGTTTAGGCCTTGCTATCGTTAAGCATATTATGAGCCGCCACCGCGGCGCTTTAGTGATTGAAAGCACCCCCGGCGTGGGCAGCGTTTTTAGCCTTTATTTTCCGGTTGCCGCCGGTTCAAAAACTGTCATAAAATAGTCATATGAATCGGGTATCAAAAGCTAGGAACCAGAAAAACATCCCCCGACCTAAACCCGGTTCCCGGATTTGAATGATGAAGAATTTCACCCATCTTGCCAGCGCGCTTGCCGAAATGGGCGGGCTGGCCGAAGCGCAGCTGGCCATGGCCTTGGGCGCCTTGCCGCGTTTTGACGCCGATTTGGCGCAAGAAGCAATTTCGGCCGATCTGGCGATTGACGCCCAGCATCAAAAAGTGATCGAGGCCTGTTTAGCCTTATTGCCCAACGCCGGAGATTTAAGCGGAATTGATCAGCGCGGCATTTTAGCGGCGCATAAAATCGCGCTGCATTTAGAACGTATCGGCGATTATTCGCGCAATATCGCCGAACGCACCATCATCCTAAGCCAGCGCCAGGAAATGGTGCCGCTGCCCGCGCTGCGGCGCCTGGGCACTTTGGTGCAGCAGGGATTGCATCAAATCTTGAACGCGCTGGCGCGCCGCGAAATGGGCTTAGCGCTGCAGGCCTGGCATGCCGATATGGTGGTGGATGAGCTTTACAGCAGCCTGTTCCGCGAATCTTTGCGTTGGATGGAAGGAGATCAGCATATGATCACCTCGCAAGTTCATGCCCTGTTTATCGCCAGAAGCCTCGAGCGTATCGGCGATCACTCCAGCAATATCGCCGAGGCGCTTCATTTTTGGCTAACCGGCAACCCGTGGGCCGAGCAACGCCGCAATTACGATGATACCTCCAAAACCCTTGACCCTCTAGCAACCGGCCTTGAGTCTATGTTAAGAAAAGCCTCATGAAGCCTGCTATCTTAGTCGTCGAAGACGAACTCTCAATCGCCACCTTGCTGCATTACAATCTGGAAAAAGAGGGTTTTGCCGCAGCCATCGTGCGTGATGGGCGGGAAGCGCTGCTTCGGATCCATGAACAAAAGCCCGATTTAATTGTGCTGGATTGGATGCTGCCGGAATTGTCAGGCATCGATTTATGCCGCGAAATCAGGAAAGACCCCGCCACCAAACCGATTCCGATTATCATGCTGACCGCCAAGGGCGAGGAGGCCGATAAGATCAAGGCTTTTGCAAGCGGCGCCGACGATTACATCACCAAGCCCTTTTCACCGAACGAATTGATCGCCCGCATCCGCGCGGTATTGCGCCGCGCCAAGCCGGGATCGGACGGCGAAAATTTAACCTACCGCGATATTGTGCTCGACCCCACCACCCACCGCGTTAAAAGAAATGGCCGCGATGTTCATATGGGGCCGACCGAGTTTAGATTATTGAAACATTTCCTCGAACACCCCGCTCGCGTTTTCAGCCGCGAACAATTGCTGGATTCGGTGTGGGGGCAAAATGTGTATGTCGAAGTGCGCACGGTTGATGTTCACATCCGCCGCCTGCGCAAAGCGTTGAACGAGGAAGGCGAAAAAGATTTCATCCGCACCGTGCGTTCAGCCGGCTATGCCTTGGAAGATGTGGCGGAATAAATTTAAATAATGCTTCCCCGGCGGCGCAAAACAACCAGCAATAGCAGGGCCGGGATGCCAAGCACCGCCGAAATCGCAAAGAACCCATCCCAATTATAACTTTCCACCAATGGCCCGGCCACCCAGCCGAACAGGGGCCGCGACAGCATGGCAAGCGAGGATAAAACCGCGTAATGCGTTGCGCTGAATTCGCGTTTGCAGAGGCTAGCTAAATAGGCCAAGAACGCGGTTGTGCTTAAGGCCGAGGCGATATTTTCGCCGATGATCGCAATAGTTAAATAAAGCGGGTCATGCCCCTTATAGGCCAACAATACATATAATAAATTCGATAGCGAATTAAGAACGGTAAATAAAATCAAGCAGGTCGAAAAACGCCAGCGCCATTTGCTTAAAATAATTCCGGCCGCAAATGCTCCCAGAATCGTCATCACAAAGCCGAAGATTTTACTGATATTGGCGATTTCAATTTTGGAAAATCCCATCGCCAAATAAAACGGATTGGCCATAGCGCCTAGCAAGAAATCGGGCAGCCTAAAGCAAATCACCAGCACCAAAAGCCATATCGCATCTTTATGCAGCAGCAAATCTTTGAGCGGCACAATGACGGCCTTTTCAATCCAGCCTTTAACGCTGGTGGCCTTGGGCATGGCTGGGTTTTCCGGCTCGGGTAAAATGAATAAACAAATAAAAGGCAGGATCATAATTGCCGCCATAATGCGGTATACATCGGCCCAGGCGATGAATTCCGCCATGTATAAAACGCCGGCGGTAGAAAGCAAGACGCCGATGCGATAGCCCAGCGTCGCCATCGAGCTTGCAATTCCGGCCATTTCTTGCGGAACAATATCAACCCGGTAGGCGTCGATCACGATATCCTGGCTGGCCGAAAGCAAAGTCACGGTAAACGCCCAAAACGCCATCCACCCCAAATGCGTCATCGGATCGCTTTTGGCCAGCATGAAAAGCGAAAAAATCAATAAGGCCTGCACCAAAAACAGCCAGCCGCGCCGGCGCCCGAATTTTTTGGTCAGCCAGCCCAATTCCATATGGTCTTTGAGCGGCGCCCATAAAAATTTAATAGTATAGGGCAAGCCCACCATAGTCATGGCGGCGACTGATTTAATATTAATCCCGGCCTCGAACAGCCAGGCCGATAACATCGAAAAAGTTAACGGAAACGGCAAGCCGCTGGCAAAGCCCAGCACCGCCAAAGCCAGCAAGCGGCGGTCACGGAAAAAAGCGGGTGAAGGAATGCTCACGCCGCTAGGGCCTGTTTGCTTTTAGCCAATTCTTTTAAATTTACTTGCGGCCTTGGGCCGATATGCGAAATGACTTCGGCCGCGGCGATCGAGCCTAAGCGCCCGCAAATTTTCAAATCCATCCCTTGCGAAAGGCCGAATAATACGCCGGCCGCATATAAATCCCCGGCGCCGGTAGTATCAACGATTTGGGTTTTTTCGGCGGGGATAAGGTGGGTTTCGGCGCCCTTCAATAGAATCGAGCCTTTTTCTGAGCGGGTGATGGCGGCTATCGCCGCCGTGCCCCGGATTAATTCCAGCGCCTGGTTGAAATCTTCGGTTTCATAGAGCGATAAAAGCTCGATCTCATTGGCGAATAAAATATCAACCGCCTCGTGAATGAATTGGCGGAAATCCTGGCGGTGGCGGTCGACCAGCCAGGCATCGGATAAGGTAAAGGCTACTTGGCGGCCGGCCGACTTGGCGGTTTGGGCGGCCTTATACAAAGCCTCTCGGCCCTTGGGCGGATCCCATAAATAGCCTTCGAGGTAGCAAATTTTGGCGCTTTGAATAGCCTCTTGGTTAATATCGCCGCTGTCTAATTCCACACAGGCGCCAAGATAGGTTTGCATGCTGCGCTCGCCGTCGGGGGTTATTAATATTTGCGAGGTGGCGGTCGGCGAAGATGTTTTAGCCAAAGACGTGGTGAAAGCGACCCCCGCCGCCTGAATATCGTGGCGGAAAAATTGGCCCAGTTGATCGTCTTTTACCTTGCCGATATAGGCCGCCTGCCCGCCCAATGAGGCAATCCCCGCCATGCTATTGGCAACCGAGCCGCCCGAGGCCTGAATGGCTTCAGGCAGATTCTTATATAAGGCGGCCGATTCGGCCCCGGTAATTAAGTTCATTTTGCCTTTGGTGATGGAATATTTAGCTAAGAAGCTTTCATCAACACGTACTAAAATATCGACAATGGCGTTGCCAATGCCGATGACATCGAAATGAGTGGAAAATTTCTGCATGAATAGCCGGACTTTTTAACCTTTATGGCAAATATGGCGCCTTGCTTTCTATCTATCGCAACTTAACGCCCTTGGCGATGGTTTTTTCATTCCTAGCGGCAGAGGGGAAAAAGCAGTTGCTTTTCGGCTTTACAAACTCCGATAAATAGCGATATAGAAAGGGGACCGTTTCCATAATAAAGCTTCCATAATAAATAATCAGGGCAGGGCGACTTGGGACAGAGGGTGTGACGTTTATTCCCTCGCATATAATAAATTACCTGCATACGGAGATATCTATGATTTTAAAACGCAACGACAGCAACCCAGATACCGCCGCCATCGGCGATAACAGCCCCTTCACTTACGAAAATGGCGGCAACGCTTTCCGCCCGCAAAGCCCGCGCCCGGCCATGCAAAACCGCAGCGTGCCCATTGTGGACGAAGCGCAAAGCTCGCCTTTCACCGCGCCCGGCGCGCCTGCTTCGCCAATGCCGCAATCCCCCACCCCCAACCGCCCGCAATGGAGCGAACCCATGGAAAAACCTGCGACTTCCGCTTTCGGTCAACCGCAAGCCCCGGCGCAAACCCAGCCGCCGGCGGCAACCAATGGGGCGGGGCAAATCATTACCCCAAGCCAGGCGCCGAATGACGGCAGACGGCTGGTGGTTGGCCGCGGCATTTCCTTGAACGGCCAAATTTCAACCTGCGATACGCTGGTGGTTGAAGGCCAAGTGCAGGCCGAATTGAAAGACTGCCGCCAAATCGACATTGTGGAAAGCGGCGCTTTCAAGGGCAATGCCGAAATCGACAATGCGGTGATTGCCGGCTCGTACGAAGGCAATTTAACCGTGCGCAAAAAGCTGACCCTTCGCTCGACCGGCCGCCTGACTGGCTCGGTGCGCTATGGCGAATTGGAGGTTGAAACCGGCGGCTTGATCAGCGGCGATTTGGAGGCGGTCAATAATCCGCGCGCCAAAAATGCCGCCCCCATGCAACAAGCGCAGCAAATGCGCCCGACCGGCACCGGCTTCTAAGTCAAATCCGTCTTGGCGGGATAATTGCATTGCGCGGAAACCGGGCAAAGGCCGCAGCGCGGCCTTCCAGCCTTGCAAATATAGCGGCCATGCAGAATCAGCCAATGATGGGCATTCCTTATATATTTTTCCGGCACGCGCTTTAGTAAATTTTCCTCAACTTGAAGAACGTTTTTACCGGGCGCCAGCCCCGTGCGGTTGGCCACCCTGAATACATGAGTATCAACCGCGATGGTGGTGGCGCCAAAAAGCGTGTTCATCACTACATTGGCGGTTTTGCGCCCAACGCCGGGCAATTCCTGTAACAGCCCCACATCTTGGGGCACCTGGCCGCCAAAGCGCGATAAAATCATTTTGCTTAAATTGATCACATTTTTGGCCTTGTTCGGCGCTAAACCGATGCTTTTAATATAGACCAATAGTTTTTTTTCGCCCAAAGCCGCCATTTTGGCGGGGGTATCGGCTATTTTAAATAATTCCGCTGTCGCCTTATTCACCGATATATCGGTGGTTTGCGCCGAAAGCACGACTGCCACCAGCAGGGTAAAGTGATTGGTGTATTTTAATTCGGTCGTAGGCTTGGGATTTTGCGCTTGAAGAATAGCAAAAAATTCTTCGATTTTGCGCGCTTTCATCGGCTTGGCGGCTTTATCTTCCGCCATTACAGCCCCAGCACATCTTTCATGGAATACAGCCCGGGCGGCTTAGCCTTTATCCAAGCGGCGGCGCGCAACGCGCCTTGGGCGAAAAGCGCGCGGTTAGCCGCGTGATGGCTGAAAACCAATTCCTCGGCTTCGCTTTTAAAAAACACCGCATGATCGCCCACGACTTCGCCTTTGCGGAAAGATTGGATCGGCACTTCGCCTTTTTCTTGCGCACTCCGCGCCAATAAAAGCGCGGTGCCGCTGGGCGCATCTTTTTTATGAATGTGATGGGTCTCTTCGATAAAGATTTTGAAATCCGGCCCCAAACGCGCCGCGGCCTCTTTCACCAGGTTGCTTAATACATTGACGCCGATGCTGAAATTCGCCGCTTGCACAATCGCGGTTTTCTTAGCGGCTTTGACGATTTCTTCCTGCTGCGCTTGATTCAAGCCGGTCGTGCCGCTGACTAGGGGCTTTTGATGTTCTGCCGCCAATAGGGCGTATTTTACCGCGCCTGCAGGGGTGGAAAAATCGATCAGCACGTCAATTGATTTCACCAGCGCTGCGGCATCGGAATTTTTATCGGCCAGCGCGGTAATATCAATTTGCGGATTTCCGGCGGCAGCTTCCTGCACCAAGCCGCCCATGCGCCCCTTTGCCCCAATAATGCCGAGTTTGATCGCCATCGGATTAATTTTTCAATCCTTCCAAAAATTCCTTCACTTGCGCGAAGAAGGAGTTGACTTGCGGGCTGGTGTCGGCGGCTTTTTCGCTGTCGGCGAATTCTTTTAGCAATTCTTTTTGCCGCTTGGTCAAATTCACCGGCGTTTCGACGGCGACTTCCACATACATATCGCCCCTGGCGCTCGAGCGCAAAATGCTCATGCCCTGATTTTTCAGGCGGAATTGCTGGCTGCTTTGGGTGCCGGGCGGAATAGTGACTTTGGCCGATTCCTTGCCCAAGGCCGGCACTTCGATTGTGCCGCCCAATGCCGCCATGCTCATGGAAATCGGCACGCGGCAAAAAATATTGGCGCCTTCGCGCCGGAACAAGGGATGCGCCTTGATGTTTAAAAACACATATAAATCGCCGGGCGGGCCGCCGCGCAACCCCATCTCCCCCTCGCCGGTGAGGCGGATGCGCGTGCCGTCTTCAACGCCTGCCGGAATATTAACCGACAATGTTTTATCTTTGCGCGTGCGCCCGGTTGCCTGGCACTCGGCGCAAGCTTCGATCACCACGCGGCCCATGCCTTGACAGGTGGCGCAAGTGCGCTCGATCGTAAAAAACCCTTGAGAGGCGCGCACCTTGCCGCTGCCTTGGCAGCCTTTGCAGGTGACCGGCGCTTTGCCGTCTTTGCTGCCGGTTCCGTCGCAAGATTTGCATACTATAGAGGATGGCACGCGCAAAGTCGCTTCCTTGCCGCCATAAGCTTCTTCTAAAGTGATCTCAAGATTGTAGCGTAAATCGGCGCCGCGCGAAGTGGCGCCGCCGCGCCGGCCGCCCATGAAATCGCCGAACATTTCCTCGAAAATATCGGCAAAGCCGAAGCCGCCATTCACATCAAAACCGCCGCCCATAGTCGGGTCAAAGGCGCCATGCCCAAAACGGTCATAGGCCGCGCGTTTTTCGCCGTCACGCAGCACATCATAGGCTTCGCTAATGGCTTTGAATTTGCTTTCCGATTCGCGGCATCCGGGATTGCGGTCGGGGTGGCATTCTTTGGCTAATTTACGGAAGGCCCGCTTAATATCCTCGCCATCCGCGGTGCGGGAAATGCCAAGCAGCTCGTAATAATCCTGTTTAGCCATGAATCGTTTTCTCTATATCAATTCTCCCTGAAGAGGGGGAATTATTTATACCTTACGCGGCGTCACCGGCCTTTTTCTGATCTTCATCGACTTCTTCGAATTCGGCATCGACGACTTTTTCATCGGCTTTCGGCTGCTCGGGGGCGGCTTCGCCGGGCGCGGCATTCGCCTCGGCGCTTTGCGCTTTATACATCGCTTCACCCAGTTTCATGGCGGCGCGCGCCAGGCCTTCGGTCTTTTGCTGAATATTGGCCACATCTTCGCCTTCCAAAGCGGCGCGTAAATCTTTGCTGGCCGATTCGATGGCGTCTTTTTCTGCTTGGCCAACCTTATCACCGAATTCCTTGACGTTCTTATCGGTTTGATGCAGCAAGGTTTCGGCTTGATTGCGCGCTTCGGCTAGGGCTTTGCGCTTTTTATCGTCTTGCGCATGTTCGGCCGCTTCCTTGACCATTTTTTGAATATCGGCTTCGCTTAAGCCGCCCGAGGCCTGAATGCGGATTTGCTGTTCCTTATTCGTCGCCTTGTCCTTGGCCGAGACATTGACAATGCCGTTGGCGTCGATATCGAAAGTGACCTCGATTTGCGGCATGCCGCGCGGGGCCGGCGGAATGCCGACCAAATCGAATTGCGCCAATAATTTATTATCGGCGGCCATTTCGCGTTCGCCCTGGAAGACACGGATGGTGACGGCGGTTTGATTATCTTCGGCCGTGGAAAAAGTTTGGCTCTTTTTAGTTGGGATAGTTGTGTTGCGCTCGATCAATCTTGTAAACACGCCGCCCAAGGTTTCAATGCCAAGCGACAAAGGCGTTACGTCAAGCAGCAATACGTCTTTGACTTCGCCCTTTAACACGCCGGCTTGAATAGCGGCGCCGATCGCAACGACCTCATCGGGGTTGACGCCGCGGTGCGGGTCTTTGCCGAAGAATTTCTTGACCGTATCGATCACGCGCGGCATGCGGGTTTGGCCGCCGACCAAAATCACTTCATCAATATCATTGGCGCTTAAATTGGCGTCTTTGAGCGCGGCCCGGCAAGGTTCGACGGTTTTTTCAACCAAATCATCAACCAGCGATTCCAATTTCGCCCGGGTTAATTTGACCAGCAAATGTTTAGGCCCGGAAGCATCGGCGGTGATGAAAGGCAAATTCACTTCCGTATCGGTGGAAGAAGACAGTTCGATTTTGGCTTTTTCCGCGGCTTCTTTTAAGCGCTGCACGGCCATTTTATCGCCGCGCAAATCGATACCGGCGTCTTTTTTGAATTGATCGGCCAAATAATCGAGAATGCGTTTATCGAAATCTTCCCCGCCCAAAAACGTATCGCCGTTAGTCGATTTAACTTCGAATACGCCATCGCCGATTTCAAGCGTGGAAACGTCGAAGGTGCCGCCGCCCAAATCGTAGACCGAAATGGTGCCGGTACCTTTGCGTTCTAACCCATAGGCTAAAGCGGCCGCGGTCGGCTCATTGATAATGCGCAAAACTTCCAGCCCTGCGATTTTACCGGCATCGCGCGTGGCTTGGCGCTGCGCGTCGTTAAAATAAGCGGGAACGGTGATGACGGCTTCGGTGACTTTTTCGCCCAAATAGCTTTCGGCGGTTTCTTTCATTTTTTGTAAAATGAAAGCGCTCACTTGCTGCGGGGAATATTTTTTGCCGTCCTTGGTCTCTACCCAGGCATCGCCATTATCGCCCTTAACAATCTTGAAGGGCACTAGGGCCATTTCTTTTTTTACAACCGGATCATCGAATCTGCGGCCGATTAAGCGCTTGACCGAATAAAAAGTATTTTCAGGATTGGTAACGGCTTGGCGTTTGGCGGCATGGCCGACCAGGCGCTCGCCGCTGTCGGTGAAGGCGACCATACTGGGGGTGGTGCGCCAGCCTTCGCTGTTTTCGATGACTTTTGCATTCTTGCCTTCCATCACCGCAACGCAAGAATTGGTGGTGCCAAGATCAATACCGATAACGCGTGCCATTTGAATGCTCCTAACAATTTATTAAGATGTTGAATTTCTGGGATTTTTAACTCTTCCCTTCATATAGTCACCTATCAAAAAGGTTTCAATAACCTAGTTGGCCAAGGCTAAGAAAATATGCTATTTACATCTATTGACAAAATTTTCTTTTAAAGATATTTTTTAAAGCTAGTGATAATTGCCTAAAACCAGGCAGGGTATGATGACAGATGAAAAATTGGCGGCGCTAAGCCGCCTGCGCCGCGATGTGGCGCCCTTGAATTTGCTGCGAAAAATAGCGCTGTTCGAAGACACTTATCGGATAGTAATGGCTGATTGGCGGCGTTTTGACGCCCCCGCCTACACCGCCACGATGGCTTATGACCATCCGGAATTAGACCGGCTGTTTTTTTTGGGGATAATGATTGAAGCAGAATTGGGTCAAGAACCTTCTTGCGCGCCGCGCGTTATGTTCGCGGCCAACAGCGAGATGCAATTAGAGGCCATAAGTAAGGCTTTTGAAAAAATCCAATCTTACGACCCTGATCTAGCCGATAAACGCGCCGCTTGCCAGCCGGCAACCATTGTTGAAGTGAAACAGCCGCACCCTGTTAAATCCCGGCGCATAAAAGCGCCTGCAATTTTAACGGGAGTTTCGCGCTAATACTATTGCGCAAAATCCCTTGGGGCTTTTCTTAAACATGTATATAATCCGGCCAACTTAAAAAATAAAATGGTTTTATGGGAAGGAATGAGAAATGCAAAAAGATTTTCTTAAAATTTGCCAAGAAATAGCGGCGCGTTCCGACGCCTCACAATTATCTTTTTTAATTAGCTGGGCCATGCGCCAGGAAAATGCGGTTGCTGCCGTGCTGGGCGACCGCGCGGCGCAATCATTGCGCGATGCGATTACGGTTTTTCTGGCCGCCCAATTATCGGTTTCCGCGCTTAAGCCTTCACATCCACCGGCGGCACATCGCCGGGCTTTACGGGCGCTTTCGCGATAATCACCAAGGCCGGGCGCAAGAGGCGTTCATTCAAGGTGTAGCCTGCTTGTAAAACTTGCATGACCGTGCCGGGCGGCTTTTCGGTTGTTTCAATTTCCGAAATCGCCTGATGAAAATTATAATCGAAACTTTGGCCCAACGGCTCGACCTTTTTCAAGCCATGGCGCTCTAGGGTTGATTGCAACTCGCGTTCGGTCGCCTCAACCCCGATGCTTAGATTTTTCAAATGCGGATCGGCTTCTTTGTCTTTGGCCGTGACGGCCAATAAGGCCCGGTGCAAATTATCGGCGACCGTTAAAATATCCCGCGCCAGGGAAGCGACCGCATATTTGGCGATGTCTTCCTTTTCACGTTCGATTCTTTTCTTGGCGTTTTCGGCATCGGCCAGCGCCCGCATCAGGCGGTCTTTTTCGGTTTCCGTTTCTTTATCATTGGCCGGCGGCGCTTCGGGCGCGGGCGTGGCCGGGGTTTCCTCTTCAGGCGGATTTGGTTCGGCTTTTGCTTCCATGACTGTTTATATCCCAACTTAGCTTAAAATTTTACTTAAAACTTGCGCGGTGTAATCAACCATCGGAATCAGCCGCCCATAGGGCATGCGCGCCGGGCCGATGACGCCCACAGCGCCCACCACTTTTTTGTGGGGGTCTTGATAGGGCGCCACAATCATAGCGCAGCCCGCCACGCCAAACCAGCCGCTTTCAGCGCCGATGAAAATTTCAACGCCCCCGGCGCCCTCGGTGCGTTCCAGCAATTTAAGCAAATTTTCCTCGGTTTCAAGGGCGGTGAAAAGGCGGCGGATTTTTTCCAGATCCTCCAACGCCGTGACATTTTCCAATAAATTAGCCTGGCCGCGCACAATTAAAGCGCCGCCCGTTTCATCGCCCCAGGAAGCAAGGCCGGCCTCGACCACTTTTTGGGTAAGCGCATTCAGCTCGGCTTTATTGGCGGCCAATTCATCAAGAATTTTTTCACGCGCCGCCTTTAAGGTTTTGCCGAGCAAGCGGGTGCTTAAATAATTGCTGGCCTCGATCAAAATGGCGGCGGGCAGGCCGATCGGCACTTCGATTAAACGGTTTTCAACCCCGCCATCCTCGCTCACCAGCACGGCAAGCGCCCGGCCTTGGCTTAAGGGCACGAATTCCAAATGTTTCAACGCGCGTTCGGCCTTGGGCGCCACCACGATGCTGGCCAATTTAGACAAGCCGGATAGTTTTTGGCCGGCTTCGAGTAATGCTTCCGGCAAATTTTTGCCGCGCGCCGCCAGCGATGCCGCCAATTGCTCGGCTTCCTCTTTGGCCAAATTGCCGGTTTCTAAAATTCCGCGCACATACAGCCGCAAGCCCGCCTCGGTCGGCAATCTGCCGGCCGAGGTATGGGGCGAGGCCAGCAATCCCAGATTTTCGAGTTCGGCCATGATATGGCGGATGCTGGCAGGCGATAGGTCGATCCCGCCTGCTTGGGCAATAGTGCGCGAGCCCACCGGTTCGCCGCTTTCCAGATAAGAATCGATAATCTGGCGCAACACCAGGCGGGCGCGCTTATCCAGCTCGGTTAAGGAGGGCGTGGAGGTAAGAGCCATGCCCCCACTATAATGATTTTTTGATCCTTGGGAATAAGTATGCTATTCCTTTCGCCCATGCGCCCTTCCAAACGCCAGCTAGGCGAATTACGCTTGATCGAACTGATTCCCCACGCCAGCAAATATGCCGAGGGCTCGTGCCTGGCTAAATTTGGCGATACCCATGTTTTATGCACCGCCTCGATCGATGAATCGGTGCCGCCCTTTTTGCGCAATACCGGCCGTGGCTGGGTCACGGCCGAATATGGCATGCTGCCGCGTTCTACCCATCAGCGGATGGACCGCGAAGCCGCCAAGGGCAAGCAGTCGGGCCGCACCCAGGAAATTCAGCGTTTGATCGGGCGCGCCTTGCGCAGCGTGGTCGATTTAGCGGCGCTGGGCGAACGCCAAGTGAAAATCGATTGCGATGTGTTGCAGGCCGATGGCGGCACGCGCACCGCCGCGATCACCGGCTCGTTCGTGGCGCTGGCCTTGGCGATGCAGCGCGTGGTAAAAGCGAAAATTATTCCGGCCTCCCCCATTCTGGATCATGTCGCCGCAATTTCTTGCGGCATTTACCAGGGCAAGCCGGCCCTTGACCTTGATTATGTCGAAGATTCAAGCGCCGAAGTGGACGCCAATTTTGTCATAACCGGAGGCGGCCTGTTGGTCGAAGTGCAGGGAACTGCGGAAACCAAGCCTTTTTCCCCGGCGCAATTTCAGGAATTAATGGCCCTGGCGCAAAATGGCGTCGCCCAATTGGTTGCCAAACAAAAAGCCGTTCTTACCTAATAATGATGATGCGAAAAATTCTTCTTGCCACTCATAATGATGACAAGGTGAAAGAATTTACGGCGCTGTTAAAACCGCTTGGCGTCGAAATCGCCGGCGCTAAGGATTACCGTTTAATTGAACCCGCTGAAACCGGCGAAACTTTTCAGGCCAACGCCGCGATCAAGGCGCGGGCCGCTTATAGCGCAACCGGCATTTCTTCTTTGGCCGATGATTCCGGCATTTGCGTTGAAGCGCTGAACGGCCAGCCCGGCTTGTTCACGGCGGATTGGGCGGGGCATCCGCGCAATTGGCTAAGCGCCATGCAAAAGGTGGAAAATTTATTGCAAGAACAGGGCGCTGAAAATCGGCGCGCCTATTTTATATGCGTTTTATGTTTTATCGATGAAAAAGGCGCTGAACATTTTTTTGAAGGCCGCATTAATGGCCACATCGCCTGGCCGCCCAGGGGCGATAAAGGCTTTGGCTTCGATCCGGTATTCGTGCCGGAGGGCCATGATCAAAGTTTTGGCGAATTGGGCGAAGAAGTTAAAAACCGCCTTTCGCACCGCGCCCTGGCGGCCCGGCAATTCCTTGGGTTTTTGCGCCAGGCTGTCACATAACTGTAACGATTGCGCGCTTGACAGCGCCGCCCGCCGCCCCTAGCATCCGGCAAAATCTTTTGAAGGAGGAAGTAATGGCAATAGCAACCCAACCCGCCCAAATTTTCGATGCCCGCGCTTTAGGCGAACGCATCTTAAAACCCGGTTCGAGCGCGGAGAATTTTATTCTTACCACGGAGCTAGGCCGCCTTGGGTGGGCTTCCTGGAAAGAATTATTCCAGCAATCCTGGGACGTTTCTAAAAATGGCCAGGTGAGTTTTTTAGCTGTTCTAGCGGCAGATTCTAGGCAAATGTTCGCCGGAAAAATTTTCTTATTAGCTGGCCCCACTGTCATCGCCATGCTGGGAGAAAAAACCATTGCCCAAGCAATCGCCTATGCCAAAACCGCATGCCCGCCCGAGGATAGGAACGCTATTATTTTCCTAGAAACCTCTGTCTTGCCATTGACCAAGGGAAAGAAAAAGAAAACGGCTGTGCGGTCGAGAGTGCTTCAAGCTGCGAAGCCTGGCAAAGAGCGCCTCTAGTAAATTTGCCCGCTCTTGCCCTTTATATTCATTGGCCTTACTGTTTAAAGCGCTGCCCTTATTGCGACTATAATGCGCATGTGCGGGAAAATTTTTCTGAAAATAAATGGCTGGAGAATATCAAGGCCGATTTTCTTCATTACCGCGCTTTAAGCGGGACGCGGGAATTAACCAGCATTTTTTTCGGCGGCGGCACGCCTTCCCTTGCCAGCGGTAAAATGATCGGCGAGGCATTAAAAGCGGCGAATGATTGCTGGCCGATTGCCAATAATTGCGAAATTACTTTAGAAGCCAACCCCACCAGCATTGAAAATCAAAAACTGCGCGATTTTAAGGCGGCCGGCATCAACCGGCTTTCGCTGGGGATTCAAGCTTTAAACGACCCGGATTTAAAGTTCTTGGGCCGCAGCCATTCCGCCGCCGAGGCCAAGGAAGCGGTTCATTTGGCCGGAAAAATTTTTGAGCGTTATTCCATCGATCTCATCTATGCCCGCCCCGGCCAACAGGCCGCCGCTTGGCGGCAAGAATTGGCGGAGGCGCTGGCGCTTATCAACGGCCATATTTCGGTCTATCAATTAAGCGTTGAGCCGCAAACCGCCTTTGCCGCCACTTACGCCCGCGGCGATTTCGCCCTGCCCAATGAAGAGCTGGCTACATCGCTTTACGAAATCAGCGCCGAAATTTTAGAAAAAAATAATTTACCCGCCTATGAAATATCGAACCACGCCGCAAAAGGCCAGGAATGCCGCCATAATTTGGCCTATTGGCGCTATCAAGATTATATCGGCGCGGGGCCGGGGGCGCATGGCCGCCTTACCATCGGCGGCGTTAAGCATGCAAGCGAAAATCCCAAACTGCCCGAAGCCTGGTTTGAAAATAGAAACTTGCCTTTGCGCGCCCTTACCCCTGAAGAGCGCGGCGAAGAAATGCTTTTAATGGGCTTGCGCCTGCAAGAGGGCGTGCCGTCGTTCGATTTTAAAAAAGAAACCGGAAAAGAGCTGGTTGAGTTTTTACCGCCGCAAAAATTGAATGATTTGATCGCCCATGAATTATTGATTTATGAAAACGGGGTTTTACGCGCCAGCGCTCAAGGAAGGCGCACGCTGAACAGCGTGTTGAATTATTTGCTGAACTAGCCTTCTCCGCCCCTATTCCAAGGCCTGGGGCCTTGGGCGGTTAATTGATTAATCGTTAAATCGCGTTCGGTGATGCCGGAGGGTAAAAGCCGCACGCGCCCGGCCGCCCCCTCAAAGCCCTCGGGGCGGTGAAGAAAATTCCATTCCGTACCATGGCGGGCGATTTCGCCGGCGATCATCACCGCGTCGAAAGCGGTGAAAGCGATGCGCGGCGGCGCATAGCCGAAATAGCTTTGGAATTTATTTTCAAAATTTTTCCGCTTTTCTAAATCAAGCCCGGCGATAAACGCGCCTTGCAAGGCGGGTTCTTTGACCGCGGCATTTTCCCAGGAAGACGGGCCAAGCAAGCGGATATTTTTCGCCTCGACCCCGTAATAGGTAAGCAAGGGGGCGATCAGGTGAATAGCGGGCCCCGCCTCGGCCACCAGCAAAGTGTCGTAAGTGGGCGGCTTGGCGGTGGCGGCGGCGTTTTCCCCGCCGCCGCGTTTAGTGAAAGCCGGAATATTGCGGTAATCGCCCTGCGCCGCGCGCCTGACCGCTTGCCTTAATCCCTCCCCGCCTTCGGGCGGGTAAGTGACGATATTGGTGATTTTAAAGCCGTGCACGCGCGCCTGGCTGCGCACCACATCGGCCATCGCCCGGCCGAAAATAGTATCGGGCGCCAGCACGGCAATTCTTTTCATGCCCTGGCTTAACGCATAGGCGATTAATTTTTCAGCCTCGGCCTCGGGCGTGATGCCCATCATATAGACGCCCTGTCCGGCCAAATTATTGTCGTTGCTGAAACTTAAATCGGGCAGCGCGGCGCGGCGCGCTTCTTCGGCCACCGCCGGGGTTAAGGCGGCGAAGGGCGGCCCCAAAATTAAAGCGGTATTTTCGTTAATCGCCTGGGCCGCGCTTTTCCTGGCGCTTTCCGCAGTGGCCCCGCTATCATAGGGCATTAAAATTAACGGGGCCCGGCGTTCTTTTAGCGCCAGCAAGCCTGCATCCAGCAAGGCCTGGCCCAAACTTGCTTCCTTGCCGCTTAACGGCGCCAAAAGCGCCGCACGCATTTCTTGCGCGAAGGCGAAATTCGGGTGTACAAGCAACAAGCAAAGCAAAAGGAATTTTTTCATGGCCCGCCCTTTGAAAACATCTTCTCAAGATAGCGGTAATGCCGCCTCAATCAAAGCGCAAAATCGCCTGAAGCCGGGGCTTTATATCGTGCCCACCCCAATTGGCAATTTAAAGGACATCACTTTGCGCGGGCTGGAAATCTTGCAAAACGCCGATTTAATCGCCTGCGAAGATACCCGCGTAACAGCCAAGCTGCTCGGCCATTACCAAATTAATAAACCGCTATTTTCCTACCGCGATGAGGTGGAGGCCAAGCGGGCGCCGGCCCTGATCGGCAAAATCAATAGCGGCAAAGCCGTCGCCCTGGTAAGCGACGCCGGCACGCCCTTAATCGCCGATCCCGGCTTTAAATTGGTGGAATTGTGCCGCCGGGAAAATATTCATATCGAGGCGTTGCCGGGCGCCTCGGCCTTATTGAGCGCCCTCATTCTTTCGGGCCTGCCGCCCCTGCCTTTTGTTTTTTTGGGTTTTATCGAACCCAAAGCCCGGGCCAAGGCGCTTCGGCCTTTTAAAAATATTCCGGCGACTTTGCTTTGCTATGAATCCGCCCAGCGTTTGGAAAGTTTTTTAAAAGAAGCCGCAGATATTTTGGGCGACCGCAACGCCGCCATCGCCCGCGAATTAAGCAAGAAATTTGAAGAAGTGAAAAGCGGCAGGCTGCAAGAATTGGCCGCTTGCTATGCAACGCCGCCCAAAGGCGAAATTGTGGTGGCGATCGGCCCGCCGGATCAAGAAGAAAGCCATGATGTGGCCGCCCTTTTGCAAAAGGCGCTAAAAAAATTCAGCCTTAAAATGGCGGTTGAGAATGTCACCGCCGAAACCGGCTTGCCGCGCCGCGAAATTTACCAGGCGGCCCTTGCGCTGCGCAGCGATGAAAAATAACTTGGCCGAGCGGCAACGCGCCTACCGCTACGGCTTATGGGCCGAGGCCTGGGTTGTTTTATTTTTGAGTTTAAAGGGCTACCGCCTGATCGCGCGGCGTTGGAAAACGCCGGTTGGGGAAATCGATTTGTTAATGCGCAAAAACAAAACTGTCGCGGTGATCGAGGTGAAATACCGCGCCCTGCAAAATCATGCGCTTGAAGCCGTCAGCCCCCGTCAATTGGAGCGCTTGCAACGCGCCGCCGCTTACGCGCAAAGCCGTTTCCCGCGCCTTGCCCCTTTGACCTGGCGGTTTGATATGGTAGCTTTAAGCCCGTGGCGCTGGCCATGTCATTTGACCAATATCTCGTTATGAAGCGTTATTTTTTATTATTGCCTTTGCTGGTAAGCGCCTGCACTCCGGCCGGGATGGCGGTGGGCGCTGGCGCCAGCTTGGGCAGCGCGGCGGTGCAAGAGCGCGGGCTTGGCGGCGCGGTCAGCGATTTGGGCATTCAAGCCGATATCGCGGGGAAATGGGCCGACAATAATTTGCAATTATTCCGTCAACTGAATGTCACGGTGCATGAAGGGCGCGTGCTGCTAACCGGCAGCGTGGATGATGCGCTTACCCGCCTTGAGGCTGTCAAGCTGGTTTGGCAAGTGGCGGGGGTTAAAGAAGTGATTAATGAAATCCGCGTCAATGAACCGGGCGATATCGCCGATACGGCGCGTGACGCCTGGATTTCAACCCAGCTTCGCGCCGCTTTGACCTTTGATAAAAATATTTACGCCGTCAATTATTCGATCGATACGGTGAAAGGCGTGGTGTATTTAATGGGGGTTGCGCAAAACCAGGAGGAGCTGGATAGGGCCATCGCCCATGCCCGCGCCATCGATTATGTGCGCCGGGTGATTTCTTATGTCCGCCTGAAACAGCCGCCAGGAGCCAGGGGCCAGACATTGGAAAAAAATTCCCTGGCGCCTGACTCCCGGTTCCCGATATGCTGATCGCCGCGCAAATCGACCCGATTCAAAATCTTAATCCCGCCTTTGACAACACGCTCTTGGTGCTGGAGGCGGCTGGACGCCGCGGCCATCAAATTTTTTATTACACGCCGGATAAGCTGCGGACCGATCATCAAGGCCGCGTTACCGCGAACGGGCATGAGCTGGCGTTAAACCTGGCGGCGGATGATTTTTATGCTTTGGGCAAAGCCCGCCTCCTCGATTTAAGCGAAGCCGATGTGGTGCTCTTGCGCCAAGACCCGCCGGTGACCATGGATTATATCACGACAACATATATTCTGGAAAAACTTCCCCCCTCTACTTTGGTGATTAATCATCCGAAAGCGGTGCGCGATTTTCCGGAAAAAATTTTACCGCTTCATTTTCCGGGCCTTATTCCGCCGACCTTAATCACCCGCGACCAAGAGGCGATGCAGGAATTTCATCGCGCGCATGGCGAAATCGTGATCAAGCCGCTTTACGCCAGGCAAAGCCAGGGCGTGATTCGTTTGAAAAAGAACGGCGATAATTTGGCCGCCGCCGCTGGCCCCTTGCTGGCTCGCTATCAAACGCCGCTGGTGTGCCAGCGCTTTTTGCCGGAAGTCCAAGACGGGGTAAAACGCCTGACCTTGATTGACGGTGAAATTTTTGGGATTTTTAAAAATACCCCCCCGCCGGGGGAATTTTTGGTGGCGGCCAGCCTGGCGGTCTCGCCTTATGAAAAAATCGAGCTATCGCCAGGCGATCTCGCCATTGCCCAGGCTCTTAAACCCTTTCTAAAAACCCATGGGTTGTTTTGGGCCGGCGTCGATATCATTGGTAATTTTATTGCTGAAATCAACCTTACTTCCCCATCTGGATTGCGCGCTTTGGCAAGGCTGGGGGAGGGTGAAATTGGGGATAAATTTTGTCAAGTACTTGAAAATAAAGTGAAAAAATAACTTTCTTGACGCCTCTGTTTTATTGACCCACAGTATTGAGGATTCCCTAACTCAACCCTAACCCTAACCAAGGAGAGCATCATGGGACGTCCAATGCAAGACCAGAGCAATGAGAAAGAACGCTTTGAATCGGAGGGTGGCACCCCTTCGCAAGGCGGCAAATCCAACAAGCCGAACCAGTCGAACCAAAATCGTCCGAACCCTAACCGTTCGGCCATGACGGGCAAGGCGACCGAAACCGGCGACCAATAAGCCTGAAGTTGAAGGAGCGGGGCATGCCCCGCTCCTCTCCGCCGCTTCGAAACCGATATGAGTGTATAATTTTCTTAAAGCTCATTTAAACATAGTCTCTAGCTACCCCTCAACCTTCAAGGAGATTTTCGATGACCAATACGCAAACCAAAACCAATCAAAACCAACCCCAAAAACCAGGCGCTGGCCAAAAATCGCAAGGCGAAGCTTGTTCGACCACCGGCAATAAAGGCGGGATGGGCGGCAGCTGTTCAACCGATGCCAAAACCGGCGCCGGCGGTTCGGCCAATCGTTAATTAATTCCAATTCCTCACCCTGACAGGAAGAGGCGCTTTGAAAAAGGCGTCTCTTTTTTATTGCCGGCCCCGCACGCGGGTATGCTAACCTCCCGTCATGGTTGCGCGCATTACCACCATCGCTTTACAAGGCATCGATGTATTGCCGATCGATGTACAAGTATCCATTACCGCCGGGTTGCCGGCTTTCACCATTGTAGGGCTGGCCGACAAAGCGGTAAGCGAGGCCAAAGAGCGCGTGCGCTCGGCCCTGCATGCCATGGGCTTAAGCTTGCCGCCCAAGCGCATTACCGTCAATTTGGCTCCGGCCGATGTGAATAAAGAAGGCAGCCATTTCGATTTGGCGATTGCTTTGGCGCTCTTGATCGAGCTTGGCGCGCTGCCGCAAGATGCGGTTTCCGGCATGATCGCAACCGGTGAATTGGCGCTGGACGGCCAGCTTAGCAAAGTCGCCGGCGTTTTGCCGGCGGCGATTCATGCCAAAAGCAAAGGATTGGGAATTATTTGCCCGGCATCCAATGGCGGCGAAGCTTTATGGGCCGGTGAAATTCAAGTCATCGCCGCCCCCTCGCTTTTATCTTTGGTGCATCATTTCACGGGCGAGCAAATTTTAACGCCGCCTATTTTGCCCGAAATTGAAAATGAAAATTTTCAAAGCTTAAATTTGCGCGACATCAAGGGGCAGGAAACCGCCAAGCGCGCCTTGGAAATCGCGGCGGCCGGCGGGCATCATCTTTTAATGTTGGGGCCGCCCGGTTCGGGTAAATCGATGCTGGCCAGGCGCCTGCCTTCTATTCTGCCGCCGCTTGACCCCGGTGAAGCTTTAGAGGTCAGTATGGTGCATAGCGTCGCCGGCCTATTGGCCGATGGAAAAATTTCAAGAAACCGCCCTTACCGCGATCCGCATCATTCGGCTTCGCTGGCGGCCTTAATTGGCGGCGGCCTTCGCGCCAAGCCGGGGGAAATTTCTTTGGCGCATCAAGGCGTGTTATTTTTGGATGAGCTGCCGGAATTCCAGCGCGCGGCGCTTGAATCCTTGCGCCAACCCTTGGAAACCGGACGGGCCGTGGTGGCGCGCGCCAACGCGCATGTAACTTACCCGGCGCGGGTGCAATTGATTGCGGCGATGAATCCGTGCAGATGCGGTTATCTCGATGATGCCGGGCGCGCCTGCGGCAAGGCGCCGCGCTGCGGACAGGATTACCAGGGGAAAATTTCCGGCCCGATTTTCGACCGGATTGATTTGCATGTCGAAGTTCCCGCGGTCGAGGCCGGAGATTTGGCCAAGCCGGCCGACGGCGAAGACAGCAAGACGATTGCCGCCCGCGTCTTAAAAGCCCGCGCCAAACAGCATCAGCGTTTTCAACATATCGCCGTGAAACTGAATGTCAAAGACGTGCCCCGCTGCAATGCCGAAGCGGACGGCGATATTCTAACCGAAATCGCGGCATTGGAAAATGACGCCAAAATTTTGTTGAATGAGGCCGCCGGACGCTTGCGCTTAACCGCCCGCGGCTATCACCGCCTCTTGCGCGTGGCGCGCACGATTGCCGATTTGGCCGATGCCGATATCATCACCCGCCTGCACATCGCCGAGGCGATTTCGTACCGCCGCTTGAGTCCGGCCATGCAAAGCTAAAATGAAAGAAATTTTCCGTCAAATTTGGCAAGACGCAAAGGGGCAAAAAGGGTGGGATGTATTGGAGCTTCCTGCCGCTATTGCTTTCCGTTCGCCGGTAACGGATGTAGGCGCCTTTAATTCGATTTGGGGCGAGCCGGATCAAACCGGTTTTGAAAAAATAAAAAAATTCCAGGCCGGTTACAAATCCTTCTGGTATATCGATCCCCAAGCCGATACCGGCCTATTGCCGGCACAAGGCTTAAAATTAGTCAGCGAATCGCCAGAGATGGTTTTGCCTTTGGTTAATTTTGCGCCGCATCCGCTTAAAAACAATATTCGCCTGATAAAAGCCGGTGATGAAAAAACTTTTGCCTGCTGGAAAAGCATAGCGGCCGAAGCTTTCGCCATGGCTCTTCGGCATGTCGCTTTATTTTGCGATCCGTTCTTGCCTTGCGCCAATGCGCATTTTTATTTGGCCGAGTTAAATGGTGTTGGCGCTGCGGTTGGTATGGGACATGTAGCAAAGCAATGGGTTGGTATTTTTTTTATCGCCACTTTGCCGGAATTCCGCCAAAAGGGTTTGGGCCGCGCTGTTACCGAGGCCTGCCTTTTAGCTGGAAAAAATTCCGGCGCTAAATCGGCGGTTTTATATTCTTCGCCTGCCGGGCTGCCGCTTTACCAACGCCTCGGTTTTCAAGAAACGCTGCGTTGGAACGAATATAGCAAAGAGCGCTAATTTACTGAATCATCTGCCCCAAAGGCTTGCCGCCCAGCACATGCATGTGGGCGTGCGGAACTTCCTGGCCGCCATGAATGCCGTTATTGGCGATAAGGCGGTAACCGGTTTCCGCCGTGCCGCAAGCGACCGCGATTTTGTTCACGGCGCGCAAAAAATGAAACAGCTCTTCCTCTTTGCCATGGGCGGCGAAATCATCCATCGACATGTAATGGCCTTTGGGAATCACCACCACATGGGTTGGGGCTTTGGGATTAATATCGTGAAAGGCCAGCACAAATTTATCTTCATAAACTTTGCGGCAGGGCAATTCGCCGCGCAAAATCCGGGCAAAAACATTTTGATGATCATAGGGCATGAGCCAACTCCGTTATTTGAAAACTTTTAACGCCTGGGCCGGATCAATACGCCCGTCATAAAGCGCACGGCCCATAATCGCCCCTATAATGCCGGGGACTTGCTCATCCCGCAAGGCTTCAAGGTCGGCCAAGCCAGAAATGCCGCCGGCCGCGATTACCGGCTTGGCGATGCCCCAGGCGAAATCGACAATCGCATCGATGTTCAGGCCCCCGGCCGCGCCGTCATGGTCGATATCGGTGTAAATAAAAGCGGCAATATCGGTGGCGTCGAGCCGCAAAGCCAAATCCAGCGCCCGGGTATCGGTCATGGTCGACCAGCCATTGATCGCGACTTTGCCATAGCGCGTATCGATGCTGACAATAATGCGGTCGGGGAAATGGCGGCAAGCCTCGCGCACAAAATTGGGTTCCTGCAAAGCCATCGTGCCCAGCATCACGCGTTTGGCGCCCTTTTCCAGCCATTTTTCAATATCGGGCAAAGTGCGGATGCCGCCGCCGACTTGCACCGGGACTTTAACGGTTTTTAAAATTTCCTCGACCGCTTTTTCATTGGTCATGCGGCCATTTTGCGCGCCGTCCATATCGACCACATGCAGCCATTTAAAACCCGCCTCGGCAAAAGCCTTGGCTTGCTGGGCCGGATTTTCGTTGAACACGGTGACGCGGTTATGGTCGCCGCGCAAAAGCCGCACGCATTTGCCGCCTTTAATATCGATCGCCGGATACAAAATCATGATTCGTCTTTTTTGCTTTCGGCTTTTTTATTTTCACCTATCATACGGTATAAAACATCGAGCAATATATCGAGCTGGCCTTCCTGCAAGGTGCGGATGCGGTCGGATAAAACATTGGCAAGCTCGGTCGCCGAGGCCGAACAACCCGATGTATCCAGCGCCACGCGCCGGCGCGAGAGGCGGGCAGATTCGCGCAAATCGTCGGCTTCCTTGGCTTTCAATTGCAAATTCTTTTCGATTTGATAAATCAGCACCGGCGAGGGGGCGCCTTGATAGCCGTCTTGCAAAGATGATAAAAAAATCGGCGATACCTCGAGCAAGGCGGCCAATTCTTCGTGGCTGATCTCGCGCTCTTCGCGCAGCTCAATAACTTTGCGCCCAAATGGCGTCATGAAAAATTCCTTTAAACGGAGCGGCGGCGCTTTAGCAGCACATAAAACGCGCCATCGCCCCCATCTTGGGGCAGGGCCTGGCTGAAAGCCAAGAGATAGGGCCGCAAATCCGGATGATTGAGCCAGAAGGGCAGGTATTGGCGCAACACTCCTTGGCCTTGCCTGCCCTTGCCGGTGATAATCAGCACCGACCGTTTGCCCGAAGCCGCGGCTTTGATAATAAACTGATTTAATTTCGCATGCGCCTGGGCTTGCGTTAAACCATGCAAATCAAGCTTGGCATCGATCGGTTTTTTACCTTTGCGGAATTTTTCAAAATTGGCGCCATCGACATGGCGGTTTTCGCCCGCGCCCAAAACCGGCAATGCGGCTTGTTGGGCGGAAACCGGCTCTGCAGCGGAGCGCTTGGCCGGGGGATGTGCCCTGGGCGGAAGGGTTTTACGCTTGGCTAGGGGCTTGACCCCCGCCATTGCCTGCTGAAATAAATTTTTATCCGCCATCATCCTGACCCCCAAAATTTTTGGGCAGAATCATGTATAATTCGCCGCTTTGCTGCAACTCGCCGGCGATCGCCGCCGCCCGATCGCCCGGCCCAAAATAAATATCGCCGCGCAAAGGGCCTTTAATAGCGCCGCCGGTATCAAGCGCCAGCATCAATTTTTGCCAATTTTTTTCCGGCACCGCCGCCCATAGCGGAAGGCCTAAGCGGATATGTTTTGGATCAACCGCCAAAGCGCGCGCCGGCGTCAGCGGCAATTGCGCCGCCCCTAAGGGGGCATCGCCTTCCAGCCATTGGAAAAAAACATAAGACGGGTTTTGCGCGAAAATATGGGCGGCTTCTGTCGGATTTTTTTCCAGATATTCCCTGATTTTTTGCATGGAAACCGGCGAAGCGATCAAGTTTTTCTCGCGCAGATAGCGCCCAATTGCCTGATAGCTATGGCCATTATTGGCGGCGTAACCGATTAATTTTCTTTTTCCCTTGGGCAATTCGATAATGCCGGAGCCTTGGATATGAAGAAAAAACGCATCAACCGCATTATCCACCCACACCAAGGGCTTGGCTTTTTTCAAAGCGCCTTGGTCGATTTCAGCGCGGGTGAAATAGGGCTTTAAAATTAAATTCCGGCCTTGTTTTTCAAGACGGCCGGTCCAGCGGGTTTGGATGATCGTGGCATCAAATTGCTGCGGGTTGAATGTCACCAAATTTTCCGGCACGCCATAAAGCGGAATGGAAAAGCGGCTGGTTTTTTTCAAACTTCCCCGCAATGCCGGCAAATAATAGCCGGTGAAAAACGCCTGATCTTCCGCAGCTTTTAAACGGTAGGGCTGAAAATACCGCTCCAAAACCGCGCGCAATTCCTGGCCCTCGCCTAGCGGCACCCCGGCAACCGCGCGGCAGGCTTTTTGCCAATCGGCGGAAATTTTGGCGGCCCTCAAGCAGGCCAATTTGAAAGGGCTGATGGCGTCATTTAAATTATCTTGCTCCCAGCCGGGCAGCTGGTTGAATTCCACCGGCGTATAATTCAAGGCCGCCGGCGCTTGCGGCCCAAGCGGCGGCGTCCCATCCGGCAAGGCGCAGGCGTTAAGAACGGCGCCCAGCAAAAAAAGCAAAACATATTTCATTTATGCGGCCGAAGCGGTGGCGGTAAGCCGCCAATTGGGATCGGGGCTTTGGATTTGACGGCTGAAAGTCCAATTATCGGTGACATCGTAAATGCGGTCGGGATCGCCATCGATGACTTTCCCGCCCTGATCGCGCACGACATGGATTTGCTCGGACATGAAGGTAACCGTAAGATTCGCTTGATCGCCTTGAATGCTGGCCCCCGTGATGGCCGGATCGCGCAAACGCACGATGATGTTCTCCAATACTTCGCCGGCGCGGCTTCTGGCGTCCAGCACTTGGATGAAATCTTGATAGATCGCCTCATCCAAAAGCGGCTTTAATTCTTCCCGCTTGCCCTCGGCCATGGCTTTGACGATGGTGTGAAAGGCGATTCTGGCGCCGCGCAAAAAATTGGCCTCGGAAAAGCGCGGATCGATGTTTTTTAAATGCTGCAAAACTTGGGTGATGGTTAAGGGCGTTGCTTGCCCGTCTTCGCCGATAATAATATCGACCTGCCCGCCTTTTTTCCCGGCGACTTTTTGCTCGACGCTTTCCTCGATTTTTTGGAAGAGGCGGTCATAGCGCTGGGCTTTGCTTTCGTCGCCGCCATATTGGCCGAGCATGGAAAACAAGCGCCAAAACAAAAGCGCCGCAATAACGCCGTAAATGATGATGTCGTAAGACAAGACTTACATCCTTTCCGTCCCTTATATAAGATTTTCAACGCCAAAGCGCAATGATGGGATTTTGTTTCCCATTGACGCCGGGCCCTTTTTCCGCCATTTTGGCGGCGAGTTTGGCTATAACCAAGGAATAAATCCCATGACCGCCTCTGCCGCCCCGCAAAACCCCCAACAGCCGATGCTGGCCGTTGAAGCGCAATATATCAAAGATTTTTCGTTTGAGAATCCGCGCGGCGCCAAAAGCATGCTGCCGCAAAAGGAAGCGCCGGAAATCGAAATCAATGTCGATGTAAAGGCCAATAAATACAACGAGGAAATTTTCGAAGTGACTTTAAGCATGAAAGTCCAGGCCAAAATCAAGCCCAGCGCCGAAACCATGTTCCTGGCCGAATTGGTGTATGCCGGCCTGTTCAGCATCAAAGGCATTCCGCAAGAACATCTGCAAGCCCTCCTGCTGGTAGAATGCCCGCGCCTTTTATTCCCCTTCGCCCGCAATGTGCTGGCCAATATCAGCCGGGAGGCCGGCTTCCCGCCGCTTCTTGTGCAGCCGATCGATTTTGCCGGCCTGTACCGCCAGCAATTGGCGGCGGGGAAAAAGGCCTAGGCTTCGCCCCACAGCGGATCGGTTAAATTTTTCAAAAATTCGGCGTGCGCTTTGGCCTCTTCCTCGCTTGGCGCATGCGGGCGGGCTTCGCGGAAAAGGCGCGGGATTGCGGCGGCGCCGCTATCCCCGGCATCGCTATCCAAAAGCCCAAGCGCGGTTTGCCGGCCGCCCAATAATTCCACATACACATCGGCCAATAATTTAGCATCCAACAGCGCGCCGTGTTTGACGCGGTGTTCGGCCGAGATATTAAAGCGCTTGCACAAAGCATCCAAATTGGCGGGGGCGCCGGGAAATTTGGTGCGCGCCAGCTTCACCGTATCGATAGCGCGGGCGAAGGGCAATGCGGGCATGCCGATCAGGCCGAGTTCGTGGTTTAAAAACCTCATATCAAATTCGGCGTTGTGAATCACCAGCGCATCTTCGGCGATGAACTCCAAAAATTCCCCAACCACTTCGGCGAATAGCGGCTTGTCTTGCAGCATGGCGGTGGTGATGCCGCTGATGCGTTCGGATTCAACCGGCACATCGCGCAACGGATTCACATAATAATGGAATTGCTTGCCCGTCGGCACATGGCGGATAAGTTCGATGGCGCCGATTTCAATGATGCGATGGCCTTCTTCCGTTTTAAGGCCGGTGGTTTCGGTATCGAGCACAATTTCGCGCATTATTTTTTAATCCCCAATTCCTTTAATAATTTCTTCCATTGATTGGCGTGATGGCGGCGCGACTTGCCGGTGTCGATCACCCAATCGGCCTGCTTTTTCTTCCGCGCATCGGGCCATTGCTGTTTAATAATATTGGCCAATTTTTCTTTTGTCATGTTTTTTCTTTTTAAGGCGCGGGTCCGGCGGATTGCGGCAGGAGCCGACACCACCACGATCAAATCCACTTGCTTATGCTGCTCGGTTTCAAATAAAAGGGGAATATCCAAAACCGCCAGCATATGCCCTTGTTGGGCCGATTTTTGCAAAAAAGCCTTCCGCCCCGCCCGCACTTTCGGATGCAAAAGCCCCTCTAATTTCTTCCTTTTTTTCGCATCGCTGAAAATAAGGGCGGCCATAATTCTTTTATCGAGATGGCCCTTTGGAAAAGCTTCGGGGAATAATTTTTTGGCCTGTTTCATCAATTTTTTATCTTCACGCCATAATTTGGCGACCATTTCATCGGCCGAAAAGACCGGGACTTTAAGGCGGCGCAAGATTTTGGCCGCCTCCGATTTTCCCATCGCGATCCCGCCGGTTAAGCCGATGATTTTCATGCGCCGTTATTCCCATTGCCGGCATGTTCTTTGGCCAGCAATTGCATGATGGTAGCGGCGGTTTCTTCGATCGAGCGGTTGGTGACATCGATGGTTGGCCAATCATAGTGCGCGAACAATTTGCGCGCCGCCTGCATTTCACCGCGCACCGATTCAAGATCGCTGTAGGACGATTCTTTTTCCAGGCCCAATTGGGTGATGCGGTTGAGGCGCACTTGGCTTAGGCGCACCGGGTCTTTGACCAGCCCGACAATCAAGGGTGCGGAGGCGCCTTTGCGCCGCGCAATATCCAACAAATTTTCCGGCGGCTCTTGCCCGGCGATTAAAGGAATGTTGGCCGCCTTAATCCCGCGATTGGCTAGATACAAGCAGGTCGGCGTTTTCGAGGTGCGCGATACGCCGACCAAAATCACTTCGCTGTTGGCTAAATCGTCAAGCGCCTGGCCGTCATCATGATGCAGCATGAAATCCATCGCCTGCATGCGCTCAAAATATTCCGCATCCAGCCGGTGCTGGCGGCCGGGCAAAGCTTCCGGCTTAATGCCGATATAATCGGCCAGGCGCGCGATGATCGGATCCAGCACCGCAATGAACGGCAAATCGGCCTGGGCGCAGGCCTCGCGCAAATAATTTTGCAACGGCAGATCGGCGAAAGTGCTGAACACCAAGCCGCGGCGCTTTTGCACGGCGCGCAAGACTTTGTCGATTTGCGCTTGATTGCGCAAGAGCGGCCAAACATGCTGTTCGGCCTTCAAGCTGGGAAATTGCGAAAGCGCGGCGCGCGCCACATGTTCCACCGTTTCGCCGGTGGCGTCGGATAGCAGATAGACATGCAGCGGATTTAGCGGGATAGGCCTGGCCATAATTGATGGATATAGCAGGAATGGCCTTTGGGATAAACCATTGCATAAGAGATGGGATAAGCATCTTGATAAGTTTTGGGACAAAGTTACCAACCGCTTCAAGCCGGCTTCAGCGCGGTCTATACAATGCACAGGCGTGGCAGCCGCCCTTGCCGAATGACGGGGATAAAAGACGGTTTTGGCTTTATCCTTCAGAAGCGGCCTGGATTTAGATCCCGTCCAAAATGGGGATGGATTGGGGAATAAAAACAATCCCCGTTTTCCACCCTACTACCACTTTCTACAACCTTCTTTATATATATAAGTAATAGAAGAAGAGAGGAAGAAACGCCCGGCAAGCGAGTTGACAAACCGTCCAAAATGCCTTAAGGTGCCCTCATTCCTGATGCTTTTTAAGCATTAATAGAACATTAGGAACTTTCCTCTACTCTTGGTTTACGGCCTTTTAAACCGCCTTTGGGCGGATCCCGCGTTAAAGCGTTCTCAAAGGCCATTTCCCCAAGATTCACCCAACCATTTTATTTTATACCTGCCAATGAACTTACAAGAATTAAAGAAAAAAACGCCCGCCGAAGTTTTGGCTTTGGCCGAAGAATTAAAAATTGAAAACGCCTCTTCGATGCGGAAATCCGAGCTGATTTTCGCTTGTCTCAAGGCCATGGCCGACAGCGACCAGGCGATTTTCGGCCTTGGCGTGTTAGAGGTTTTGCCCGACGGATTCGGCTTTTTACGTTCGCCCGAATCGAATTATTTACCGGGCCCCGATGACATTTACGTGCCGCCCGCTTTAATCAAAAAATTCGCCATGCGCACCGGCGATACAGTAGAAGGCAAAATCCGCGCGCCCAAGGAAGGCGAGCGGTATTTCGCGCTGACCGAAATCAAAGCCATCAATTTCGAAGAACCGGAAAGGGTGCGCCACCGCATTAATTTCGATAATTTAACCCCGCTTTATCCGGAAGAAAAATTAAAGCTCGATTTATCGGATCCGAAATCAAAGGAATTAACCGCCCGGGTGATCGACATTGTCGCCCCGATCGGCAAGGGCCAGCGGGCGCTGGTGGTGGCGCCGCCCCGCACCGGCAAAACCGTGATGCTGCAAAATATCGCGCATGCGATTACCGCGAATAACAAGGAAGTTATTTTAATAGTTCTGTTGATCGATGAGCGTCCGGAAGAAGTCACCGATATGCAGCGTTCGGTCAAAGGCGAAGTTATTTCTTCAACTTTCGATGAGCCGGCTTCGCGCCACGTTCAAGTGGCCGAAATGGTGATCGAAAAAGCCAAGCGCCTGGTCGAGCATAAAAAAGACGTGGTGATTCTATTAGATTCAATTACCCGCCTAGCGCGCGCCTATAACACGGTGGTGCCGTCTTCAGGCAAGGTATTGACCGGCGGCGTCGATGCCAACGCCCTGCAGCGCCCCAAGCGCTTTTTTGGGGCCGCCCGCAACATCGAGGAGGGTGGAAGCCTGACCATCATCGCAACCGCCCTAATCGATACCGGCAGCAGAATGGATGAAGTCATTTTCGAGGAATTCAAGGGCACCGGCAATTCCGAAATCGTCCTCGACCGCAAATTGTCCGACAAACGCACCTTCCCCTCGATCGACATCACCAAATCCGGCACGCGCAAAGAGGAATTGCTGGTCGATAAGAAAATCCTCTCTAAAATGTGGGTATTGCGCCGCGTTCTCATGCCGATGGGCGTTACCGATGCGGCAGAGTTTTTGATCGACAAGCTCAAAACCTCGAAAACCAATAATGATTTCTTCGAGACGATGAATAATTAATAGCTTTTGGGATAGCGTTTGTGGCGGTTGATGGATTCAGCCAGGTGTAAGCCAAGCCCCTTATAGACGGCTCCATCTTTCTCTATTTTAAAACGCCAATCATTCCACTTATCCGCTTCCCGAACGGTCTTTTCCAATGTTTGGCGCATGGCATGGGCGTTTCTTTGGGCAGGTGGGGCGTTCCGCATTCTGGCGTTTTCAATTAATGCCGGGGCCATGTGGAGCGTTTTTAGCATTTCTTCTTTTTGTTCCTCAATTGGGGCCAATATAGATGAAAATGTTTTGAAAATTATGCCAGCGACTATGCCGGCGCTTACAACAGCAGCACAGAAAGGGGAAAGAATAAAAACACCCATCTCCCAGGTAAAAGTCATCACCGCACTAAAAGTGGCGATAGGCACAAAGATGCCCACAGCAATACCAATTTTTTCTACAACCCCATACTTAAAATCCACCCACTTAATACTTTTCCCTAAATCTTTCGGATTAAAATCAAGCTCTTCAGTAATAGCTTCTTCTTTAGCCGAGGGGACGGCGATAAAAGAAGATAAGCGGTCAAGCGCCGTTCCTGCCGGTGCGGGAATTTCACTAATAATGCTCATCATCGTATCTTTTTTTTATTTTAAAAATAAATTTCCATGTGTGGGGGCGGGCCGAAAAACGGTAATCCGCTAATTAACGCCCGGCCCGCTCACCGTGATAGGAAGCGGCTCCGAAACCATAGCGCCGCCTGCGCTCCTCGGTGAGACGGTCGGCGGTTAAGCCAAGCGCAATGGCGGCTTTGTTATCATCCATTGCCATGCTGCGCCAGCCAGAAGGCGCTTTTTCATCAAGCGCTGCGCGGGCTTCGTGCGCGCTTTTGGCGGTGGGTGATTTAGCGGCGGTTTTCTGTTCCAAATGCCGCGCCAGTGCGGCTTGATGATTGAGGCGCCGTTGACGGTTTTCCAAAATACTCCGCACCCCATAAGCGCCGACCGCGGTTATTCCGCATACAGCCGTTGAAACGCCCGCGCTAAAAACCGCAATCGCCAAACCTGAAACATAGGTATCAAAAACCGGATAGCCGGTTGCTGCCGTGGCCGAGAATGTTAAGGAAGGCGCGAAAATGGGAGAAAGGCATAAGGCCAGAAAAGACACGGCCGAACCAGCAGAGGCCGCCATAATCAGCCGCGACCAGCGTTTGCTGACAGTGCTTTGCTGGGTGGCGGCTTTTGCTTTTTTGCCAAGCGCAACCGAGCTGCCCGCATCAAGGCCGGCGAAATTATGGGCATCCCCGGCGGCAGAATCGGCGGATAAGGGTCGCAAAATGGCGGAAGAATGGCTTAATCGCATCGGATTATTCTACCATAATCCCGCTTTCCCCCCAAGAAAATCTTGGTTAATAATTGAGGCCTATTTTAAGTTTTTGCCCAAGAATTCCGCGGTTCTTTTATTGGCAAGCCCGGCCGCCGCCGCATCATAATGTTCACCCCCAACCCTGGCGAAGGCGTGATCTTGTTCATCGTAAATATACATTGTTACGTGCGGATGCTTGGAAAGATTTTCGCGGATTTTGGCGATCGCGTCAGGCGGCACAAATTTATCCTTGCCCGCGATGTGCATGAGATAGGGGTGCTTAATATTTTTTGCTTCATCCAGCAAATCTTGAATGCCAACGCCGTAATAGCTGACATTGCAATCGGCATCACTGCGCGTTGCCATTAAATAGGCGAGTTTCCCTCCCAGGCAATAACCAAGCGTTCCAACCTTACCATTGCCTTCTTGCAAAGTGCGCGCATGATCCAGCGTTGCAATTAAATCTTCAACGCCCAGATCAATATTAAAACCGTTGAATAGCGCGAAAGCCTTTTGCCATTCTTTTTCGGATTGATCGGTTAATTGGATGCCTGGTTGCTGCCGCCAAAATAAATCGGGGCAAATCGCGATATAGCCGGTTTCGGCCAATGAGTTACAAATAGCGCGCATAACGCTATTGACACCGAAGATTTCTTGAATCACGATAATAACCGGCGCTTTGCCCGCATTCTTGGGCAGCGCCTGGTAAGCCATAAAATGCGCGCCAAACTTGGCATCAGGGGTTCGGGCTGAAATGCGGATTTCGGTCATATGCTACCCTTTCGACTATCATAAGTTATTGATTTCCAAAGATTTTTATCGATCTTGAAAAATGATGGACCCATTCCTAGGTCAGTTATAACAGTTTTTGCAGCTTACTTTAACCTTGAAGGAGAAGTTACCATGCAAAGTTTTTTAAGCCGTTTAATTCATAACGACCCGATTGAAGTAAATGGCGCTTGCCCAACCCGCTATGGCAATAATTTTTTTGAAGTGCCGATCAATCAATTGGTTGAGCGCGTGCTGGGTGAAGGGCCGATCGCATCGACCATCAGCAATATAATGAAACCGGTATGGAATCCCGATTTAAATATCGCGGAAACCGATAAGGAATACCGCATCACCATGGATTTGCCGGGCTTAAGCGAAGCTGATGTCGATGTGCGCGTTAAAGACGGGCTTTTGACCATCAGCGGCGAGCGGAAGGAAGAAACCGAAGAAAAAGATCAAAACTTTTACCGCGCCGAGCGGCGCTTTGGCGAATTCACCCGCCAGATCGCTTTGCCCGAAGATGTTAAGATCGAGAATATCGACGCCAGTTTCAAGAATGGCGTTTTAACGATCTCGGTGCCAAAGCACGAAGAAAAAGCCAAGCGCGCGCGCAAAATCGATATTCGCGCCGAGAAATAATTCAATCCTAATCTGATCAGGAGCGGGGCCATAAACGGCCCCGCTTTCTTTTTAACTACAATTGTAGGTTCAATAAAAGGGCGATCATACCGGACGACGCCGCCTTTTAAAGGTTTTATTAGAATGATTTTAACTTATAAAATCTTCTTAAAAAACCCCAGCAAAAGCTGGGGATTTTTTTGGCGCTACTTAAGTATTACCGGTAGCGCCAGCCTAAAATAGGCTATAAGGGGCGGTATTTCCTTTATACCCCATACCCCGGCAGGACAGATGGAAGAACCCTTTTATAGCCGCCATATTTTTTGCTGCACCAATAAGCGCGAGGCAAGCGCGCCTAAGCCTTCTTGCGGCGCCCATGGCAGTGAGGAATTACGCCGTTATTTTAAAGAGCGTGTAAAGCAATTAAGCCAAGACCCCAATTTACCCCTTACTATCCGCGATAATTTGCAGCATAGCCGGGTTAATATCGCCGGCTGTTTGGACCGCTGCGAATTAGGCCCGGTCATGGTGGTTTACCCGGAAGGGGTTTGGTATCATTATAAAAACCGCGAGGATATTGAGGAGATTATTCAAAAACATCTGCTGGACGGGGGAATAGTTTCGCGGCTTTTGCTAAAAAACGACTCTAAATCAGTAGCTTAGAAAAAAGCCGTTAATTTTTCCGTCATTAAATTTTAACATCCTTTTCTTAAACTAATGAAATAACAGGAGAGGATGAATGATCAAAAAATTACTTTGCAGCGCCGCCTTGCTTTGTTTATGTGCAAGCCCTTCATTAGCGCAAGAAACATCTTTGCAAGCTTCTGGCGGAAAAACGTTGCCTTTGCCAGGGTTGAATAACAAAGACAATTGCCTTTGCACCTCTTCTTTGTGGCGGCAATTGCCGCGCGCACCGGAACATCGTTGCGCGACAATCGTTTGCGTTTACACTGCGCCAGGCCGCAAAGACCAGCGCATGACCTTCCATGCTTGCGGCAATACCGACTATGAATTTAGGCGGGAAACGGAACGCCAAGGCATTGCCGCCGAAGAATGGTGCAAAAGCCCCTTGCGCCAGCCGCCGCCGGCCCGGCCTTAAGGCCAGCAAAAGAAAATTTTTCTAGCCTTAATTTTTTAAATCGCCTACCTCTAAGGCGGTGAATTCCAGTGACACCATCTACGCCCCAGCCACCGCCCCCGGTATTTCCGGTGTGGCGATTATCCGCGTGTCCGGCCCCAAGGCGGGCGATTGTTTGCGGCGATTGGCCGGGGAAATCCCCCAGCCGCGCCTGGCAAGCTTAGCCGAATTGCGCGATCCGGAAAATCAAAACTTAATCGATCAGGCTTTATTGTTATGGTTTCCGGCCCCCCATTCTTTCACCGGCGAGGATGTCGCCGAATTTCATGTTCATGGCGGGCGGGCGGTTATTCATTCGACCTTGGCGGCTTTAAGCAAAATTCCAAACTGCCGCATGGCCGAGGCCGGCGAATTCACCCGCCGCGCTTTTTTAAATAACAAATTGGACTTAACCCAAGTCGAAGGCCTGGCCGATTTAATTCAGGCGCAAACCGAACTCCAGGCCAAACAGGCTTTGCGCCAATTAAGCGGCGAGTTGGGGAATTTATATGAAACGTGGCGCGGGGAACTTATTCAAGCGCTGGCTTATGTAGAAGCCTCGATCGATTTTGTCGAGGAAGATTTGGATCCGGCGATTATTAAACAAGTGGAAAGCAAAGTTAAAAATTTGCATTGCCGCATCAAAACCCATTTAGCCGATCAGCACCGCGGCGAAATTTTGCGCGACGGGCTTTATGCGGCGATTCTAGGGCCCCCCAATGCCGGCAAATCAAGCCTGCTGAACGCGCTGGCGCGCCGCGAGGCGGCGATCGTTTCCCATATCGCCGGCACCACGCGTGATGTGATCGAAGTGAATTTGGATTTGGGCGGCTATCCGGTGACGCTGGCCGATACCGCAGGAATGCGCGATAGCGTTGATGAAATTGAAAGCGAAGGCATTAAGCGCAGCCTAAAGGCCGCCAAAGCCGCCGACCTTAAAATTATTGTGATCGAAGCCGGTACAGCGCCGGATCAAACCATCAAAAATCTAATCGATGGCAATAGTATTTTGGTGGAAAATAAAATCGATTTGGCCAGGCCTTTAAGCAAAGAATCGCTTTCCTTATCAATGAAGACCGGGGAAGGTTTAGACGAGCTTTTAAAAATTTTGCAGCAAAAAGCCTCGGCTTTAATGGAATTGGGAATTAATCCGTCGCTGACCCGCGCCCGCCACCGCGATTCTTTGCAAAAATGCCTGAAAGCGCTTGGCGACTTTTCGCTAGCCAAGCCGCTTGAATTGGCGGCCGAAGATTTGCGTTACGCCACCGCGGAAATCGGCCGCATTACCGGCCGTGTCGATGTGGAAGATTTGCTGGATGTTATTTTCAAGGATTTTTGCATCGGCAAGTGAGGCAAGGGCTGCACCGTGGCGCGGGTAGGGCCGAAAGAAGCCAGCATATCATCCCATGCCAGCTTTTTGGCCAGCGCGCTTAAATACCCGACCGAGGCAATGCGCCGCGCTTCCCCGCCATCCCTGTAATGAATCACATTTTCCGCTTGATCCATGCAGGTGACGGCAAGCCGGCGGCGGATTTGAAGAAAGGCGGGCGCATCGCTTAAATCATCAAACATGCTTTTGGCCAATAAATCCCAATCCAAATGCGCAAAGCGCAAATGCTGCTGATAGGGATTATAAATGTTGGTTTCATCTTTTATTTTAAGGCTAGGGGCGCCGCGCAATTCATGCGGCAAGGGGCCGGCGCCATGGCGGGTTGCGTAATAGCGCGTGACGTAAGTTACATCGATTTCCTCAATCCCCGCCTCTGCCGCCAGCGCCGCCACATTTTTAATGCCGGTATTGGCGCGCGTGACATGCGGAAAGAAGCCGCGGTTTTGATCGAGCAATAATCCTTGCGATCCTTCGAAAATAATAATCGGCGTCTTCGCCAGAAGGCCGGGCGGCGCTGGAATAGTCGCATTGCAGAATTGCGCGCATTCATTCATAAAATGCTCTAGGATGCCATTGGCGGCGATGCGTTTTTTCCAAACCGCGGGAATTTTTTTAACCCCCAATTCCGCCAAGCGCTTGGGCAGCCAGAATTTTCTAATTTCCTCCAGCGTATGGCGCAATTGATGAATGTTCGATAAACCGCCCGCCGTCAAAGGCAGGAAATTTTCCGCGCGCTCGATCGTTTCGCCAATGCCGATCCCGCAGCTGCCATGGCGCTTATTCCCCCTATATTCCTCGGCGATTTGATTAATCATCATCTCGTAAGGCGTGGTGACGGCGGCCTGGGGATCGACGTAAATCAGCGGTTTTACGCCCAATGCCTTAAGCCGCGCCAATTCACGGGCGAACCATAAAGGATTGCATATAAAAAACCGGCTTAAAAAAGTAGGCGCGCCCGCCAAAGCGCCGCTGCCCACATGGCAGAACACATGGCGCTTGTCATCAACCGTTTCCACGGTATGCCCCGCTTGCGCGCCGCCGGAATGGCGCACCACCAACGCTTGCCCGCCATAAGAAGCGGCCAAGTAATCGGTGATGAGGCCCTTTCCCTCATCACCGAAATTGGCGCCGATCACCGCATGGACTTTTTTCACTTTATCTTTCCCCTCTCATTTTCGTCCGCGCCACGCCCGGCTTCGCCATAAGCGCCGTGCCGCCGCCGATTCCGGCAATCGCATCGCGCACCACCAAACCGGTCGAACCATCCCAGCTTTTGGCGACCGCGATTTTATCTTGCCCTTCATGCGCTTGGATGGCGGAAACAATCACCTCGGCCAGTTTGGTATGATCCGATAAGCGGATCACCCGCCCTTGGCCCAGGGTTTTGTTCCAGCTCTTAACCACGCTGGAACGGGAATGCCTGGCGTAATCGCCCTCCTCGACTATCACATGAAAGACGTCATACATGCGGCCAACCATCTCAAGCAGGGCCTCGTTGGAAAGGCCTTCCCCAATATCTTCGCCCACATACCGCCTGATTTGGTCGGCGGTCAAAGGCGCTGGCGCTTCTTCATCGCCGATGGTGAAAAGCAAGCCTTTGCGCCGCCCTTTTTCCACGCAATCAAGCCGGGTTTTGGTGGCGGCGAAGAACCACGGCAAATTATAGCTTTCAAAACAATTGCCGCCGCCGCCATGCTCGATATAAATTTCCGCTAATTGCTTAGCGATTCTGATATCGGCCTCGAATTGCGTGACTTGCAAAGGCGCCCGGTCATAATTCGCATCGCCCACGCCCATGCACATAATGTGCGGATCGGGCACGGGCTTGCGCTTGATGATTTCTTCAACCAAAGTGCCCAAGCCTTGCCGCACGATATGATCGGCGATCATGCCCATCGACCCCGTGACATCGCAGGCCAAAATAATCGGCGTGGCGTTGGGGTTGGCTTCGGAATCGCGCGATTCGCGGAATTTGATTTTCAGCGGGTCCAGTTCATCTGGCATAGCACTGCTGGTAAAAATTTCCTCCGGCGCTTTGGTTGCAACCGTTGCCGCATGTTCTTCCCATGCGCTTGGATCCCATCTCACACCACCCATGATACATTCTCCTTGGTTAAGGTTAATCCGATAGCTATTTACCGCGTGAATAAATTTCCTTGGCCCCTGCCTCCCATTTGACGAATTTTTTTGGGCCAAAGGCGGCCTTCAATACCGACGCATCGAACTTTTTGTAAACTTTCACCGCCGCTTCATGCGCGGCACCTTCGCACAGCCAATGGGCCAGCGCGTGCGGCACATGCTTGTCGCTGCGCAAAATAATGCCGCTGGGATCGCCCATTAATTCGCGGCCCAAAGCGCGGATCAGCTTTTGATCAAGCTTGGGGTCGGCGGTGAAAACATCGCCGCTAGCGGAAGAAGCGATCATCTGACTGCGGTGCGGCAGGGCGGCAAGCTTGGCGCCGATGGGGGCGGCGAATTCCCAGCCGCCTAAAAGCGCGCCCGAATGATGGCGCGGGGAAATAAAATAGCTATCGAGGGAAATCGCATTATGCGTCATTCCCGCCCAGGACAAATAGCATCCCAGATTAAGCAGCGAATTAATCACCCAGGCGGCATGGCGCGGGTCCATTTTGCCTTTGCAATAATCGAGCACATCACGCAGCAAAATCAGATCCGGGGTTTTTTCAATGATTAAATAGGCTCCGTCTTTCGTTTCAAGAAAAGCTTTCATTTTCGGCAAATAACGCGCGCATTCTTTTTCCATGGCTGCATTCGCGTAAGAAAATTTGGCGATATTTTTGCGCGCCGCTTTGGCGAGGTCCTCATTATCGGGCGTGAAATGGTAGGTCACCAATTGATCGCCGGTATATAAAAATCCGGTATCGGTTACGTGACGCCGGCGGTATTTAATATTGTAAACTTTGCCCGTGGCGGCGATGCGCAAAGTTTCGGCGCCGGGGGCGGTTACGGAAATTCCCAGCCGCGCTTTCGCCAATTTATATAATGTTGAGATATGGGCGAAAACTTTGGCGGCATCCGCATCGCCATGGTCGGCCAAGGGGTGCCAAACGCGGCATAAATCGCGGTATTTGGCCTTGATGCCTTCCTCATCCGTGGCGTCGAACAAACCGGAAGGCATATCGGCCGGAATGGCCAGAATCGTGTCTTTATCAGGAAGGCTTGCCGCGGTTGATGTCGTTGTCATAAAAAATACATAAAACTATTTCACAAAATCCATCAACATAGATTTTGAAATAAAATTATTTATAAGGATTGTGAAATAAAACGCGTTTATATCTGATTATGTATTTGTTTTTAAATGAGTTTTTTATAACAGAGGAAAAACGCCTTTTTAAAAATTAACTTTTTGATGGAAAATGTCAAAAGAAATAATATTATATATAGAAATTATATTATTTAATGCATATTAAAACAGCAATAAACACTGTGGATAACAAAGGTAGAATTAATTCTTTATCAAAAATTACAATCAGTAGATGTTTATGGCAATAAAAATTCTATCAAGATTTTTGTATTATAGAAATAGATTTATTATTGCTTTAACAAATTATAAAAAGAAGTAATATTTATAAAAATATCATTCATAAGATTTTATATTATATGTATTCCTATTACTATAATTTTTTATGACCAAATCAGATATAGTTGTTATTTCTATATCTGAGGTCAGTTGAGCCTCAAATGCGGGATTTTTTATTTTTACAGGCCAAGAGCAAAAAATAAATCTAATAGATATTTTTAATATAAAAAATCTATTAGTAGTATATAATACTAGTAATATGGTTTTAATAATAATATAAATACTATAAATAAGTCTCTCTTCCCCATTTAGTCCGGTCTAAAATTAACCCATTGAAATATTTGACATATATAGAGTTTTAGGTTATCCCCAAGGGATGGAAAAATTCGATGTCATTGTGGTGGGGGGCGGCCATGCCGGCTGTGAGGCGGCCGCCGCTTCGGCGCGCCTTGGCGCTAAGACGGCGCTGATCACCCATAAAATTGAAACCATTGGTGAGATGTCGTGCAATCCGGCGATTGGCGGATTGGGCAAAGGCCATTTGGTGCGTGAGATTGATGCGTTGGATGGCTTGATGGCACGGGTGGCTGATGCCGCCGGCATTCAATTCCGCATGCTAAACAAAAGCAAGGGCCCGGCGGTGTGGGGGCCGCGCGCGCAAAGTGATCGCAAAATTTACCGTGAGACGATGCGGGAAATTTTGTTGAGCTATCCGAATCTCTCCGTGATTGCGGCGGAAGTCGAGGATATTATTTTGGATAAGGCGGGCCGTGTCGCCGGCATTCGCACCAATTTGCATGAACAAATTTCTTGCGGCGCGGTTGTGATTACCACCGGAACTTTTTTGCGCGGGCTGATTCATCAGGGCGAAATGAAAATTCCGGCGGGCCGTGTCGGTGAAAATCCCGCGGTAAAGCTGGCTAAAACCCTGGCCCGTTTTAATTTCGCGTTGGGGCGGCTGAAGACAGGAACGCCGGCCAGGCTTGATGGCAAGACGATTGACTGGGGCGCTTGTCAATTGCAGCCAGGCGATGATCCGCCTATTCCGTTTTCTTATCTGACCGAAAAAATCACCACGCCGCAAATTGCGTGCTATATCACCGAAACAACTTTGGCGACGCATAAAATTATTGGCGATAATATTGGGCGCTCGCCGATGTATTCGGGGCAAATTGAATCGGTGGGGCCGCGCTATTGCCCCTCGATCGAGGATAAGGTGGTGCGCTTCGCCTCGCGCGAGCGGCATCAAATTTTTCTCGAGCCCGAAGGCTTGGATGACGATACGGTTTATCCGAACGGCGTTTCAACCTCGCTGCCCATCGAAGTGCAGGACGCTTTTTTGCGCACTATTCCGGGGCTGGAGCGGGTTGCGGTTAAGCGCTATGGCTATGCCATCGAATATGATTATGTAGATCCCAGAGAATTAAAATCTACTTTAGAGACAAAAAAAATCACTGGTTTGTTTTTAGCCGGACAAATCAACGGCACCACCGGCTATGAAGAAGCCGGGGCGCAAGGCCTTCTGGCCGGTGCCAACGCCGCGCTGCGGGCCGCAGATTCCTTGGCTTTTACGCTGAACCGCGCCGACGGATATATCGGCGTTATGGTCGATGATCTCATCACCCGCGGCGTCACCGAACCTTACCGCATGTTCACTTCCCGCGCCGAATACCGCCTAACCTTACGCGCTGATAATGCGGATCAGCGGTTAACCCCCCTTGGCGTTAAGGCCGGCCTGGTCAATGTTTCACGTGAAACATTTTTTGAAAATAAGATGCGGGAATTAAATTCTGATATGGCGCGGGCAAAAAATCTGATTGCCAGTCCGAATCAGCTGCAAAAATTCGGCATCACCATCAACCAAGACGGAATCAAGCGCAGCGCCTTTGATTTGCTGCGTTATTCCGATATTAGTTTTGAAAAGCTTTCTGAAATATGGCCGGAATTAAGGGCGATTTCAGAAAAAAATCAGGAACAAATTAAAATCGAGGCGCAATATAGCGGGTATATTGAACGGCAGGAGGCCGATATCCAAAGCTTCCGCCGTGATGAGGATTTGGCTTTGCCGGAAAGCTTGGATTACAGCCAATTTTCTGAATTATCCAATGAAATAAAGGCCAAACTTGGCCATATTCGGCCCAAAACTCTAGGCGCCGCCGGAAGAATTTCGGGGGTAACGCCAGCTTCTTTGATTGCTTTACTTCGTTATGTGAAGAAAAATAAGAATCAGGCCCGCAAAAAATCGGCTTAAGATTGGAATCGAATTTTGGAACTTATCTCCCCCAATAAGGTTGCTCAGCTATTAAATGTTTCACGTGGAACATTGGAGAAGTTTTTTACCTATGAGCAGCTGCTAAAAAAGTGGAATTCCAAGATTAATCTGGTTTCCGCATCGACTTTGGATGATTTTTGGGGCAGGCATATATTAGATAGCGGGCAATTGATTCATCACTTACCCCCACATACAAGAATATTAGTCGATTTGGGATCTGGCGCCGGCTTTCCAGGGATGGTATTGGCGATTATGGGAGTTCAGGAAGTCCATTTAATAGAGGCTGATGCCAAAAAATGCGCATTTTTGGAAAATGTTTCACGTGAAACATTGACCGATGTCATCATTCATCAAGACCGGATTGAAAATCTTAGAAATATAGAAGCTGATGTTATTACAGCCAGGGCTTTGGCGGATGTCCCAACTTTGCTGAATTACAGCAAAAATTTTGTGAAAAAAGACACAGTTGGGCTTTTTTTAAAAGGAGAGCAGGTTGAATCCGAATTGACAGCAAAATCAGATTCATGGCAGGTAGTGATTGAGAAAATTCCTAGTATTTCCAGCACTACCGGTAGTGTTTTAAAGGTGAAATGGCATGAATAATAGCACCGAAAATAATAAAAATATATTGCAAAATCAATATATTACATCTTTTTCTAGAATCATTACAATTGTTAATCAAAAAGGTGGTGTCGGTAAGACCACGACCGCTATTAATTTGGCGACTGCTATGGCGGCTGTTAAAAAGAAAGTGCTGTTAATCGATCTCGATCCGCAGGGCAATGCCACGACAGGGCTTGGTTTGGCCAAGGGCGAAAACGGCCATAGTACTTATGAATTGCTGATCGAGGGCTTGGCGGCGGAGGAAGCTGCGGTGCCAACGAAGATTACGGGTCTGGATTTGGTGCCCTCTTCCATGAATGTAGCGGGCGCCGAGCTGGAATTGATCGACATGGAACGCCGCGAATTTTGTTTGAAAAATTCTTTGCGCAATTTGGAGCGTCCGGCCAACGCCTGGGCGCGCGCAGGTCAGGGGCCGGAAGGCAGGAATAAGGGATTATCAGAAGAAAGCGGAAACGGCATAGGGGAAAATACGAATAACCAAGTGGAAAACGGCGCCAGCGGATTCGCGCACGCCCCAAACCGGCCAAAGGGCGCAAATCATCGACCGGAAAGCCAAAGCGGCGGGTTGGAAAAGGCTGACAGCGGAGCGGCATATGCCGCCAGCGGAATAAGCGCCGCCAATGAGACAGTGCGCGGCATGAAACAGAATACCGGCGGGTATGATTATATTTTGATCGACTGCCCGCCTTCGCTTGGATTGGTGACATTGAACGCGCTGGTCGCGGCACAGGCGGTGTTGGTGCCCTTGCAATGCGAATTTTTCGCCCTTGAAGGCTTGAGCCAGCTGCTTCGCACCATCGACCGGGTGAAAAAATCGCTGAACCCCGCCCTTGAGCTGCAAGGAGTGGTGCTGACCATGTATGACAAGCGCAATAATTTAAGCGCCATGGTCGAAGCCGATGTGCGCGAGCATTTGGGCGCAAAAGTTTATGACACCGTCATCCCGCGCAATGTGCGCGTATCCGAGGCCCCCAGCCACGGCAAGCCGATTTTGCTGTATGATTATAAATGCAGCGGCTCGCAAGCCTATATGCATTTGGCCAGCGAAGTGTTGCGCCGCGAAGCCAATTGGCGCGGAGAAAATAATTTAGCCGCGTAGAAGCGCAAACGCAAAACACAAGACAGGAGTTAAAAATGGATCCGGTACATTTCATTCTGATAGCGGTTTTTTGCACCCTGGCGGTTATCGCCGGAAAAATAATTTAAAGGCATCGAATGAAACCGCTGCATTTTATTTTAGTCATCGCCCTTTCCGCAGCTACCAGCATAGCCGCGGCGAAAATGATGCATCCGGGCGCCACCCCCCAAACCGTTTCGGAAGCCAAGGAAAGCCTGGCCGCCCGGATCGAGCGCACCAAAACCATCCGCTGCGGCTATGTCGCTTATACGCCTTTCATTATCAAAGACCCTAACACCGGTCAATTATCGGGAATCTTTCATGAGCTAACCGAAAAATTGGGCGAAGCGATGAAATTGAAAATCGAATGGGTAGCTGAAACCAGCTTCGCCACCTATGTCGAAGACATGCGCCGTGGCAAATATGATGTTTATTGCGGCGGCCTATGGCCTATGGCCGATGTGCGCGATATTATTTATACCGCGCCGGTATTTTATTCCGCCATGGGCGTTTTCGTGCGCGGCGATGATACGCGCTTTGACGACGGCAATTGGCGCCGCCTGAATGATCCGCAATATAAGGTCGCCAATATCGACGGCGAAATGTCGGCGATTGTGCAAAATGTGGAATTGCCCAAAGCAACCCCTGTAGCCTTGTCCCATTTCACCGAAATTTCGGCCCTTGCCCTGGAGGTAACAGGAAAAAAGGCCGATGCCACGATTATCGATTTTGCCCCGGCCTATGAATATCTGGCGAAAAATCCCGGCGCCTTAAAAAACATTGCGCGTGAACCGGTCAGGATTTTTGAAAATGTCTGGTCATTCCCCAAGGGCGAGCTTGAATTGCAAGCCGCCTTTAACACGGCGGTCAAGGAATTGATTTATAACGGCGCCGTTGAGCGCACGCTTGTCAAATACGAAAAACATCCGGGCAGTTTTTACCGCCTTTCCCCGGCCTATCAACCGCAATAAACGCGAAGGAGATTATTATGGCAGAACCAAGCAAAAAGAATTTAGGGCGCGGGCTTTCCGCATTGCTGGGCGACGCGGCGGAAGATTATGCGACTTTGGATAAGGCGCTTCGCCAAAAAAATATCGGCATCGAATTGATCGAGCCGTCGCGTTTTCAGCCGCGCCGCAAATTCGATCAAGTGGAAATCGAATCGCTGGCGCAGTCGATTAAAAATTTAGGCATCGTCCAGCCGCTTCTTGTCCGCCGCCATGTCACCAAGCCCGGCCATTATGAATTGATCGCTGGCGAACGCCGCTGGCGCGCCGCGCAATTGGCGAAAATTCACGATGTGCCGGTTGTAATCCGTGACTTGACCGACCGCCAGGCCATGGAAATGGCGCTGATTGAAAACATCCAGCGCCAAGATTTAACCCCGATCGAAGAAGCCGAAGGCTATCAACGCTTGATCACCGAATTTAAATACACCCAGGAAGAATTGGCCGATATGATCGGCAAGTCGCGCAGCCACCTAACCAACATGCTGCGTCTTTTAAGCTTGCCGGAAGTGGTGAAAAAATTAATCGAGGAAGGCAAACTTTCGGCGGGCCATGCCAAAACCATCGCCGGGCAGAAAGACGCCGAAAAAATGGCGCTGGAAATCGTCGCCAAGGGCCTGTCGGTGCGGCAAACCGAAAAGTTGGTGAAAATAGCCAATGAAAATAAAAAGCCGAAAATTTCCGGCCAAGCCGCCAACACGCAAGGCCCCAATGCCGATATCAAGGATTTAGAAAAGCAATTAGAGCGCGTGCTGGGCTTGCGCGTCGGCATTCAATTTTCCGGCAAGGCAGGAAGCGTGGCGATCCATTTTCAGGATTTAGACCAGTTCGATATGATTTTGAAAAAACTGAAAGGCTAAATACCGGTTAAATTGCTTCTTTCCCCGCTTTTTCCGCTTCCCAACCAGCCGGCGCTTGGCGTTTATACGGTAAAAATAAACGTCAAAAAACCGTAACAATTCTATCATTGCTTCACTTGCTTGATGCGGGTAAAAATCATTCGTTATTGCAAAGAAGAATAGAATAAGTAGGAGAGCCAACGTGATTGAAAAGGCATCTGCATCTGCCCCGGCGAGGGAATTTGCTGAAATCGAAATTTTGTCCAAGGAACCGCTGGAGGGAAAAAACCGCCTGGCGGTCCGGATAAAATTTTCTTATTACCATGGCTTCTTGGTTTTAACCGGCAGCATTCTAGCCGGTAAGCTTGACAGCTTGCGCAAAATCGGAAAACATTTCCGCGGCGCAACCAGCCCCAAGCGTCTAAAAACCGCAGACTTCCGTTTCTTGGCCGCCGCCTCTCTGGTAGAAAGAAGCAAATTTGTCGATGAAGCGGGTGTTGCGCAATGGGCCGATTTAACGTATTTGCGCCAATTTCCGGTTTATGATTTGACGGAAGAAGGGGAAAAAGGCGCATCCAATCCCCTCCGCTACCGGCTGCTTGCCGCCGATTCCTTATTGCCGGGCTTCGCGGCGGTTGAAGTGGATTTTGAATGCATCCATCCCCGCCAGCCGAACCGCTCGCAGCAAGCGACTTTTTTGGTAAAGGCAAAAAATTTAAAGCCGCTTGCAAGCCTGCCAACAAATTATTCGCAAGCGGAAGCAACTTTAAAAAAAGCCGGCGCCCTTCTGCATAGTTTCAACGATAAGCCGGCTTGGCAAAGCGTGGCGGTTACTTCTTCTTCGGAAGGCTATTATTTTAACGGGGCGCTTTACCGCGCTAAAGGCCCGGCCTATATCATGAATTACCGGAACGGCATTCAGCGCCGGGAATATTACCAGGATATTGGCGCGCCAGGCTCTCGCCACCGCACCGACGGCCCGGCGGTGGAAGAAGCAATGGGCGGCAGAATAATTGAAACAGAATATTGGTGGATGGGGGAATCCTTAAGCAAAGTTGAGTGGGAAGCAAAGGCCGTGGCCGAATCCAAAAATCCGCTGGCGGTTATCGACCCGCGCAATATTGCCGCCGCAAAACAAAAGCGCCGCGCGCTTTAACAGAATAAGATTTTGCCTATGGCCAATAATAAAATCTCTTATAGCATTCCACAGAAAGGCTCGGAGCTGGAGAAGCCTTTTTTAGAGTTTCTGGAACTATCGGTGAAGTGGGCCAGTTTAAATAGCCATATTCCTAAAGCAGCAATCAAAGCTTTAGTAGGAAAATGGGCTTTAAAAAAAGGCGATAGTTTTGCGCTTGCCCTGGTCAAATGCATCCCTGGCTGGCTGGCGGTTCATGCCGTAATTTGGCAGTATTTTATAGAGAAAAAAATTATTGGTCCGGAGGCGTTGGATATTGAAAAAATGAAAATACCAAAGCCCGGCTCTATTATGGCCGAACCTTTGAAGGATTTTTTAGATTTATGCGCGGAAAATACCAACAGGCCCATTCCCGAAGCGGCGCTTAAAGGCCTGTTGGACAAATGGAAGAAAAAAGAAGGCCCTATTTTTGCCCTGCTGCTTTCTTATTGTTTTATTGGCTGGCAGCGGCGGCATCAGCGGAAAATAAAAAAACTGCGATGCCATCAATTGGTAAAACCCAAGCAGAATCAGCCAAATTTTCAGGCTGCGGCACGAAGATTACGGGGCGATAAACACCGCCGCCTATATTAAGCCGCCAATTTCAGCATTTCTTGGCGGATAATGGTTTCAGATAAGGGCGAATTTAATTTGGCCAGCTTTTCCGCCTGCAACAGCACGGCCGCCATCGCCAGCAATTGCGCCTCGGAATAGCGCGCCACATGGCGCTTAAAGGCATCGGCCTGTTTAAAAAATACCGGGGGCTTTAAACCGTTCATGGCGGCTTCAATATCCTTGCCGCTTTGTAAAGCGGTTTTCACTTTCAGCAAACGCTCGATATATTTGCCGCAAGAACGCAACGCCACGATGGGCGGCAGCCCCTCGCCCAGCATTTTTTCTAAAGCCGTTAAAAGCGCCGCCGGTTTTTTATCGAACAATGACAAGGTTAAATCATCAAAGCTTGAATCATTGCTGTCGGCCAAGCAGGCTTCGGCATCGATTGCGCTTAATGTATTTCCTTCGCCTATATATAAAATCAATTTTTGCAATTCTTGCATGTTCACCGCCCGGTTGGGCGAAAGCCGGGCGGTAATGGCGGCCACGGCGGCCGAATCAAAACGGATGCGGGCCGCCGATAATTGCTGGCGGATGAATTCGGCCAGATCGCGCCCCTCATCGGCATAAAACGGCACGGCGTAAGCATTTTCGGCTT